>JAQWSN010000019.1 GCA_029243165.1 Flavobacteriaceae bacterium
TTTTTAAAAAAAACAAAAATCTAAGTCGTTTTACTCTGGGCTCTGGGAAGACCCCTTCTTGGGTTGTAACCTTTTCCATTTTCTCCACTTTTGTGAGTAGTATCAGCTATTTAGCTTTACCTGGAAGTGCGTATATTGGGAATTGGAACCCTTTTGTTTTTAGCCTCTCCCTTCCTATAGCAGCTGTGATTGCTGTACAATATTTTATTCCGGTTTATCGAAAAATCAACAGCCCTTCTGCTTATACTTATATGGAATACCGATTTGGTCCTTGGGCGAGAACCTACACAGCTGCCTGTTATCTTTTAACGCAATTGATGCGAATAGGGACAATATTATTTTTATTGGCACTTGCTTTAAATGCAATTTTAGGATGGGACCTTTTTTGGGTCATTGTTTTGACTGGTATTTTTGTTGCGCTGTATTCTGTTTTAGGTGGTATTGAGGCAGTCATGTGGGCAGATGCCATTCAAGGTATTATTCTAATTATAGGAGCATTTGCCTGTGTTTTTTTTATTTCAAACTCAACTTCTGGTGGGTTTGCAGAATTAGTGACACAGGGAATGTCTGATGACAAATTTAGTTTAGGCCCATACACTGCTGATTTGACCTTACCCACTTTTTGGATTGTATTGATCTATGGAGTATTTATCAATCTCCAAAACTTTGGAATTGACCAAAACTACATCCAAAGATACATGGTATTACCCACTGAAAAAGAAGCAAAAAAAGCTGCTTTTTGGGGAGGGATGCTCTATATTCCTGTTTCAGCAGTATTTTTATTCATTGGAACAGCATTGTACGTCTATTACCAAAATCCATTACACGCTATCCCTACCGAGCTAAAAGGAGATCAAATATTCCCCTTCTTTATTGCAAATGCGCTGCCGGTTGGCTTATCTGGACTTTTAGTTGCTGCAATTTTTGCTGCTGGTATGAGTACAATTTCAACCAGCTTTAACAGTATGGCAACAGTTTTTTACGTTGATTTTTACAAAAACTTCACTGCATCAAAAAACGATTCTAAAGCACTAAACGTAATCTATGGCGTCTCAATTATTATTGGAATTTTAGGAGTAAGTATAGCCTTGGCTATGATTAATGTAAAGGGGGTTTTAGACACCTGGTGGAAATTTGCTTCAATTTTTAGCGGAGGAATGCTAGGCCTCTTCATTTTGGGAATTACTACTACCAAAAAAGGTAATAAGATACCAATTATTGCGACAGCGTCTGGGGTGATTACCTTGTTGTGGATCACACTTTCCGATTATTTTCCAGAATATTCTTTCGGGCTTGCACTTCATTCCTATTTAGCAATAGTTCTTAGCACTAGTACCTTGGTTTTAGTTGGACTTTTGCTTTTTAGATTGAAAGCAAAAAATGATTAAATTGAATTATGAAATTATATAAAACACCTAAAGGGAATATTATTTTCACAAACAAGCAGGCCTATAATTTACCTGATACGGATTGGGATGCCTTGCTCAAAAATGGTAATCTTATAGAATATTTGCAGCATTTTATCCATGACAATAATCAGAGTACGCTTTCAGAAAAGGAATTGAATACTATCGCCCTAGCTCCAATTAAAAACCAAGAAGTATGGGCAGCTGGAGTGACCTATTACAGAAGTAAAACGGCGCGTATGGAAGAGTCCAAAGTAAGTGGCGGGAGTAGTTTTTACGATAAAGTATACGAGGCAGAGCGCCCCGAACTTTTTTTTAAAAGTACTCCCCAAAGGGTTTGCGGTCCTGGGGAAAACGTACGAATTCGAAAAGACAGTCGATGGTCAGTCCCTGAGCCCGAATTGACACTGGTGGTAAGTTCTACAAAAAAAATCATCGGTTACACCGCAGGAAACGATATGAGTGCTCGTGATATTGAAGGCGAAAATCCCTTGTATTTACCTCAGGCAAAAAGTTATACAGGCTCAACGGCACTAGGTCCTTGTATATTTATTACAAATGAGCCGTTAAGTCTTCATACCCAAATCTCACTTTCGATTTTTAGAAAAGAAAAAAAAGCTTTTGAGGGACACACCACGGTGGCTGAAATTAAGCGTTCCTTTTCTGAATTAATTGAATTTTTATTTAGTGAAATGGATTTCCCCAAAGGCTGTTTTCTGATGACAGGAACCGGAATTGTCCCTTCAGATGACTTTACTTTAAAAGTGAATGATCGAATTGAGATTTCAATTGAAGGCATCGGTACACTGATTAACGAAGTGGGCATTTAGAATTCCGAAATACTGTTTACAAAAACTCCTAACTCGAATGAAATTTTGGATACTCGGACTTGTCTAAGTTTTTAGTAAAACTCAATTACAATCTAAAGAAAAAATAGTCCTAGAATTTACTACCCAAGTTGATGAAAATTTGGAAGTCCCTAGGGAAAAAGTCTTCTTATATCTAAGCTCCAGTATCGTAGCAAAACTCTTAATTTTTATCTGAAGATCCAGGGATTTTTAACAATACAGTAGTTAATTAATAATTTCTAAATATTTTTTAAAAAGGTTTGTAACTTGCTTACAAACCTTTTTTATTATGTCAAAATCAGTTTTATTTTCAATCCTGGCGGGTCTTTTACTTGTGAGTTGCCAAGAACCTTTAAGTACAGCTTTTAAGAATAGTACTATTGCTGCTGCCCATCCGTTGGCTTCTCAAGCAGGAAAAAAAATGTATGAACAGCAAGGAAATGCCTTTGACGCCGCAGTTGCTGCAGGATTTGCACTAGCAGTAGTAGAGCCTAGTATGAGTGGAATCGGTGGACGCCTTCAAGCAATTTACCACAAAAGTTCAGGGAAAGTTGGAGGAGTAGATGCCTCTACACAGGTTCCAATAAATTACAAACCTACCGAAGAAAAGTATTCACACGGGTACCAAACCATTGGTATCCCCGGTGTGGTTGCAGGCTTATTAAAACTTCATAAAGAGCATGGATCATTACCCCTTGAAAAGGTATTACAACCCGCAATAGCGTATGCTGAAAATGGATTTAAAATACTTCCTGGTGAAGCATTTAGACAACAAATGGCAAAAGAAGTTTTACAACAGTATGAGGGAACAAAAACACATTTCTTAAATGCTGAGGGAGCCTCTTTTCAGGCAGGCGATCAGGTTGTCCAAAAGACATTAGCTTCGGTTTTGAAAAAAATTGCTTCAAACGGTAAAGCAGGATTTTATGAGGGTGAAGTTGCACAAAAAATAGTAGATGACATTCAAGCCAATGGAGGATTACTAACTCTTGAGGATCTTAAGAATTACGAAGCCTTAAATTCGGAAGTCCTTGAAGGTAGTTTTCAAGGACTAAAAGTTTTTGCATTGAATCTGCCTTCTTTTGGAGCAATCACCATTCAAATTCTTCAAATTTTAGATCATTTATCTCCCCCCGATTCAGAAGAAGACTGGGCTGTAAATATTGGAGAAGCAACGGAATTGGCCTACACTTACAGAAAAAGTCAGGTAAATAGAGACAGTTTAGCAAAAATACTTTCATATGATCAGGCAGCGATTTGGGCCAATCAAATTGAAAAAAACCGATTGAATCTCGTTGCAGAAAATACTTCTGAAATGCCAGGTTCATGGGTGGCTTCAATGGGACATACCACTCACCTTACCGCTGCGGATGAAGACGGAAATGTGGTAAGTTTAACCCAGACTGTAGGGCCCAATATGGGATCAAAAGTAGCTTCCAAAGAATTGGGTTTTATTTATGCAGTTACTTTAGGCGGTTATTTAGGAGAATACAAACCAGGGGATCGTTCCAATTCTCATATTTCACCAACTTTATTTATGAATGGTGATCAAGTTGCTTTAGCAATAGGAGCTGCGGGAGGAAGTAGAATCGTAACTGCTGTGACTCAGGTAGCGGATCGTTATTTGGCTCAAAAACACGATCTGAATCATGCTTTATTACTACCGCGAGTTTATCCTTTTCAGGATTCACTTTGGATTGAGGATCATCAAGAAGTTCAGCAGTTGAATGCTAATTTGGACGAAAGTCTTTATCCAATAAAAATGATCTCTCAAAAAGCACGCTTTGGCAGGGTACACGCCGTAGCATTAGACACAATCAGTGGTACATGGATTGGAGCTGCAGATCCAGACTGGGAAGGAACCGTGGAAAATCATGTTTCTAAATGAGGAATTTAGTCATCTTGGTTCTTCTTTTTTCACAAGTTATCAGTGCCCAAAAACAAGAAAAAATACTCTTTATTGGGAACAGTTTTACATTTTATTGGAACCTTCCAAATCAGGTAGAAAAAATGGCCTTAGAGCAAAACTTGTTTTGGGATGTTTACCAGTCAACGGCAGGGGGTGCAACTTTAAGAGATCATTGGCAAGGAAATAAAGGGTTGAAAACCAAAGAAATTTTATCTCAAAATACCTTTGACCGAATTATCTTTCAGGATCAAAGTACATATCCGATTAAGCATATTGATACAACAGCATATTATTTAGCCAAGTTAAAAGAACTCGTTCCGAGTCAAACAAAACTTTACCTGTATGCCACTTGGAACTATCCCAATTTCCCTGATAAAAAAATGACCAATAAGGATTCTAAGGACATTGAAACTAATTTAAAAACTCTTTTGTCTCTTGATTCAAAAATTAAAATCATCCCCGTAGGTAGGGCATTTGATATGTTTTCTTTACAATACCCTGCTATTGACTTGCTGTCAGATGACCAGAAACATCCTAGTAATAATGGTACTTATTTGGCGGCTTGTGTTGTGTACGCTGTTTTAAGTGGAAGAAGTGCTAAAGGAGCGGGTCGGCGTTATGAAGGAAAAGATGCTAATGGTAAAAAAATATTTTACAGCATTGTTGAAAAATCCGTAGCAACTAAATGTCAGTCCATAGCAGACCAAATCATTTTTGTTGATTGATTGCTCGAACTCATATTTAAGACTCTAGCGCCATTTTACAATAAGTAACACACTTTCTAATTTCATCAATTACCGTTGAATCTTTAGGTGTACGGTATTCATATTCTACAGTTGCAGCAAAAGGGTAGGATTTGTCTCGCATCATTTGTAGGACTTCTTTGATTGGAGTATCTCCCTGACCAAAGGGCATGTTCTTTTTTCCGTTTTCAGGATTTTTACGATCTTTTACATGCATACTGAGAATGTTTTGATGCTGTTTTTGGATGAGTTCCATTGCATCAGTATTGCCTGCTGCGGTGTAATGACCAAGATCAAGATTCATTGCATTATGTGAAGACTGTTCAAGAGCGGTATCCCACCAGTGGGCATGCTGTTGTTCGTGTCCGTGGTAGGCCACTTTGATGCCATTTTTTGCACCTAGTTGTCCTAACTTTAGGCTATGGGCTTCATCTTTTGGAAGTTCTAGTGTTACGTGAGTTGCACCCAATCGTTTTCCTGCTTGCATGGCGTAATTGATGTCTGCTTCTGAATTTCCTTTTCGTAACAAGTAGTCGGGTTTGAAAGCATAAATTTTCACTCCAGCAGCATCATACATGTCTTTCAACGCTGAAAACTTAGCTACGGATCGATTTTTTTTCCATACTTCAATTTCCTTATCAAAAGATTCTTTTTGTTTTTTGAGATCAGTCAGTTGCTTATTTTCTTCACGAGTCAATTCTTTATTGCGCTCTTTTCTCATCAGGCGATACAACATTCTTTGATCTATTTTATTTTCTGGGCGACCGATAAAGGACTCCGCAGGTCCTCCCATTAATTCGATTGCATTGACTCCACAATCAAGGGTGTATTGAAGAGTTGCCTCTGCACTTTGATCTTTCAAGTCTCTGAAAGAATAAGTGATCAGCCCCAGCTGAACACCATTTATTGCATTTTTGTTTTTTAACAAGTTGGGAATGTAGGCTGGAGCTCCCCACAAGTTTGTTGCCCCTAAAGAAACCCCGGCTGAAAGGGATGCAAGATTTTTTATAAAAGAACGTCTAGAGTCTTGTTTTTTAAATGTTTTCATAAGATTAGTGCTTATTTTTTTTGACACATCCTCCAAAGTATAATTTTTTTTCGTGTTTTGAAAATTAAGAACAGTTCACTTTTTTCTATATTTAAATAATGTTATCAAAATTCAATCCGAAATATCCTTCTGTAAGTGATTTACGTGTAAAGGCAAAAACCAAAATGCCTAAATTTGCCTTTGAGTATTTGGACGGAGGTTGTAATGATGATGACAATCTTCGGAAAAACACATCTGATCTTCGCGCCGTAGAATTGGTTCCTGAATACCTCAAGGAAGCTATTGACGTAAGTCTTAAAACCAAACTTTTTGGAATTGAATATGATGCTCCTTTTGGAGTTGCTCCCATTGGACTACAGGGTCTAATGTGGCCAAAAGCTCCTGAAATTCTTGCGAAAGCAGCTTTTGAAAATAACCTCCCTTTTATTCTGAGTACGGTAACCACTTCAAGCATTGAAACAATCGGATCAATAACGGAAGGGAATGCTTGGTTTCAATTGTACTATCCCGCTCAAGAATCGGTTAGAAAAGACATCATAGATCGTGCTGCAAATGCAGGATATCCAGTTTTGGTTTTGTTGAGTGATGTTCCCAGTTTTGGATTTAGACCTCGGGATATTAGAAATGGATTGGCCATGCCACCAAAAATGTCAGCCCGAAATTTTTATCAAATTATGAAACGTCCGGAATGGGCAATTAAAACCTTGATTCACGGTCAACCCGAATTTGAGACTTTAAAGCCTTACATGCCCAAAGGGCTAAATTTGAGTCAATTAGGTAAATTTATGGATGAAACCTTTAGCGGGCGTTTAAGTGAAGAAAAAATCAAACCCATCCGCGACCAGTGGAAGGGGAAAATTGTTCTTAAAGGGGTTGCTAGCGAAGCCGACATGGAAAAAGCAATTCGCTTAGGGATAGATGGGGTAATTATTTCCAATCACGGAGGTCGTCAATTGGATGCAGGACAATCCACTATTCGAACGCTCGAAGATTTAAACAAAAAATACAGTGATAAAATAACCCTGATGATGGATAGCGGATTACGAAATGGCCCTGATGTAGCACGTACATTAGCACAAGGAGCTTCTTTTTCTTTTTTAGGAAGATCTTTTATGTACGGGGTGGGTGCTTTGGGAAGCCAAGGTGCTGCCCATACTATTGCTTTAATCAAAACTGAACTACGTCAAGTGATGGAGCAAATAGGTTGCGAAAAAACCTTAGATTTACCTAAATTTCTTTACAAAAAATGAAGTATACTTTAGGATATGACATCGGCAGTTCCTCTGTTAAAATTGCCCTTGTTGAGGCCGATACCAATAAAAAGATAGCTGTAGTTACAGAGCCACAAGAAGAAATGCCAATTCGGGCAATTCAAGCGCATTGGGCAGAACAAGATCCTGAAATGTGGTGGAATCATTTATGTAAAGGCACCCAACGAATTTTGAGTGAAAATGCGGTTGCTTCGGATCAAATTCTAGCCATTGGAATTTCATATCAAATGCATGGACTGGTCGTCTTAGATAAAGACAAAAAAGTACTCCGCGATTCCATTATTTGGTGCGACAGTAGAGCCGTTACCATAGGTGAAAAGGCTGCAGATGAAATTGGGGAAGCTCGCTTTGGTTCACATTTGCTAAATGCCCCAGGAAATTTTACCGCTTCTAAGTTAAAATGGGTAAAAGAAAATGAACCCGAACTTTATTCTAAGGTTGCCCATTTTATGTTACCTGGTGATTTTATTGCGTTTAAGTTAACGGGTGAGATAGCCACAACAATTAATGGCTTGTCTGAAGGAATGCTTTGGGATTTTAAAGAGAAAAAAGTTGCTAACTGGTTGCTGGATTATTATGGAATAGAAACTGGTCTGACTCCGCCTCTTGTGAATAATTTTCAAGACCAAGGGAGGGTTACCGCCCAAGCGGCAATTCAAAGTGGGTTGCCCCAAGGGATTCCAATCCGATACCGTGCAGGAGATCAACCCAACAATGCCTTGGCCTTAAATATTCTTAAACCAGGAGAGGTAGCAGCAACAGGAGGTACATCGGGCGTTTTATTTGCAGTATCAGAACGAACTACTTCCAAGGAATTTTATCGAGTAAATCATTTTGCGCATGTAAACTACACCCCGGCGGAATCTTTAATTGGCACCTTGCTTTGTGTCAATGGTGCTGGAATTCAATACAGTTGGTTGCGAAAAATGACGGGTCTATCAGATTTCAACGAAATGAATCATTTGGCGGAAAAGGTTGCCGTTGGAAGTGAAGGTTTAATCAATCTTCCTTTTGGCAACGGTGCTGAACGTATGCTTTACAACAAAGCACCAGGGGCTCATTTTTCGAATTTAAATTTAAATCAACATCAGCAAGGACATCTTTTTCGAGCGGCTCTTGAGGGAATCGCTTTTTCTTTTGCATATGGGATGGAAATTATGCAAGAAGATGCCCTAGATATCCAAGTGATTAGAGCGGGGAATGATAACTTATTTCGTTCGGATATTTTTGCCCATACGGTAGCAAGCCTGATAGGGGAAAGTATTGAGATTTATGACACAACCGGTGCTGTGGGAGCTGCTCGAGCCGCTGGGGTAAGCCTTGGTGGTTTGGAAGACTATTCCGAAAGTGTTTCCTCTCTGGACAAGGTGAGTGAAGTATCTCCTTTAAAAGCAACAGAACCTTATCGATTAGCTTACGAAAAATGGAAAATAGAATTAAAATACAAACTAAATAAATTAAGAAAAGAATTATGATTACTACTGGAGACAAAGAATTTTACAAAGGAATTGGAGCAATTCGTTACGAAGGAAAAGATTCTGACAACCCATTTGCATTCAAATATTATAATCCCGATCAATTGGTTATGGGAAAAACAATGCGTGAACATTTTAAATTTGCCATTGCGTATTGGCACAGTTTCTGTGGTCAAGGAGGCGACCCCTTCGGGCCTGGAACGCAACAATTTCCATGGGATCAATCTGCAGATCCTATTCAAAGAGCTAAAGACAAAGCAGATGCTGCTTTTGAGTTTATTACCAAAATGGGATTTGATTATTTCTGTTTTCACGATGTTGATTTGGTTGATGAAGCTCCTACTTTGATTGAAAACGAAAAACGTTTGCAAACAATTTCGGACTATGTTGCAGAAAAACAAAAAGCATCTGGGGTAAAATTGCTTTGGGGGACTGCAAATTGTTTCTCGAATCCTGCCTACATGAATGGAGCAGCAACGAACCCTGATTTTAATGTAGTAGCTCGTGCTGGAGCACAAATTAAAATGGCACTGGATGTTACCATGGCTTTGGGAGGCGAAAATTATGTTTTCTGGGGAGGTCGTGAAGGTTACATGTCATTGCTCAATACCGATATGGGTAGAGAATTGGATCATATGGCTCAAATCTTGACTATGGCAAGAGATTACGCTCGTGGCCAAGGCTTCAAAGGAGATTTCTTTATCGAACCCAAACCTATGGAACCCATGAAACACCAGTATGATTTTGATGCTGCAACTGCAATCGGATTTTTAAAGCAATACGGTTTAGATAAAGATTTTAAACTCAACATTGAGGTCAACCATGCTACTTTAGCCCAACATACTTTTGAACATGAATTAGCTGTGGCAGCAAATGCAGGAATGTTAGGAAGTATTGATGCCAATCGAGGAGACAATCAGAACGGTTGGGATACGGATCAATTTCCAGTAAATGTATTTGAGGTTACTGAAGCCATGCTAGTCTTTTTACGTGCCGGAGGACTTCAAGGAGGTGGGGTTAATTTTGATGCAAAAATCAGGAGAAATTCAACGGATTTAGAAGATGTTTTTCATGCCCACATCGGAGGTGCGGATGTATTTGCAAGAGCAATGCTAACTGCGGAAAAAGTAATGAATGAGGGAGGCTTAGAAAACTTAAGAAAAGCACGATACGCTTCTTTTGACCAAGAGAATGGTCAGCGATTTGAGAAAGGAGCCTTAAGTTTGGAGGAATTATCCAAAATTGCGTTGAATAGTAAATCACCAGAGCGAATTAGTGGTAAGCAAGAACTTTATGAAAACATACTCAACCAGTATATTTAATTTTCAAAACTTTAAAAAACAATTTTCCTCCTTACTAATTGGAACGCTTTCAGCTCTTTTTTTTAGCAGTTGTGGTAATGGAGAGACCCAGAAAAACACCCCTATTGAAGTAAAAGATGGAATGGTATTGATACCTGCTGGTGATTTTCAAATGGGAAGTGAGGGGGGTCAATCACGACAAGATGAATCTCCTGTTCATCGGGTTAGTGTAGATGCATTTTGGATGGATCAAACGGAGGTAACCAATGCGCAATTCAAGGCTTTTGTTGATGCAACGGGCTATGTAACCACTGCTGAAAAAAAGCCAAATTGGGAGGAATTAAAAAAGGAATTACCACCAGATACACCCAAACCAAATGATTCTCTACTTCAAGCAGCCTCTTTAGTTTTTGAAGCTACATCAGGTCCTGTCAATTTAAATGATTACGGCGCATGGTGGCGATGGAAACCTAAAGCAAGTTGGCGTAATCCCAAAGGAAAAGGAAGTACCCTTGAGGGAAAAATGGACCATCCTGTGGTTCATATTTCTTGGTATGATGCCCAGGCCTATGCTGCATGGGTAGGTAAGCGATTGCCTACAGAAGCAGAATGGGAATGGGCCGCTAGCGGGGGGCAGAACGGAGCAAAGTATCCTTGGGGGGACGAACCAATTACAAAAGGACCTGTGAAAGTTAATGCTTGGGAAGGTAATTTTCCTTATCAAAATTCACTTCAAGATCAGTTTTTTTACACTGCCCCAGTTGGTTCTTTTGAGCCCAATCCGTTTGGTCTTTTTGATATGGCTGGAAATGTTTGGGAATGGTGTTCTGACTGGTACGATTTTACTTATTACGAATCGTTTCAAAATAAAAAGACAAGTAATCCTAAAGGTCCTGATGCCCCCTATGATCCCTACCAACCCTACCTTAGACAGAAAGTAATGCGAGGAGGATCTTTTCTTTGCAACGATGCCTATTGTTCCGGTTATCGAGTTTCTTCGAGAATGAAATCATCTCCAGATACAGGTTTACAACACACTGGCTTTAGGCTTGTTAAAACAGCAAATTTTTAGCTTGTAAAATTTCTTTTTTAAAAAAAATGACACTGTGTCATTTTTTTTATTAGCTTCGTATAAAATACCAATTGTATGAAGGTTTTAGTATGTATTAGTAGTGTGCCTGATACCACATCCAAAATAAATTTTGTTGATGAAAACAAGGCTTTCGACTCCCAAGGGGTCACCTACATCATTAATCCTAATGACGAATTTGGACTGACAAGAGCAGTTTGGTTGCAACAAAAACAAGGAGCTAAGGTTACTGTTGCAGCTGTTGGTGACGCTTCATGCGAACCAATTTTAAGAAAGTGTTTGGCTATCGGAGCCGATAATGCCGTTCGAATAGATAGTATTCCTTACGATGGATTTTTTGTGGCATCTCAACTTGCTGCTTATGCAGAAGGAGAAGCCTTTGATTTGATTATTACGGGTCGAGAGTCTATTGACTACAACGGTGGTATGGTAGGAGGGATGTTGGCAAATCATCTAAATATGCCCTATTTAGCAAATTGTATTCATTTAGAAATTGAGCAAGAGACTGTCCACTTGCAAAGAGAAATTGATGGAGGAAAGGAGAATTCAAAAGGCAGTTTTCCAATAGTCATTGGAGCCCAAAAAGGTTTGGTTGAAGAGAAAGATTTAATCATACCCAATATGAGGGGAATTATGCAAGCCCGCCAAAAATCTTTGGAGGTGCTTAATCCTACCAATGCAGAACCCTCAAGTCTAGTTCAGTCTTATGAAAAACCACCAGCAAAAGGACCAGTAAAACTTGTTGATCCAAACAATATTGATCAATTAATCGATCTTTTACAAAACGAAGCCAACGCCTTATAAAACCTTAAGTTATGCCTGTATTAGTTTATATTGAGACCCAAGAACAAGAAATAAAAAAGTCCAGTTTGGAGGTTGCTTCTTATGGACGTGCAATAGCCGACGCAAAGGATACAATTTTAATTGCTGTATGTTTTGGCTTATCAGATACTTCTTTACTGAGTCACTACGGAATTGATAAAATCTACAGTGTTTCTTCAGGAGAAGAATCGAATTTTAACTCTGATCGTTACAGTTCAACTTTACAAGAGATTGCGAAAAGTGAAGCAGTTGATATTCTGATTGTAAGTGGATCTGCCAATGGGAGGTTTTTAGGTCCTCTTGTGGCAGCAAAATTTGAAGCAACGTATTTTTCTAATGTTATTGGTCTTCCAAAATCATATTCACCTCTAGAGGTGAAGCGATCTTGTTTTACCAACAAAGCATTTACCCACAGCATTTCAAACAAAGAGAAAGTAGTGCTTTCACTTTCTTCGAACTCTTATGGAATTCATGAGAAAAGTGTTGAATCCGAACAGTTAACTAGTGCTTATTCAAATTCGAGTTTTAATTTAGAAGTGGTTTCCGAAGAAAAATCATCAGACAAAGTAAGTATTGCAGATGCAGATGTAGTGGTTTCTGGAGGACGTGGATTAAAAGGGCCTGAAAATTGGCATTTGATAGAAGATTTAGCCGCAGTTTTAGGCGCAGCGACGGCCTGTTCTAAACCCGTTTCTGACATGGGTTGGCGTCCTCACAGCGAACATGTAGGGCAAACCGGAAAACCAGTTGCATCAAATTTGTATATTGCAATAGGAGTTTCTGGAGCAATTCAGCACTTGGCAGGGATCAATTCCTCAAAAGTGAAAGTCGTCATCAATAACGATCCTGAAGCCCCTTTTTTTAAAGCTGCCGATTATGGAATAGTTGGGGATGCTTTTGAAGTAGTCCCAGAACTTACCTCTAAGTTAAGAGCTTTAAAAGAAGTCTAAACAATGAAGTAGACATGATAACCAAAACTGTACCAAATGTGTCAAGTGCACTTGAAGGAATTCAAAGTGGAATGACTTTGATGCTTGGTGGTTTCGGTTTGTGTGGAATTCCTGAGAACTTAATAAAAACAATAGCAAAATCACCTTTGAAAGACTTTACCTGTATTTCAGCTAACGTGGGAGTTGATGATTTTGGTCTGGGTCTTTTATTCCAACACAAAAAAATTAAAACCATGATAGGGTCTTACGTTGGAGAAAACGCTGAGTTTGAACGTCAGATGCTGTCCAACGAAATTGAAGTAGTATTAACACCGATGGGTACTTTGGCGGAAAAATGCCGAGCTGCACAAATGGGAATTCCTGCTTTTTATACTCCAGCAGGTTACGGAACAGAGGTAGCAGAGGGAAAAGAGGTGCGTTCTTTTCATTCAAAAAAATATATTTTGGAGGAGGCCTACCAAGCGGATTTCGCTTTAATAAAAGCTTGGAAAGGAGATCATGCAGGGAACTTAATCTTTAGGGGAACGGCAAAAAACTTCAATTCAGTTATGTGTGGGGCTGCTAAAAATACCGTAGTCGAGGTTGAAGAATTGCTACCTCCTGGGGAGTTAGATCCAAACCAAATTCACACGCCTGGTATTTTTGTAGATCGTATTTTTGAAGGAACTTCCTACGAAAAAAGGATCGAAAATCTTACTCTTAAAACCCTTTAAGTCATGGCTTTAGATAAAGAGGGTATTGCTAAGCGGATTGCCAAGGAACTTAAGAACGGTTACTATGTAAACTTGGGAATTGGAATTCCTACTTTGGTTGCAAATTATGTTCCTGAGGGATTACAATTAGAGTTTCAAAGTGAAAACGGAGTTCTTGGAATGGGACCTTTTCCGATAGCGGGTCAAGAAGATGCTGACTTGATCAATGCTGGAAAGCAAACCATAACCACTCTTGCAGGAGCTAGCTTTTTCGATTCGTCTACCAGCTTTGGAATGATTCGTGGGAGGCACATAGATTTATCGGTTTTGGGAGCTATGCAAGTAGATCAAAGTGGAGCAATTGCAAATTGGAAAATTCCAGGAAAACTGGTCAAGGGTATGGGAGGAGCCATGGACTTAGTCGCTTCTGCAGAAAATATTATCGTTGCAATGATGCATACTGATCGAAAAGGCAACTCCAAACTCAAATCAAAATGTAGTTTACCACTCACAGGGGTAGCTTGCGTGAAGCGTGTTGTTACTAATTTAGCGGTAATAGATATTACATATGAGGGATTTTATTTAAAAGAGCGAGCACCACAGGTTGAGGTTGAAGAAATTATTCAAGCTACAGAAGGACTTTTAATTGTTCCAAATCAAGTACCAGAAATGATTCTGGATTAAAGTCTTTTTTTTAAATTTAATATTCTTAATTTTTTATACTTTTAGCTAAACTTTCAAGTTATGTTTAAAAAATCGATTTTTAGTCTATCGTGTTTTATTGCGCTAATGGTTAGTTGCCAAAACACTTCAAAAAAAGAAAAAGAAAATAGCCCCGAGGGTAATGAAACGAAAACAGTTGAATGGACAACTCTCAGTAGTTCGAATTCCCTTGAAGGATGGCATATCTTCCAAAATGAAACCGGGGAAAAAACAGGATGGTCTGTATCCGATGGTGTGTTTACCTTTAACTCAGAAGCGGCTTCAGGAGAAGGAAATAAAAGTTTAATTACTGACGATAAATACGGGAGCTTTGAAATTCAGTTTGAATGGAAGTTATCAGCTGGATCAAATAGTGGTTTTATGTGGGGGGTCAGTGAAGATTCAGAATATGAACACCCCTACTTAACTGGCCCAGAAATTCAAATTATTGATGCAGACATTTACGGTGACGATCCCGAAAATCAAATCCATACTACAGCAGCACTGTATGATATGGTAGCTCCTTCACAGGTTATGGCGAAGCCTGCAGGAGAATGGAATAGGTATCATATTACGATAGACCATGGCAAAAACCTTGGTACGGTAGTTCATAATGGAGAAGAGATCAATCGTTTCCCACTACACGGTCCAGAATGGGATGCTTTTGTTGAGAACAGTAAATTTTCTGATATGAAAGGTTTTGGAAAGTATCACGAGGGGTATTTATGCCTTCAAGATCACCCTGGAATAATATCTTATAAAAATATTAAAATCAGACGATTGTAATAAGTGTATTTACCTAAACAAATAGCATCCTTTTTAAATAGATCATTGGCTTTTGGGCTGCTATTGTTTTTCATTATACCTCCAGCACTTAAGGCATTTCATGCCTATGAGTTTCATTCATTTCAAAAAGAATGTGAGCATAGTACTACTCACTTTCACACCAGTTCTTCCCATAACGATGCATTGGATTACTTCTTTCAGCCCCTAATTCAATACAATAAAAACTATTCAACCTTTTTTGTCGAGAAGAACTTTAGAACTTTATTCGAAAATTATAGACTTCACTTTAGTAAACAAAGGTTTTACAAGATAAGATTAAGGGGACCACCTTCCTTTTGTTAGAATTTCCGTAGACATAAGTAAGCTTATGTCAATAATTAACAAAAGTAAATTTATAAACCTTAATTTTTATACAATGAAAAAATATTTATTATTACTCTTTGCCTTCACATCATTAGCTGTTGTTTCATGCGAAAAAGACGATGATCATGACGATCATGATGGGCACGACCATTCAGCAATAATCATAGATGATAGTGAAAATTTGGCTTAAAAACTTGTAGTTTAAAGCATTTAAATTAACTGCCAAGGGGTCATGTGCAATTTTTTATTCTACATGGCCTTGCGGCGGTATTTGAATAAATAACCTAAAAAAATTAAATGAAAAATTTTCAGATTTTATTTAAAATTAAGCTTGTGGTAGTTGCCATAGCTTTAATTTTTTCATGTAGTAAAGATGATCCAGATGCAGTAAATCAGCAAGAGTTTATATCGAATGTTGTTTTAAAAATCCAATCCTCAGATGGATCTAAACAAACAGTTGATTGGGATCTAAGTGAACAAAACTCACAAGCCATAAATTTAAAAGCAAACAGCGATTACACTGTTGAGATTTCATTTTTAAACACAAGTGACCCGAGTGCTATTGAAAACATTACTTTGGAAGTAATTGAGGAAGCTGAAGAACATCAGGTGTTTTATGGTTTTGCGGGTGTATCAGTCAATGTTAGTTCTGCTAGTGATGACACTAAAGACGGCAGTAGAGGCGTACTTATTAAGAGTGTTTGGAATGCAGATTCAGCTGGATCTGGAATTGCTCGTGTTTATTTGATTCATCAACCTACAGACTTTAATGCGACTACTCGTGAGGAAATGGGTGGATTTAATGATGTAGCGGTAGACATACCGATTACAATTACAGATTGATGTTTCGCCCTCTATTTCAATTTTTTCTACTCTTTTTAAGTGGGTTCAATTTGATTTATGGCCAATCATGTAATTTATCAATAAACGGTACAATTAGTGATCTACACGATGGATCTCCAATTATTGGTGCTCTTGTAAAGATAGAGGGCACCAATTTTTTTTCACAGACTGATTTTGACGGCCATTATCAAATCCAAGGAATTTGCAATGGAAAATACGAACTAACCATTCAACACCCAGAATGCCCTACCGTTAAAAAAAAGATTAACCTTCAAACAAGTCAGGTTTATAATTTTGATCTTGAGCATCACATAAATGAGTTGGAAGAGATTATTCTCTCTGAGAATAGGATTTCTAATTTAAGAAAGTCAGTTCAAGAAGTTAGTCTAGATATTGGTGAAATAAATTCTTATGGGAGTAACACTATGGTTGAGGCTCTAAGTTATATCTCAGGAGCTTCAATTTTAAAAACAGGAAATGGCATAGCCAAGCCTGCAATTCACGGAATGTATGGAAGTAGGGTGGGTATTGTAACGGATGATTTTAGACAACATGATCAAGAATGGGGTCCCGACCATGCTCCGAATATTGATTTTAACTCTTTTGAAACCATTCAATTAATTAAAGGTGCTGCTGCACTTAAATATGGAGGCGATACTCCAGGAGGGTTGATAATTTTGAGTTCAAATAGAAAAAAACTAAAAGATTCACTCTTTGGAAATTCGAATTTGATTTTGGAATCTAATGGAAAAGGAGGTAAAATCACTTCTAGGTTAGAAAAAACGTATGTAAACGGATTTTTTGTAAATGGTCAACTTACAGCAAAACGTTATGGAGATTTTCATGCCCCTAAATATGTACTCTCGAATACGGGATTGAAAGAAACGGATTTTTCAATTAAGCTTGGAAAAGATAAAATCACTAGTGGGTGGAAGTTTAACTACTCTAATTATAACATTGAAACCGCAATTTTAAAATCAGCTCATATTGGTAATATTGAAGATTTATTTTATGCCTTAAGTTCAAATGAGCCAAGGATAATTGAAAGCTTTACTTATGAAATTAACGCACCTAAACAAAAGGGGAAACATCAAAAAATTTCATTTAATTATTTTAGTTTATTTCAGAATCAAACCAAGTTGGAATTTGGATATAATTTTCAAGTAAATGATAGAAAAGAGTTTGATGTCCGCAGGGGAGGGCGAACAGAAATTCCAGCTATTGATTTATTACTAAAAACACACAACCTAGTAGGGAGTTTGTCTGGAATCAAATTTAATGACTGGAATTTTGAATTGGGAGTTAATGGTCTATTTCAAGATAATTTTTCTAATCCAACTACAGGGATTAAAAGGTTGATTCCAGACTATTTAAAATACGAAGCTGGAATTTATTTTTTGGGAAATTTTCAGAAGACTAATACGTTCTTATGGGAGTGGGGATTGCGAATGGATCGGATTTTTATTGATGCAAAAAAGTACTATGATTTATCTGTTTGGGAAGAGAGAAATTACGCTACACAATACAGCGATTTTGAAATGCAAAAAATTGGAAATCAAATATTAACAAACCCTAGGTTAAACTATTTAAATTTTTCTGCCCAAACTGGAATTTCTTCTAAAATCAGTAACCAACTAAAGCTTAAAGCTTCCTATGTTCTCTCGCAAAGAGCTCCAAATGCTTCAGAATTATTTAGTGATGGATTACACCAAAGTATCGCTGCAATTGAATACGGAAGTCTCTCGCTTCAAAAAGAGATTAGTCACAAATTATTGATTAGTTTTTCTAAAGAAGAAGGTGATTTGTTTTGGAGTTTTGAACCCTTTATTTCAAAAACATTTGATTACATCTACATTGAGCCTACAAGACTTAAACAAACAATAAGGGGTGCTTTTCCTGTTTGGGAATACAATGCAACCGATGTTTTTTTATCTGGAGCTGATTTCACTTCTTCATTTCGTTTCAGTAACCAATTTAAATTTGATTTGGGGATTTCCTACACCTACGCACAAGACTTATTAAATGATAGGCCACTGATCTTGATGCCTCCACTCAATACATTTCAGAAATTTAAGTTTACTCCCAAAAAGGGGAGGTGGGATGTTGAACTAATCCATCATTTAAATGCAAGTCAAAAAAGATTTCCAGACTCAAACTTTCAGTTCAATTTAATTCAGGAAGGGCAGTTGGTCAGTCAGACTGTCGATATAAGTACTCCACCTCCTGGATTTCAAAGATTAGACGTCTACTTTTCAATTAACTTGAAAAGTAACAATAACTTAAAAAGTCAAATACGAGTGATTGCTCAAAATCTTACCAATTCAGAATATCGCGACTACCTTAACAGAATGAGATTTTATTCAGCAGACCTAGGTAGAAACTTCCAAATACAACTGAACTTTAAATATTAAGTAGCTCCTCTAAATTTCTTTTAAAATCTAATTCTTAATTCAAAAAGAATAAAGCTTAAAAAATGCTCTGACCAAGATTCCCGCTAGAGGAAACAACTTTCCACCATATTTTATTTTTTCATTACATTTATCAACCTACCCAAATGTCAAATGAAACCCCTCATTTTAAGCCTTATTTTACTTGCCACACTACTAGATTCCTATTTTTACGGCATGAACCTTTATGAGTATCGGTTTTATTTTGAACCTTTTATAATTCCTTTAATTCTAGTGTATTATTTAATCAGCTCTAAAAAGAAAAACTTTTTGATTTTTTCGGCATTCTTTTTTGTTTGGCTTGGAGATTTACTTCTGTTGATTGAGTTAACACCTATTTTTTTACAGTGGGCTGTCTTTTTTTACTGGATCATGCAATTGTGTTTCATAGCGGCTTATTTGAAATATTGGAAGGGCTATTTGTTTAGGGCACATTTATTAGGAATTCTTTTTTATGGATCCTATTTAATAGTTTTTATGAATCATGTTTACCACGCTTTGGGAGCAATGAGGATTCATGGACTCGTTTATGGGATTACACTTTCAGCCTTTGGCAGTATTACCATCATGGAGTTGCTAAAAAAGGCATCAAAAAGAAACTTTTTACTAGTTATTGGCCTCTTAATATTTTCGATACGCGATGTGTTTTTAACTTACAATAAAAAATATTTCAATGAGGACGTGTTTACGTTTTCAATTCCTATCTTACATGGAGTAGGTTTTTTAATCATCATTGAGGCCTTTTTGTATTTTGAAAAGATGTCATGGAGTTCCTCAAAAGCAAATACTGTTTAGATCAATATTGTGAAAAAGACTTTTTATTTCTTATTCTTTGTCCTTTACACGATAAAAACAATAGGACAAGAGGGATCTTTAATTGAAAATTATTCAGATTATGGTAACCCCTCTTTAGAAACCCAATTCGCTTTTGTTCAAGAATTACTTTACGCAGCAGGTTACGTTCCAGAAAAAATTAGGGTATATCAAACTTTACCAAATTATGCCCATGTCTATCGTGTAACACTTGATTCTGTAAATGGTGGATTTATATTTGTTCGTTGGGATAAAAAGAAGAAAGAACATTATGTAGCCAATAAAATGATCGATCCCGGATTGTATTACAATTTGAAAGCAGCTAGAGAAATCATGCGAACACAGACTCAAAAAGCAACCTTTGGTGTAGAAGACATAAGTCTACAGGCCAATGATCAATTCAAAATTTCAAATGAAGACATAGAAGGGCTACGCGGAAATTACAACGAGAAAATAGAGGCGCAAAAAAAAGAGCAAGACAACATACATAAAAAACAGCTTGAAAAAGCAAAGCGAAAAGCTGGTAAAAAGAAGGTTAAAAATTGATCGTTAACGTATTGCCTTCTAAACTAGAATCATAACAAACTAGAGAGCCTGAACAAGAGTCGGAAAAAGTATTGTTGTGATATCCACACTCAAAAGTACTTCCATCATAAGACCATTTGTCTCTATTGCCTTGATGGGGACAGCGGTTATCAAAAACGCGTACTTCTGATTCGCTAATTCTAATAAGTAAAATATTTTTTGAAGTATAATTTAACCAACCTCCGACCGCTTGAATGGACTCAAAATCATTATCAGATATGTCAATAATTAAAGGTTCACTGGGCGTTACTGTACTCGATGTATTTGAATTGTTGACATCAGCGCTAGGATCATCTTCAGTAGAACATGCTTCTAAAACAGGTATGCCTAAAGCAGCCAAAACAATTGGCTTACATGCTGTTTTTAAGAAATTACGTCGATCGTTCATAATATTTTTGTTTAAATATAAATCAAAAAAAGTAAACATTAATTCTTTTGGACTAATTAAATGATTTATTTTTGGGGAATGAAAAAGAAAATTTTTGGTTTATTGCTCTTGTGGGCAGGCTTTACAACGGCGCAAAATAATGGTACTTTGAGTGGGAGAATTATCGATTCTCAAAGCCAACAACCTCTGGAAGGAGCAACTGTAGTTTTAGTTGGAACATCTGTTGGTGTTGTTACAGATGAAGCAGGTTTTTTTACCATTGAAAATATACCTACCCAATCGTATAATGTTGAGGCTAGTTATTTGGGTTTCGAATCACAGACAGAATTTAATGTGATTGTAAAATCTGTAGGGAATATTCCACTTCGTTTTGAATTAAATGCACTAACGGATAATCTAGATGAGGTAGTTTTAATTCAAAGCTCGTTTAAAACAAGTAAAGAAACCCCTTTATCTACTCAAACTTTTTCAGCAGTAGAAATTGAAACCTACCCGGGTGGAAATAATGACATTACAAAAGTTGTGCAAAGCATGCCAGGAATTTCACCCTCCATAGGCGGGTTCCGAAACGATATTATCATACGCGGTGGTGCCCCCAATGAAACAGTTTATTATTTGGACGGTATTGAAATTCCCAACATCAATCATTTTAGTACTCAGGGAAGTGCAGGGGGCCCAGTAGGAATGGTCAATGTTTCTTTTATCCGAGAGGTTACTTTGTCAAGTTCTTCTTTTGGAGCAGAATATGACAATCCACTCTCTGGTGTTTTGGCTTTTGAACAACGCGAGGGAGATGTCAACCAATTTGGCGGTAATTTTCGTTTAGGAGCAAGTGAAACGGCACTTACTTTAGAAGGACCTTTGTTTCGAAAAAATAAAGAAGAGCCTGCCAAAACCACTTTTTTGTTTTCTTTAAGAAGGAGTTATTTACAATTCCTTTTTGAACTGATTGGACTTCCAATTAGACCAGATTATTGGGACTACCAATGGAAAATAAAGCATGAAATTGATGCCTACAATTCTCTTACTTTTTTAGGAATTGGTGCCATAGATGATTTTTCTGTAAAAGCTCCAGATGAGTTTGATGAAGAACAACAAGCTACTTTAGAACAAGTTCCTATCATTGACCAACGGAGCACTACTGTTGGACTTTCATGGAAGCATAATTATAAAAACGGAAAGGGCTTTTCGAATACAGTAATTAGTACCAACAGATTGGGAAATGTCTTCGCTCGTTATGAAGATAACACCACAAAAACAGGAACTATTTTCCAAAACGATTCGTATGAGTGGGAAACTAAACTTCGTTTTCAAGCAACACAATTCACCCAGAATTGGAAATGGTCTGCTGGGTTTAACCTTCAAAACTCAGCTTATCAAAACAATACACGCTTTTTATATTACAACATTGCTTACGAGACAAACCTCAATTTTATAAAATATGGACTTTTCTTAAAAGCATCTCGATCATTTTTAAATGAACGTTTGAATTTTTCCTGGGGAGTACGAACGGATGCTGATAGTTTTTCTCAAGGCTCAAGCATGTTGAGTAATATTTCACCAAGAGCAGCTTTTTCTTATGCTCTTACAGAGAATCAACAATGGAAAATTAATGCCTCTGTGGGACGTTATTTCAAGATTCCAACCTACACCATGCTTGGTTTCCAGGATCAAAATGGTGCTTTTCTAAATCAACAAGCTGACTACATACGAAGCGACCATTTGGTTGGAGGGATTGAATATAATTTGACTCCTGCTTCACGATTTACTGTTGAAGGTTTTGTAAAAAACTATGCCAACTATCCGATTTCCTTAATTGATGGAGTTTCACTTGCCAACAAAGGAGGCGGTTTTGAAGTTTTAGGGAATGAAGCAATTGTATCAGATGGACAAGGAAAAAGCTCTGGGGTTGAAGTCTTATTTCAGCAAAAGTTATCCAATAATTTTTATGGTGTTTTTGCCTACACCTATTTTTCAAGTGAATTTACTGGTGCTGACGGTGTGTTAAGACCCTCAGTGTGGGACAGTAGGCATTTAATATCGTTTTCAGGAGGATATAAATTGAAACGAAATTGGGAACTCAGCGCTCGTTGGCGATTTGCAGGAAAAAATCCCTATGTACCAATCAATCTTGAGGCTAGTACCGATGCTTATCCAGAGCTTATCTTAGATTATGACCGTCTTGGTGAGGTTAAACTTAACAGTTTTAATTTGGCTGATATTCGTATCGATAAAAAATGGAATTTTAAATCACTTTCTTTCAACTTCTATTTCGAAGTCCAAAATTTCTTAGCACAACCCAACCCAACTCCACCAGAATATGGTTTGAATCGAAACCAGGACGGGACACTAATCTTTCCAAGAAGTCTAAAAGAAGTATCTACTAATGAAAGCAATGATTCCCCATTACCTTCATTTGGATTTGTACTTTATTTCTAATCTACAGCTCTAAAAGTCCCTCAGGGAGTTGCACTTCTATGGTTTTGGTTTTACGATCAACTTTTAAAATAAAGTCATCGTGGATGGGAACTAGACTTATTTTGCCTTTCTCATTTTTAATTTCAAATAAAGCTTGAGGTCCCTGCTCGATGATTTGGGTTATGACTCCTACAGTTTCATTTTTTTCGGTAAGATTAAAACCGATCACTTCATGATAATAAAATTTATTTCCTTTTAAAGGAGGGAGCAATTCCAAAGGTAAAAAGAGTTTCTTTTTGATCAGAGAATCGGCATCTTCTTCCGAATTGATTTCTTCAAAGTTGATTCGCAATAATGAGGATTTGTGTAATTGACACTTGCGAATAAAAAAAGGAACCAAACCAGTGGATAATTCCACAAAGATTGATTCCAAGTTTGTGTAGTCTTCCGGATTGTCGCTGTCGGTCTTAACGAGTAGCTCACCTTTAAAACTGTATTTCCCAACGACGATTCCTACATAAAAGCAGTCTTCTTTCTTCATCGTTGTTTAGAAAAGACTTATTCTTTGGTTTCTTCAGCTTCTGGTGCAGCTGCATCAGTTTTAGCATCCTCTTCTGCTGGGGCTTCTGCTACAGGTGCTTCTGCTACAGGAGCTTCATCAGCGGTAATCTCCTCTGTAGTTTCCGCAGCTGGAGTTTCTTCAACGGCGTTCTCCTCAGGAGCATCTGCTACCTGGGTTTCTTCAACGGCACTTTCTTCAGTAGCTTCTGCAGCAGCCGCTTCAGCTTCAGCAGCTGCGGCATCTGTTAACCTTTTGTCACTAACTGCCTTTTCATCTGCCAAACGTTTTGCTTTAGCATCACTTTCAGTTTGAGACAATCCGTCTTTTTTCGCTTGAATTTTACCTTCTTTTTCTTCTAACCATGCAGCAAATTTCTTATCCGCTTCTTCCTGAGTGAGTGCTCCTTTTCTGATTCCTCCATTCAAGTGGTGTTTCAGCATAACACCTTTGTAGGAGAGTAGCGTTCTTGCTGTATCCGTGGGTTGTGCTCCTTTTTCAAGCCAAGTCACGGCATCCTCTAATTTGATGTTTACAGTTGCTGGATTGGTGTTTGGATTGTAAGTTCCTAATTTTTCAAGGTAACGTCCGTCTCTTTTAGCACGAGCGTCGGCGGCAACGATCCAATAAAAAGGTTTCCCTTTCTTTCCGTGCCTTTGTAGTCTAATTTTTACTGGCATAACATATTAATTTATGAGGATTCCCGATCCCCTGATTATTAATTCCGGGGTGCAAATATAAATTAATTTATTTTTTCAATTGCAATTATTTGAATAAATGTAGATTTTAGGCAATAGGGGCCGGAAACTGAGGGAGAGTGTTTTAAAAAAACAGGGAAAATAAAATAGCCCCAAGCTGTTCCGCCAAAAACATAAACACGCACTACCGTGTTACCGAGGGCCTTAATCCTAGTTTTACAGTAGTACATTTAATGTTTTTGGCGAGCATGTAAAAATAAAAAAAATAGTTATTCAAATGCAAAACGAATTCTATTAAACTTGTTCGAGGGAATAAAAAAATGTAATTTTGCGCACTAAAATTTATTTTGAAATGAACATCAGCAAGACAGATTTAGATGCATTAAATGCAGTAGTCAAAATCACTGTAGACCGATCTGATTATGAAACTAGTGTAAAGAATGTTTTAAGCGATTACAGAAAAAATGCAAACATTCCTGGTTTCCGCAAAGGTCATGTCCCCATGGGAATGATTAAAAAACAATACGAAAAGGCTGTAATTGCAGATGAAGTAAATAAATTGCTTAGAGAAAACCTTGAAAATTACATTAAGGATCAAAAACTTGATCTATTAGGAAATCCACTTCCAAAAGAAGCGGAAGAGGAACTGAATTGGAATGCTGATCAAATGGATTTTGAGTTTGAATTAGGTCTTGCTCCTAAATTCGAGGTAAAACTCGACCAGTTAAAAAAAGTAGTTCGTTACGAAATTGATCCGGAAACAAAAATGGTTGACGAACAATTAGACTACATTACCAAGCAGTATGGGAAATTAGTTTCTCAAACAAATCCTGAAAAAGATTTTGAAATTACAGCTCAGTTTAGAAACGAAGCATTAGAAATTGAAAAAATCAGCACATTTAAAATAGATGATCTCAAATCTAAAAAAGCAATTACAAGCCTAAAAGCACTTACGATCAATTCGGTAATAACCCTTTCTGTAAAAGGATTATTTAAGGAAGATGAGGCGCTAAAGAGAATGTTATTTATTGATGATGATCAATTTAAAACTTTGAAAAGTAGTGACATCACATTAGAAATTAAAGAGATTAACGAAAGAATCCCTGCTGAATTGAATCAGGAGTTGTTTGATAAATTGTATCCTGTTGGAGCTGTCACATCAGAAAAGGAGCTAAAAGTAAAAATTAAAGAAGATCTACAAAAACAGTTTGAACCTCAATCAGATCAAAAATTATTAAATGATATTACAGAATTTTTGGTTGAAAAAACCAAATTCAAGCTGCCAGAAGATTTTCTCAAGCGTTGGATGCAAACCTCAGGGAAAGAAACTTTAACCCCTGAAGCAGCGGCTGCTGAATATGAAAAGTCTGAAAAAGGGATTCGTTATCAACTTATTGAAGGGCAGATTATTACTGAAAACAAACTCGATATTACGTTCGAAGAGTTGAAGGCTTTTGCAGGCACATTAGTTGCCAATCAAATGAGGCAGTACGGGCAAGTCCCAGATGATAAACAAATTGAAGGAATTGTTTCAAATGTTCTTACAAATCAAGAAGAAACCAGAAGAATATCGGAACAATTGATGAGTACTAAAATTTTGACATTTTTCAAGGAAAACGCTCCCTTAAAGCAAAAGAAAGTTGGTTTTGATACTTTTGTAAAAGAGGCTTACGGCAAAGCGTAATATTTTCCTTAATTTTATTAAAAATAAAAGCATGAAATACGGTAAAGAATTCAAAAAATACGCAACAAAACATCACGGAATTAATGCCATGTATTACGATAAGATCGTGAGTAGCATGACTCCCTACATTATTGAAGAACGCCAGTTAAACGTTGCTCAAATGGATGTATTTTCCCGCTTGATGATGGATCGTATTATGTTTTTGGGTACTGCGATTGACGATAATGTAGCCAATGTGATTCAGGCGCAGCTTTTGTTTTTACAAAGCACTGATGCCAACCGTGACATTCAAATGTACATTAACTCGCCAGGGGGTAGTGTGTATGCTGGTTTGGGAATCTACGATACCATGCAGTTTATTAGTCCAAATGTTGCAACAATATGTACTGGAATAGCAGCTTCTATGGGTGCTGTGTTGTTATGTGCAGGTCACGAAGGCAAACGATCTGCTCTCCCACACGCTCGTGTTATGATTCACCAACCCTTGGGAGGTGCACAAGGACAGGCATCTGATATCGAAATTACGGCTCGTGAGATTCTCAAATTGAAAGACGAATTGTACCAGATCATTTCTAAACATTCTGGGCAAAACATGGAGAAAGTAACGAATGATAGTGATCGTGATTACTGGATGAAAGCTGAAGAAGCAAAGAAATACGGAATGGTAGACGAAGTTCTACAAAACAGTTCCAAATAAACGCATAAATCCATGAGCAAACCCGATTTAAATTGTTCATTTTGCGGCAGACCCAAACCTGAAACCCAGTTGCTTATTGCTGGTTTAGATGCACATATTTGTGATCGATGTATCAATCAAGCTCACGGAATTGTTCAGGAAGAAACAGGTAATGAAGCCAGTTCTGAAGAGGAGAGTATTGAGTTGAAACCGCCTAAAGAAATCAAAGCTTTTTTGGACACATATGTGATCGGTCAAGAAATTTCTAAAAAAGTATTGTCTGTTGCCGTTTACAACCACTACAAAAGATTGCTTCAACAAACCTCAACAGAAGGAGTTGAAATTCAAAAAAGTAATGTGATAGTGGTAGGTCCCACTGGTACAGGAAAAACATTACTTGCACAAACCATTGCTCGTTTTTTAAAGGTACCCTTGGCAATTGTAGATGCAACCGTTCTTACTGAAGCAGGCTATGTAGGTGAGGATGTTGAAAGCATTCTGTCTCGCTTACTCCAAGCAGCAGATTACGATGTAAATCGAGCTCAGAAAGGAATCGTGTTTATTGATGAAATTGATAAAATTGCAAGAAAAAGTGATAATCCCTCCATTACAAGAGATGTTTCTGGGGAAGGAGTTCAACAAGCACTTTTAAAACTTTTAGAAGGTACAGTGGTTAATGTTCCGCCCAAAGGAGGAAGAAAACATCCAGATCAAAAATTTATTGAGGTAGATACTTCCAATATCTTATTTATTGCAGGCGGTGCCTTTGACGGTATTGACAGGCACATCAACAAACGCTTAAATCTGCAAGCCATTGGATACAAAACTACGGTTGAGCAAAACAAAATAGATAAGGAAAATTTATTACAATACATTACACCGAGAGACATACGTTCCTTTGGTTTGATTCCTGAAATCATAGGACGACTTCCTGTTTTAACTTACATGAAGCCCTTAGATAAATCCACCTTGTTGGAAATTTTAAGTACTCCTAAAAATGCGCTAATCAAGCAGTACGTTCATTTGTTTGATATGGATGGGATAAAATTACAGTTTACCTCTGGAGCTTTGGATTTCATCGTAGAAAAAGCTTTGCAGTACAAATTAGGGGCCCGAGGGCTTCGCTCACTTTGTGAAGCTGTGTTAAACGATGCTATGTTTGAATTGCCTAATACCGGGGTGAAGGAACTCAAAGTGACCAAGCAATACGCAGATCAGAAACTTTCCAAAATTGAACTACCAAAACTCAAGGTAGTTTCTTAAGAAACATTCATTTTTAGAAGTTCTTCCAAAAGTGCTCTTGAATTGGAAAGGCGTGGAATTTTGTGTTGCCCTCCAAGTTTGTTTTTCTTTGAAAGCCATAAATAGAATAATCCTTCCTTTGCTTGGTGTAATTGCAATTGTTCAAGACTAGATCTTCGTTTGGCTTCGTAATCTGAATTTTCATCTTGAAGAGTTTGATCCAAAAGCTGTGCAAAGTTTTGAATATTTTTAGGTTCTTTTTCGAACTCTACAATCCACTCATGGGCTCCTTTGGAATTGTTTTTCATAAATATCGGAGCAGCAGTGTAGTTGGAAACAATGCTATTGGTTTGTTTACTTACCAACGAGATAGCTTTTTCAGCATTGTCAATGATAAGTTCTTCTCCAAAAGCATTAATGTGATGTTTCGTTCTTCCTGTAACTTGTATTCTGTAGGGAGCAAGGCTGGTAAAGCGAATCGTATCTCCAATTCGATAACGCCAAAGTCCTGCATTAGTAGTTAGAACCAATTCATAATTTGTGTCGAGTTTGACTTCAGACAAAGGAATGACCTCAGATTCATCAACTACTTTATTGGGCTGAAAGGGGATAAACTCATAAAAAATTCCATAGTCAAGCATCAAGAGTAAATCATTTGCATGATTGCGATCTTGAATGCCAAAAAAGCCTTCAGAGGCGTTGTAAATTTCATAGAAATGAAAATCTTTTTTAGGAAAAAGGTTTTGAAATAATTCCTTGTAAGGTTTAAAACTTACTCCACCATGAAAATACACTTCCGCATCTGGCCAAACATCAGTAATGACTCGATTCCCTGTTTCTTGAAGAACCTTTTGTAATAAGATGAGCATCCAAGAAGGAACACCAGCTAAGCTAGTGACCTTCTCCTGAAGGGCTTCGGTAATAATGGCTTGTATTTTTGTTTCCCATTCTGACATCAAAGAAGTTTTGTGGCTGGGGGTACTGCTCAACTCTGCCCAAAAAGGTAAGTTTTGAATAAT
Organism: Flavobacteriaceae bacterium; assembly: GCA_029243165.1. Classification (GTDB taxonomy): domain Bacteria; phylum Bacteroidota; class Bacteroidia; order Flavobacteriales; family Flavobacteriaceae; genus MS024-2A. The sequence goes on from JAQWSN010000019.1 coordinate 28,779, forward strand.
AATTGCAGACAAATCTCCAAAATAACTGTTGTTTTCATTGTACAATTCATGACTTCCTCCTAAACGAAGACACTTACCGCTTAACAATTGAGAGTCTGGATTGTTATTAAAATAAAGGGATAACATGTCCTTCCCCGCTTTGTAATGACAATCCTCCAATGCTTCATTGCTCACAGGAATAAACTTACTTTTAGAATCGGTGGTGCCACTGGATTTAGCAAACCACTTTATGGGAGTAGGCCAAAAAATATTTTGCACTCCATTACGGCATCGTTCAATTTGAGGAGCAATAGACTCATAAGTACTTAATGGAACTGTGTTTTTAAAATCTTCGTAATTTTTAATGCCTTCGAATCCATACCGAATTCCAGTTTCTGTATTTTGTGCCTTACCAATTAGTTCACTAAGAAGTTCATTTTGAACCTCCTCAGGGTATTTCATGAAGAGTTCCATTTGGTGTATTCTCTTTTTAAGAATCCATGAGGCGATTGAATTGAACAGAGAGGTGGGCATAAAATTATCGTTATCTTAGGACTGTAAATTTAAATAATATTCTGAGGACATGTTTCAAGCTACTTTAAAAAAAATGAGGACTGAAAATTTACAGCCAATCAACTATTTTTTGGATGTAGAATCGGGATTCCTTCATGTAAATTCACTCTTAGGCAAAACAATACGCATCCAGCATAACGGTTCTCAATGCCTCAATTGTGGTTTGGAAAAGGCTATTTTTAGGCAAGGTTATTGTCAGTCCTGCTTTTTTGAAAGCCCAGCTACAGGAGATTGGATCATGCGTCCCGAGCTGAGCAAAGCACATTTGGGACAGGCTGATCGAGACTTGGAATATGAATCGAAGATGCAACTTCAACCTCATGTAGTTTATCTGGCTTTGAGTAGTCATATTAAAGTTGGAGTTACACGTAAAATTCAATTACCTACCCGATGGATTGATCAGGGAGCTCATCAAGCATCCGTTTTGTTAGAAGTCCCCAATCGGTATCTTGCGGGAGTAGGTGAGGTAGCTCTCAAAAACTTTTTTTCTGATAAAACCAATTGGAGAAAAATGCTTCAAAATGAAGCGGAACCCATTGATTGGGAAACGATGCGTAATCAAGCTTTAGATGGAATTCCAAAAGATCTAAAACCCTTTATTGTTCGTGATGCTGTTGCAGTTCAGGAGTTGCATTTTCCCGTACTTCAATATCCAGAAAAAGTTAAAAGTTTAAATCTGACTAAAACCCCTTTGTATGAGGGTAAATTGATGGGAATCAAGGGTCAGTATTTAATTTTTGAGGATGCGACAGTTTTCAACATTCGCTCTAACGAGGGGCAATGCATCGAACTGTCAATGGATTAATTCAGGTGCTTTTTTGAATCTGATAACAAGCTATTTAGTTCGTTCAGCTCTTTTTTAGTTAAATCACGGTATTTACCAACACCTAAATTCAATTCAATATTCATGATCCGGGTACGTTTGAGTTTAACCACGCGGTAATCTAAATATTCACACATTCTTCGAATTTGTCTATTTAGTCCTTGAGTTAAGACAATTCGAAACTGCTTTTTGTGAATTTGCTCTACAAAACATTTTCTAGTAACAGTATCTAAAATAGGAATTCCGTTTGCCATTTTTTCAACAAATTCAGTCGTGACGGGTTTGTTTACAGTTACAATGTATTCCTTTTCATGATTGTTTCTTGCTCGAAGAATTTTATTTACAATATCACCGTCGTTAGTTAATAAAATAAGACCTTCGCTAGGTTTGTCAAGTCTTCCAATGGGAAAAATCCGACTAGGATAATTAATGTAGTCAATGATATTGTCCTTTTCGACTCGGGTATCGGTTGTGCAGACAATACCTACTGGTTTGTTAAAAGCCAAATACACATTTTGCTCTTGATGATCTTCAATTAAAATACCATCAATTTCGATACGGTCTCTAGGACTTACTTTTTGTCCCATGACAACTTTTTGACCATTCACTTGGATGCGCCCAGCATCAATTAGTTTGTCTGCTGCTCGTCTTGAGCAATGGCCTATTTCACTGAGGTATTTGTTTAGTCTTACACCTTCTTGTTTTTCATCCATGGAGGTTAGATTTTAAGTTCGTCAGTGGGTTTAAGGTTAAATTTTTTCCTGAATAAAAAAACAAAAAAATAAAGGAGAGGAGTGTCCAATGCAGCAACCAGAATTTTGAATAAAAAGCCAGAGAGTACCAGCCCCCAAAACAAATCCCATTCTAAAACCCCAAAAATGCTTAACAAACTGATAACAGATACTGTGTCAATAAATTGGGAACTAAAGGTTGAAAAGTTATTGCGCAACCACAGCATTTTTCCCTGTGTGAGTTTTTTCCAAAAATGATACAATCGAATGTCAACAAATTGGGCGCCCAGATAAGCCATCATGGAAGCTAAAACAGCTACAGGGGAAAGTGCAAAAACACTCTGAAAAGTAGTATCGTCAACGGGAGAGTTTTCTAGAGCAGGAACAGTATTGGCGATCCACAAAATACCCATAGAAAAAAAGGAAGCAAAAATTCCTGCAATTACTACCTCGTTCGCTTTTTTCTTTCCGTAAATCTCCGAAATAAGGTCGGTAATTAAAAAGGTAATTGGGTAGGGGAGTATGCCAACAGACAATTCAAAAAGTTGATTGCCAAATAGGGATATTTCAAAAGGCCGCCAGTAAAAAAACTTTTGAAAGATCAGATTAGAAACAACCAAGGAGGTTATGAATAAGCCTGCGAGATAGAGGTAAATTTTTTTGGCAAGTTCCTTTTTTTGATCTGTCATCCTAATGAATATTTAATTCATAAGGAAGCAACAATTGCATGCTTGCTACAGGATTTCGTTCTTTTAATTTATTCCATTGGGGCTTTAATTGATCAGGGAAAAAGAGATTCCAAAAACGGTTACCTTCCATTGAAAGGGACATGCCCGGAAGGAGGGTTGAAAGATTTTCTTCAAATTTTGGATATTCCATTCGGTTGTATTCTTCTAAACCGGCAAGTTTTGCTGCCGCTGCTATGGTTTCTTCAAGCCCCCCTAAAGAGTCAACCAGTCCAATTTCGAGGGCTTGTTTTCCTGTCCATACACGACCCTGAGCAATGTTTTCAACAACAGTTTCATTGAGGTTTCTGCCTTGAGCAACTCTTCTTTTAAAAGTTTCGTAGGTAATTTGGATGGACTTCTTAGTTTGGATTTCAAAAGCTTTACTTAAAGGCTGAAAAATACTGTAACCAAGAGCATCAGGATGGGTTTCCACGGTTTCTACATGGATTCCCATATTTTCTAGTAAGCCACTCGCATTGGGTAAGGAAGCAAATACGCCAATAGATCCAGTGATACTCAAAGGGTCTGCAAAAATTTGGTCAGCACCCGCAGCGATGTAGTACCCACCAGAAGCTGCTACATTACCCATAGAGACCAAAACGGGTTTTTGTTGTTTGACCTTATTGATGGTTTGCCACAGTAGTTCAGAGGTCAAGGCACTTCCCCCTGGAGAATCTATCCGAAGAACGACAGCTTTGACCCAATCGTCTTCAGCCAGCTCTTCCAATGTCTCTACAAATACTCCTTGAGCAATGATACTTTGAGTCCCCTCTCCGTAGAGGATAGGACCCTTGGCAAATACAACGGCGATTCGATCTTTTAGTTCTTTATTGTAATCGGGAATTGATTGGTTAACCATGGCAACGGATGCCAAGTTCAACTCTTCTTCCTCATCCAGCTCCAGCCTTGAGTCGATCAAGTTCTTTAGATCGGATTCATAGCCTAGTGCATCAACTAATTTTTCCGCTAAGGCATTTTCAGGAGTGGCCGTTTTTTGTTCTTTGATTAAAGTATCTATTACTTCTGGGCTTAAATCTCGATCAACCGCAATTTCATTTTTAAGGGTCTCCCAAAGATCGAATAACAAGGATTGGATTTGAAACCTATTAGCAGCACTCATTTCATTATCCAAATAGGGTTCTACGGCACTTTTGTATTTACCGAGACGAACCACTTCCATTTTAACTCCGTATTCATCTTGAAAATCCTTGTAATACAAAACTTCAGATGCCAAGCCTTTTAATTCAAAAACACCCACGGGGTTAAGGACAATAGAATCGGCTACCGAAGCTAAATAATATCCTTTTTGAGTTAAAATATCGGCATAGGAATAAATAAATTTACCTTGTTTTTTAAAGTTTTGAAGCGCATTTCGAATGCTCCGTGTTTGTGCCCACCCCGCAGTGATGTAATCGGAACGTAATTTGATTCCTTCGATCTTGGGATTTTGAGCAGCTTTATTGATGGCATTTAAAACCTCGGGAAGACCCAACACTTCTTCGTTTAATTTCAAAATAATTTCAAGTTCGTCAAATGAAGGGTTGCGGTCTGTGACGGGAACATTAAGATTTAAATCAAGGACGCTTTTTGACTGAACAGCTTTTACTCCTGTAGGAGAAACAAGAACACTTGCAGTAGCAGAGATAATCATGAGGATCAGGGCAAAAAAAAGTCCAATCGCTGTGAGCGTGCCTAAAATGGAGGCCAGGAAATTTTTCAAAAAATTCATTTGTAATGTTTTAATGCTACAAATATAGGGTTTTGTAGCTTTGCCCTAATAGCTTTACAAACGTGAATAAGCATCGGGCAATCATTTCATTGGGGAGTAATTTGGGGAACCGATTGGAGTTACTTCAAAAAGCGCTGGCTCTAGTTGAAGCTCATTCCATAAAGATTTTAGCCTTGTCTTCAATCTACGAAACACCAGCCTGGGGTTTTGAAAGTACCCCTTTTTACAATGCATGTGTACAAATTGAAACCCATCTAAAGCCAGACACCTTACTCAAAACTCTTTTGCAAATCGAAGTAAAATTAGGTCGAACTCGAGAAAGTACAAAAGGCTATGAAGCCAGACCAATAGATTTAGATCTTCTTTTTTACGACAATCTTGTTTTAAGTTCAGATCATTTGGTGCTTCCTCATCCGAGTCTTCACTTAAGAAACTTTGTATTGGCTCCTTTAGTTGAGATCGCTCCTGACTGGCGACATCCTGTGCTGGATCAATCCGTTAGTCAGCTTTTAGCACAAAGTTCAGATCAAGATCACTTTAAAAAAATTCCCTTTAAGAAGTGGACTCCACCCATTTTCGATCTTTTTCCTTATTTGGTTGTCGAGGGAAATATTGGAGTAGGAAAAACCACCCTTGCTCAAAAAATTGCCTCTACTTACAACGTGCCTTTCATTCACGAGACATTTGCAAAAAATCCATATTTAGAAAAATTTTATTCGAATCCAACAGCTTATGCTTTGGACGTAGAATCGTTTTTTTTAGAAGATCGTGTACAGCAGTTACAGCACTTTTGGAATCAAAATAATTTGAGGGCAGTTTCTGATTACAACATCCAAAAGTCTTTATTGTTTGCCTCACAGAATTTAAGCAAATCCGATTTTTTGATTTATGAAAAGCGGTTTAAAAAAACGAAATCTATTCTTAAGAAACCAGATTTAATGGTCTATTTGCACACGGATATTGAATCGCTTCAGGTACAAATTAAAAAACGAGGAAGGCCCTACGAAAAGCATATTAAAACAGCCTATTTGGAAAATATTGAATCAGGGTATCAAAAGCTCATTGCTTCAGACTTACCCTACCCTGTTGTTTCTATTGCTACTAAAAATCTAGATTTTGAATCAAATGAGACGGATTTTCAATCTATTTTAAGAGCTGTATTTCAGGCTTCATTTTTGTAAAAAAGTCCCAAAGTATGACGCCAGTAGCAACACTAATATTTAGAGAGTGCTTGGTTCCAAATTGCGGAATTTCGAGTGCTTGTCCACATGCATTGACAACTTCTTGCGACACCCCTCGTACTTCATTGCCCAGAACGAAAGCATGTGATTTTTGTTTTTGCGGTTGAAATTGATTCAAGGGAAGGGCCTTTTCAGTTTGTTCTATGGCCCAAACAGAAACGCCTTTTTTCTTAAGTTGCAGAACTACTTCTAGCGCAGTAGGCGAATACTCCCAAGCCACATTATCGGTGGCACCCAATGCGGTTTTGTGTATGTCTTTATGTGGAGGGGTAGCGGTGATTCCACAGAGGTAAATTTTTTCTATCAAAAATGCGTCTGCGGATCGAAACACAGATCCCACATTATTTAAACTGCGAATGTTATCCAGAATTAATGTAAGAGGAGTTTTTGGCGCAGCTTTAAATTCAGCCACTGTTTTTCGATTCAGTTCCTCGTTTTTTATTTTGCGCATAAGTTGTTAGAAAAAACAAAAGTACATACTCTTATTTTTTCCGTAGCTATTCGCATCTTTGTTTTTTATCAGGCGGTAAATTTTAAATACATTCGTAGAAACCGATCACGTTTTGGCAAAAGCAGTAAAAGAGACTCCATTAATGAAACAATACAATCGCATCAAGGCGAAATATCCTGATGCCCTATTGTTATTTCGTGTTGGAGATTTTTACGAAACTTTTGGCTCAGATGCTGTTAAGGCATCGGGAATTTTGGGAATTATCTTGACCAAACGAGGTGCGGGAAGTACCAGCGAAACAGCATTGGCTGGATTTCCCCATCATTCACTCAATACCTATTTGCCTAAATTGGTTAAAGCGGGGTGTCGGGTTGCCATTTGTGACCAGTTGGAAGATCCTAAAATGACAAAAAAGATTGTCAAAAGAGGAGTGACAGAGCTCATTACTCCCGGTGTATCTCTCCATGATGATGTGTTGGAACAAAAAAAACACAATTATCTAGCAGCTGTTTTTTTTAATAAAGTATGGGGCGTTTCCTTTCTTGATATCTCTACTGGAGACTATTGGGTAGCTGAGGGGAACGGAGAACAGATCGAACAGTTGTTACAAAGCTTTAGCCCCAGTGAAGTCCTTGTTCCTAAGCCTAAAAAGAAACTTTTTAAAGAGCAGTTTGGAAACGCTTTTCATTGTTTTTTTATGGACGATTGGGCCTATGAAGAAAGCACTGCCAGGGAAAAACTGATCAGTCATTTTCAAACGAATTCACTTTCAGGTTTTGGAATTCAAGACTATTCTGTTGGGGTTTCCGCTGCAGGAGCAATTTTGCATTACCTAACGGATGCTCATCACGACAAGCTTCAACACATCAGTCAAATCAGACCTGTTGGACAAGAACGCTATGTTTGGTTGGATCGTTTTACCCAGCGCAATTTAGAATTGTTTCAATCGACTTACCCAGAGGGTGTTCCGCTGATCGACATTATTGATCAAACCCAAACCGCTATGGGAGCACGAATGCTAAGACAATGGTTGGCATTTCCTTTAAAAGATCGGGTTCAAATTGAACTCCGACATCAGATCGTACAGGATTTTGTTTCCCAAGAAGCACTTTTGGAAATGACGCAAGTGTCCTTGTCACAGATTGTAGATATGGAGCGAATTGTTGCCAAAATTGCAACTGAAAAAATTAGTCCAAGAGCGCTAAATCAGCTGAAGAGTTCACTAGAAGCCATTGCTCATTTAAAAAAACATCTCAAAGAGAAAGCCCATAAAACCCTTCAACAGCAGCTTCAAAGTCTGCCCGATACAAACGGAATTAAAGATCTAATTGAAAGAACTTTAGATCCTGAAGCACCCGTATTAGTATCCAAAGGAAACGTAATTGCGGATGGATTTTCAAAAGATCTGGACGCCCTAAGAAGCTTGCGTGATACTTCTCAGTCACACTTGGATGCTATGTTGGCTCGCGAAACGGAACGCACCCAAATTCCTTCTTTAAAAATTGCCTTTAACAACGTTTTCGGTTATTACATCGAAGTGCGCAATACGCACAAAGACAAAGTACCTGAAGAGTGGACACGTAAACAAACTTTGGTCAATGCAGAACGCTACATTACTGAAGAGTTAAAAATATTTGAATCAGAAATTTTACAAGCCGCAGACCGTATCCAAAGCTTAGAGCAGACCCTCTATTTGGATTTGATTCACAAACTTCAAGTTGATTTGGAATCTCTAAAGCGCAATGCTGAAGCTATTGCCCAATGGGATGTTTTGAGTTCTTTTGCCCGTTCAGCCAAAAAACACGACTATTGTTGTCCCGAATGGACAAACGATACAACCCTCCATATTCAAGGGGCACGACATCCTGTGATCGAACAACAATTAGATCCAGGTACCCCTTACATTGCGAACGACCTTTCCATAGATCAAGAAGCCCAGCAAATTTTGATGATAACAGGACCCAATATGTCAGGAAAATCAGCGCTATTAAGACAAACTGCCTTGATAGCCTTGATGGCACAAATTGGGAGTTTTATTCCTGCAACCAAAGCAAAATTAGGAGTGGTTGACAAAATCTTTACTCGTGTGGGAGCCAGTGATAACATTTCCATGGGAGCCTCAACCTTTATGGTAGAAATGAATGAAACAGCCTCCATTTTAAATAATATCTCAGAACGCAGTTTGGTTCTTTTGGATGAAATAGGAAGAGGAACCAGTACTTACGATGGTATTTCTATTGCTTGGGCTATTGCAGAGTACCTTCATGAACACCCGTTCCGTCCTAAAGTTTTATTTGCCACCCATTATCACGAGTTGAACGACATGACCTCGCATTTTTCTAGAATCCGGAATTTCAATGTTGCTATTAAAGAATCAAAAGACGATGTATTGTTTTTGCGAAAACTAGTACCTGGAGGCAGTGCACACAGTTTTGGAATCCATGTTGCTAAAATGGCTGGAATGCCACAGCACGTTCTTCAAACGGCCCAACAAAAATTAAAAACCTTGGAATCTTCTCATGGAACTCAGGACACAGCGCCAAAAACCAGTAGGGATAAGAAAGAAGAGATGCAATTGAGTTTTTTCACTTTAGATGATCCCATTTTGGAAGCTTTGCGTGATGAAATTACAGCCTTGGATATTGATACCCTAACCCCTGTAGAGGCATTAATGCAACTCAATCAAATCAAACGGCGGTTGAGTCAAAAAAAGAGTTGATTTATTCCCCTCCTCGGTCTTTTAATTGATCCTCACCCATTACCATTTTTTCTTGATGTGCCGCGACCAATTTATTCATGGCTTCAAGCACCTCAGGATGTTGGTCGGCAATGTTGTATTCTTCCGAAGGATCGTGATTTAAGTTGTACAGTAGCGGAGGGTTGTGGATTTCTTTTCCACCGTAAAGGCCGTATTCCCCTTGGGTGATGTAATGTGCCTTAAAGTCACCCAGACGAACCGCATAAAGATCTGTTCCTCGGTAATAAAAGAATTGATTGCGTTTTGCATTTTGGTTTTCAAACAGCAAAGGGCTTAAATCATAACTGTCTAAAATACGGTCATCCGGCAAGGGAACCCCAGCCAGAGTACTAAAAGTATGAAACAAATCTAGGGTTGAACCTAGCTGATCTACGATACCTGGTGCGATTTTTCCAGGTGCCCAAAATACGGTAGGCTCTCTCATTCCCCCTTCCCAAGTAGTTCCCTTTCCAGCACGGAGAAGTCCTGCACTGCCTCCTTGGTCGTTGAAAGCGGTCCAAGGTCCGTTATCTGAGGTAAATACAACTAAAGTGTTTTTGTCAAGCCCCTCCTCTTTTAAAGCTTGAATGATTTTTCCAATTCCGTGATCTATTTCTTCAACAACATCCCCGTAAATTCCTCTTGAACTTTTTCCTAAAGCTTCTTCTGAGGCAAACAAAGGAATGTGGGGAAGGTTGTGAGCCAAGTAAATAAAGAAAGGCTTGTCTTTATTCGATTTGATAAACTTGACCGTTTCATCGGAATATCTCTGAGTAATGTTATTTTGATTTGCCGGGCGTTCAATTTCGGTATTATTTTGAATTAAAGGCACTTGAAAATTTTCAATGAGGTTGTTTTTAGGATCGGACACCACTTCCCAATAGCCTCCTTTTTCTTTAAGAATTGCATCGGGGATATCCATATCGTTTGAGTAAGGAATCCCAAAATAGTAATCGAAACCGTGTTGAAGGGGTAAATAAGCTTCTTTATGTCCCAAATGCCATTTACCGATGCAAACGGTAGTGTAATTCGCAATTTTAAGCTGCTCAGCCAAGGTAATTTCTTGACTGGGTAGCCCGTGGTGAGAATCGGGAAAAAGAACACGCTGTTTGTTACTGCTCATTCCACTGCGAATGGGCAAACGTCCTGTAAGAAGTGCAGCCCTACTAGGAGTGCACACGCTGGCTCCAGCGTAAAAGTTTGTCCATTTTTGTCCTTCCGCTACCATGCGGTCCAGATTGGGGGTTTTGATGGTGGGATGCCCGAACGAACTCAAATCTCCATAGCCCAAATCGTCTGCGAAAATGATGATAAAATTGGTCTTGGAATCAGAAGATTTTTCTGGAGTAGATTCACAGGAAAGTGTGGATAGAAGGATTAAAAAAATACAAATTGAAACATAACGCATTGCCGAGGATTTAAATTTTAGTTTGACTCTAAATTATGGAATTATTTTTTGTGTTAAAAGCTGAAGCGATTTAACAAAAAAATTAAATTTTATTTTACCTTTGCAAACCACTATGCGAAAGTAGCTCAGGGGTAGAGCATCACCTTGCCAAGGTGAGGGTCGCGGGTTCAAATCCCGTCTTTCGCTCTGTCGTTTGCTCGGATGGTGGAATTGGTAGACACGTTGGACTTAAAATCCAATGACCATTGCGGTC
>JAQWSN010000030.1 GCA_029243165.1 Flavobacteriaceae bacterium
AAAACATTCTTATCTTTAAAAAAACTTACACATGAAAGCCATTCTCCTAGCCGGAGGGACTGGTTCCCGACTTTTCCCAGTCACTATGGGTGTTTCCAAACAGCTATTGCCTGTTTATGACAAACCCATGGTCTATTACCCCTTGTCTGTGCTTATGGAAGCAGTCATAAGGGAGGTGTTGATTATAAGTACTCCAGAAGATTTAGGACAGTATGAACGGTTATTGAGAGACGGAAGCCAATGGGGCATCAGCTTACAATATAAAGCACAGCAAAAGCCCAATGGATTGGCAGAGGCCTTTCTTTTGGGAGAAGAATTTATAGGAGAGGAAGCGGTATGTTTAATTTTAGGAGATAATATATTTTATGGCTTTGACTTTTCTTCACAGCTGGAAGCTGTTGTAGAGCGAACCCATATGGGAGCCCAAGCTACCATTTTTGGATATTCAGTTAAAGACCCACAACGTTATGGGGTTATTGAGTTTGATGAAACTGGAAAAGCAATCTCTATCTCAGAAAAACCAGAAACTCCCAAAAGTGATCAAGCTGTAGTTGGACTTTATTTTTATCCAAATGAAGTAGTTGCCATAGCCAAAACGATTCAGCCTTCTGCCAGGGGAGAGTTGGAAATAACATCTGTCAACCAACATTTTCTTAAAGAAGGAAAGCTCCAGGTGGAGACTCTGGATCGCGGTTTTGCTTGGTTAGATACGGGGACACATGAATCACTATTGGAAGCAGGTCAATTCATAGAGACTATTGAAAAACGTCAAGGATTAAAGATAGGTTGTCTAGAAGAAGTTGCCTATGAGAAAGGCTATATCACCAAAGTCCAATTGCTAGAAAATGCTCAAAACCTTCAAGGTTCCTCATATGGGGATTACCTTATTGCCCGATACGGATAATGCAGTCCAAAACCCTCTTAACTTAGGGGGATTTTTTTCCACAAAAAATTTAGCTATTTTTACCGTATTCATTCTCTAGTTAATTAGAGTAAATTGAACTTAGTCAATGACCGCAATTCCTACTCTTTTTAAAGAAGTATGGCTTTTAAAGCCATTTCAACATACAGACCTTAGAGGGAGTTTTATGGAAAGTTTTAATCAAAACAATTTTGAGGATGCTACTGGTAAGCAAATTCAGTTTTGTCAAGATAACCAAACCTTTTCTAAAAAAGGAGTTTTAAGAGGATTACACTATCAATTACCACCATTCAGTCAGTCAAAACTAGTTGGCGTTCTTCAAGGCAAGGTCTTGGATGTTGTAGTAGATATTCGTAAAGGATCACCCACCTTTGGTCAACATTTTACCCAGGAGCTTAGTGCAGAAAATCAACTGCAATTATTTATTCCTAAAGGCTTTACGCATGGCTATATTACACTGACTGAAACCTCTCTTTTTACCTATAAAGTTGACGAGTATTACCATCCTGAAAGTGAAGGAAGCATTGCGCCAAATGATCCTACTTTAGCCATAGATTGGCAACTTCCGCAAGAAGAATGGATTCAGTCTGAAAAAGACACCAAGCATCCGTTTTTAGTTGAAGCACCACTATTTGATTATAAAGATAACTTATATGCCTAGTTATTTGGTTACAGGTGCAGGAGGCCAATTAGGACAATGTTTTAAGTCAGTTGCTAACCAATTTCCTGAATGCACCCTTTTTTTTGCTTCTCGTTTTGAAGTAGACATTACCCAACCCCAAACCTTAAAGAGTTATTTTGAAAACCAACCCTTTGATGGCATCATCAATTGCGCGGGGTATACTCAAGTAGATCAAGCTGAAAAAGAAACTTCAGAAGCCAATAAAATTAATGTAGAAGGAGTTCAAAATTTGATTGATTTTGCAGAAAAAAAAAGCTTAACTCTTATTCATTTTTCAACAGATTTTGTTTTTGATGGAAATAAAATGGGCTCCTATTTTGAGAAAGACGCTACAAATCCATTAAGCGTTTATGGTAAAAGTAAATTGGCGGGTGAGGCAGTTCTTGCCAAATCCAAATGCCAAAACGTATGTTTTCGAGTTTCTGGGTTGTTTAGTCCCTTCGGAAAGAATTTTGTAAAAACGATCCTTAAATTATCTCAAACAAAAAAAGAAATAAATGTAGTGGACGATCAATATGGAAAACCCACCTATGGGATTGATTTGGCCAAAGCAATATTAGCCAACCTTAATCATCCTGGCTTATTCAAACACAATACGTATCATTTTGCCCAAGGTCCAGAAACAAATTGGTTTGGTTTTGCCCAAAAGATTGTCGAAATATGCGGTAATGATTGTGAGGTTAAGCCCATTCTAAGTTCAGCATATCCTACATTAGCCAAACGGCCGATGAATTCGGTGCTGGATACTCAAAGAATGGAAAAAACCTTATCTTTAAACATTCCAAGTTGGGAAGGAGCCCTTCAACATTGCATAAAAACGATTCAAGCAAATGAAGTCATTTAAGTCCTTATTAATAACTGGTGGAGCAGGATTTATTGGCTCTCATTTGGTGCGCAGAATGGTAAACCACTATCCTGATACTCAAATCGTAAATCTAGATGCACTGACCTATGCATCCAATTTAAAATTACTTGATGATTGCGAAAAGAAACCCAATTATCAGTTTGTAAAAGAAGATATCAATAATTTTGAGAGGCTAAAGGAATTGTTTGTAGAATACCAATTTGACGCTGTGGTACATTTAGCAGCCGAATCTCATGTGGATAATTCCATCAAGAATCCCTTTTTATTTGCCCAAACCAACATTCAAGGAACGCTTAATCTTTTAGAAGCTTCGCGACAGTACTGGGGAAACAATGCTCAAGAGCAGCGCTTTTATCATATTTCAACTGATGAAGTTTTTGGCAGTTTAGGTACTGAAGGATTTTTTAATGAAAAGACACTTTATGATCCTCGTTCTCCGTATTCAGCTTCTAAGGCTTCTTCTGATCATTTGGTTCGGGCGTATTTTCATACGTACGGACTGCCAGTAGTTTTATCAAATTGTTCAAATAATTACGGACCAGGGCAGCATTCAGAAAAGCTCATCCCTCTGATGATCAAAAATATAGTTGCTGAAAAGCCCCTACCAGTGTACGGTAGAGGAGATAATATTCGCGACTGGTTGTACGTTGAGGATCACGTCGAGGCAATTGATTTAATTCTTCATGAAGGGAAACCAGGAGAAACCTTCGCTTTAGGGGGAAATAACGAAATGAAAAATATTGACCTTATTCATCTATTGATTGAGCGTGTAGATGAAAGGCTTAATCGACCCAAAGGCACTTCTTTGCCTTTGATCAAATTTATTAAGGACCGACTGGGACATGATTTCCGCTATGCTATAGATGCCTCTAAAGTTAAGAATGAATTGGGGTGGAAAACAACAACCTCCTTTGACGAAGGAATAGTTAAAACGGTGGCATTTTATTTAAAGAATTAGTACATTGAAGGATTAATATTAAAACCCTATCTATTATGAAAAAAACTTCCACAGACTTAGGTTTACTCATCATGCGTCTAGGCTTTTCGGCGGGTATGTTGACTCACGGCTACGGAAAGCTACTAAGGGTGATTGAAGGTAATTTTCAATTCAAAAATCCCATTGGAATTGGCTCCGAACTCTCCTTGATACTAGTAACTTTTAGCGA
>JAQWSN010000006.1 GCA_029243165.1 Flavobacteriaceae bacterium
TTAGTAAAGGTCAGAGTTTGGAGTATTACCACATTCCAGTATCAAAGATCAACAGGATACGGCTTATTTTTTCATTAATAATAATCTTCAGGTGTTGACATCCAAAAAGTACCTACAGAGTAAAGCGAATATGTTCCAATATTCATTTTCACAAATGGGAGTTCGTCCAAAAGCTTTGCGGCATCTTCTTTTGTTGATGCATTAATAAAAAAGACTAAAGCAGGGCTTTGCAGATCTTTTTTACCGATTTTTTCTACATCCAAATACACATTTTCAATAATTCCTTCATTCCATAGTTCAATAATTTTCATTCCTTGTTCTTCTACCATTTGTTCATACTTTTCGTCGTATTCAATTGGTGTCCAGACTACAGCAAATGAGTTTTTACTTTCTTGTGCTTTTTGCATGGCTTTACTATTCCGTTTCAACCATTTAACTCCTACAGGATAGAGTTTGTATTTTGTGATTCCTGAGGTAAATGCAGGGGTTTTGTTCAGAATAGTTCTCACTTCTTTCTCACTTTTCCCATTGATTATGAAAAAGGCATTTGAGAACGTTTCTGTATCATTGAGTTGAGATTTAGTATTAATGTAGGCATTTTCGATAATCCCTTTTTTCCATAGGTCATTTACTTCAGCTACCTGTTTTTGAATTATTGGAATAACATCTTCAATTGAATTTCCTTCTGTCCAGTCCCAAACCACGGCAAAAGATTTAATCGGACTGAAATTGATGTCGGTTTCAGTCTCAGTTTGTTGCCCGGATTTATTTTCATTCAGTTTGTTTTTTTTCTGTGAATTCTGACAACTGGCAAAAATAAAGAGGCATAAAACGAGAATTAGGTTAGTTTTCATTGTATTTTGATTTTAAGTTAAAAGATTCTTTTTAGTGTATTTTCTTTGGTCACCACATAGTGCTTTATTACTCCAGTAACATGAATGAGAAGCAGTAAAATCATCATTAGAGCCATGATTTCATGTGCTTCTAGTGAAGCTATTTCTGACGAGTTTTTAATTAAGTCGGGATTGTTTTTTTTCAATGCTTCTCCGTATCCGCCCATTACCAGAATTGCAATTCCTGAAAGTGAGAGTCCAAATAGTAAGATGTAGAAAGTGTTGTGTACCCCTATTACCAATTTGTTATTAAAAGTTGAACCCGTATTCAAGTCTGCAGGACGGGGAGATTTAAAAAAGATCCAAGTTCTAACAATTGTGAGAATAAAAACAAGGATTCCGACCACAGCATGAAGTTGTATTAGCCCCATTTTCTCGGAAGGTTCCAGTACTGACATGTATTTCCCGAGTGGAAACAAGAAGATTATTAAAAGAGCTGTTATCCAATGGATGGCAATGATTCCCTTACTGTATTTTTGAGTCAAGTCATTTTGAAATGTTTTTTTCATGAGATTTTATTTAGGTTAAGCTGATTGTTGTTTAAGCAGGGCAATTTCAAACCCGATTACTGGGTGTCCTTTATTGCTCAAAGCAGAAGAAACTCAAGTCATCTTAAGTTTAAGTATCGGATCAATGATTTTTAGGGTAGTAACAAATCGTGGAGTTGCAAGGCTTCATAAGTAAGATATTTTGATTGGGTTGACGAAATCGAATGTATGAAAAAAAACCAAGAAAGAAAGAGGTTGGAGTTCTTACTAATCAGAATTTTGATTGAAAACCTAAGAGTAGGTAAAATTCAAAAAGATCCTCGGGGCAAGGACCTTTTCTGCAAAAAAATAAACATAAATCAAAATAAAAACCAAGGTTAAGTTCGGTTTGTTTTAGTCAAGAGGCGATTAGAAGATTTTTAGTGTTGAAGCACGATTTGAAGTGGTGTGCAAAATGTAGGGTTTTCAACGAAAAGAGCTAACCTTCATAGCCTCTGGGTGGGGATTTTCTATTTTGTGGTTGTTTTTTTTAAATATTTGATTAATAGACATGCTGTTAAATTTCTATTACAAATCTGTTATTTTTTTATTAAAACACCAACTAAAAAGTATTAACTGGACGCTAAAAAGTTACAAACGCACTTAATGATGTAATAAATGGTAATTAGAGTAAGTAAGAAAGCCCAAACCCAAGTAAGATGATTAGAAGTTTTCGGATATTGAATGCGTGTCCTTGATTACTTTCAAATAAAATGGTAGTTGCAATGTGGAGTAACATACCAATAACCAAAGCTGTGAGAGGGGGTATCCAGGGTGCCAGTCCATTGATGTTTGCGAAGAAAAAACTCCCCGCTGGGCTCATTAGGGAAAAGAAAAGGAGACAAAAAAGCTTTAGAACTGGAGTTACCCTGAGCTGCCATATCATTAAAAACAAAACCATTCCGATCGGAATTTTATGAATAAAAATTCCCCAAACGAGTGCATCTTCCTGCTTCATAGGGATTCCCTCAATAAATGCATGGATGCAAAGGCTGAAAAATAAAAGCCAAGGGAGTTTAGTCTTGGATTGAACATGCGTATGTCCGTGTTCAGCTCCTTGGGAAAGAAATTCCAGGATAATTTGTAAAATCAATCCTGAAACTATCCAGATTCCTGCATCAAATCCAGCGTGTAAAAAGACATTTGGAAGCAGATGGAAAATGGTGATGCCCAGTAAAAAGGCCCCACTAAAGGATAAGATGAGTTTAAGTCCCTTAGGAGATTTAGGTTTTACAATAAAAGCGACACCCATGCCCAAAAGAGCACCAAAAAAGGGAAGTAAGTAGTTGAATGAAAAACTTGATAACATACAAGTGGTCTAAAGACACATTTGTAGCCAAAATTAAAGTATTTTTGACCGTTAAAACTCAGGATGGAAGAAAATTTTAAAATGGTAGCGAAGACCTTCTACGGTTTTGAAGCGATTTTGGCAAAAGAATTACTGCAGTTAGGTGCTCAAAACATCAAACCCGGCAATCGAATGGTTTCTTTTGTAGGCGATCTGGGCTTTTTGTACAAAGCCAATCTTTGCCTGCGTACCGCCCTAAAAATTCTTAAACCCATCCATTCTGCAAGAGTTGAAAATGAAGAAGCACTGTATCAATTATTCTATGATTTTCAGTGGGAAGATTATCTGGATGTCGATTCCAAATTTGCAATAGATAGTGTGGTAAATGGAACGCTGTTTACGCATTCTCAGTTTGCCTCTCAAAAGGCCAAAGACGGCTTAGTAGATCGGTTTAGAGACCGCTCTAACGAACGTCCTAGTGTAGATTTAAAACGCCCTGACCTTCGTATCAATATTCATATTCAGGAAGATTTTTGTACCCTTTCTCTTGACAGTTCAGGGGCTTCATTGCACCATAGGGGATATCGAACTGCAACAAATATGGCTCCTTTGAATGAGGTACTTGCAGCTGGTCTGATTCAACTCTCGGGCTGGAAAGGAAATACAGATTTTTTAGACCCCATGTGCGGTAGTGGAACTTTGGTAATAGAAGCAGCACTTTTTGCGTGTAATATCCCAGCCAATATTAATAGAAAAGTATTTGCTTTTGAAAAATGGATTGATTGGGACGCAGATTTATTTGAGAAAATTCAAGAAAGTCAACTTAAAAAAATTAAAAACCCCGGAATTAAAATTAAAGGATCAGACAAAGCTCCTTCTGCCATTGAAAAAGCATTGATCAATGTTGAAAATGCCAACTTAACGGAATTTATTGAAATAGAAAAAAAGGACTTTTTTCAGCTGGAAAAACAAACTACCGGACCGCTACATCTTTTAACGAACCCGCCCTACGGAGAACGCTTAGAAGGCGATATGAACGCATTGTATCAAAGCATTGGCGATTCTTTTAAACAGAGCTTTCCCAACACTCATGCTTGGCTTATCAGTTCCAATAGTGAAGCCCTTAAAAATGTTGGACTGCGACCTAGTAGGAAAATTAAACTTTTTAACGGTAAATTGGAATCTCGATTGTTGTACTATCCTATTTACGAGGGAACCAAACGGACGCATAAATTAAAAAAAGAGTAGTTCCTTTTTAAACCTCAAAATCCAAAATCTTTTCTTTTTAAAATAAAAACACAGCGGCAAAATCGCTTCTTTTTACGGTTAAAAATTAAATACTTATTTAAATAAGTATTTAATTTTAATGCTCAATAATTCTTTGCAAAGCCTTTAATTCATTGACTTTAGTCCGTAAATCTGGAGGGTTGAAGAAGATGTTTTGGCAGGAAGCGAAAATCATAGAAAATGAATAGCTTAAATAAGGTAACACTCTTTTTTGCAAAAAGGATCACAGATTAACCTACTTTTTAAACCGAAAGGGGATTCTGTAGGTTAGGGTGTAATTAAAGCTTGCTCCAAATTTATTGTCCTCGGTTTTTTTATTAAAACCCGGAATGTAAATATTGTCAAAATTTTCAGGAACGGTATCACTCAACAAGCGGTTTAGTCTGAGGCTGAGACCCAGATAAATGTTGTTGATGACTTGAACCTTAAAACCCGCCACAAATTCCAACCAAAAGGCGTTTAAATTGGGTCGTTCTCCGGTTGCGTATCCCGAGCTGATTTTTGTTTCAGGATCTTGCCAAAAAGGGGTTCGATCCAAAAGTGTGTAGGCATTTACAAACTGACTGTGACTGCTGGAGGCCAAACGAAGTCCCAACACTACATGATTGTCCATGCCCTCCCAGTTATCGTACATATTGTAATCAAATCCAATTTTGTAATAGGTTCCTTTGGTGGTCAGATTGATCTGTTCGGATTGTTCTGTGATTTCTACACTACCTACTTCTGCTGCAATAAACAAATCCTTTTTGATCCGAAGGTCAGCAACCGCTTCAAAGCCTTGAAAATCATCGCTGGATTGAGAGCGAATGAGGCGGTACAAATCTGCGCCAAAACGCAAACTCAGAGGAATCTTTTCTATTACCTCCAAGCTGTCAGCAACTTCAAGGTCTGTAGCCAGCGTTTCGGTTTCTTGACCGTTGACCAACAGTACTCCCAAAAGGAGACTAGAACAAAATACCCAAGTGCGCAGCAGTTTCATCTGAAATGGTGTCTTTTAAAATTACAGCTCCTTTAATCCAATTATTTCCTGAATTTAAAATAAGGATTGGAGATTGGTCTAGAATAAAATTGGCACGATAGCCACAAGCTCGATTAATAAATTGATCGACCCGTTGATAATTAATTTGTAGGGTATCAATATTTTCATCTTGACTCCCTTGATTTAAAATAAATTCAAATTGTGTCACGGCTTCAGTTATCTGAAGAGGAAGCGCCAGTGAATCGCCTGAACTTACCGCTAAAATGTTTTCTGTTCCCAGAGGACGTATTGTAAATCCTGAGGGTGTTTTTTGAGTATTGTTTTCATTTTCAAGCATCAAAACAATCAGGTCAGGAGTTCCTTCAACAGAGGATATGCAGATATCGTCTTTTTCACATTGAGTAAAAAATCCAAGACCAATGAAAAGGATAAGAATTTTAAATTTAAGCGTGTCCATTGATGGAATTAGATTGTAAAAGTACAACATTTTCTACATGATGGGTTTGGGGAAACATATCTACAGCTTGACTTTTCACTACCTGATAATGCGCTTTGAGTAGTTCTAAATCGCGCGCTTGGGTGGCACTATTGCAACTGACATACACTATGCGTTTCGGATTGAGTTTTAGTAATTGAGAGATCACGTCTTTGTGCATCCCATCTCTAGGTGGGTCTGTAATTACAACATCGGCTTTTCCGTATTTCTGAATGAAATCGTCATTAAAACACACTTTCATGTCACCGACCTCAAAATGGGCATTTTGAATACCGTTTAACGTTGCATTTTGGTTTGCTGCTTTTATTGCTTCAGGAACCGATTCAATACCGACCACCTTTTTACACTGCTTAGCGATGCTCAAGGCAATGGTTCCTGTTCCAGTGTAAAGGTCATAAACCGTATCTTGGGGTTGGAGTTGGGCAAAATCTTGAGCAATGGCGTACAAAAGCCCAGCTTGTTTGGGATTGGTTTGATAAAACGATTTCGCAGTAATTCGAAATTGCAAATCGTCCAAATGTTCGGTTATGTAGTCGTTTCCACTAAAACAATGAATTTCTTGGTCGTAAAGGCTGTCGTTTCCTTTGGAATTTATGCAATAAAGAAGCGAACTTACTTGAGGAAAACGCTCTTTGATAAAGTTCAACAACAATTCAATCTCCTTTTTCTTTTTTTCAAAAAACTGCACCAATACCATAACCTCACCCCCAAGTGTATTCCGAATCATTAAGGTTCTTAAAAAACCTTTTTGGGCCCTTGAATCAAAAAATTCCATCTTCTGTTCAATAGCAAACGATTTGACTGCATTTCGGATTTTATTGGATGGATCAGCCTGTAAGTGACATTTGTTGACATCTACAATTTTGTCCCACATTTGAGGTTTGTGAAATCCCAGTCCATTCCGTTCTATTTCTGTTCCTTGAGCAATTTCTTCAGAAGTGAGCCAGCGTTTGTTGGAAAAAGAAAACTCCATTTTATTTCTGTAGAAATAAGGATTTTCAGCTTTCAAAATGGGAAGAACCTCCAGGGGTTGTATTTTCCCTATGTTCTTTAGGTTGTGCAAAACTCCTTTTTCTTTAAACTTCAGTTGGGCAGGGTAGGAAAGATGCTGCCATTTACAACCACCACAGACTCCAAAGTGTTCGCACTGCGGTTCCGTACGATCTTCTGAAGTTTGAACCCAATGTGTTGGTTCTGCCTCAAAGTAGCCTCTTCTTTTTTTGTAAACCCGAACATCTACCACATCACCTGGAACGGTATTTTTAATAAAATAAACCGCACCCTCTTTGGATTTTGCAACACCCATCCCTTTGGCATTGATGTCCATAACGTTTAGTGCTTGCTCTGTTCTGTTTATCTTTTTTCTTGACATGGTGCAAATGTAATTGGCTTGGCAAAATAAATCACTATGTCAATTGGGTTTTTGAATCTTAATATTTCTTACTTTTGGAAGTGAAATTGTATTAATTAAGTTCCTTAAATTTTATCCCCTATGGAGACGATCAGCAAGGCATCAAATTTTATTGATTTAGAGTTAGATAATGGAGCACACGACTACCACCCTATACCGGTTGTTTTAGAACGAGGTGAAGGGGTTTATTTGTGGGATGTAGATGGTAAAAAATATTTTGACTTTTTATCCGCTTATTCTGCTGTAAACCAAGGACATTGCCATCCTAGAATCGTAAACGCTTTAAAAAATCAAGCCAAAACCCTTACCCTTACTTCTAGAGCCTTTCACAACAATAAGTTGGGAAGCTACATGAAATACGTAACGGATTATTTCAATTTTGAACGTTTGCTACCCTCAAATACAGGAGCAGAGGCAGTAGAAGCGGCCATAAAAATTACTCGAAAGTGGGGCTACACTGTCAAAGGAATTCCCGAAAATAAAGCTGAAATCATCGTTTGTTCCCAAAATTTTCACGGGCGTACTTCAACCATTATTTCCTTTTCAAGTGATCCCGGTTCAAAATCGAATTTTGGACCCCATGCCCAAGGGTTTATTACCATACCCTACAATGATATTGAAGCATTGGAAGCCGTTCTTGAAACCCACCCTCATGTGGCGGGCTTTTTGGTTGAACCCATTCAAGGCGAAGCGGGAGTTTACACTCCTGATGAAGATTTTATCAAGAAAGCCAAAGCGCTCTGTTCGGAATTCAATGTGCTGCTTATGGCAGATGAAATTCAAACAGGAATCGGTAGAACAGGGTCTTTATTGGCTGTATGCGGAACATGCAGCTGCGAAGGGCATTGCCAACAACAGCCAGATACCTACACAAGGCCTGATGTTCTGATCCTGGGAAAAGCAATCAGTGGAGGCGCGTATCCCGTTTCAGCGGTATTGTGTGACAGTGAAATTATGGATGTGATTCAACCCGGTCAACACGGAAGTACCTTTGGAGGAAATCCGATGGCTTGTTCAGTTGCTATGGAAGCTTTGGAGGTCATACGCGATGAAAAATTAACTCAGAATGCCAGACGGTTAGGAAAACTTTTCAGAGCTGAAATGCAAGCCTACATTGATCAAAGTTCAATCGTATTAAAAGTTCGTGGGAGAGGACTTCTAAACGCCATTGTGATCAACGACTCAGAAGACAGTAAAACAGCATGGAACATTTGCTTGAAGCTTATGGAAAATGGCTTGCTTGCCAAACCTACTCACGGCAATATTATTCGCTTTGCACCTCCTTTGATTATGACAGAAGAACAATTAAGAGAATGCATAGTAATCATCATTAGTACCCTAAAATCTTTTGAATAATAATCAATTAAGATCGGTCAAAGATGAATATTTATTTTGATAATGCAGCAACCACCCCTTTGAGAAAAGAGGTCATTTCAACTATTTCAGAGGTTATGGAAGCCTGTTTTGGGAATCCCTCATCTACTCATGCTTTTGGTAGAACAGCAAAAACTTTCGTAGAGACCGCTAGAAAAGGAATTGCAAAGCAAATTAGTGCTGCGCCTCAAGAAATCATATTTACTTCCGGAGGAACCGAGTCGGATAACATGATTCTCCATTGTGCTGTTAAAGATTTGGGAGTCAAACGAATCATTTCGTCACCCATTGAGCACCATGCCATTTTACACGCTATGGAAGCGCTAGAGCAACTTTTTGGAATTACAACAGCTTATGTAAAAACAGATGAAAAAGGAACCGTTGACCTTGAGCATTTGGAAATGCTGTTAAAAAGTGATGAAGAAAAGACTTTGGTTTCTCTGATGCATGTCAATAATGAAATTGGGAATGTTCTTGATTTAGAAAAGGTAGGATCTCTTTGTCATGAGTACAATGCTTATTTCCATACAGATGCCGTTCAAGGAATTGGTCACTTTACGTTTGATATGGAAAAACTTCCTGTAGATTTTCTGTCGGCAGCAGCTCATAAATTTCACGGCCCAAAAGGAGTTGGCTTTTCATTTATTAGAAAAGATTCAGGACTCCAAGCGTTTATCCACGGGGGAGCTCAAGAGCGAGGATTGCGTGCCGGAACGGAATCGGTTCATAATATTGTAGGGATGTGCAAAGCCTTGGAGTTGGCTTATGAAAATTTAAATGAAGAGAGAAAAGAAGTTTTAGCGGTCAAAACGTATTTTATCGATCAGATTACAACCTTATTTCCTGAAGTACAATTCAATGGTCTGTGTAACGATCTTACTCAAAGCACTTACACCTTAGTAAATATTGCCTTGCCCATCCCTGAGGAAAAAGCATTAATGTTGGATTTTCATCTTGATTTAAATGGAATCGCTTGCTCTAAGGGAAGTGCATGTCAATCCGGAAGTCAATCGGGTTCCCATGTCTTACGTTCGCTGCGTTCCAATAGAAAAGAAGAGTGGCCTTCTTTGCGATTTTCTTTTTCAATCCTAAATTCAAAAAAAGAGGTGGATCGTTTGATTGAAGTACTAAAAGATTTTTAATTGCTTTCGGTAAGGGTAGGAGCCTGTTTTTTTTTAGCTGCTTTTCTGTAAAACTCCATATCGAGTTTAGAAATATTGCCAACATTATCTTCTGCCTCAATTGTTAAATGATGTAACTCCTTATCAAAATTCAAATCTTTAAAATCGAAAATCAAACTTTCGTTTTTAGGTTCGTATTCAAAGAGAATCCATTTGCCATTGATTTCTCCTCGGTAGGATTTGATTCCTGAGTAATCATCGGAAAGCTTTACTTTCAAAAAAGAAAAAGAATTCAGCGATTGTCCTTTTTTAAAGTTAAGAGGCTTAATATCGGGTGCCACACTATCTCGACTGATCACAAAGGTTCCCAGTGTTTTGGATTTCCCAACCCATTGGTCGTCTTGGATTTTATTGCTAAAAAAATAGGGTTCATTTTTTGAACTCAGCGAGGCAATAAAAGACTGACTCCGAATCAAACTATCTTGTTCTGCAATTTTAAATTTGACTTCAAACGGCTTTTTAAGTGGGTAGTGGTTTTTTCCTACAAATAGTTTTTCTCCTTCTATTTTGACTTCTACAGGAATGGAATCGTAAAAACTATTCTTTGGAAAATAGACAGCACGATTTTCAAAATCAAACAGATAATCTTTACTGGGGTCAAGCAAATCTTTCTGTTTTTTTGTTTCTGTTATTGCATCAGCTCCTGTAATGTATGCTTCGAGATAACTCGTATTGCCATCATAATCACTAACTTCAATTAAAATTTGGTACGATTTGCCGGGACTAATTTTCATTTCCCCGTTCACGATATCCTTATTCAGAAAGCTTGTTTTTTGTTCGGTATGTGAAATAAAACGTTGAATCCTTCTCTTTTTTTGTGTCCATTCCTTGTAATCAATCAGAAGATTGATGTATTTGGAATCATTGAAACTAATTCGATCCATTTTCATTTCGAACTGAGGAATTCCATTCAAACGAATAATTGCCTTGTAAATCCCATTTTTATTGTAGGACAAATCTTGTCTGTCAAACAATCGCAGACCAACATTTACTTTTCCGCTGATATGAATTCCAGCTGTTGAATACACACTATCGTTTTTTTTCACCAAGGGATATTCCTTTTTATTGCTATCGGGGTGAATGCCATCGTAGAGATAGAAGTTTTGAATTTGTGGGCGCTGACTATCCTTAATTTCAAATGGATAGCTCATTGGATTGATTGGATTTTGATTGCTTGAATTTCGTACTTCAAAGTGCAAATGGGGACCATAAGACCCTCCAGAATTCCCAGAATACCCGATCAATTCACCAGTCGTTACTTGGAGTTCTTCAGATTTAGGAAAGAGCTGAATGGTGTAGGACTCTTTTTCGTATTGTTTTTCTTTGAGATAAGTTTCAATTTTTGGAGCAAACTTTTTAAGATGTGCATAAACGGAAGTTGTTCCGTCATAGTGTTGTATGTAAATTGCTTTACCATAACCACTAGTGCTAACTTTTATTCGATTGATCCATCCGTTCTGGATGCTATTGACCTTCAGTCCCTGTCTGCCTTTTGTTCGAATATCCAATCCAGCATGGAAATGATTGCTTCTAAACTCTCCAAAAGTTCCAGAAAGTTGAATGGGTATTTCCAAGGGAGAAACCCACTCAGTCTTCAGTTGACCAAAGTGAAGCAATGGAAAAAAAATAAAAAGTAATTTTAATCTAAGGTTTAGACTTTGGGTATTCGTTCGCATAGTATGCAATATAAAAATCAATTTATTTTTATTCTAATTTTAAAAAGCTAAAAGTAGCTGTATTGTTAAAGTTTTTAAAACAACACTTTAGAATCAGCTCATTCAGAAAAGATTCTATAAATTTGTTATGATAAATTATGACACAATTTTTTTGGTATGAATGGTAAAACTTCGGGTATTTCACTTTTAGAGTCGCGAATAATAGTTTTGCTCAATAAGCTGAAAGACAATCATTTAAATTTAAAAACCTTGAAAGAGCGTAACGTACTTTTAGAGAAGGAAAAAATGGAAATGGAAGTTCAAGTTAAAAGCCTCAAGGAAGAAAATAAGTCCCTTAAAATTGCAAATAATTTATTAGGCAGTAATGAAGGAAAAACACAAACGAAAGCCAAAATAAATAGTTTGATTAAAGAGGTTGATTATTGTATTTCTCAGCTTACAGAAATGAATTAGTATGAGTGATCTATTAAAAATAAAATTAACGATAGCAAATAGAGTTTACCCCTTGTCTGTAGCGCCTGAACAAGAAGCTTCTCTTCGTGCATCCGCAAAAAAAATAGAGGCTACGATTCAACAATTAGAGAAAAACTATGCGGTACGAGACAAACAAGATGTACTTGCTATGTGTTCCCTTCAATACGCAGCCCAGTTGGAAAAATTAAAAAATCAAGAAAATTCTGCCCCATCAGATAAAGAGGATAAAGTACAAGAGCTGATTGATTTAATAAATGTCCATATGGCTGCATACTAAGTTCATATTAACAGCTAAACAAACTGCCTGTATTAGTATTTTTTGATAAACTCAACGAGCTTTTAATTCAGAGAGGTGAGTTTCTTTTGTAAAAGCAAGCTGCCGTGAGCAGATCCTTGAGCATAAGTGTAGCCTCAAACTTGATTTTTAGGAGTTTATACAAAAAACCCGCTAATACAGGTTTTTTTTAAAATAGAATAAAATGGAACCTTATTATTTATTGATACTATCAGCATCAGTGGCTTTTGTTCTTGGTTATTTTCTTGGAGGTAATGCCAGAAAAGGGAAGAATAAAGCCCTTTTGGATGAGGCTAGACGAGAAGCAAAAGAACTTTTGCAAAATGCCAAATTAGAGTCGGAGTCAATTAAAAAAGAAAAAAAGTTACAAGCCAAAGAACATTTTATCGAGCTCAAATCAAATCACGAGCGTGAAATTTACAAAAGAGAACAGAGGATTTCTGAAATAGAGAGAAGAGTAAAAAAGAATGAATCCAAACTCCAAAATGAAGTAAGAGCAAATGATGTTTTGAGAGTAAAGCTTGAAAAGGAAATTGATTTTCTTGGAGTTAAGCAAGATAAATTGAAATCTAAAGAAGCACTGTTGAATGATAAATTGGATATCCAAATCCAAAAACTTGAGGAAATATCAAAACTTTCTGCTGAGGATGCCAAAAACGAATTGATGGAGACCCTAAAGGAGAAAGCAAAATCAGACGCCATGAGTTATGCACAGCAGCATATCGAAGAAGCCAAACTCACAGCACAACAAGAAGCAAAAAAGATTGTAATCAGTACCATACAGCGAATTGGTACTGAAGAAGCCATTGATAATTGCGTTTCCATTTTCAACTTAGAGTCCGATGATGTTAAAGGAAGGATCATTGGTAGAGAAGGACGGAATATCCGAGTTTTAGAAGCTGAGACTGGTGTAGAAATCATCGTTGACGATACTCCTGAAGCCATCATTCTCTCTTGTTTTGATCCTGTTCGACGTGAAATCGCACGCTTGTCTTTACACCGACTGGTTAGTGATGGGCGGATTCATCCTGCAAGAATTGAGGAAGTGGTCAAGAAAACACAAAGACAAATCGAAAATGAAATCATTGAAATCGGAAAGCGAACTGTAATTGATCTCGGTATTCATGGATTGCATCCAGAATTAGTTAAACTGGTAGGTCGTATGAAATACCGTTCTTCTTACGGACAAAATTTATTGCAACATTCTAGAGAAGTTGCAAAATTATGTGGCGTTATGGCCTCGGAGTTTGGATTGAATGCCAAGATGGCCAAACGTGCAGGCCTACTTCACGATATTGGCAAAGTGCCTGAGGAAGAATCTGAAAAACCGCATGCGCTATTGGGTATGGAATGGGCTGAAAAATACGGAGAAAAACAAGAGGTGTGCAATGCAATAGGTGCCCACCACGATGAAATTGAAATGACTACTTTATTAGCCCCTTTAGTGCAAGTTTGCGATGGGATTTCAGGAGCTCGCCCTGGTGCTAGAAGACAAGTTTTGGACAGCTATGTCCAACGGTTAAAAGACCTTGAAAAAATCGCTTACGACTTTAATGGAGTAAATAAAGCTTATGCAATTCAGGCTGGACGTGAACTCCGCATTTTTGTAGAAAGTGAAAAAGTTTCTGACAATCAAGCTGCCCGATTGTCATTTGAAATTTCTCAAAAAATCCAAACGGACATGACCTACCCAGGCCAAGTTAAAGTTACCGTTATTAGAGAAACTCGTGCCGTCAATGTTGCCAAGTAAGGTTTTATTGTAAAATACTGTAAAGCAATCCTGCTGCAGCACCACCAGTGAAAGGTCCCAATATTGGAATCCAACTGTATGCCCAGTCAGCATCTTTATTTTTCCTAGGCAATAATTGATAAACCAAACGCGGTCCAAAGTCACGGGCCGGATTGATGGCATAACCGGTAGTACCTCCTAATGCAATACCAATAACCCAAACAACAATTCCAATGGGTAAAGCATCAAGTGCACCTAAACCAAAATTTTCAACTTCAGAACCCACAATGCTAATGTTTGGACTTACAATAAACAGCGCTCCGAAAACAAGCATAAAAGTCCCAATGGCCTCACTAAAGAAATTATTTTTGAAGTTCCGTATGGCAGGCCCAGTACAAAAAGTACTTCGTACAGCTCCTTCATCTGATGTAGCCCTGTAATGATCTAGATAAACTATGTAAGCAAGCCAACTTCCCAACATTGCACCCAATAGTTGTGCTGCAAAATAGCTGGGTACTAAGGACCAAGAAAATTTTCCCGCAAAAGCAAGCCCAAGGGTAACAGCTGGATTGAGATGAGCACCACTAGACTGTGCACTTACAAATACAGCTACAAAAACAGCAAATCCCCAAGCACTAGTGATAAGCACCCACGGAGTTTGGCCTGAGGCAATCGTTTTTTTTAAATTGACATTGGCAACAACACCAGCTCCTAATAAAAGTAAAATGGCAGTCCCGATGAATTCTGCTAAAAATGGGTGTAAAATCATAATTGGTATTTTTTTAAAATTAAACTAAACTTTTCAAGTTCTTTTTCAATCCATTGAGCATCTTTTTTCAACACCTTACTCATTATTTTTGCTACTTCTGGGGCTATTTTTTCTGTTTCATAAGCATCTAAAAACAAGCAGCGTGTTCTTCTTGCTAGTACATCTTCTAGAGTCATTGCCATTTCTTCCTGTACAGCCCATAGTACTTGATTTTCTGAGATGAATAGCTTTTCTGAGAGTGATTGATTCGCTTTTTCAGGATTTAAGGCTTTGATCTTTGGGGCTTCTGTTCCGTAAAAATGATAAGGATTGGTAAAATCTACATTAAAATCGTTACCCAAAATAGGAAGTGTCTCTGTGGTACACTTTCGGTCTTGAAATCCACCTACCATTTGAATGGTATTTACCGCATCCTCTGCCATTTTTCTGTAGGTGGTCCATTTACCTCCCAATACACTAACTAATCCACTGGTACTAACAATTATCTTATGGTGTCTGGAAACTTCTTTAGTACTTTCTTTATTGTTATTGGTTGCTGCGAGAGGTCGCAAACCAACAAAAACACTTTTGACATCTTTACGATGCGGCTTTTTGGTCATGTAAGCGCTTGCATTTTCAAGAATAAAATCGATTTCTTCTTCCATAGGAATTGGTTCTTCCAGTGCATCATCGATTGGAGTATCCGTAGTTCCAACAACTACTTGACCGTTCCAAGGGACAGCAAACAAGACACGACCATCGGTTGTATGAGGGACCATGATCGCATGATCGCCTTGTAAAAAGGATTTATCAATTACCAAATGAACACCTTGGGAGGGTCGTATCATGGGTTTGGCCTCCGGTTGGTCCATTCGAATGATTTGATCTGAAAAAACACCTGTAGCATTGACTACAACTTTTGCCTTAATTGTTTTTTTTGATCCGTCAATGCAATCCGTTATTTGAATTCCAGTCAGCATATCTTTTTCCTTTTCTAAACCCGTAACTTCAACATAGTTTAGCAAAGTAGCTCCTTCTTGGTCAGCGGTTAAAACAAGACTTACAGCCATTCGAGCGTCGTCAAATTGCCCATCATGATAGATGACACCTCCTCGAAGCCCTTCTTTTTTAACGTTTGGCAAGTATTTTAGCGTTTCCTCACGATTTAAAATTGTAGAAGGTCCTAAGCCAAGTTTTCCCGCCATCATATCATAAACTTTGAGTCCAATTCCATAAAATGGGCTACTCCACCAATCGTATGAGGGAATTACGAAACTTAAGTCACGAACCAAATGAGGTGCATTTTTTCTCATGATGCCTCGCTCTCTCAAAGCTTCAATGACTAGTGAAATATCACCGTTTTGAAGGTAACGTACTCCTCCGTGAACTAGCTTAGTACTCCGAGACGAAGTCCCTTTGGCAAAGTCATTTTTTTCTAGTAGGATTGTTTTATGTCCTCTACTTGCTGAATCTAAAGCAATTCCTAGACCGGAAGCACCTCCACCAATTATTGCCACATCCCATTGTTGTTCCTTTTCGAGTTGATCTAGGTTTTTAGCTCTATTCATTCGGTACCTCTTGATTATTTAATTTTACAATTCGTTTATCCCAAAGACGAATTGTTTTTTGAGTATCAGCATTCGGATTAGGGGAAAATTTTTGATCAACCGCCCAAATTTCAGCCAAACTTTCAATGGAATCCCAATAACCCGTTGCAAGACCTGCAAAAAATGCAGCTCCTAGGGCAGTAGTTTCGGTAGTTTGAGGACGAATAACTTCTGTTTCGAGCAAATCGGCTTGGATTTGCATAAGTAAGTTGTTGTTACTTGCTCCTCCGTCAACTTTTAACGATTTAAAAGTTGTGTTTGCATCTTTTTGCATTTCAATGACTATTTCTCTAACGCGTAATGCAATAGCTTCTAGAGCAGCACGTGCGATATGACCTTTTTGAGTTCCTCTTGTAATTCCCAAAATAGATCCTGTGGCATGAGGGTCCCAATAGGGGGCACCCAAACCAGCTAGTGCAGGAATAAAAGTGATTCCCCCATTGTTTTCAACGGTTTTGGCTAAAGCTTCAATTTCACTTGCATCGCTTATCATTCCAAGTTGGTCTCGAAGCCATTGGATAACTGCCCCTGCAATAAAAACACTACCCTCAAGGGCATAGCTTACTTTTCCATTGATTTGATATCCTATGGTAGTCAGCATTTTATTTTTTGAAATCACGGGTGTGTCTCCTGTATTCATGATACAAAAACAACCTGTCCCGTACGTATTTTTTACATCACCTGGGCTAATGCACATTTGACCAAACAACGCAGCCTGTTGGTCGCCAGCAATCCCTGCGATAGGGATGGGATGATTAAACCAACTGGAGTCGGTAAGGCCTACTTCTTCTGAAGAGGAAACTACTTTAGGAAGCAATGCTTTGGGAATGTCTAGTGTGCCTAAAAGTTCATCGTCCCACTGCAAGGTATGAATGTTAAAAAGGAGTGTTCTACTGGCATTGGTTACATCCGTAACGTGCACTTTTCCTTTAGTCAAGTTCCATATGAGCCAACTATCCACAGTTCCAAAAGCAAGTTCACCATGCTCAGCGGCTTCTCTTAATTTGGGATCTTGATCAAGAATCCATTTGATTTTAGTTCCAGAAAAATAAGCATCGAGTAGCAATCCTGTTTTTTCATAAAATGGTTTTTCCTTTCCTTGTTTTTTTAGTGATTCACAAATTGAAGCGGTTCTTCGATCTTGCCAGACAATCGCATTATGAACAGGTTTTCCCGTTTTTCGATCCCAAATTAGGGTGGTTTCACGCTGATTGGTAATTCCCATAGCTTGAATTTGTTCTGACTTGATGTCTGTTTTTTCAAGTACTTCGTTAATTGCCAAAAGTTGCGTTTCCCAAATTTCCAATCCATCATGCTCTACCCAACTTTCTTTAGGGAAGTGTTGTGTAAATTCATGCTGTGCGATTCCTTTGGTTTCCCCTTTATGGTTAAAAATTATTGCACGCGAGCTTGTTGTTCCAGCATCAATTGCCAGGATGAATTTTTCCATTGTTTAGTTTAAGTTTTATTAGTGACTTAGGTAATCAAATTTCCTTCCTCATCCCATTGTGCTTGGTCATTGCGTTTGGACTGATCTACAAATTTTGGCAACCAAGATTTGTCGTAGGACATACCGTGATCTTTAAGAACATCTTCGGGCACACCATCCCAAACATTGGGTTGGTTTCCTTGGTAACCTAATTCCTTAATCCCCGCTTCAGAGGTGAAATATCCGGTCATTACTAAATTGCGTACTAAAGAAAAGAATTTGACTTCTTGTTTTTGTTCAGAAGCATCAGGGTCAGGATATGCAATTTGATCTAAAACTTGAAGTTGTTGATCTTCACTACAGTTGATAAAATCGTTACCATAGGTTTTATTGGTATGGTTGTCCAACCACATTAATCCACCACGCATTTGGGTTTGAATGCTAGGAAAATCTTTCGCCATGAATTCAATGAATTGAGGAACATTAGCATCCTCTATGTTTCCCTGCTCATTAGGAGGGAGAATCAGATTTGCCAATCGTTTGATTTTTCCGAGTTCACTATTTTCAAAGAATTGCTGAGCTAAAAGCTTTTCATCGTAGGCTTGTTCTTCAGGAGTTCTTCCGTATTGGTACTCCCAAATTTTTTGCTCAATTGCTGCTTCGGGTTCGGACACACAGCTTTCTAAGGCTAAGCCTCCAGCCATACTTCCTAAAAAAAGGGATCGAATACTATCTCTTCTGTTCATGATTAAATATTTTGTTTTTTTAATTCTTTAATAATGAATTCTGAAGTTCTCCAAGAGAGAGCCATGATGGTCCAGGTCGGGTTTTTATCTGCTTGAGACACAAAAGGACCAGCATCAACGATAAAGACATTGTCTACATCGTGTAATTGTTCAAATTCATTGACTACCGATTTTTTAGGGTCGCTACCCATACGTGTTGTTCCTACCTCGTGAATAATTCTACCCGGATTGAGTAGTCCGTAATCACGATCTGCACCGGGTTTGTCACCAAGTACAATACCTCCCATGTTTTCAATAATTTCTTCAAAGGTATTGTGCATGTGCCGTGCTTGTTTACGCTCATTATCGGACCATGAATAGTTAAATCGCAGTACAGGGATTCCAAATTCATCTACAGCGGTGGGATCAATTTCACAATAATTGTCTTCTCTAGCTATGGATTCTCCTCGTCCGGACATTCCCATTACCGATCCGTAAAACTTCTTGACATCCTCTCTCAATTGATTTCCATAACCACCTACTTTAAGTCCGAGGTATTTGTTGAGGTCATTGGGATTGAATCCGGTTCCATAACTCGGCATTCCCAGACCTCCCCATACTTCAATGTGATACCCTCGAGGGAAGTCTAATTTTTTATTGTCGAGCCACCAAGGGGAATAAAGGTGCATTCCACCTACGCCGTCTTCGTTGTAGCGTTTTCTGTTCATCAGTTCAGGGACAAAGGCCATCCGATCCGATCCTGTAGAATCGTGTAAGTATTTACCCACCATATTACTACTGTTTCCTAAGCCATTGGGGTGTTGTGCACTTTTTGAGTTTAAGAGAATTCTTGCAGTACTACACGCCGAGGCTGCCAACACCACAACTTTTCCAGTAACTCGATATTCTTTTCTATCTTCTTTGTTAATGTAAAGTACACCTGTTGCTTTACCTTCTTGATTTACCTCAACTTCACGAACCATGCTGTTTACATAAAGATCTACTTGACCTCCAGATTTTTGTGCTGGAAAGATCAAACACGAACCGGCAGAGAAATCACCATAAACGGAACAGGATCGACTACACTGGTTGCAATAAAAGCAAATTCCTCTTTCATTGTTGATTCGCTTGGTTAAAATAGAAAGTCTAGAAGGCATTACTTTAACTCCTGATTTTTCAGCTCCTTTTTTGTAATACAATTCGTGGAGTCTTGGTTTTGGAGCAGGCAGGAAGTAACCGTCAGGTTCGTTGTACATATTTTCTTTACTTCCAAAAACTCCAATGAGTTTATCAACTTTGTCGTAATAAGGTTTTATGTCTTCATAACCAATGGGCCAATTATCTCCTAATCCATCTCGATCTTTTCCTTTAAAATCTCGAGGTCCAAATCGCAATGAGATTCTACCCCAGTGATTGGTTCTGCCTCCAAGCATTCTTGATCGAAACCAGTCAAATTGGGTATCACCGATTTGATTGTAGGGTTCTCCGTCTATCTCCCATCCGCCATAGGCCATATCAAATTCACCAAAGGCACGCGTAGTTCCTGCACCCCTTCTAGGAGATTGGTAAGGCCATTTGAGTTGGGTTTGTTGTTCGGGATTGGCAGGATCAAAAAAGGGTCCCGCTTCAACCACGGCAACTTTCAGACCAGCATCAGCAAGAATTTTTGTTGCCATTCCACCGCCAGCTCCAGAACCGACGATGACAACATCATATTGCTTTTCATTTTCAATTATTTGCATTTTATTTATTTTTAAAAAATGGATTTAGAGTCAATATTTTGACATTTATTGTTTTTGTAAATCGTGTAAGAAAATCCTTTGTGAATACTAAAAGCTCCAATCGCTCCTTGTTTGTTCGTAGCAACATAAGCTACCTGAAAATCGGGTTTTCCTTTTTGTTTTTCTACGATCCTTTGAATGGCAATTTCACATGCTTCTTGAGGACTTTTACCCTGTTTCATGAGCTCTACAATTAAAAAACTACCTACCGTTTTGATGACTTCTTCCCCAAGTCCTGTAGCAACTGCTGCTCCCACAGAATTATCAACAAAAAGTCCAGAGCCTATGATTGGCGAATCACCAACACGCCCCTTCATTTTGTATGCGAGTCCACTTGTGGTACAAGTACCCGAGAGTTCCCCTTGCTGATCAAAGCAAAGCATTCCGATGGTATCGTGGTTTTCAATATTTATTTCAGGCTGATAATTGCTGTTTTTGAGCCATTTTTGCCAAGCTTTTTTACTTTCTTCACTAAGTAAGTTTTCTGCCTGATAGCCTTGTTCTAAGGCAAATTTTCTAGCTCCTTCTCCAGCAAGGATAACATGGGGAGTTTTTTCCATTACATCTTTAGCCAGTGCTGCTACATGGGTAATGTTTTGAACAGCTAAAACAGCTCCACAGTTTCCCTTAGCATCCATTACGCAAGCGTCTAAGGTAACCTCTCCTTCACGATCGGGTGTTCCTCCTTTACCCACAGTAGTGTTGTGTATGTCGGCTTCTTCAATTGCGGCACCTTGGATGGATGCATCCAAAGCGTTACTTCCTTGGTCCAATGCCTTTCCAGCAGTGGAAACCGCTCTTTGAACATCCCAAGTGGCAAGAGCAAAAGGAGTGAAAGATGCAACTCCTTTTGAGTTTTTGATTGTTTTTTTTGCAAAAACAGAAGGTGAAATTAACAGGCTAGAAATTCCCAGACTACTTCTTTGGATAAATGACTTTCGATTCATACTCCTCTAAAATAGAAACAATTTTCGTTTATTAAAAGATTCTGAATCAAATGTGATTCTTTTTTTAGTTTTGTTTAAACGAAACTTAAAAAAAATATGATTGTTGAAGTATGCAGTACCTCTTTGATTGGAATTCAAAATGCAGTTCAAGCAGGGGCAAATCGTATTGAGTTGTGTTCTGGGTTGGAACTTGGAGGATTGACTCCATCAATGGGATTGATTCAAGAAGCAGTTGCTTTAGAGGCTCTTGATATTCACCCTCTGATACGGCCTCGGGTAGGTCATTTTACGTATTCTCAGGAAGAAATAAGAATTATTGAAAAAGACATCTTGTTTGCTAAAGAAAGAGGTTGTAGGGGAGTAGTCATCGGCGCACTGAATTCTGATTTTAAGTTAAACGTTCCTTTGTTAAAAAAATGGAAACAACTGGCTGGACCTTTGTATCTTACTTTTCATAGAGCAATTGATGTAGTAGTAGATCCTCATCTGGCTATTAGACAGTTGATTGATCTTGGATTTGATTGCATATTATCTTCAGGTCAGAGCGAAAAGGCTGTTGACGGTTTTGAAAAACTAAACCAATGGCAAGAGGAATTTGGAGACGAAATTCTTATCATGCCCGGAAGTGGAATCAACAGTTCAAACTGTATGCTTTTTAAGACAGCTGGTTTTAAGGCGATTCACCTTTCAGGATCAAAAGCACAACCGTTACTAAAAATCCCTGAGGGTGTCCATAATGAAATCTCATTTTTGAATCAATTATTAAGTGTAAGTGATACATCGAAAATAAAGAATGTAGTCAGTCAATTAAAATCTTAATTAAATAAAATCATAAATCCACCGATTGCGGTAAACAAAAGAATCAATTTCCTGTAGTTGTCATTTTCGATTTTCTTAACCAAATAAACACCTACGACCAGTCCTACAATAACAAAAGGAACGAGCTGTAAGCTAATTAGGATGGATTTGGAATTGATTGTTTTCCAGCTCCAAATATGAAAGGGAACTTTAAAAGAGTTTATCAAAAAGAACAACCAAGCAGCTGTTCCAATAAAATCATTTTTTGGAAGTCGCATGGCTAAAAAGTAAATGTTTGAAAAGGCACCAGCAAGATTGCCAATCATGGTAGTGAAACCTGCCAAAAGGCCCATTGAGCTACCAAAAGTCCAATGGGAAGGAATATTCTGATCTTTTTTGTTTTCCCAATAATACATCAGTCCTACACTAAAAATAATGATGCTAGCCATTCCGTATTTGAACAAATCTTCAGTAACGTAACTTCCTCCTACTACACCAACTAAGACTCCAATAACCATCCAAGGCAGGAGTTTGATGATGTATTTTTTTTGAACGTGCCTTTTGTAATAGATAATAGCGAATACATCACCTACCAACAAAAGAGGCATTAAAATACCAGTTGAATTTCTTGCTCCGTAAACCAGTGCAAGTCCCGTAACTACGAGTGATGCAATCCCTTTAATTCCTGATTTAGAGACTCCTAATAAAAAAGCACAGCCAGCTGCTATTGTAAAGTTTAAGAGAGTTATTTCTGACAATATGAGTTCTAAATTGAATAACGAAGATACTATTTATTTTTAGTGCTTTAGTTGTTGTGATTTCAAAGCATTACTTTTGATTAAAATTATCAATTTTTGAATTCTTCTTTTTTAAAAGCTGTTCAGTACATGCTTCTTAGTACTTTGTCTTTTGCATTTATGAATGCAATTGTTAAATACTTAACAACTTATCCTACTTTACAAATTGTTTTTTTTAGGGCTTTAGGTTCGCTTTTAATTAGCTTCAGCTATTTGAAAGTTATGGGGATACCTCAATGGGGTAATCAAAAAAAGCTTTTGTTTTACAGGGGGTTGATGGGGGTTATTTCAATGATATTATTTTTTTGGGGTGTACACTACATTTCTGTGGGTAGTGCAGTAACACTTCGTTATGTTTCACCAATATTTGCTGGGGTTTTGGCGGTAATGTACCTAAACGAAAAAATCAAGCCCTTGCAATGGTTCTTTTTTTTAATGGCCTTTTTAGGCGTTTATTTGATTAAAAATTTTGATTCTTCCAATTCTAATTTTGGAGTTTTATTAGTGTTGCTTGCAGCATTCTTTTCAGCGATTGTTTACATTTTAATAAGTAAGATAGGAAAAGGAGATCATCCAGTAGTGGTGGTTCATTACTTTATGCTGATTGCTACTTTGGTTGGTGGTGTAGGTTGTTTGTTTTTTTGGGAGTCTCCTAATTTTTACGATTTGCTACTGTTTTTGAGTTTAGGTTTTTTTGGCTTTTTTGGCCAATTGTTTATGACCAAAGCTTTTCAAAATGCAGAGGCACATATGGTAGCACCTTTCAAATATGTTGAAGTGATTTTTACACTCCTTTTTGGAGTTTTTGTATTGTTTGAGACTTACAGCTTTTATCATCTACTCGGGACATTTTTGGTTGTTTTTTCATTAGTTCTTAATGTATTGTACAAATCACGTCTAAATAAAAAAGCCACCGAAAATAGGTGACTTTTTAAACGATCGTAAAAGGATTTTTAGTTAGACCATTCCTCTATTGCTTTTTTATTAAGACGAACATAATCTTGATTACCTGCTTCAGTTGCTAATTTAAGTGAGGTTTTAGATGCAGCTATTGCAGCGTCGGTTTCGTTTAACTCATTTAGAATAAGTGCCTGTTGGCGGTACATCCAATATTTTCCTTCGTCCATTTCGATGGCTTTTGCGATCCATTTTTTTGCTTTTTCCAAATCGCGCCCCGTTTCTCTTAGGTAGATGGCAGCGCTGTAATAGTCTCCTGATTTGGGATTGCCTTTCATGGTTTTTTCAATCGATGCCATTGCTTTAGCATCGGTGGGTACTTCAAGTTTTAAGCTTGCAAGGGTTTTTTCCCATTTAAAGTTCAGAGTTGCTCCATTAGGATGCAGATCATCAAGTGAGATTGTAAAGCTCTCGACTGCTTGCTCTATTGCAGCGGGATCGATTTCTGCAACTAAGGCTACTGCTTTTGGATCCCATTCACGGGGGAGCCCTCCATTGTCTGTTTTCGTGTAAAAGAATACTTCCCATAAAGAAAACCCTGGCCGCATAAAAATGGCATATTTTCCAGCGGCTAGTTTTTGACCTTCAAGGAGTACCTCGTCACTAAATTCTATTGTTGTATTTGCATTTGCACCTGCTCTCCACAGGGCACCGTAAGGAACAAGTTCGCCCATAATAACCCTATTACGCATTGCAGGACGTGAATATTGAATTGTTACATCTGTGAGTCCTACTACCTGATCAATTTTTGAAAAAGGACTGGGTTGAGGTGTCTGTATTTGTCCGTAGCTGAAACCACTACATAAAAGTGCTAGAAGAAAT
The DNA here is from genome assembly GCA_029243165.1 of Flavobacteriaceae bacterium. Lineage (GTDB taxonomy): Bacteria > Bacteroidota > Bacteroidia > Flavobacteriales > Flavobacteriaceae > MS024-2A. The sequence continues at coordinate 24,222 of JAQWSN010000006.1, forward strand.
ATTTTTTTCATTTTTTGTAATTTTTTAAGTTTTTAAAGATACCCATTATGTCTCAACAGCCCAATTTTACTGACCTTCAAAGTGAATTTTTAACATGTGGATAAGTTTTGTTTAATAAAAATAAATAATTATTAAACATTTTGTACTTTTAAAAAAAAATCGTTTGTGAAACTCTATCGTTTAGAAACAGTTCAGAATTTACCCATAACTAAGGAAAAAGCTTGGGAATTTTTCTCTGATCCAAGAAATTTAAAAGCCATTACCCCTGACTACATGGGTTTTAAAATTTTAAAAGGAGAAGCGCCAAAAATGTATGCTGGGCAAATTATTCAATACATCGTTACTCCACTTCTTAATATTCCTGTAAAGTGGATAACAGAAATTACTCATGTTGAAGAGGGGAGTTATTTTGTTGACGAACAGCGATTTGGTCCTTATGCGCTTTGGCATCACAAGCATTTTATCAAACCTATCAAAAATGGAGTTGAGATGATTGATATCGTAGACTACAAAATACCTTTTGGTTTTTTAGGTCAATTGATGCATCCAATTTTGGTTGGGCCGAAACTAAAAGAAATTTTTGATTACAGAAGAACAGCTTTAATAGAGCGCTTTGGAAACTACGAAATATGATAGAAAATAAAAACATTCTGATTGTTGGTGGAAGTTCGGGTATCGGGCTGGCGCTTGCGGAACATTTAAGTCCTCAAAATAATGTCTATGTTGCTAGCCGATCGAGTGAGGCGTTACAGCATTTAGACTTACACCATATCAAATTCGATGCTACTTTAGATGAGTTGGATACCAGTCAACTTCCTGAAACACTTCACGGATTTGTTTATTGCCCTGGCAGTATTAACCTTAGGCCATTTAAGGGACTTAAATTAGAGTCGTTTCAATCTGATTTTGAGATAAATGTTTTGGGTGCGGTTCGTTCACTAAAATCCGTTTTAGGTCATCTTAGTTTAAGTGGGAATGCTGCAGTAGTATTTTACAGTACGGTTGCTGTACAAACAGGGATGCCTTTTCACAGTTCGGTGGCAGCTTCTAAAGGTGCTATTGAGGGGCTAACCCGTTCTTTGGCTGCAGAATTTGCACCTAAAATAAGAGTCAATGCAATCGCACCTTCATTAGTAAATACTCCGCTTGCTTCAAAATTTCTCAACAATGAAACAAAAATGGATAAAGCCAATGAAAGACATCCGCTGGGCAGGGTAGGAAGTCCCAAAGAAATTGCCCAAGCAACAGCTTTTTTATTAGGTGAGGAGAGTGCCTGGATGACAGGTAGGGTATTGCAGTTGGACGGAGGCATAGGAAACTTGAAAACTTAAAAATGAAAAAGTACACCATTTTTTGGTTTCGAAGAGATTTAAGAATAGAAGATAATCACGGATTGTTTGAAGCCTTATCGGGAAAAAATGAAGTGATACCAATATTTATTTTTGATCAGCAGATATTAAAAAAATTACCAAAAAGTGACGCTCGATTAGAGTTTATTTTAGTAGCCTTGGGTACCATAGATATTGCTATGAAGAGGAACAGATGCAGTCTTGGAATGTATCTTGGTACCCCTAAGGCTATTTTTAAAAAAATAATAAAACAATGGCCCATTGAAAAAGTAATTTGCAATACAGATTACGAGCCTTATGCCCGGGAGCGTGATGCATCAATTGCAGCTTTTTTAGAAGAAAATAACATTATATTTGAGAGTTATAAAGACCAAGTGATCTTTGAAAAAGATGAGGTTGTTAAAAACGACGGTACACCTTACCGAGTGTACACTCCTTTTTCGAGGAAATGGCTGGAACTTTTTTCGCAAAACCCAATTGCGAATTTCCCTTCAGAATCTCATTTAAATAATTTAGCTCCATTGGATTTGCCTCAGCTTAATCTTGAAGATTTAGGTTTTAACCCCTCTCAACTCAGTTCTCCAAAATATATTTTTAACGAAAAAATCATTTCTTCTTATGAAGAAACCAGAAACTACCCAGCAGTTGATCAAACATCTCGCATTGGAACTCATCTTCGATTCGGAACTTTAAGTGTAAGAAAGATGGTCCAAAAATCATCTGAAAATGAGAATCCAACTTTTTTAAAAGAATTGATTTGGAGGGAGTTTTTTATGCAAATTCTATGGCACTTCCCTCATACCATGACAAGAAGTTTTAAGCCTCAATACGATCGGATTGAGTGGAGAAATGATCCCTCAGAATTTGAAAAGTGGTGCCAAGGTAAGACAGGCTATCCATTGGTTGATGCGGGAATGCGTCAACTCAATCAAACTGGTTTTATGCACAATCGTGTCCGCATGTTAGTGGGTAGTTTTCTCTGTAAACATTTGTTAATTGATTGGAGACTAGGAGAAGCTTATTTTGCAGAGAAATTATTTGATTATGAAATGTCAAGTAATGTTGGGAATTGGCAATGGGTTGCAGGTTGTGGAGTTGATGCGGCTCCCTACTTTAGAATTTTTAATCCTACGGAACAGATTAAAAAATTTGATAAGCAACACGAATACATAAGAAAATGGGTACCCGAATATCAAGAATTGAACTACCCTAAACCCATGGTAGATCACAAATTCGCAAGAGAGCGTTGTTTGACTACCTACAAATCAGCTCTCAATGCCCAAGCGAGTTGAAAAGAGGAATCTTCCTCAAAAAATTTGTCAAAGCTGTTCTAGACCCTTTTACTGGAGAAAAAAATGGGAGGCAAATTGGGATGACGTAAAGTACTGTAGTAAAAGATGTAGAGTTGAAAAATGATCTTTAAAACTTAAAATACATTCAACAAAACTACCTCTAAACGATAACTTATTCAGGAAAGTAAAAAAAGGAGTGATTATTAAAAGTTTTCCATAAATTAGCACTGCATACCAAATCAATTAAGGCTGCCTCAACGCCTTGATTATCTAATTCTTAACCTATGAAACATAATTCTTTTCACCCTTATTTTATTGTACTTTTTTTTTCAGTAACAATGCTTTTTTCTCAAACTAAAGAGCATCCTTGGCAAATTTCTTTTGGATTTAATGCTGTGGATACATTCCCAACGGATGTTGTAACTCAAGGTGATTTATTTGAAGACTTTTTTAATGTTGGAGACCATTGGAATGTAGCTCCGTATCCTTCTCAAATTGGTATTACAAATTACATTGGTAGTGGCTTTTCTTTTGGGCTTCGTTTCAGTCATAACACCATCTCAAAGTATGGAGATCTCAAAGCGGATAATGATCTTTTTGCTTCGGGAGATGCCGTTATTAAGTACGATATCAATGCTTTATTAAAGACGGAACGATTTGCTCCCTATCTTGAAACGGGAGGAGGATATGTTTTTTTCGATGAGATCAGTGCTGGGTATTTTAATCTTGGTTTTGGAATAGAATATGCACTAGGACAGAAGAAAAAAACAGTTCTTTTCGCCCAAAGTATTTTTCGAAATACAGGAGAAACTTATGGCAACAAACATTTTCAACATTCAGCGGGCTTAGGTTTTAGGTTTGGAAATAATGATCAGGATAATGATGGTATTAAGGATGCTGAAGATGCCTGTCCAGAGGAGTTTGGTCTTGCTGAGTTTAACCGTTGTCCAGATTCTGATAATGATGGGGTGCAAGATTCTATTGATGCTTGTCCTGAGAGCCCAGGTTTGGCAGAATTGAATGGATGCCCTGACCGGGATGGCGATGGAGTAGAAGATCGTCAAGATAATTGTCCTGATACAAAAGGGTTACAAAGCCTAATGGGCTGCCCAGACTCAGATGCTGATGGGATTCGTGATTCGGAAGATGCTTGTCCAGAGGTTTATGGGTTAGAAGCTTTTGACGGATGTCCAGATTCAGATAATGATGGTGTAGAAGATGCAGAGGATGAATGTCCTGAGGTTGTAGGCTCAATCACAAATAATGGATGTCCAGAAGTAGATGAAAGCGTAATAGAGGAACTCAATGAGATTGGACAAACAATTTATTTTCAGACTAATAGTAATAAGCTGAGTAAAAATGACAAACGTATCCTAAGTCGTGTTTATGAAACTTTAGCCGCTTATCAAAATTATGAAATTGAAGTGCAAGGGCACACTGACAGTGTAGGAGCAGAGGATTTGAACATGAAATTGTCTAAAGCTCGTGCCCAAGCAGTTGCAGATTATTTAATTTTTAAAGGCTTTTCTCGAAATAAGATTAGTGCTCGTGGATACGGTGAAAGTAAACCAGCAGAATCAAATCTTACGGCAAGAGGAAGATCATTAAACAGAAGAGTGGTGTTTAAGTTGATAAAAAATTAACCTGGACTTCTTGCTGATTTTTTACAGAAAAGACCGTTTAATTTTAAGCGGTCTTTTTTTTGTAATATTCAATAATTTCGTTCCATATTTTTTTTCTATTTAGTATCTTGTAGGTAAAAATTGTTAGCGAAATGGAGAATGAAAAACCAATTGCTATGGTTTGGTTGCGCAATGATTTGAGACTTTCGGATCAGCAATCATTCAGCTCGGCGGTAAGCTCAGGCCTAGACGTTGTAGCTTATTATTGTTTTGACCCCAAGCATTATGAAACCACTCAATGGGGATTTCCGAAAACAGAAAGCTACAGAGCTCAATTTTTAATAGAAACATTAACCCAGCTTAAACAAGCGCTACTGGAATTAAATATTAGTTTAATTGTAGAACATAAAGATCCTGTTGAAGGTCTTGTTCATTGGATTGATAAACTTAACGTATCTACAGTTTACTTTCAAAAGGAGTGGACCCAAGAAGAACGCGTTGTTGAAAAAAAACTTCGTTCAATTGTTCGCTCAGAGATTGTATTTAAATCACATTACGATCAGTTTTTATTCCATCCAGAAGACCTTTCCTTTCCTTTGGATGAATTACCAGAGGTGTTTACTCAATTTAGAAAACTATGCGAAAAAAAATGTCATGTTCGAAAATTGATTCCAGAGATTGTTTCTTTACCCAAAGACAATTTACTTACTAATAATTTTGAAATTCCAAGCTTGAATGATTTGGGATTAACAGCTAGAGAAGTGCATCCAAATTCTGCCTTTCCTTTTAAAGGGGGCAGTAAAGAGGCGGAGAAAAGACTGAATCATTACTTCTGGAATACTAAAAAACTCTCCTATTACAAGCAAACAAGAAATGGCTTAATCGGTAACGATTACAGCTCAAAATTTTCAGCTTGGCTAGCTAATGGATCCCTTTCGGCACGTCAGATTTATTGGGAAATTAGTTCATACGAAAAGGAAGTTAAAAAAAATCAGTCTACCTATTGGTTGATTTTTGAATTGATTTGGAGGGACTATTTTAAGTACATTTCTCTAAAACATCAGGATACGATCTTTCATTTAGGTGGAATTTTACAAAAGGATTACCACTGGGAAAGGGATACTAGAAGTGTAAAAAATTGGATGGAAGGGAAAACCAAAGAACCTTTTGTTAATGCCAATATGATTGAACTAAAAAAGACAGGATGGATGAGTAATAGAGGTCGTCAAAATGTAGCTTCTTATTTTGCAAAAGACCTTCTGCTCGATTGGCGCATTGGGGCAGCTTATTTTGAATCTTTACTCATCGACTATGATGTGCACAGCAATTATGGGAATTGGATGTATGTGGCTGGGGTTGGGAATGATCCACGGGATCGGAAGTTCAATGTCCGATTTCAAGCGGAACGCTATGATGAGGGCGGAAAATTTCAACAGATTTGGAATCAAAAAACACTTTTTGAATGAATCTAAAACTCATTTTAGGGGATCAATTAAATCTTGAGCATTCTTGGTTTAAAAAAGGGGACGATTCTGTCGTTTTTGTACTGATGGAAATGCGTCAAGAGACCGACTATGCAACGCATCACATTCAAAAGATTGTTGCTTTTTTCGGTGCAATGCGTAATTTTAATGAGACCCTATTAGCAAGGGGACACCAAACGCACTATTTGACTCTTGACGACCCCAAAAACACTCAGAATTTAGAAGATAATTTAAAGATACTTCTTCAACAGTATTCAGCAACCACCTTTTCTTATTTGGAACCCGATGAATTCCGACTTGACAAGCAATTGAAAGATTTTTGTAATTCGCTTTCCATCTCTAGTAAGGTTGAAGACACAGAACATTTCATGACTTCTAGGACAGAATTGAGTTCTTTTTTTGAAGGGAAAAAACAGTTGATTTTGGAATTTTTTTACCGCAATATGCGAAAGAAATTCAATCTATTGATGCAACTCGATCAGCCGGAGGGTGGTCAGTGGAATTTTGATAAAAATAACCGTAAAAAGTGGAAGGGTACACCTGAAATCCCACCACCGTATTTACCAAGTTCGGATCAACTTTTAGGTTTAAAAAAAATGATTGAGAAGGCTGGAGTAAAGACCATTGGATCTTTTGATCAAGACCACTTTCTCTATCCATTGAGTCGGAAACAAGCTCTAGATCAGTTAGCGTATTTTTGTGAGCACTTATTAGTCCATTTTGGTGATTATCAAGATGCTTTGCATACTGATGAGGTAAATCTTTTCCACTCAAGGATTTCGTTTGCTTTAAATACCAAAATGATAGATCCGCTTGAGGTTGTTCAGCAGGTAATTGATTTTTACAGAGAAAACAAAGAGGATATTGAACTCTCACAAGTAGAGGGATTTGTTCGTCAAATTATTGGTTGGAGAGAATACATGCGTGGAATTTATTGGAAAGAAATGCCGAATTACGCAAAAACCAATGCATTGGAAAATTCGAATCCTTTGCCTAAATTCTATTGGACAGGAACGACTAAGATGAATTGTCTTCATCAGAGCATTACTAATTCTTTGGATCACGCCTATGCACATCACATTCAGCGGCTGATGATCACAGGCAATTTTGCCTTACTTGCTCAAGTTCATCCCGATGCTGTGGACCAGTGGTATTTAGGAATTTATGCGGATGCTATTGAATGGGTTCAAATCACAAATACTCGTGGAATGAGTCAATGGGCAGATGGAGGCATTGTAGCAACAAAGCCATACGTCTCAGCTGCAGCTTACATTCACAAAATGAGTAATTACTGTGACAGTTGTCAGTACGATAAGAAAAAACGCGTTGGGGAAGACGCCTGCCCGTTTAACAGTTTGTATTGGAATTTTTTAGATGATAAAAAACAGTTTTTTGCAAAAAACAATCGGATGGCAATGATGCTTCGTTTGTTAGAAAAAATTCCACCAGAGGATCTAGAGCAAATCAAATTAAGAGCAGCAAAAATTCTAAATAATCCTGATGACTTCTAACCGAATTCCAGTAGGGGTAGTTTGGTTTAAACGGGATTTAAGGCTATTAGATCACGAGGCTTTAACGCATGCGATAAAAAAACACAAAAATGTTTTACTGATTTACATTGCGGAGGATTCGCTTCAAAAGGAACCCCATACTAGCGAAAGGCATCTGGATTTTATCAAGCAGTCAATAGTGGATTTAAACACGAAGTTAGAAAGGTTTAACACCCAAATTCTTGCCGTTGAGGGAGAAGTGGTTGAGGTATTGGAAAAATTGAATTTGTATTTTAAAATAGAGGCCCTCTATTCCCATTATGAAACAGGAATTGGACTGACTTTCAAGCGCGACATTGAAGTGAAAAAGTGGGTTGAAAAGCAGCAAATTCTTTGGGATGAGTATCGACATCAAGGTGTTTTTCGGGGTTTGAAACATCGCAAAAAATGGTTGCAGCATTGGACCGCTTTAATGAATGAAGAGCTGTTTCCATTTCCTTCCGAAAAGAAATTTATCAGCAAAAATCACTTGGGTAAATTTTTAAAGTATTTTAAAATAGTAGACTTAACTACGGAGCACTCAAAGTTTATCCAGCCGGGTGGAGAAACTAATGCTCATCGTTATTTAAATTCTTTTTTTGAAGGTAGGTACGTTACTTATCAAAAGCACATATCAAAACCCGATTTAGCTCGAAAAAGCTGTAGTAGACTTTCACCCTACATAGCCTATGGTAATTTATCGATGCGTCAGGTTTTACAAAGAACAGAGGAGGAGAAGGAAACGGGAAAAACGGGTTTTGGTATCCGTGCTTTTGAATCCAGACTGCGTTGGCAGTCCCATTTCATTCAAAAATTTGAAATGGAATGTCGAATGGAATTTGAAAGTATTAATCGGGGTTATCATCGTTTAGAAAAACCGATTAACCGACATCATATTAGGGCTTGGGAAGCAGGAAAAACTGGTGTACCGATGGTTGATGCTGCAATGCGTTGTTTGGTGGGTACGGGTTATTTAAATTTTAGAATGCGGGCTTTGGTAGTTTCGTTTTTTGTACATCAATTGTGGCAACCGTGGCAAGCTTGCTCTGCTTTTTTAGCACGTCAGTTTCTAGACTTTGAACCTGGAATTCACTTTCCTCAACTGCAAATGCAAGCGGGTGAAACAGGGATTAACACCTTACGTATTTACAACCCGGTAAAAAACGGGCAAGAACACGATCCTAAAGGACATTTCACCAAACAGTGGCTCCCTGAGCTTAAAAACCTTCCTGAGGAACTGATACATGCCCCATGGGAAATTACTGCATTTGAAGAAATGCTTTACGATTTCAATATTGAAAAAAACTATTTGCGCCCCATTGTAGATTTAGAGCAAAGTCGTAAAGAGGCCTCTTCACTTTTGTGGGGAATGCACCAAGATAATTTAGTTAAACAAGAAAGTAAGCGTATCTTGCAACGTCATACGCTTCCAAATAGGAAAAGTATCCAGTGATATGAAAAAGAAAATCGACTTTACAGCGCCTCAGATAGATCGAATCATTGAAATGGCATGGGAAGATCGGACACCTTTCGAAGCGATATCCATTCAGTTTGGATTGAAAGAACAAGAGGTGATTACTCTTATGCGAAGAGAAATGAAACCTTCTAGTTTTAAAATGTGGCGTGCAAGGGTGCAGGGTAGGGGAACCAAACATCAAAAAAAGCGTCCAGATTCAACACAGACGTTTCGATGTACGAGACAAAAGGGAATCAGTAACAATAAAATTTCCAAACGGTAAAAGATCAATAACGAACTTCTACGTTCATCCCTACACTTCCAGAGCCTACCTTAGACCAAGTTCCTTGACTCACTTCACGAGCAATCAGAGGAGATCCAAAGAAACCTCCTGAAAAATACAGTTTTCCAGGGCCTAAATCTTCAATCCACTCGATTGAGACAAAAAAATCTTCATCTATTACAATTTCATAGGGAGCTAAATCTTTACTCACAATCCCCGAAGTAGCATCGGTTTCGATAATTATGTTTTCTTTTAGTAGTGTCGAGGTGGGGAGTCCATTTTCAACCGAATAAAAGTTGATTCGAAAACGAATAAGACCGTAATCGTTTTCCACTAAAGAAATATTAAATTTCTTAAGGATCATTGGGCGTTTGCGTTGGCGTACAACAAACCCCATCTCATTTCCTAGTTTATTGGTGGTAAAAGCGGCATAAATAAGCTTTGTAGTAGTTTTGTTTCCAAGAATTTTTGTTTCAAATTGAGTTCTTTTGGTAGAGACAACGACTTCTTCAAGTTCAGTTGATTCTTCAGTAAGCGGTATGATCAGGAGCTCTTTTTGAAGATATTCCTGTAAAACATAAGTTTTACTTTCAAAACCAATCATTGAAAAACGCAAGTTTGATTGACTGTATTGGAGTGGGTCAATTTCAAGTTGGAAATACCCTTGTTCGTCAGAGACAGTACCAATATTTTCGTCCACTAAACCAATGTTTACATAGGGAATCGGTTCTTCGGTCAATGCGTCAATGACTTGGCCAATCAGTTCTGTTTGACCAAAACCAGATACATAGTTAAGGATTAAAACAAGTAGGAATAGAACATATTTGGACATGGAGCAATCCGTTTTAATTTTTAATACGCTCAATTTTAGCTCCTAGTTTTTGGAGTCGTGGGACAATGTTTTCATAGCCTCGATCAATTTGTTCGATGTTGTGAATCACGCTTGTTCCTTTTGCGGAGAGTGCAGCGATCAGTAATGAAATTCCGGCACGAATGTCAGGAGAGGTTAAAGTAGCCGCTTTTAATTGGGACTTAAAATCATGTCCAATAACAGTAGCTCTGTGGGGATCACATAAAATAATTTTGGCTCCCATGTCAATGAGTTTATCTACGAAAAACAGGCGACTTTCGAACATTTTTTGATGAATCAAAACACTTCCCCTTGCTTGGGTCGCTACTACTAAAACAATACTTAGTAAGTCAGGGGTAAATCCTGGCCAAGGGGCATCTGAGATGGTTAAAATAGACCCGTCAATGTAACTTTGTATTTCATAACCGTCTTTATGAGCAGGGATAAAAATATCATCCCCCTTTTTTTCAATGGTAATACCGAGTTTTCGGAACACATTAGGCATTTGCCCTAAATACTCCCATCGAACATTTTTAATGGTAATTTCACTTTTAGTCATTGCAGCTAAACCTACCCAACTTCCTATTTCAATCATATCGGGAAGTACGGTATGTTCTGTTCCGGTGAGACTCTTCACCCCTTCGATGTGAAGTAAGTTTGACCCAATGCCTTTAATTTTTGCTCCCATTCTATTGAGCATGGAGCAAAGCTGTTGAAGGTAAGGTTCGCAGGCTGCATTGTAGATGGAGGTATGTCCTTCTGCCAGCACGGCTGCCATAACGATATTTGCTGTTCCAGTTACTGAAGCCTCGTCCAATAAGAGATCGGTTCCAACCAGTTTTTTTGCTTCAACACTGTAGAAGTAATCTTCCTTATTGTAATTGAATTCAGCTCCTAGTCGGATAAGCCCTTCAAAGTGGGTGTCAAGTCGGCGTCTACCAATCTTGTCGCCACCGGGTCTTGGAATACTTCCTTTTCCAAAACGAGCCAATAACGGACCAACTAGCATAATGGAGCCTCTCAACCCTTTGCCGTCCTTTTTAAATTGTTCTGAATTGAGGTAGTTTAAATCAATAGCGTCTGATTGAAATTGAATACTGCCTTTACCTAGTTGATTAACTTTCACCCCAAAGTTGCTAAGTAACTTGATGAGTTTATTGACATCAACAATATCAGGGATATTGTGAATAGTAATGGGGTCAGCTGTTAAGAGTACAGCACATAGGATTTGCAAGACTTCATTTTTTGCACCCTGAGGTGTAATGGATCCTTTTAATGGATGACCTCCTTCAATTACGAATGACTCCATGCGAATTAGTAGCGTTTGCGTTTGCGGTTTCTTTGTTTGCTGCTGTTATTGCTTTTAGGGCCGTTACCATTTTTGGTCTTGAACTTAAGAAGTTCAGAAGATTCACTCAAAGGGAGTTGTGCTACTGCAACTTTGAGTTTCCCATTAGAGAGTTCGTCTAAATGTGCTAAAATGACGGCATCGTCAACTGAATCTTTGTTCCAACTCAAAAAACTTTTTTTCATGTGATTGGCAATTGTAAAAACCAAAACTTCTTTGAGTTCATTTTCTTCCCAGTTAATGGCAACATCGATCATGCGTTTGATGTTATTTCCGTAAAATCGATATTTGGGATGATTTTGTGGATAAGCGAGTTTTTCTGGTTTGGCTTCCAGAACCTCTTTTTCAGGTTTTTCGTAAGGACAATCGACATCGATATCGAAATTTGCCATGATGAAAAATTGATCCCATAATTTGTGTTGAAAATCGGGAACGTCTCTTAGGTGTGGATTTAGGTTTCCCATGACACCAATAATGGCTTTAGCCTTTTTGTTTCGCTCTTCAGCGTTGGTCTCTGCCATGGTTTGCTCAATCATTAAATGAATGTGTCTTCCGTATTCTGGAATTATCAATTGTTTACGCTTGGTGTTGTACTGCAAGGTATCCATAAAAAATAGTTGCTAATGTTGTGGTGAAGTAAATATCGTATGCAAAATAGTAAATTCTATTGAATTCTTTAGTTTTTTAGAAAAAATTAGAGGGTAATAATTCCCTCTAGGGTACTGGCCTTTTTGTAGATTTGAATCACATGATCTGGAGTTTCCATTTTAACCTTTACAGATAAACTGGTAAATGTTTTTTTACTCGACTGTTTTTCCGAGAATTCAGGTCTTGAATTTTCAAAAAAGGATTTTAAAGTTTGCAGATGTTCAGATTCCGCTTTAACTATGAACTTGAAGAGATAAATTCCTGGCCAGACTTGAGATTCAAGCAATTGATCATAAAATCGTGAATAAAAATCTTCAGACTGTGGTTGGGATTGCGACAAGGCTTTTAATTTTGCATAAAGATACGGTAATATTTTCTTAGCATATTTATGAAAAAAAAAAGAATAGTTATCAGCGGAGGTCCAGGAGCAGGGAAAACAGCTCTTGTTGAGGGTTTAAAAATCAAGGGCTACACGACTGTTGCTGAATATTCGCGAACGTTGATTGAGATTGCTAAAAAGGAAGGTAAAAGTCGTTATTTCTTATCGGACCCTATTGAGTTTAGTGAGGCATTGTTTTTAGGAAGAAAAAAACAATTTGAATTGCTTAACGATAAGTCAAGTGATTTACATTCCCCTTATGTTTTTTTTGACCGAGGGATTCATGATATCTATGCCTACCTAAAGGCCATAGGACAAGAATCAAAATCTTGGTACGACAGGATTTCAGAGTATCAATACGATTTGGTTTTTCTATTGACTCCGTGGGAAGCTATTTATCGTCAGGATGAGCAGAGAACCGAGACATTTGAAGAGGCATCAAACTATTTTTCATTTATTGAAGCTACCTATCGAGATGCACACAAAGTCATTTGTATTCCACAGCGTTCGGTTGCGGAAAGAATTGCATTTGTGAAAGACACATTGAAACAGTATGAATAAAAAAGAGCTTCTGAGCACCTATTGGGGTCATGATACTTTTAGACCCTTTCAAGAGGAAATCATCGATTCGGTTTTGGCAAATCAGGATACACTTGCGGTACTTCCCACTGGAGGAGGAAAGTCACTTTGTTTTCAGATACCTGCGCTGATTATGGAAGGTTTTGTTTTGGTGATTTCGCCCTTGATTGCATTAATGGAAGATCAGGTCAAAGCTTTGAAAGATAAGGGAATAAGGGCCATGTATTTTGAGTCTGATCCGAAAGGTATTTCACTATCGAATCAATTGGATAACGCTATTAACGGCAATTACAAAGTAGTTTTTGTATCTCCTGAACGTTTGACCAATACTTCTTTTTTGGAACGTTTAAAATTTGCAAAGATTTCCTTAATTGCAGTTGATGAAGCACACTGTATTTCAGAATGGGGCCACGATTTTAGACCTGCTTACAGAAAAATAGGTTCTTTGAGAAGTCTTATGCCTAAGTTGCCAATTTTGGCACTTACTGCTTCTGCCACCCTAGAGGTAAAAAAAGATATTGAAACCCTTTTGGATTTGAAATCAGTTGAAATCTTTCAAGGTTCTTTTGAACGTTACAACATAGGATATCAGATTTGGAACACAGAGGACAAATTTAATTCTGTAATTCAACTTTTGAAATATTTTGAAGGGAGTAGTATTGTTTATTGTTATTCGAGAAAGCAAACAGAAATTCTAGCAGAACACATTAACCAGCACGGTCTAAAAGCTTCTTGTTTTCACGGAGGATTATTGCCTTTAGAAAAAAAGCAACGCTTACAAGCTTGGCAAGAGGGAAGGGTGACCCATATGATTGCTACCACTGCTTTTGGGATGGGGATAAACAAATCTAATGTGAGAACTGTCATACATACAAACCTTCCTGAAAGTATTGAAAATTATTATCAAGAAACGGGAAGGGCAGGAAGGGATGGAAAACCCTCCAATGCATTTCTTCTTTATCATCAAGGAGATTTTGAAGAATTGGAGCATAGAATTTTTAGTCAGTTTCCAGAAAAAAAAGAGCTGACAGGTATTTACAAAGACCTCTGTAATTTTTTGCAAATTGCTTATGGTGAGGGTCAGGAAATTACCCATGCCTTGGATTTGAATCAATTTAGTAAGCGGTACCATCAAACTGAAAAAAAACTTCACCAATGTCTGATTCAATTAGAGAAAACAGGAGTTTTACATTGGCATGCTTCGAAAACTAAACAACTCCATTTAAGATCAAAAAGTAGCCCAGAACAGGCGCTCCAGTTTGTAAAATCCGAAACAACTTCCTCGCGTTTGATGGAATTTCTTATGCGTCAGCATTCTCATTTTTTTTCAGAATCAATTCGTATCTCCATGCAAAGTCTTTGTGCAGCACTGACGATATCTGTCGAAAGGCTTGAGGCTGCTCTTCACCAACTTAAGCAACAAAATTTGATCGACTACACGGGTAGTGCCACAACTCTTTATTTATCATTTCAGGTTCCCCGGGAGGATCAGTACACACTTCGCCCTACCTTGGAATTACTCAAAAAGTTAAAATCGCAAAAGTTGAAGAAATTTAAAACGTTGAAGTCTTTTGTTTCAGATGATAAGCAGTGTAAGCGAAATTTTATTTTAAATTATTTCGGAGAAGAGAATGAGGATCCCTGCCAAAACTGTTCCTCGGATTTGTGTAAACAGTCAAATCAAATATTTTCGGGTCTTAGGACTCAGGTGATTGAGTTGCTTCAAAACAGACCTCATTCCATCCAAGAGCTGAAGCAAAAGTTGTATTTTGAGCCCAAAGCACTGGAAATGCTTTTTTCTGAATTGTTAGAACAGCAGCAAATAAGTAAAAATTCACAGCATAAATTTTATTGGATAGATGAATAATAATCCTTCTTTACCCTCCGTAGTTTTTTTTGGAACCCCAGAATTTGCTCGTTTTTGCTTGGCTAGTCTTGTTGATTTTGGCTTCCCCATTCTTGCGGTTGTTACTGCACCCGATCGAAAAGCGGGTAGGGGGAAAAAAATAACAAGCTCTGCGGTTAAGGATTTTGCTTTGGCTAAGGAGATTCCAATACTGCAACCTACAAACCTAAAAGAGTCAAATTTTTTAAATGATCTACAAGATTTAAATGCGGATATTTTTGCCGTAGTGGCATTTCGAATGTTACCAAAGGCAGTTTGGAACCTTCCACCACTAGGAACGATTAATTTACATGCATCTCTATTACCAGATTACAAAGGGGCTGCTCCAATTAATTGGGTGATTATTAATGGAGAAACAGAAACAGGCGTTACTACGTTTTTGATTAATGAAGCAATAGATTCTGGTGCTTTGCTTATGAGTAAAAATGTTCCGATTACAGATCAGGATAACTTTGGGTCGCTACATGATAAATTACTTAGTGAAGGAGCCCCTTTGCTTTGCGAAACACTTTTTCGACTAGCAGAGAAATCCTTAAATCCTCAAGACCAAATAGAGCAAATAAATGCTAAGAGCGCTCCCAAATTAAACTCCGAAAATTGTCAAATCCAGTGGGATCGGGATTTAAAACAAATTGTCAATCAGATTCGGGGATTAAATCCGTATCCTGGGGCATGGACAAGTTTGAGAAACAATGGGGATGTTCATAGAATTAAAATTTATGTAGCAGAGGCTGTCCATGAAAAGCATGAATTGAGTCTGGGAAAGGTTTTGGTTCGAAACTCAAAACTCATGATTGCGACTCAGGAGGGATTTATTAATTGCATAGAAATTCAGTTGCCTAATAAAAAAAGGATGAATGTAAGCGATTTGTTAAATGGCTATTCTGTAGGGGCTGACGCACATATTGACTAAGAATAGCGGGTGCATTATCAACAAAAGCCCCTACTTATCAACAAAATCAAGCTTTTCACTACTTTTTCCTTTGGTCTTTTGAAAATCCGTATAAATTTGTTGAATAACCTTATAAATATAAAAATATGAACAAAACAGAATTAATTGATGCAATGGCAGCTGATGCTGGCATCTCAAAAGCGGCAGCAAAAAAAGCATTAGAATCTTTTTTAGGAAGTGTAGGTGGAACACTTAAAAAAGGAGGACGTGTATCTCTAGTTGGATTTGGATCTTGGTCAGTATCTAAAAGAGCTGCTCGTGATGGAAGAAACCCACAGACAGGAGCAACGATTAAAATTGCTGCAAAAAATGTTGTGAAGTTTAAAGCGGGTGCTGAATTATCTAGTTCTGTAAATTAATTTTACACTACCCAATTAAAAAAAGGCTCCCTAGTGGAGCTTTTTTTGTCTTAGGGTTTAGATATGAAGCCAGGTGATTTTCTTATTGCAACCCCAACAGTTCTTGGAGATTTTAATTTCCAGCGTTCTGGAATACTTATGGTTGATTCTAAAGCTTCGGGATCAGTTGGGTTCATTATCAATAAAAAATTAGAATATTCCTTAGATGATTTAATGGAAAATATAAAAACTCCCTTTCCCGTTTATTATGGTGGACCGGTAGAACAAGACAATCTATTTTTTGTTCACACACTTGGGGCACTTGTTCCAGGGAGTATTCAAGTTCAGGAGGACCTTTTTTGGAGTGGTGATTATGAAGCTGTCATCAATCTTATTGAATCACGTAAAATTTCATCAAATCAAATTCGATTTTTTTTAGGCTACAGCGGCTGGTCTGAAGGGCAATTAGAGTCTGAGATTGAGGAAAATTCATGGGTAGTGGTCAAGGGCTTAAAGACTCATGACTGGATGGGAAACCCTCCAGAGAATTTTTGGAAAAATCAAATGAGGGCTTTAGGAGGGAAATATTTGATTTGGTCCAATGCTCCAGAAAATCCCATGTCGAATTAGCTCAAATCGGATAAAAAAGATTGATAAACGACTTTAGACTGTTCGGAGGTGTAATTTGTTTTTCTGTATCTGGTTACATTTTGCCTTCCTTTTTCTAAAGAAAGGACCATTAATTCTTTAGATTTTTGAAGTTCGAAAGGATTGATGGATTGCTCTACGAGTTTAATCGAGGTTTGTTTTTTGTCGATCCACTCATTGAAAGCCGTACGGAGCGCAAAATCTTGACAACCTGATTCCAAACTTGGTGTGAGAATTTTATCCTCTTGAAAAAGGTATAAATTTCCTTCGAGTGTTTCAGCCACATTCTTTTGATCGTTCAGCAATACACAGTCGTGAAGACCATTTTCTTTTGCGTAACGCTTACCTATGGTCATGATTGTGGCATTGGTGGTTGATAAATTTGATAGATTGTTTGCCTGAATGCCATTTTCTTTAAATAAATCGAGTGAATAGGGTTCAGCAGTATTAATTTGATCTAAGCTGGTTGTAGGTTGAGCACTGATTAAAAAACCAATAGCTTCCTGATAGGGTAGAAATTGAATTCGAATAAGTGCTGCATCCGTTTCTTTGAATACACTTCCTTGCAATGAACTAATTTGAGCTAACAAATATTCCATGGTGTAATGCATCGGGATTTCAAACCGATGTCTTCTCAATCCTGCAATTATTCTAAAATAGTGGTATTCCCAAAATAAAATATTTCCGTTTTCAAAACGCAGAACTTCGGAAAACGAAAAGTGTGTATGGAGTTTTTTTAAAAAGTCCGTTTGGATTTCATTAAAACTAGAAATCAAAGAGCCGTTAAAGTTAATCATAGAGCCTATTAGCTTGCGCCTAAAACTTGTTTGAGATCGGAAACGAGGTTGTCCCAAAGCATTTTTGATTCTTCAAGCTCATCCTCTTCTGCAAAATCAGTGATGATTAAAGAAACATCTTTAGTGATTTCGTCAACTTGAATTTTGAATTCAAAATAATACTCACCGTCATCGTCTTCGTCATTTTGCCACTGGAACTTGACCTTATCATTATTCTTTTTTTGAAGTAATAATGCAGTTTCTTCAGAATCATCCCAAATAAATGTGAAACGCTCACCTCTAGAATTCACGTTATCAGCAAACCACTCAGACAAGCCAGAAGGGGTTGAGAGGTACTGAAACAGCAGTTGCGGTGAGGCGTGAAAATCGTACTCTATTGAAAAACTCTTTTTGGTGCTCATGGATTAATAATCTGTGCCCAATATATTGAAAAAACATTTAGAACCATATTTATTTTAAAATATTTTCAAAAGGTTGTTCGTAGTGGATTATGTTTTTATATTTGCCCACCGAAAAGGCGAGGTAGCTCAGCCGGTTAGAGCGTCGGATTCATAACCCGGAGGTCGGGAGTTCAAGTCTCCCTCTCGCTACGATTGTTAATCCATTGATTAAATATTTTTAAAATATCAAATCGATGGATTTTTTTGTTTTCAAAAACTTTATTGTCCCAACTTACCAGCGATAAATCCGGTACTCCAAGCAGCTTGAAAATTATACCCGCCAGTTATGGCATCGACATCGAGAACTTCGCCAACAAAGTACAATCCTTTTGAATTTTTACTTTCCAATGTTTTTAAATCAACAGTCTCCAAGGCAACACCTCCACAGGTTACAAATTCTTCTTTAAAGGTTGTTTTTCCTGAAACAGAGTAAGTATCGTGGGTAAGTAGGTCGATGAATTTTCGAGCCTGTTTCTTTCCCAGTTCATTCCAGCGCCTGTCTAGGGGGATGTCTGATTTTTGAAGTAGAAATTGCCAAAGTCTATTGGGTAATTCAAAGCTTTTCTGATTAGTTATTGTTTTCTGAGGGTACTGTTGAATTGTTTGCTGTAGTTTTTGGAACAGCAGTTCTGTGTTTTGTTCTTGAAGCCAATTGATTTCGATCTCAAATTGATAATTGAGTTGTGCTAATTTGCGAGCTCCAAAAGAGGAAGCAACCAAAACTGCTGGTCCACTAAATCCCCAATGCGTAATAAGAAGCGGTCCTTTTGTTTCTATGCCTTCTCCTTTTATTTTAACTGCTGTTTTCTCTACGGAAAGGCCCATTAATTGCGTAATTTTATTTTGGGGTAGGTTAAAGGTGAATAAGGAAGGTACAGGAGTTTTGATGGTATGTCCCAAAGCCTTTAGCCAGTTGAATCCACTTTCCTTTGGGCTTCCCCCTGTTGCTACAATTACATCAGTAAAGGTTTCCGTCTTATCCGATTTGTTAAAACCGATCTCCCAGAGGGTATTCTTTTTTTGAAGACTATGGACTCCTTTATTGTAATGAATCAAGACGCCGAGTTTTTCAGCTTCAGAAAGAAGACAGTCAATGATGGATTGAGAATTATCAGAAACTGGAAATACTCTCCCATCTGATTCGGTTTTCAGTGGGACTCCGCGACTTTCAAACCATTCGAAAGTATTCTGAGTATTGAAGTGATAAAAAACATTTTTTAGTTTTTTTCCGCCTCTGGGGTAGGCCGCAACAAGACTATTAACGTCGTGGTTTCCATTAGTTACATTACAACGTCCACCCCCGGATATTTTAACCTTAGCTAAAACTTTTGAGGTTTTTTCAAATAAGTGTACTTGTGCATTAGGAAAATGATCCTTTGCAGATAGGGCAGCGAAAAATCCTGCTGCACCACCACCAACGATGGCAATGTGTTTATCGGTCAAACCCTAAATTGTCTTAAATGATGATTCATGTGATAGGAGGCTATCTTTCTCCATTCCAAATGATTGAGTTTACCAAAATAAAAATGAGAAGGGTAGTTGTAACTTTCTTCTAAGGTATAAAATTCTTCCAGATGGGTTTTAAGAGCAATAATATCTTTTTTAAACTCTATTGGTGGAGTTCCATTCCCTTTGACTTGATCCAGTTCTTTTGGAGAGGGTACTGTCTTTTTAGATTGTGCTAATTGGATTACCTCTTGGGCGTTTAATGAAGGTTTTTCCTTGAGTTTTTTTTTACCTAATACCAATCGATAAAAGTCAGTACAATGACACACCATTTGGTGTACTGTCATTTGTCCATATTTGGGCTGAATGTTAGGGGTTAACTAATCAATACGATTTAAAAACTCAGCTTTCATTGAATAGTTTTTGAAGAATTAACCCAAGCGATACTGTCAATAAGGCCCCAATTACATTAAGCCATAAAAAGCTAACGACCTCCATTAAAAAAAGAAGAATTATGATAGTTTCAGAAATGATTGCTGCCCAAAACACGGCTTTTCCTTTAACTTTTTTAATGAAAATAGCAATTAAAAAAACACCTAAAATAGTACCGTAAAATACAGATCCAATGATATTTACGAGTTGGATGAGGTTTTCAAAAAGACTCCCAATACTCGCAAATAAAATGGCAATTATTCCCCAAAGTAAGGTAAATGCCTTGGAAGCTTTTACATAGTGAGCTTCAGACTTTCCGAGATTATTTCGTTGGTACAAATCTACCGTAGTTGTGGCTGCAAGTGCATTGAGTTCAGATGCTGTTGAACTCATAGCTGCCGAAAAAATAACAGCAAGTAAGAGTCCGATGAGTCCTGAGGGCAAGTATTTTAAAATAAAACTGATAAAGACATAATCTTTGTCGTTTACTTCTTGTTGGGGTGCTGCTTTGGTAATTATTTCTTTCGCTTCTTGCCGTTGAATTTTATTCTGTTCACTGAGCTGATCGAGATTTGTATTTCCCTCTAAAAGAGCTTCTTTAATTTTTTGTTGAACAGCAAGATTTTCGATTTCCAAAGTATTAAAAGCCTCAGCTTGCGGAGAATTTTTTACTGCAGCAATAGCTTTTGGATTAAAATGGAGTGGTGCAGGCTCAAATTGATAAAACACAAAGACCATTACTCCTACTAAAAGGATAAAAAATTGCATGGGTACTTTTAGAACTCCATTCATCATCAGTCCCATTTGGCTCTCTTTTACAGACTTTCCCGAAAGATAGCGTTGAACTTGGGATTGATCAGTGCCAAAATATGAAAGTGCTAAAAACAGACCTCCTGTTAGTCCACTCCAAAAGTTGTAACGACTTTTTAGATCAATACTGAAATCGATCACATTAAGTTTACCTGCATTTCCTGCAATAGAAAGAGCTTTAGAAAAACCAATACCCTCTGGAAAACGATTTAAAATAAAACCGAAAGCCAAAAACATTCCCAGAAAAATAATGAACATCTGTTGTTTTTGTGTAACATTAACGGCTTTTGTTCCGCCGATCATCGTGTAGGAAATAACCAAGACACCAACGAGTAGAACCAATATTTTTAAATCCCATCCCAAGACAACACTTAAGATAATAGAAGGCGCATAAATCGTTATTCCTGCTGCCAAACCTCTTTGTACTAAAAATAAAATTGCAGTAAGTGTTCGTACGTTTAAATCAAATCGATTTTCTAGAAACTCGTATGCTGTGTAAACTTTTAATTTGTGGTAAACGGGAATGAAAAAGAGGCAAATTAAAAGCATGGCAAAGGGAAGGCCAAAGTAAAATTGAACAAAGCCCATCCCGTCATGATAGGCCTGACCAGGAGTTGATAAAAAAGTGATGGCACTAGCTTGAGTAGCCATCACCGATAATCCGACGGTCCACCAGCGGGCTTGATTTCCTCCTTTAAGGTATTCATTGATGTTTTTATGGCTTCTGTTTTTCCAGACTCCATAAAGCACAATAAAGGCCAAGGTAGCTATCAGTATGATCCAATCGAGAAGCTGCATTAGCTGTAAATTTGCATGAATAAATAAAAGAGAATCCAATAAATTAGATTACTGCCAATCAATAAGATGTAAGTCTTTTGTTTCATTGACCGTAGGATATTAAATTAGCAAACAAACGAAACGCACCCGGGACTCCTGCTGGAAGTTCTCTGAAAAAACTGAGCCCTGTAAAAATAAACTTTCCTTCTCCAAAATCAGCCACCAGTAAACTTCCTTTTTTTGGACTTTCACCTGGGTCATTCATGGCAAGTAGAGGAGTGTATTGTTCGTCCCAATTGTTGGCAAAATACAAACCCCGTTCTTGAACCCATCCGTCAAAATCTGTTGCTGAAATCTTATTAGGAGTGGTAAAAATAGGATGTGTAGGATTTAAGAAAGTAACTTTTGATGACTCATCGGTTACGCGATCTCTTGACAAGCTAATAGGATAAGGAGCAAGGGTTGATGAATCAAAACCTCTACTGGTGTTGTATTGAACAATCACCGTCCCTCCTTGTTTTACGTATTCCCATAAAATTTTATTTTTAAAGGCTAAGTCTTTGTGTACATTAAAGGCTCGAATTCCTACTACTACTGTCGGATAGGACTTTAAGCTTTCTAGGCGGAGTTCCTCTACATTAAATTCGGTTACTGCAATACCAATATTTCTTAAGCTCTGAGCGACTTTATCACCTGCACCTTTTAAGTAGGCTATCTTTTTTACTTTAGTGTCAAAATCGATTTTCACCCCTTTAGATTCATTTGGAGCTACCAGATATTGTTTTGAAATATGAGGGTATTCAATTTCTGTCAACTTCATAGTGTAATTTACTCCCTCCTTGTTTACACTAGAAAAAAATTGAGCTGTTGCATTTCCATCGGGTGGCGAAACTTCAAAAATAAAATCGTCTGAGGCTCCCGCTTCTAATCGATTGATTTTTTGACTATTAGGAACTACTTTCCAACTTTCGGGAACGTGCAATTGCACGAGTCCATTTTGGATGGCAGCATGCGCTTGAACTTGAACTCGAATCTTTTTAGGAGCATTATTTTCAAACAAATAAATCTCGTTGCTCAATTGCGTGGTGAGTGTTGGGAGTAATTGAAAATCTTCAACGACTTCTCCTACTACACGATCCGTAGTACGATAAGTTAAAGGTACACCAATAGGAAGGGTGGTTCCTTCAATAGTCAAATTAAATATTGCCTGAATTGGATTGGGTGTTTCTGGGAGGCCTTTTAAACTAACATCTGATACTTTGTAATTTCCCAATGTTCCTTTTTCCAAGAGCCAGTAGGGTGTTGTGACTTTTTCGGGTAGGGTTAATGCGTGTGTTTTTTCCCACCTTTGATTAGTTTGCAAAGGCGTATTTGTTTTTAAAGTGACGGCCCCTTCGATTTGATTTAGTGTGACTTGAATAGGGCTGGGATTGATTATTTTGAGTGAAGTATTTAACTTATTTCCAGCTACGCCAACGGGTACGCTACTGTTGAATTGTAAACGTAAGCCAAGACAACTTTGAATGATATTGATGAGCTCTTTCGTTTTTATGTTTCTCCAGTGCTCATCTTTAACTGAACGAACCTCTTTGTAAATTTCCAATAAAGCAGTGATGTTGTTGTAAGGTTTTTCATAGTCAAAATTGGAGAGGAGCTTTGCGGTTAGCTTTGCAAGGGTTGCTCCGTCAGAAATTCGATTCCAGCTGGTATCTATTCCTGATAGAGGATCGTTCTGACTGGGTTTTTCTCCGTTAATCCATTCCAAATATTCCACTTGACTCCCTAGTTCAGGAGCACTTCCAAACCCTTGGGATTTGTGTTGACTTCTACTTTTTGCTGCTACTTCTGCATTGGTTCTTCCCAATAAAAAGTCGGTTGGATTACTCTCCAATCGAATCATATTGGATTTATCTGCTTTTTCGAACCGTTCACGGCTGCCGTAAGCCCACCAAGAGGTATTGTAAAATTCCCTTTTGGGTTGCCACAGGGAAACTTGGTCCAACTGTTCGGGGAAGGCCTTAGGATCATTTGCCAAACGAAAGGCTTCTTCACTTAGCATGGCGGAACTGGTATGGTGTCCATGGGTGCTGCCCGGTGTTCTGTGATCAAAACGGTGTATGATGATGTCCGGCTTAAACTGTCGAATTCTAAAAACAATTTGTGAAAGAATTTCTTCTTTATTCCAAATGTTTAGGGTTTCTTTTGGGTTTTTTGAGTAGCCGAAATCATTGGCTGTTGTAAAAAATTGTTGACCTCCATCTATTTTTCTTGCCTCCAAAAGCTCTTGAGTCCTGATCAGACCCAAGCTTTCTCTTAATTCCGTACCAATCAGGTTTTGCCCCCCATCGCCTCGGGTCATGGAAAGATATGCCGTACGAGTGTTGTAGTGATTTGAAAAAAGAGAAATCAATCGGGTATTTTCATCATCGGGATGTGCTGCAACATACAAAACAGAACTTAGGGTATTGAATTTTTCAAGTTGTTTGTACAAATCCACACTTGACTGTGAAAAGCTGAGTTGTATCCACAAAAAGAGAAATAAAATAAAGCGTTTTTTCATGTTTTTTAATTTAATCCCAGAGAGTCCCGAAAGCGTTCATCTCCTAAATGATTCAGTTTCCAATACGGTAATTTCAACGTCTTGACTCGATGGGCAGTAGTGGTTTTACTGGGGTCGTTTAAATCGATTTCCCTCCATCCTAAGATTCGAAAAGGTTCTGTTTTTTCAAAATCAATAGAAAGTTTGCGATTTAAATCAGGATAATTTAAATGATAGGTTTGATACTGTCCTTCTGTTTCCAAAGTAGCAGTTGCTGAATAAAATTGAATGGGTTTATGATGCAATCTTAAAAATTCAAATGCGGGTAGAAGTTGCAATGTTCCTTGCGGGAGATTAGCAGGATTGGTTCTTATCTCATGCCAAAGCTCGTCCTCAGTGACTCCATTCCGTAGGTTTATTTTTTGATCTGCCTCTCCTTCAAAGTAGGAATGGCTTTCAATGTTTAAATTGTTTTTTTTATTGAGTTGAAGATAAGCTTGTCCACACCATTCCTGGATTGAGGTTGTAATTTTGGCTAGGGATTTTTTTTCCTCCAAATAAGTAAAGGAACTATTCATGATGGAGTAGGGGTAGATTCCGGTAATGAAATTTTTAGTCCGATTTAATTTTAAAACTGTTTTTGATTGCTTTGATTTTTTGTTTGCCTTGACTTGCTCATTTCGTAAGAAATCTTCAGTAACATAAATTAATACGGCGCTTCCCTCTCGGGCTTCACCATAACGAGACTGTGTCAGTTTAAAGCTACTTATTTCAGCTGTTCCATCAAACCAATAGGTCTTAAACGAATCACTTAGGGTAAAATTTCCATTGTTATTAGGGGAATGGCAGCCTAAAATCATTAGTACAGAACAGATGATAATGTGTTTCATGTCTATGAAGGTATTGGATTTTTTATTAGGATTTCAAATTCTTTAAAATTTCTTCAATTTTTCCCAGCACCTGTGCCACGGGTAGCCCAATGATGTTGGTGTAGCTTCCTTTAATACTATTGATATGGCACATTCCAAAAGAATCTTGAATGCCATATGCTCCTGCTTTGTCCATAGGTGAGCCAGTCGCAATGTAGTCCGTTATCGCTTTTTCACTCAGTGATTTAAAGCGGACTTCTGAAATGCAGTGCAAACTTTCCCATTTATTTTTTTGTAAAAATCCTACGGCCGTAATGACCTGATGCGTGCTATCTGAAAGTTGGGAAAGCATCTGTTTGGCCTCGTGTTCATCAGCTGGTTTCCCTAAACATTGGTTTTGATGCCAAACAATGGTATCAGCGGTAATGACCAATTGGTTATCCTCAATGCTAGATTCAAAGGCTTGAGCTTTAAGTTTGACAAGGTATTCAACAATTGAAACACCAGAGAGAGCATTGGGGGATACCTCTTCCACAGGGATTACCTTTTGGGTAAAAGGGATTCCCATTTGTTCGAAGAAGGCTTTTCTTCTCGGAGATCCGGAGGCCAAAATGATTTGATAACCTTTGGTGTCCATAATTTTTAATCTTTACCTGCGCCAATATCTAGACTCCATTTTCCTTGAACTCTAAGGACTTGTTCAATGAGTTCCCGAACACACCCTTCTCCTCCTTTTTTGTGCGACACATAATTTGCAATTGCTTTAACGTCTGAGACTGCATCTGCAGGGCAGCATCCTAATCCTACCTTTTCCATAACGGGAATGTCAGGAACATCGTCTCCTATGTAAAGAATTTCCTCTGGATTGAGCTCGTAATTGTCAAGGAGGTCTTGGTAGGCTTCAAGCTTGTGATGTGCCCCAAGATAAATGTCAAAAATTCCAAGTTCCTCAAAGCGTTCGCGAACTGCTTCGTTACGTCCTCCAGTAATGATGGCAACTTTGAATCCTTTGACTAAAGCGCATTTTATTGCATATCCATCTTTGGTGTCAAAAGAACGGAGCAGCTCTCCATCTGAATTAATTAAAATTTTCCCGTCGGTCAGGACACCGTCAACATCAAAAATAAAAGTTTTGATTTGAGGTAAAAGCAGCTTATAATTTTTCATTCGAATGGTATGTCATTATTGTTTGTGATAAGAGGGAATAAATGCTCTTGAGTTCTTTGTTTTGAATTATTTTTGAATGGGCCTTTAAGGTTTCAGTGTCGTTGCGAAGTGCAGGTCCAGTTTGAGCTTCATAAGGGCTTAATTCATCTAATTTATTAATGGTTTCATGAATAAGAGGCTTGAGTAGATCAAAGGGGAGTTCGTTTTGACGACAAACTTGCGCAGCTTGAGTAAAGAGGTGATTTGTAAAATTATTGACTAAAACCGCAGCGAGATGAATTGCTTTACGTTGTTTAGAATCGAGATAAACTGTTTTCGCATTCAGAGTTTTTACAAGCAGCTCCAAATGTTTTAAGTCATTTTTTTCAGAAGCTTCAATTCCTATGGGAAGTCCTGAAAAGTTTATTTTTCGTTCAGGGCTAAAACTTTGAATGGGGTAGAAAACTCCCCTTCTTTTATGACGGGATAGGGCTTCTATTTCGGTGCCACCAGAAGTGTGAATTACCAACGCATCTGTTGGAAGTTGTGAGGAGACGGAAGCTATGGATTCGTCATTTACTGCGATGAGGTAGCAGGCCGTTAGCCGAAGTTTTTGGGTAGCGTTGATTAATTCAATTCCTTCTGCAGTAATGGAAGTTGATGCCGAACGGCTCAACCATTGCGTCAGTTCAATCGAGGGATGTTTCACAAATTCGCGGTAGAGCTGTTTCCCAAGCTTACCCGCTCCGATTAATGTAAGTTTCATAGATTTTGAGTAAAAATAATAAAACCTCAGGGAGGAGTCTAAAATTTAAATCAATTTGTGTAGTGGAACATCTAAATTTTGTGCTGTTTTATTTTTTCTAAATATTCAAAATTCATAGAGATTTTGAGATAATTTAGTTATTTTTAGGGTGCCTAATCTTACTGTTATGAAACTTTACAAATCTATTGAAGAATTTTACCTAAGTCATTTTTATCTTGTTATCCCACTTGCTATTATTTTAATTGCCTGTGTGGGTTCTTTTGGTGCGTATTACATTACAGTAAAAGGAATGACCGTTTTGAATTTCACCATGCTCTTTTTTTGTGTTGCTGGAGCGATGGCTTATTTGACTAGTATTTTGGGTCAATTAGCACGTAAAACAAGCTTTCAGATTTTCTTTTTCAGTTTCGTTTTAGAGGTTGTTTTATTGACAATCAATTTACTTTTTTAATCCAGGCATAACTTGTTTTATTGGGTTGACAAGCTGTATATTTGCAGCCTGAAAGATGCCGTTTTTGATGAAAGATCGCCTAAGTAATTTCCTGTTTTCTACCCGCTTAACCGCCTTGTTATTCTTACTTTATCCCACAGCCATGGCATTTGGGACCTTCATAGAGACTTGGTACAGTACCGATACCGCAAAAATCTGGATTTACAATGCTTGGTGGTTTGAATTGCTTATGTCTTTGATGGCGATCAATTTTATTGGAAATATTTTTAAATATCGACTGCTTAGAAAAGAAAAATGGGCTGTATTGGCATTACACTTATCCTTTCTTCTCATCTTATTGGGTGCCTTTGTAACACGTTATTTTGGTTATGAAGGAGTCATGCCTATTCGAGAAGGTGTAACAGAAAATCAATTTCTTTCTGAAAAAACGTATCTCACTGTATTTGTTGATGGTGAAATTGATGGAACTCCAAGAAGAAAAAAATTAGAAGGAGATTTACTTCTTTCCGAACATGTGAATAACGATTTTAGTTGGGAAAATAATTTCAATAATCAACCTTTTACGATTCGTTACATCGATTTTATGGAAAACGCTACGGAAGGTCTGGTTTTGGACGAAACCGGCGAGCGTTACCTCAAAATAGTTGAGGCGGGCGATGGGAACCGACACGATCATTATCTCAAAGAAGGAGAAATTGTAAACATCCATAACATACTTTTTTCCCTTAACAAAAAGCAGGAGGGTGCGATCAATATTAGGTTTAAAGAAGGTTTGTACACCATAGAATCACCATTTTCAGGCCAGTTTATGAGAATGGCAGATCAGTTTCAAGGAAGTTTAGAAGCTGATAAGGAAGTACCCTTGCAATTGCGTTCTTTGTACACCCTTCCTAATTTTCAGTTTGTAATTCCAGAGCCTGCTCTGAGAGGAAAGTTCGACATTGTAAAAGCAGATAACCAAGGAGAATCGGTTCAAAATGCCTTGCGCTTGGAAGTTACTTCTGGAGGTGAAAAAGAAACCCTTACGCTCTTGGGTGGTAAAGGAGTAATCAATGATCCAAAAGAATTACGTGTAGGAGGATTGGATTTTTATTTACAATTTGGTTCTTTACCCATCGAATTACCTTTTGCTATTCGATTGAATGATTTTATTGCGGAAAAATATCCAGGTACAGAAAGTAGTTACGCTTCTTTTATGAGTAGAATTACAGTAGAAGATGACACCCCATTTGATTTTGATATTTACATGAATCATGTTTTAGATCATAAGGGCTATCGATTTTTTCAAGCTTCTTTTAATCCTGACGAAAAAGGGACAATTTTGTCTGTAAATCATGATTGGTGGGGTACTTGGCTGACTTACACAGGTTATTTCTTATTGTATTTGAGTATGATTGGTATTTTCTTTATTGGCAAAACTCGTTTTAAAGACCTTTCTCGTAGTTTGGACAAAATCAACTTAAAGAAAAGCTCTATGATCAGCTTGCTTTTGTTTTTTACCCTTGGAACAGTAACTAGTTTTGCTCAGGATCATGTTCATAATTCACAAGCTGTTTTGGATTTTGATTCAATTATCAAAGCAGATGCTTTTTCGTTGGATCACGCAGAAAAGTTTGGTACACTCATTATTCAAGATGCGGGAGGGCGAATGAAACCTGCGAATACTTTTTCATCAGAATTGCTTCGAAAAGTTAGTAAATCTGATACTTACAATGGGCTTAATTCGGATCAAGTTTTGTTGTCTATTATGAACAATCCTGCCATTTGGTACAATGTACCCATGATTTATCTTAAGAGAGGAAACGACAGTCTAAGAAAAATTACAGGTTTGGGAACCAAAGAGAAGTATGCGCCTTTGATTTCCTTTTTTGATGCGGAAGGCAACTACAAAATAGGACCTCAGTTAGAAAAAGCCTATCGTGCTAGTGTTCCGAATCAGTTTCAAAAAGATTTCATAGAAGTTGACAAACGTGTCAATCTTTTGTATTCCGCTTTGGAAGGGAAAATCATGCGGATTTTTCCAATTCCCAATGATTTGAACAACAAATGGGTTTCTTTTCCAGAGCTAAACGAAGCTAATTTCAAAGGGCAAGATTCGCTTTATGTCAAAAATATTTTACCCCTTTATTTTCAATCCCTACGTTTAGCAAAACAAGACAACGATTACAGTCAATCAGACAATTTATTGGAAAGCATCACAGGATTTCAGAAAAAATTTGGTAGTGAGGTGTTGCCCTCTGAGGAAAAAATTAAAGCAGAAATGCTTTACAACAAATACGATATTTTCAAAAAGCTCTTTAGTTGGTATCTCTATGCGGGGATTCTGTTTTTTATGACCCTTATTATTCAAATTTTTAAATCGAACAAATTCATTTCGTTTTTGGTAAGTGGATTTAAGATTATTCTTTTATTGCTTTTTCTTCTCCATACGGGAGGTTTGGCAGCAAGATGGTTTATTTCAGGTCATGCTCCGTGGAGTGATGCCTATGAATCCATGATTTACGTGGCTTGGTCCACTCAGTTTTTTGGGTTGATTTTTGGCCGAAAATCAGCACTTACGATGGCTTCTACTGCATTTGTAGCGGGAATGATTTTGATGATCGCCCATTGGAATTGGATGGATCCTGCCATCGCTAATTTGCAACCTGTGTTGGACAGTTATTGGCTGATGATCCATGTAGCCGTAATTGTAGGGAGTTATGGTCCTTTTGCCATAGGGATGATTATTGGCGCAGTAACACTCCTACTGATGATACTAGCTCCTAACACTAAAGACAAGAAAAAAATTAAACTTCAGATCAAAGAATTGACCATCATTAATGAACTTACTTTAACCGTTGGCTTAATTATGTTTACCATTGGGAATTTCTTAGGAGGTATGTGGGCCAATGAGAGTTGGGGACGGTATTGGGGATGGGATCCGAAAGAAACTTGGGCTTTGATCAGTATTATGGTTTATGCTTTTGTCATTCACATGCGTTTGATCCCCGGTCTTAGAGGACCATGGATTTTTAATCTCATGAGTGTTGTTGCCTTCGCCAGTATTTTAATGACTTATTTTGGTGTTAATTTTTATTTGGTAGGATTACACTCTTATGCCAGTGGCGATAAAATCATCACACCAGACTTTGTTTACTATTCAATTGTAATTG
This sequence comes from Flavobacteriaceae bacterium, assembly GCA_029243165.1. GTDB lineage: Bacteria > Bacteroidota > Bacteroidia > Flavobacteriales > Flavobacteriaceae > MS024-2A. The sequence goes on from JAQWSN010000006.1 coordinate 54,510, forward strand.
TTTTCTTACTGGGATTGGCTTCCTATTTTAGATCCAAAAAATTAGAAGCATAAACGTTCTAGATTGGCATAATAATTGGTCTAGGTTTTTAAAAAACCCCATGATCCTATGAAATATTCATACATTGCTTGGGTGCTTGTCGCGTTTAATTCCCTCACTTCTTGTGTTAAAAATACCCTTATTCAAACAGAAGAAGAATTAAGCGTTGAAGCCCAAAAATGGAAATCTTTCGGATTTTCGGATTACGATTACACTCTTGAAATCATTTGTTTTTGCCCGATAGAGTACACTAAGCCCAAACGAATTTCCGTACGTAATAATAAAGTTGTCTCAATATCGAATAACACCGAAGACGTGTTTACTGATACTTCCTTTATGACCATCGATGGTTTTTTTGAATTCATTGAGGATCAGCGAAAACAGAATCCGGTAGTTGAAAAAATTGAATACGATCCAGAATACGGATTTCCAACGTACATTTACTTTGATATCAGCGAAATGATTGCTGATGAGGAAATAGGGTACATTTTAACGAACTTTGTTTCGTATTAAACGGCTTTACTATGACAATTATGGAACGAAAAAAAATTAAATTTCGCTGGTTATTTTTTTCAATAAGTGGAATGATGCTTTTGGGTCTAGGACTTTCTTTACTTGGAGAAGCGATCATATTTAAATCTCAAAAAGATTTTAACTGGTTTTACTGGGGTACAGCTGCATTAGCAACCTTTAACGCAGGGATAGGGCTTATTGGTGAAGCCATAGTGATGAAAATAAAACTCGAAGGTTAAAACTTATTTTGACTTAAAAGAAGCGATAAATTCTTCTTCGTCACTTCCTTTTTGAATTTCGATAAAAGATCTAGAAATGATGCTTTCAGCCTCTTCATGAGGAAACCCAAGCCCAACAACCAAACGATTCATCAGTTGTTTTTCCGCTTCTTCGGCAATTTTATCCGCAAAAACCATTCGTGCTAAATCAAATAGTCTTTCTAAACGGCGTTGTTCTGTATGGGGAGGATTGATGGGGTAGTTATCGATATTGGCTTTGATGGTCGCAACTTCATCATCTTCTATTTCTAGGTTGATTGCCGTTCGGCTAATGAAAGCTTCTTCTTCTTCGGAAATGACTCCGTCTGAAAGTGCTACTCTTACAATAGCAGCAAAGTGGTCTCTGTTTCGTTGTTTAAATCCAGAAGAGTACAAATTTGAAAAGGACATATTTTTAAAATTTTCTCAAAGATAAAAAATGGAATCGGCAAAGGGTTTTATTTTTGATTGTAATTTTAATCAAAATTTAATTTGAAATGAAACCGATTAAAGTTTTAAAAAATCGCTCTGATATTGGTGCAGGTACTAGAGGATCGGACATGGGGATTGATGCACTAGAAATCGCTGCGATCAACGCGGGGAGTGATTTTTTTAATCGATATCCACATGTGGATATTCAAACTCATAATGAGACCGTTTACAACAAAGTTCAAAATTCTACAGCCAAACGAATCAATTTTGTGGCAAAACAATGTTTGCGATTGAGCAAAGCAATGGCCAAAGCTTTAGAGGATGGTTTTTTCCCCATGATTTTATCAGGTGATCATTCCTCTGCATTAGGATCTTTAGCGGGCATCAAAAGAGCTTTTCCCGATCGGACTTTGGGTGTCATTTGGATTGACGCTCATGCAGATTTACATTCCCCTTTCAGTACACCCTCTGGCAATGTTCATGGAATGCCCCTTGCAGCTGCTTTAGGGAATGACAATATTGAGTACAAACGAAATACTGTTGAACGACAAGCTTTGGAAGATTGGGAAGCTCTTAAAAACATGGGAGGCAAACCGATTTTAAGACCCGAACATCTCATCTATTTTGGAGTACGGGATTATGAAGCTGAGGAAGCCGCTATCATGGATCAATATCAGATTAAAAATTATCCAGTGTATGAGATGCGACAAAGAAGTTTTCAGACCTGCCTATCCGAAGCATTAGCAGTGTTTGCTGAGGTTGACCACATTTACATCACTTTTGATGTGGATGCCTTAGATTGTGATTTGATTTCCCACGGTACCGGTACACCCGTTTCAAAAGGATTTGATCCATCAGAGGTAGCTCAAATTGTAAATGGAATAAGGGCTAGTGGTAAAGTAGTTGCATTGGAGGTGTGCGAAATTAATCCGCTATTAGATGAAAAGGGCAATCGAATGGCAGAAGCTGCTTTTGAGGTAATCAATGCCGTCTTTGATCATTAATTAATTCCAAATCGGATTCCTAGGGAAACATTGTACAAGGACTCGGGTTGGTTTTTGAATAAAGGCGAGCGGTCAATTTTTGCATAAAGAGTCATTAAATAAGGGATTGAAACATAGCCGCTAAAACCATACACAAAATTACTTAGATTTAAATTTTCATAGAGTTCATCTTTTCGATCGAAATAACGTACTCTTTGAATATCATTTAAATTGAAACCGCCATACACCCCTACACCAAAAATAAAAGCATTGCGGTTAAACCTAGAAAAGGAAGTGTTTCCATTTTTGAAAGTACGAACGTGTCTGTATCTTCTGGAACCAAATTCTAAATGAATGGGTAAAACTAGGTTAGTGTAGATGAGTTTAATACTTTTTTCTCCATCAATATTGGATGCTCGCTTACCTAATGTAACTATGTCATCCTCATCTGAATAAAAAAATTGATCTTTTTTTGGACTAAAAGAATTGATTTGATAGGAAATTCCATAGCGAAGATTTAGAAAATCACGATAGGGGATCAGATTCGTTTTCCAAGACCACCCCAATTCTAAAAATAATGATTTTGTAAACTCGTAATCCTCCTGAAAGGGTTCGTAATCGTCCATCAGGCTATTAAGCCCAAAAGCCAAGACCAAATCATTATTTACATGAAAAGGATATTTGCTAATATTGTTTCTAGAATTGACATAAGTCTCCCTTTCTGAAGTATTAAGTTGACTCTCTTCCGACTTTAAATTTTGATAGAGCTCTGCTTCTCTTTCAAGGTATTTTTCTTCAATTTTTTTAGCGGTTTCTTCGGCATATTCAAGTTTCAAACTGTCCGCAACCACCGAAGTAATTTCCTCATTTGAAAAGCGTGCATTCACTTCTTTGATCTTTTGTTTTAATGCTTCACGTTCTTTTTGTGTAATGCGTTCTCTTTCTTCTGATAAGCGATTGGCTAGATATTGATTTTGAGCTTCTTGAGCCACTAGGGCAGTGATTGCGAAGACAGCAAACAGGATAAAAAATTTTGATTTAAAGTTCATGAGGTAGGGTTTTTAATCAGTTTTTTAATAGGAATAACGATAGGTTCTTGAACGTCTTCTTTTGTTGTGGGTTTTATCAGATGATCTAGTGCCTTGGATATGCCCTCCAAAATTTCTAGAGGCATGAATTTCTTTAGGGCTTCCATAAAGATGAATGTACCCTCCGAAGGATACTCGAGCGGAGACTTTATTTTCCGAATAAACCTTTCCAGTTCCTCCAGCAAAAACGGCTACATTAGATTGATCCGTGATCAGGTCTTGAGCTTTACAGACTCCTCCAGTTCGGATTTTTAAAAAGTGTTTGTCAACTTTTCCGGATAGGGTAATTAGACTTCCAGTGTGCACTTTAGAAATTAACTCTGTGCCCATTATCTCTCCTGAAAACTCACTTCCTTCATGTGTTTTTAGAATCAACTTTTCACTTTTTAACGGGCGTAGCGCTTCTACTAGGGCACCTTGATGAATTTTAATACCTTCTAAATCCTCAGAATAGTAAAGATCAACATAAGGCTGATCAAAATTGACAAGCTCTGATAAACGTATTTTGAGTTTTAAAGTAGCCCCTTTTTCTTTGATTATTACTCCATTGTACCGATCGCCATAAATCACTATTTTATTTTCTTCAGAGGGAATCAAATTCACGATAATTCCTGAATTTACCTTAAGTACCCTAAAAGGATTTACAGAAAATGTTCTGGGTTTATCGAGTAGGTCATTTCCATAATTTTGAGCTTTTAAACTTCCTGCAGTTAAGCACAGGAGTAATAAAAAAATAAGGGTTAAGCGTTGGGTATGTAGAGTTGTTTTCATGATATTATTATTTTTTGAGGTTAATTTTCGTTTTGAGCTACATTGGCTCTACTGTAACTGCTTTTCAGAATATCCAAAACCTTACGTTTAAAATAGATTTCAGAGTTTAGTTCCTCTTCAACTGAACGCAATAAATTCAATGCCTGCTTTTTTCTCCTAGCTTCTTCAGATTTGTTAATTTCTAAATGTTCAAAAGCCAAATTCATGAGTGAATCAATTTCTAAATTCAAAAGATTTTCTTCTAGGGAAGCAGACCAGACTTTGTCATTCAGTTTGTCTTTAAGTTCAATTTGAACAATTTTTTTGTCAAAATTTGGACGCACAATAAATGGAATGATCGCCTGTTTTTCTGTAAAAGTTAAGACAGTCTCCCTCCGAAGTTTTTTTATCGATTCGGTTTTTGGGAGAACTGTCTCTTCCTCAAGGACAAAAGGTTTATTATCCAGTTCATTGAGTATTTCTTTTGAGGAGGGGCTTTCAAAGCTGACACCCTCCGTATTTTGAAATTCTAGAAGTGAGGACTTTTGAATTGTAAAAAAGGCTGCTGTACCGAGAGCAAGAACAAAGATTGCAGCCGTACTCCAAATTATTTTTTTCGAACGAATTTTACTTTGATCTTTTGCAAGTCGTGTTGAAAGAGTGTCCCAAAGTTCAGGAGTAGGCGTTACCCTTTGAGACTCTAGTTTTTCTTTAATTAAGGAATCAATTTTATGCTTTTTCATTTTTTTTTAAATGATTTTCGTTTATTTTTTTTTGCAGTTTTACCCTTGCTCTGGACAAATCGGACTTTGAAGTTCCTACTGGAATATTTAAAGTTTGTGCAATTTCCTTGTGAGCTAGTCCCTCAATTGCATAGAGAATAAAAACCACTTTCTGATTTTCAGGCAATTGATCAATCCAAAGCTGTACGTTTTCTTGTAACCCATCGTATGACGGTATTTCATGAAACTGTTTTTGTTCAAACACCTCTTCCGTATCCGTAAAGATCAATTGGTTATTGAGTCTTAGAAATGATAGGGATTCATTGACAATTATTTTTCTGAGCCAACCCTCAAAATTGGAGGTGTTTTTAAATTGATTCAATTTGCTAAAGGCTTTGTAGAATGCCTTCATTAAAACATCCTCTGCATGCTGTAAGTCTTTAATGTAGTAACGAGCTACTGCTAGCATTTTAGGAGCATGCTGGTTGTAAAGCATTAATTGAGCTACTCGATCATTAGCCTTTGCTTTTTTGATGAGTTCTGTTTCTTCTGGAAATAATGCTCTAATTGTCAAAATACTTTTGGTGTTCTTCTGATAAGACGCACACTTTTACAAAAAGGTTGCAGTTAGGCGTATTTTTTTTTAAATCAATGGGTTTGAGATTCAATCCTTTTTATCAAAGATTCAAAATGATTTTGGTGAATTTGATCTCCATTGTTTCTTTTTTTTCTCGCCTTTTTAAGGATTTGATCTAAGAAAGCATCGACGGTGGCAATGATCCTTGGATTTAATTTTTCATCTGCTTTAAGATTCTGGAGATGACTCGTGAAATAGGACTGCAGTACCATAATAGAGTCATCTAAGGGTAGTAGTTTCTCAAATAGCGATTGATACAAAAGGCTTATGAGTTCATCTGGACTCAGGCCTTCCCCTAGCAGTTGGGTTTGATTGAAAAGCATGCTATTGAGTTTTTTTGTACTCAACATTCGGTTCAGAGCGGCACGCTGTAGGGCTTGCATTTTTTCGAGTGCATTATGGTCTTTGAGTTTGGAGAGTAAATTTTTATCCATCAACCAATTTTGAGTAGTCCATAAATTACGGTCTAAAAAATTCAATGCCTTCAATTGATCAGATTTGAGCACATTTTTAAAGGGAATATTTTCTTGTCCCTTTCGCATTAGCGTTTCATTGACCCCTCCAACAACTCGGATTACATGATAAACATACCTGCGATACACTCCGATCATTTCTTTGTAGAGTTCTTCAAGGTCTTGATAGGTCTGACCCTCTTTGGTAGTCCATTGATCTAAGTTTTGTGCAACAATTTTTAGATTTTTAAGTCCGTATTTACTTGCTTTTATGGGATCGTCTCCTATATTTTCGGTTTGAGTATTGGGATCAAAACCATTGTAGCCAAACATAAACATGGGATCCATACTTTTTTCATTGACCATTTGCACTAAGAAAACTTTTTCAGTTTCTGAAGTTTCCTCAGGGAAATAACGATACCCCCATTCAATGGCATAGTCATCGTATGGACCTAATTGTCTAACGAATCGAATATTGGTATCATCGGGTTGAGCCACATAATTGAAACGTGCATAATCCATAATTGTGGTTGCTATTCCCATTTTTTGAGTAAAACCTCCCGAACGCAGGGAATCAACAGGATAGGCTGAACTCGCTTTCATATTGTGTGGCAAGCCTAAGGCATGACCCACTTCATGTGAAATTACGCGTCGCATCATTTCTCCGATTTCCTCTTCAGGGGTGTCGAGCGTCCGTGCTTTGGGATTGGCAGCACCCGTTTCTAGAAGATATCTATTCCGATAAGAGCGCAGATGATTATGGTACCAAATGATATCGCTTTCAATAATTTCACCTGTACGTGGGTCGGCAACGCTTGGACCTGTTGCATTTCGAGTAGTAGAGGCAACATAGCGCACCGTAGAATAGCGACTGTCTTCTGGACTAAATTCTGGATCTTCTTCTTGGGTAGGAGGATCTTTAGCGATAATGGCATTTTTAAATCCAGCTTTTTCGAAGGCTTGGTTCCAATCTTCAATTCCCTTTTTGAAATAGGGTCTCCATTTTAGGGGAGTGGCAGGATCTAGATAATAAACGATGGGTTTTATGGGTGTTACCAATTCTCCCTTTTGGTATGCCTCCATATCGGAGGGAACCAAGCGCCAACGCCGAATTAGGTAAACATCATCTGATTTTAATGCATCAGAACTGTAATTGTATTGTTTAAGCGTAAACCACCCCACACGAGAATCTTCATAACGGACTTGCATGGGTTTTTCAGGCAGTGCAATAATGGAATGATTCATTTGAAAACTCAGTGTTCCAGCTTGATTTCCTCTTGGTGGAGAAGAAGCACCAAAAGTTAATGTGTGTCGGATTTCCGTGTTTCTTGGAAAACTTTTAACTCGATCAATAAAGCTTCGTTTTTTATCCACGCTACTTAGTCCAAATTGTTTTTTTAGACTTTTTCGGACAACATTAAATCCGGGTGCATCGGAGTTAAAATAATCACTTACCTCGATAAGATTACGGTCGGGTTCTTTATTTTTTATTTCAAAAGCGGCTAAAATGGGAGGAAAATTATTTTGCTCAACGCTTAAGCTGATGGGATCACTTGATTCAGCAGTGTTGATAAAAGAGTGCTGGGTGAGTAAAATACGATCTTCTTTTTTGGTGAATCGAATAAGAAGTTGACTCGATTTAGAACCCGCATTGGTGTAGGCGTTAAAATTTGAGGGAAGTTTCACATAGCGTGTTACCATGAGTAAGTCTTTACCCAGTAAACTGTCATGGAGTTCAAGATACAATTGGTCTCCTTTGATGTAAGTTGTCAAGAGCCCTTGGTCGGAATCGTATCCAGTTACTAGGGAATCCAAAGGTTTTTTGTCCTGACCCGACAAGACTGTCGTTGCAGCAAAGAAGGAGATGAGAAGAATTGAAGAAATTTTTTTACACATACCCTTGTTTTTTCTACAATATCGTAAAAAATGTCCTCCTTCTCTAGTGTTGAGTCGTTTTAAGTAACTTCAAAAAAGTAACGTTCTTTGGATTTTGACTTTCCTCCAATTCGGTCGTAAAATTTAATTGCACGTGTATTGAAGGTTGGAGTTTGCCATTGTATTTCTTTAATGCCTAATTTTTTTGCTTCCAGCTGAATTCGTTCGATCAGTTGTTGTCCGATTCCAAAACCTCGATACTCTTCGAGTAAATAAAGACAATCCATGTAAACATATGGGCAGGCATCCCAGGTAGAAAATTGAATCATGTAAGATGCGTAGCCAATAATTTTCTCATTTTTTACTGCAACCAAACAAAAAAGGGCAGGGGATTCTGAAAATAAAAAATGCCTGAGATTTTCTTCTTTCCCTTTGGCATCAAAGGGAACTCTTTCATATTCCGAATGCAGTGCACAAAGAGGAATCAGTTGGGGTACAGCATCTTTTTTTATGAAATCAATAGAAAAGGGTTCCATGGTTTTAGTTTTTTAAATTGATCTAAAAATACTATTCCCAGTTGGATAGGGTGTTTTTTGTTTCAAAAAAAATTAACTAATGGGAGGTTACTTTTTTGGGCTTTATTTTTTTCGAGACTGTTCGTAAAGTCGAATCCAATCTTGAGCACTCATTTTAGTGCAAAGTTCCCCAACCAATTCAAAAGGAATTTCATTCATTTTTTTAAAGCGAACACAACATTTACCGACATCGGGCTTACGATTTAGCTGTTTGATGTATTTCTTTTCAAACCACGTCAATAATTTTGTATTGGCATAAAGTCCCATATGATAGAATGAGATGTATTTTTTTTGAGAAGCCAAGTTGATAAAGGGTAGGGGTAGTTTAGGATTGCAATGGTACCCTTTAGGATAAATACTGTGCGGAATGACATAGCCAATCATTCCATAGCTTAAGGTTTCTTCAAAACCTTTAGGAAGGTTTTTTAAAATGGTTTGCCTCAAACGTTCGATCAAGGGTTTACGTTCAGTACTCAACTGTGCGATGTATGCTTCAAGAGTATTATTTTTGAAACCATCTGGGGTAGATTTGTGGGGTTCGACTTCTAGGTTTCTTCCAAAGATATGTTTATTAAAATGATTTTAGCAATCCACCATCTACGGGGATGTTTGTTCCTGTAATGTAGCTGGCTTGTTCGGAAGCTAAAAAACATACCGCATTGGCGTATTCTTCGGGTCTGCCGATTCGTTTCAGAGGAACAGCGGCTTCCATAGCAGCTCTGACTTCAGAGGTTGGGATGCCCATTTTTTCAGCTTTTTGAGCATTGAGTTGCGCAATACGTTCGGTATCGAAATATCCAGTCAGTGTATTGTTGATGGTAATGTTATCAGGGGCAATATCTACGGATAAGCTTTTTGCCCAGGTTACCAAAGCTGCCCGAAGCGTGTTTGATAGAGCCAAATAGTTTAGCGGTTCTCGAACGGAAACGGAAGCTACGTTGATAATGCGTCCCCATTTTTGCTGTTGCATATGAGGAAGTGCAAGAAGGGTGGTGTGAACAGCACATTTGAAAAGTAGATCAAAGGCGGTTTGGTAATCGCTGAGATTTTTTTCCAAGGCACCTCCTGCTGTTGGACCTTGGGTATTATTTATTAAAATATCTACCGTATTGTTTTTAAAATAAGCCTCTATTTTTTTAGCGAAAGCATTAAAATTAGAGAAATCCACTACCAAGTATTGATGGTGTTGTCCTTTGCTTTGGTCAAGTTGTTTTGTTAGCTCTTGAAGTAAAGTTTCATTTCGAGCCATAATGGTGACATTGGCTCCTGAATTGGCAAGTCGTTCTGCAATAGCCCGACCGATTCCTTTACTGCTTCCCCCCACAAGGGCATTTTTTCCGTTTAATTTGATTTCCATAAATTATCTGTATTCTTCTCGTACTGGACTGAACACATCCATTAGGTTACAGGGGCTAAGGGCTTTTCCTGAATGGGGAATGTTTGATGGAATGGGAACAATGTCTCCAGAGTTGTAAACTTTTGTTTCGCCATTTAGAGTAAATTCAAATTTCCCCGATACTACATGCATGATTTGTTCATGAGGGTGCTGGTGTTCGGGTATGGACGCTCCCTTTTCAACGGTCCAAAAGGCCCAAGTTAATTGATTTCCGTGGACCATTTTGCCGTGAAAACCGGGGACTAGTTCTTTGCTTTGAAGTGTTGCTAGATTCACAAGTATTTTTTTTCTAAAATACAATAAATGAATCAATTGTGCTTTTGGAGTATTTTACAGAATGGTGTTAAAAAAGGGATGATTACGAAATACTTACATTAAATAAATAACCCACTAGGGCCGTTAGTCCCATAGCAACTGTTCCCCAAAACGTAATTCGAATTACAGCTTTTACCATACTTGACCCTCCTGTTTTAGCTGATAGTGCACCCAAAAGAATTAAGGAGAGTGTTGTGATTCCATAGATGTAATATTCCATACCATTTAACGGGAAGAATAATGCTACCAAAAAGGGGAGTAGCCCTCCTGCTGTAAAGGCAGCACCTGAGGCTAAGGCAGCCTGTAGCGGATTTGCCTGACTGATTTCATTGATTCCCAATTCGTCACGTACGTGTGCTTCTAGGGCATTGTGTTCGGTGAGTTCTTGAGCTACAGTAAGTGCCGTTTCCTTTTTTAATCCTCTATTTTCATAAATAGCTGCGAGTCTTTGCAGTTCCAGTTCGGGCATGGTTTCTAACTCTTGTTTTTCACGTTCAATATCGGCTTGCTCAATATCGGTTTGAGAACTGACCGAAACAAATTCTCCCGCTGCCATGGATAAGGCTCCTGCTACCAAGCCTGCAAGGGTAGCCAAAATTAAAGATTCGCGTGTATCACTAGCAGCTGCCACACCAATTGCAATACTTGCAGTAGAAAGGATGCCGTCATTGGCTCCCAATACTGCAGCACGCAACCAATTTGTGCGATGGATGTAGTGGTTTTCTAAATAAGCATCTAATTCAGGATTTTCTTTTTTCATGGGGCTGGATTTAATAGTTTAAAATTAAGACTTTTACCTAACTGTAAAACAATGTTTTACTTATTTTAAATCTTCTGTAAAAGATCCACTGTGTTTGCCTTTTGAAAATTTTTGTTGATTAAACTTTTTTGATGCTCCTTTAGCAATGCTTAGGGTTTTCCAATTTCTGCCTTGTACCATCCGACCGATAAAGACGATTTGTCCTACGTGATATGCATAATGTGCGACCTGCCTATTGACGGCTTCCAGAATGCTGTGCTCTTGATTTCGGATTAAAACACGAGTATTTGTATGGGTTTCGTCTAAGGTTTCCAAGGCATTAAAAACACAAAGCCAACCCGTTTCCCAATGATCCAAGACCGCTTCTTTTGTTTGAAGCTTCTTTTCAAATTCTTGATCGCGGTTTCGCCAAGGTTTTTCTCCATCGGTGGACAAAAAATCCGTCCATCTAGATCGCATGTTGCCGTGCAAGTGATTCACAAGGATCGCAATGGAGTTGGATTCAGCATTGAACTGCCAAAAGAAATCGTCCTCCTCCAGCTGAGAAAACGTTTTTTCTCCTAGGGTTTTGTAGTGTTTAAAATCTCTTAGGGCTGTATTTAAGTACTGAAGTAACATATTTTTTTGGACGCTTTTTCAGTTGTGTTCAAATAAAATTGGATTAAGAGGCGAATTGACCACACTTCCAATTTCCACACCCGGGCACCAAGTTTCCCAGTCGTTTTGTTGTCCATCGTTTTCAGGGGCTTTTAGGGTAACGTCTTTATCCATGTAAATTACGGTCATTACTTTACGTGTTTGTTCTGTGGTATTGGCTCCTGCACGGTGAAAAACCCATCCTGAGTGAAAGCTAACCTCACCCAGATCAAAAGCCTCAATACTGTGGGGAAAATCGTTGATCCTTAAATTTTTTTGAATGACTTGTTCACTGGTATCACTGATGGAAAGATCACGTCCCTTGAGTATCTTATGGCTCCCTGCGCTAAATTCCAAAGGTCCCATTTCTAGCGGAGTGGCTTGAAGGGGAATCCAGACAGTAATGGTTTTGGAACTGGACAAAGGCCAGTAATACTGATCTGCGTGCCAAGGCGTAATGCCCCCGCCAGCTTCTTTAAAAAGGGCTTGGTCGTGATACATTCGTACCCCGTCAACCTCCATTAAGTCAGCAGCTAACCGTGCCAGTCTTTTACTAAAAGTGAATGTTTTGATTTGCGGATCTTCCCGCCACAAATTAAACAATTGTACAAAAGCTTTACCATAGGTATCTCGTTCTTGAAGTGGGACTGCTTGCCGATTTAACTCATCCACCTTGTCGGTAATGATCTTGTTGTAATAAGCAAGCGTTTCTGCATCCAATACCTCTTTAAGTTTGATAAAGGCATTTTTTTTGTAAAAATCGATTTGATTTTGACTGAGAGGATAAGCTTGTTCTAAAATAGGAAAGCGCATAATAGTTAAACCATTTTTTGTTTTCCTAAAGATACAAAGAGTTGAGGAGATGAAGTCAAATGCTTAAATGAGGATACAATTTAGAGTCGGTAAAGATTTAGATTTCTAGATATTCAGATTTTCCAGTTGATTTCCTATGAGTAATTAACCCCCTGTTTCTCCTTCCTTTTTGACTATTTCGTAGCAATAATGTTTTTTAAGTTCGGGACGTATGATGCCATCTGGGTGATCAAAAACACCTATTTTTTTCATGCCAATTTTCTTCATGACATTTTCGGATTTAATGTTCTTTAGGTTGCAGACCGAGATTATCCGGGTTAACCCCAACTCATTAAATGCATATTCTAGGCATCTTTGTGCGCCTTCGGTAGCATAGCCTTTTCCCCAGGCCTTTTTTTTCAATCTCCAGCCCATGTCAATGGCGGGAGTGAAATCGGATTTGTAATCTTGGTGTGCAAGACCAATCATTCCAATAAATTCCTGTGTTTCCAAAATTTCTGTTGCATAGTAGGTAAAACCCTTTTTTAAAAAATGATTTTGAAGTTTTTCCATTAAAGATTTGACTTCCTTTTTTGACAAAGTTTTTGGGAAGTGTTCCATCACATCTACATCTGAATTTAGCAAAGAAAATTCTTTAAAATCTTCATTTTTCCAATTTCGAAATCCCAGTCTTTTCGATTTGAAAATATATTGGCTTGTATTCATTTGTTGATTTTTATTTTCTTCCAATTTCAGGAATCTCCCTTGCAATGCAAAATCAATTTTTTCTTGTAATTGTTATGCAAGATAGCTCATAATGCGTTTATTTTTTTTTGAACCGCACTGGGCTGTCTTTTTAATAATTCTGCAACTTTATCAATCCGTCCAAATACATCATAGGCTCTTTTCATTAAACGTATTTCTTTGTCACTCCACCTTTCATAGGCTCTTTCATAGAGTTTTCTGGTTTCTAATTGTGAGAAGCTAAATTTTGACTCCTCTTTGCGGGGAAGATTTGCAACATATTTTTTTCCTTTTTGTATGAGTTGGTTAATCTCTTCTTCCGTTAATTTTGGTGCGATCAATTCTTTTTTTTCATTAACAAAATTGGATTGAACAGTTTCTGTTTTTGTTCTGTAAAAGTGCCACTCAAGATGCTCAGGGTTTGTTTTACTGTATTGAAATTTGCATTGAGGTATGAGATGGAGCCCTCCTTTTTCTTTTAGGTTTTTTAAAAATCTCCGAAAATGACTTCCGTTGTTTTTATCCCTTTCTATCAGTTTTTTTCTAGCCAAAATAGGATACAAATCGGTACTTCTCAGGTCATCTTTATTGATATCCTCAAGATGTTTTTGAATAGCTCTGCTAATTCTTCTTGCTTTTTGAAATTCTTCGTGGCTGATTTTCATTTGAATACATAAAATTTTACCCGTAGCATTTACGTCAATAGGGAGTCAAATCAATACAAGAGATTTTTAAATGTGGAACATTCCATTTCACTTTTCCAAAAATAAATGGCTTATTCAATGAAGAAGTCATCCAAATAGTCATCTGCTGTTTCCCTGAAAAAGCTGTAGAGTGTAGGTTTTTCATTTTAAATTTCTGATTTGGTAGTTGGGTAAACCAAATGTAATAAAAAAAGCCTTCACTAGGAAGGCTTTAAATCATTTAAAAGGGGTTTGCTTACAGATGAATCACTTCATCATAAGCATCGGCAACAGCTTCCATTACTGCCTCGCTCATGGTCGGGTGGGGGTGAACAGCTTTAAGGACTTCGTGTCCTGTGGTTTCCAATTTCCGACCCAAGACCGCTTCTGCAATCATGTCCGTTACTCCTGTACCAATCATGTGGCAGCCAAGCCATTCGCCGTATTTGGCATCAAAAATTACTTTGACAAAGCCTTCGGAGTTTCCACCTGCTTGGGCTTTACCCGATGCAGAAAAGGGAAATTTTCCAACTTTAATATCAAAGCCTTTTTCTTTGGCTTGAGCTTCAGTAAGTCCTACGGAAGCAATTTCGGGAGAACAATACGTACAGCCGGGTACGTTTCCGTAATCCAGCGGTTCTACATGGTGTCCCGCAATTTTTTCTACACAAAGAATACCCTCGGCTGAGGCAACGTGAGCCAGCGCTTGTCCTTGAGTTACATCACCAATGGCGTAGTAACCCGGTAGGTTGGTTTGATAAAAGTCATTGACTAAAATCTTGTCTCGATCCACCACAATTCCAACTTCTTCTAAGCCGATATTTTCAATATTGGTTTTAATTCCTACGGCAGAAAGTACGATATCCGCATGCAGTACTTCTTCGCCTTTGGAGGTTTTTACAGTAGCTTTAACTCCCTTTCCTTTGGTGTCAACGCCCGTCACTTCGGCATGGGTTAAAATTTTAATACCACTCTTTTTAAAAGAACGTTCCAATTGTTTGGACACTTCTTCGTCTTCAACGGGAACGATACGGTCTAAATATTCAACGATGGTTACTTCCGTTCCCATGGCATTGTAGAAATAGGCAAACTCAATTCCGATGGCACCCGATCCTACTACGATTAATTTTTTAGGTTGTTTGGGGAGGGTCATGGCCTCACGATAACCGATTACCTTTTTACCGTCTTGCGGTAGGCTAGGCAATTCGCGCGAACGTGCACCTGTAGCGATGATGATATGTTGAGCTTGGTATTCTTCCGTTTTTTTGCCTTGAGTTACGGCTACCTTTTTACCGGCAAGGATTTTACCAAAACCGTCAAGTACATCGATTTTATTTTTTTTCATCAAAAACTGAACGCCCTTGCTCATGCCTCCAGCTACGTTTCTACTCCGATTTACAACTGCATCAAAGTCTTTATCGTATTCTTTTACCGTAAGTCCGTAATCTCCTGCATGTTTGAGGTATTCAAACACTTGGGCTGATTTTAATAAGGCTTTGGTAGGAATACACCCCCAATTGAGACATACGCCTCCGAGGCTTTCTTTTTCAACGATGGCGGTTTTAAAACCCAATTGTGAAGCACGAATCGCAGTGACGTATCCTCCGGGTCCGCTTCCTAAAACTATGATGTCATATGCAGTCATGAAATGCTGTTTAAATTCTGTGCAAAGTTACAAAACTGAGTGCAATTTTTAGGTATTTTATTTTTCCTTGGGTTGAAAACGAATACTGGCAGAGTTTACACAGTAACGTTCTCCCGTTGGGGTAGGACCGTCTTGAAATACGTGACCCTGATGACCTCCACAATGGGCACAAATAATTTCTGTACGGATCATGCCGTGGGTTGTGTCACGAATGTATTCCAAGGCACCCTCTATTGCTGCATCATAACTGGGCCAACCACAGCTACTGTCAAACTTATTGGTAGAATTGTAAAGAGGCGTACCACAGCCTTTACATTCGTAAATACCTTCTTCAAAATGCGTATTGTATTTTCCGCTAAAGGGATATTCGGTTCCTTTTTCTCTTAAAATACGATAGGATTCTGTGTCCAGTTCTGATTTCCATTCGTCCTCTGTTTTTTGAAGGGGAAAGGGCTTAAGGTTTTTCATCTGTAGGAATAAAATTTAACGCTGCGGAATTGATACAATGGCGCATTCCCGTGGTTTCTCGTGGACCGTCATTAAAGGCATGACCCAAATGACCCCCGCATTTGTTGCATTTGAGTTCGGTTCGGGGATACCCGATTTTGTAATCCACGTCGTATTCCAAATTGGCATCAATACCACGATCAAAAGAGGGCCAACCACTTTTAGAATCGTATTTGTACTGAGACTGGTACAGTGGAGCCTGACAGCCAGCACAAACATAAGTCCCCGCTTTTTTATTGTCATTTAAAGGCCCTGTAAAAGCGCGTTCAGTACCTGATTTCCGCAAAACATAATAAGCCATATCGGGCAGGGCTTCCTTCCATTCGGCATCGGTTTTGGTAACTGCGTAGGTTTTTGTTTTTTGTTCTTTCTTTTCTTGTGAATTTCCTTTGCATCCAACAAGCAGCATCAACAGAAGGACATAGGTATAGGTTTTCATTTCTCAAATTTTTATCAAAGCTAATTAAACTTTTCGAGGAGTAAAAAAAGGTTTTGTACATTTAAAATTCGAAACCCCATTCTTATGAAAAAAACCATTCTTTTACTTTTCGTTTTTTTACTCAGCAGTTGTAAAGTCAATCAACTCACGGGCAAAAAAACATTCAATGCCTTTTCGAATAAACAATTTTTTCCAATGGCTTTAACCCAGTACCAAAATTTTTTAAAAGAGCATACGGTTGTAAAAAATACAGCTAGCAGCAGAGAAATAAAAAACATTGGTGAGCGTATTGCAAAGGCAGCTCAAGACTTTTTTGAATACAAAGGAGCCCCAGAATACTTAAAAGACTATGCGTGGGAGTACAATTTGGTCAAGGATAATCAAAAAAATGCCTGGTGCATGCCGGGAGGTAAAATTGTGTTTTACACGGGCATACTTCCCATAGCCAAAAACGTGGACGGCATCGCTGCTATTATGGGGCATGAAGTAGCCCATGCATTATTGGATCACGGAGGGCAGCGCATGACTTTGAGTTTAGCACAACAAGGTTTGAGCTTAGTAGCACTAAAGACCACAGAAAATCAACCTGAAAAGAAACGAAAAGCCATCATGACGGCTTATGGTATTGGCAGTACCGTAGGGGCTGTGTTGCCCTTTAGTAGAAAACACGAGACCGAAGCCGACCGAATTGGTCTAGAGTTAATGGCCATTGCAGGATTTAATTCTGAAGAAGCACCCAAGCTGTGGGAACGAATGCAAGCTGCCTCGGGAGGAAAAACCCAGCCTGAAATTTTAAGTACTCACCCATCCAATCAGCGAAGAATCAATGACTTAACACTATGGATTCCTGAAGCGAAAAAACGCGCCAAGCAAATCAACAGAAATTGAAATGGATTAATCGATTTGATTTTGTTACATTGGTGGTATTAAACAATCATAATGCCATCACTAAGAGTTCCTTTAGAAAAAGGAAGTAAAAAATTAATCAATGCTTGGGCTTTTTACGACTGGGCAAATTCAGTTTACACACTCGTTATTTCATCTGCAATTTTCCCCATTTACTTCGGAGCTTTATTTACTGATGTCAATACCATTTCTTTTTTTAATTACGATATTAAAAACACTGCAGTAATTAGTTTTGTTACTGCTTTTGCCTTTGTTATTGTCGCTTTTATTTCTCCCCTTTTGTCAGGAATTGCCGATTACATAGGAAATAAGAAAAAGTTTATGAAAATCTTCGTTTACTTAGGTTCTTTGTCTTGTGTTGGCCTTTATTTTTTTGAGCTAGAAACAATTTACATGGGCTTGTTCTTTTACTTTTTAGCCATGATTGGAATTTGGGCCAGTTTGGTGTTTTACAATTCTTATTTGCCTGATATTGCCTATCCGGAACAACAAGATCGTGCTAGTGCACGTGGGTTTTCCATGGGATACATTGGTAGTGTACTTCTTTTATTGGTAAATCTTGCCATGGTTATGGAACCTCATTGGTTTGGAATTTCAGGAAGTCCTAAAGAAGCCTCGATGGAAGCAATGCGATATTCTTTTGTTTCCGTAGGAATTTGGTGGTCTTTTTTTAGCCAGTATTCCTTTTATTACCTTCCAAAGGGTAATCATGAAGTCAAGGTTACTAAAGATATTTTTTGGAACGGGTTTAGGGAGCTTAGATCAGTTTGGAATCAATTAGAACATCATTTGGGTATCAAACGCTTCTTACCCGCTTTTTTCTTGTACAGTATGGCTTTACAAACCGTCTTGCTTGTGGCTGCCTATTACGGTGAACAAGAAATTGCTTGGGCCAGTTCCAGTGAAAAAACCATTGGCTTAATAGTCAGTATTTTATTAATTCAAATTGTAGCAATTTTTGGTGCCATACTCACCGCACGTGCTTCAGAACGTTTTGGTAATATTCCTGTTTTGATCGTGATCAATGGGATTTGGGCGATTCTTTGCGTGGTGGCTTATTACACCCAGACCCCTATGCAGTTTTACATTGTGGCTGGTTTTGTCGGATTGGTGATGGGAGGCATGCAATCACTCTCCCGATCAACGTATTCCAAACTCTTGCCCGAGACCCAAGATACAACCTCATTTTTTAGTTTTTATGACGTTACCGAAAAAATCGGTATCGTGATAGGAATGTTGTGCTTTGGTTTAATCGATCATATTTCAGGCAGTATGCGCAACAGTATTTTGTTTTTTATTGTGTTTTTTATTTTGGGGGGTGTCATGCTGATGCGCATCCCGCTAAAACGGACTTAATTTCGAATGTTAATATCTCCTGATCCCGTCATTTTGGTTTGCTGGATTTTAGGATTTCCATAACAGACAATATCTCCGGAACCTGTCACGCTTGCGTTAAGTGTACTTCGTGCGTGCATTTCAATATCTCCTGAGCCAGTAACCCTAGCATGAGCACTTTCTGCTTCAAACTCTTCTGCATTGATATCCCCAGAGCCTGTAATTTTATAAGAAACATGGGAAGCCTTACCTTGCAGACTGATGTCACCCGATCCTGTGAGTACGCCTTCAAATTCTTCTGTATCGATTTCTAAGTCAATTTCTCCTGAACCGGAAAGCGTGACATCAAAATTATCTGAACGCAGTAAATGATTGGAACTGATGCTTCCCGATCCGCTGAGTACGACCTTATCAATATCTTCAACAGGTAGATTGATGGTGACGCGTCCTGAGTCCCAATTGCTAAACCAGGATGTTTTTTCTTGTTTGATGATTAGTACACCATTTTTTACATAGGTTTCAATTTTTTCTAAATCATCAGGATCACCGTTTAGGGTAATGGTTCCTTCTGAGCCTTGAGTCAGCGTAACATCATAATGTCCCGCAACACTGACCCCATCAAAAGAGCTAATTTTTCGAGTTTCAGTTTGCGCAAAAAGGAGGCTGGAGGCAAAAAATAGACTTGCAAGCGGGAGGGTAAATAGGTTAATTGATTTCATGAGTAGTTAAGATTAATGTTTGGTTAAAAAAGAGTTTTATTTAATTTGACCACACCAAATTCAGAGTTGATGTGTAAACGGTTTGTTGAGTTTTCATTAGTAAAATAGCCTTTGTATTTTTTGTTGGTATGATCTTCCCTTTGAATTAGATGTTGAAGCGGAAAACTAGTTTTTAAACTAGCAAATTCTAGTGCGATGTCATAGGTAAAATCCCAGTCGGGATCTATTCCAATATGAACTCCCGTGTATTCAGAGTTAATGCTAAGTGTGGTTGCAGACGGATTGATATGGGCGATGCGTATGGAACCAAAATTTTGATTGAGATCTAATTTTTGAAAGAGGGTTTCTACACGAAGGGTGAGAAAATCACCTACACCGTTAAGTTCATTGATTTTATCCACATTCAGTTTTCCATAATCGTTACGAAATTTTAATTTTTCCAAAGTGTTAAAACGGGAGTTGGAATAATCCGCTACCAAGGAAATTGCTCCTGCTTCTAAAACTTCAAAGTCTGAAAAATCGGCACGTATTTCGCCTCCCTTAATAAAGTCAATGGTCGAATTTTTAGTGTAATCAAAAGAGATCAAATTATCCTCATGATGTAAGTCGCCTAGGACAAGTTTTCCAAAATCACAACTGATTTCAGCTCGACCCGCTAATTCATTGAGCAAAATAGCTCCGTAGTCGTTTTCCAGATCAACCGAACTGGAGCGGGGAAGTTTTACCGTGTAATCGATTCGAAAGTGCAGCTTTGATCCTTTAAACCATTTAAACCCCCAGTCTTTATCAATTAAAGTTTCTGCGCTAACACGCTCAGGGGAGAGACTAAAATCCACGTCAATTTGATCCAGTTTTTCATTGATGCGTTTCTGATTGCTTCCTTTTACTGAAATTACCACATCAATAACTACTTTGTTTTCTTCCCAACTGCTGATCTTGACATCACCAAATTGGTTATTGATTTTAACCAAAACGTTAGAATTAACATTTACTTCTTTATGGATTTCTTTGCTTGTGTATTGGATTGCGAAGGATGAAAGACACATCCCTAGAATAAAAAGTGAGGATAATTTAAATTTTAAAGTCTTCATAATTTGTGTTTTGAATGGTTTTGAGGGTTGTGTTGATTTCAGTAAGCAGGTTGATTTGAATATTTAAATTATTGATCAGCGCATGAATAAGTTGCGATTGATTGGGGTTAATTTCCCATTGTTCGTAGAGTTTGTGATAATCGTTTTGAATGGATTTGAGTTTGCTTTTGCTTCGTTCCAATATTTCTTTTGTAGCTGGGCTACTGTTGTACTCGAAGGAGTTCATTTGTTCTTCTATGAGTTGCATCAGATGAGTTTCTGCTTTTTGGAATCGAATGATTTCAGGTGTAGTTTGTTCTTGAGAAAGTTGGAAAACACCACCCAAACCAATAAATACAAGGGCTGCCGCCGCCCATTGCATAAAATATCTTTGTTGTCTTCTTTTTTTACGTTTGCTAAGCTGGGTAAAAAAATGAGTTGCATGATCGGGTTCAAGTGGGGGAGCTATTTGCGTTTGTTCCCACTTGCGAAATTGTTCTTTAAGCTCTTGTTCTTTCATTGAGTTCTTTTTTTAACTGATTTTTTGCACGAGAGAGAAGCGTTCTGCAACTGCCGTAACTGCATTCAAGAATCTCACTAATTTCTTCATGGGTGTAGCCTTCCAGATAGTAAAGTTTTAAAATAAGACGGTAACGATGATGTAAGTTATCTAGTGCCTGACCCAGTTGATCCGAAGTGAAGTTTGGGAATTTCTCTTCACTTTCTTCTGGATTTTCGCTCAATTCCTTTCGGTTTTCAAGAGGAACATCATTCACGATGCGCTTGTTGTAATGGTAAAAAGCAATACTTTTTCTTATCACAATCTTTCGGAGCCATCCACCAAAATTTCCTTCTCCTTGAAATTGATCCAACTTTTCAAAAGCATTAATCATTCCTTCTTGCATAGCATCTTGAGCATCATCGCGATTTTTTAAAATCCCGTAGGCTGCTTGATACAAAGACTGGTGATAGCGTTGATACAATTCCATTTGTGCGATTTGATCCTTTTTCTTACAAGCTAGGAGTAAGCGATTAATATTTAATTCTTTGAAGTTCAATGACGGCTTCTTCATGGATATGAGACTAAAATTTGGGAATTGTTACACTTTAGATTGGTTTTTTTTTGTGGCACAACTATTGTCTTTACATAGTTGAAGTTATTTTTAAACGCTGAAGACGCAAGTAATTGTAATTTGTAATCTTTAGCCTTTTTTAAAAATGACAAGATGACCTAAAAAAATAATATGGCGCGTTCCTTTTTTAATTCAATTGACAACTTGTCACTGCAAGATATTGAATCTGATGCAGATTTAATACCCCTAATGACCACTGAAGACGAGGAGGCATTGGAAAGTGAATCACTACCTAGTGCAGTTCCTATTCTTCCCCTGCGCAATACGGTGCTTTTTCCTGGTGTGGTTATTCCGATAACTGCGGGTCGAGATAAGTCGATCAAACTCATTAAAGACGCAAATAAAGCCGATAAAATTATCGGTGTGGTTGCCCAGCGAAATGAGGAGGTCGAAAATCCAGGAGCTCAAGATATTCATCACATGGGGACCGTTGCACAAATTCTTCGAGTTCTGAAAATGCCCGATGGAAACACAACAATTATTATTCAAGGGAAAAAGCGTTTTAAAATCAAAACCATACTTGAAGAGCAGCCCTATTTGAAAGCAGAAATTGAGTCGGTACAAGATGAACGCCCTGATAAAGAGAGTAAAGAATTTCTAGCAACAATTGATTCTATTAAAGACCTCGCTTTACAGATCATTCAAGAAAACCCAAACATCCCCACAGAAGCTGCCTTTGCGATTAAAAATATTCAAACCGCTTCTTTTTTGATCAATTTTGTGGCTTCCAATATGAATGTTTCAGTAAAGGAAAAACAAAAAATTCTTACAGAGATAAATTTACATCAACGTGCTTTACTATGTTTAAAGCATATGAATGATGAATATCAAAAGTTGGCATTAAAAAACGACATTCAGTCCAGAGTGCGTTCTGAAATGGATAGTCAACAGCGTGAATATTACCTTCATCAACAAATGAAAACCATTCAAGAGGAATTGGGAGGAGTTTCTTACGAAGAGGAAATTGATGAAATGCGAAGCCGTGCTGTAGAAAAAAAATGGGGCGATGAAGTGGGGAAGCATTTTGATAAAGAATTGATGAAACTTCAACGCATGAATCCTCAGGTGGCAGAATATTCAGTACAGAGAAATTATTTGGATCTGTTTTTAGATTTGCCTTGGGAAGAA
The DNA here is from genome assembly GCA_029243165.1 of Flavobacteriaceae bacterium. Lineage (GTDB taxonomy): Bacteria > Bacteroidota > Bacteroidia > Flavobacteriales > Flavobacteriaceae > MS024-2A. The sequence goes on from JAQWSN010000006.1 coordinate 77,041, forward strand.
TTCTCGAAAGATAATTTTGATTTAAAACGTGCGCAAAAAATTCTTGATCGCGATCATTTTGGGCTTGAAGAAGTGAAAAAAAGAGTGATTGAATACCTAGCGGTTCTCAAATTGAGGAATGATATGAAATCTCCGATTTTATGTCTTTATGGACCTCCAGGAGTGGGAAAAACTTCTCTAGGTAAGTCCATAGCCGAAGCCTTAGGCAGAGAATATATTCGGATTTCATTAGGTGGCATGCGAGATGAAGCAGAGATACGCGGTCATCGTAAAACCTACATCGGGGCCTTGCCCGGTAGAATCATTCAGAGTTTGAAAAAAGCTGGAACTTCGAATCCAGTATTTGTTTTAGATGAAATTGATAAACTGTCAACTGGTGCACAGGGTGATCCTGCCTCTGCACTTCTAGAAGTTTTAGATCCTGAGCAAAACACCAATTTTTATGACAACTTTTTGGAAATGGGATATGATTTATCCAAAGTAATGTTTATTGCAACAGCCAATAGTTTGGCTCCCATTCACAGAGCTTTGAGGGATCGAATGGAAATGATAAATGTAAGTGGTTACACCATTGAAGAGAAAACAGCTATTGGTCAAAAGTTCTTATTACCCAAGCAGTTAAAAGAACATGGGATGAAACGAACCCAACTCAATCTTAAGAAAACGGTTTTAGAAAAAATTGTAGAAGGATACACGCGTGAATCGGGAGTTCGTGGACTGGAAAAACAAATTGCAAAAGCAGTGCGCTACGCCGCCAAGTCTATTGCCATGGGAGAAGATTACAACCTTTCTCCAGAAATTGAGGATTTAGTTACCCTCCTAGGGCCCCAAAAAGTTCATCGTGACCTTTATGAAAACAATCATGTAGCCGGAGTCGTTACTGGACTCGCATGGACCGCTGTCGGGGGAGACATTTTATTTATCGAATCCGCAATTTCCAGAGGTAAAGGCGGATTAAGTATTACAGGGAATTTAGGTAAAATCATGAAAGAATCTGCCACCATAGCCCTGGAGTACATCAAGGCAAATGCAGAATTTATGGGGCTTTCAGAATTTAAATTCGAAAACTACAACATCCACATTCACGTTCCTGAAGGGGCAACACCCAAGGACGGACCTAGTGCAGGTATTACCATGCTCACGTCATTGGTTTCTCTGTTTACCCAAAAGCGGGTCAAGAAAAACTTGGCCATGACGGGTGAAATAACTTTAAGAGGAAAAGTATTGCCTGTAGGAGGAATTAAAGAAAAGATCTTAGCTGCCAAGCGTTCCAAAATCAAAGAGATCATTTTATGTCAGGAAAACAAAAAAGATATTGATGAAATTAATCCTAAGTATTTGAAAGGACTTAGGTTTCATTACGTTTCTGAAATGCATGAAGTAGTTTCGTTGGCGGTAACCTCACAAAAGGTTGTCAACGCAAAGAATTTGCTGGTTTCGCAAAATTAAATGCTATTTTTAAATCATGAATAAACTGATCATTGCCATAGATGGGTTGGCTTCTACAGGAAAAAGTACGCAAGCCAAACGTCTAGCCAAAACCTTGAATTACATTTATGTAGATTCAGGAGCAATGTATCGAGCGGTAACTTTATTTGGTTTAAAACAACAACCCGAAGGACGTCTTGACTTAGGAGTACTCACCCAATCTTTAGATCAAATCAAGATTCATTTTGAGGGAGGGGCTGAGGCTCAACAAACCTTTTTAAATGGCGAAAATGTTACCAGTGCCCTTCGCGATCCAAAGATCAATGAGTATGTGAGCGAGGTAGCTGCTCTTGAAGCTGTTCGTTCTTTTTTAGGCGAACAACAAAAAAGAATGGGTACAGATAAAGGAGTTGTCATGGACGGTCGAGACATTGGGACGGTAATTTTTCCTCAAGCGGATTGCAAATTTTTTTTAACAGCCTCAGCAGAAGTTCGAGCTCAAAGAAGGCATCAAGAGCAATTGGAAGCGGGTCATGAAGAGTCTTTTGAAGAGGTATTTGCCAATGTTGTAGCTCGTGACCAACAGGACAGCAGTCGTACGGTCGCTCCTCTAGAAAAAGCTCATGACGCTGTTGAAATCGATGTAAGTGAGATGACCCTTGATGAGGTGTTTGATTTATTGTATGTTACAGTCTTAAAAAAGCTTAAATCTTAGCGCATTAAAAAGCAGATAAATTATTTGTTTATCAACTCATTAGAAGTATATTTGCAAGCTTTTTGTTGGTAGGAAAAACCGAAGAGCACACAACAAACAAATAACATCTTCTGTAATTGCAACTAAGTTTTTCCCGTTTACAGAATACAAAACCCTCGGAAATGGCGAAGAAACCAACCGAAAATTCAGCTGCTGAAGAAAGCACTGAAGCTAAAAAACCCGCAGCAAAGAAGGCAACTGCTAAAAAAGCTGCTCCCAAAAAAACAACCGCAAAAAAAGAAACTGCAACTACAAAAGCTAAAAAAGCAACTCCCAAAAAGGTAGACGCTGAAATAGAAAAAGTAGAAGCACCCAAAGAAGAAGTAACTGCAGAAGCAACTGAAACTGTTGCTGAAGTTCAGGTTGCTGACACTACTGAAGACGTTGCGGTAAAAGAAGATAAAAAACCTTCTGCTGAAGAAACGGAAGCTGCACAAGCTGAATTTTTATCCAACTTCAATTGGCACAATTACCAAGAAGGAATTGATGTAATTGAAGACAAGCAATTGGATGAATTTGAAAAATTAGTAAAAGATAATTTTGTTGATACTGCCGATGATGATGTTATCGAAGGAGAAGTTGTTTACATGACGGACCGAGAAGCTATCATTGATATTAACGCAAAATCTGAAGGAGTCATTTCACTTAATGAATTCCGATACAACCCTAACCTTAAAGTAGGAGATAAGGTTGAAGTGATCGTAGACATGCGAGAAGACCGTACAGGTCAATTGGTTTTATCTCACCGAAAAGCTCGTGTTATTAAAGCATGGGATCGAGTAAACAATGCGCACGACAATGGTGAAATCGTTAGTGGTTTTGTAAAATGTAGAACTAAAGGAGGTATGATTGTTGATGTTTTTGGAATCGAGGCGTTCTTGCCAGGTTCTCAAATCGATGTGAAACCTATTCGCGATTACGATCAATACGTCAATAAAACCATGGAATTCAAAGTTGTTAAAATCAACCATGAGTTTAAAAACGTGGTGGTTTCTCACAAAGCACTTATCGAAGCCGATATTGAGGAACAGAAAAAAGAAATTATTGGCCAGTTAGAAAAAGGTCAGGTATTGGAAGGTACAGTGAAAAACATCACTTCATACGGAGTCTTTATTGACCTTGGAGGGGTAGATGGATTAATTCACATTACGGACCTGTCTTGGAGTCGTATTAATCATCCAAGTGAGATTTTAGAATTGGATCAAAAATTAAATGTTGTAATTCTTGATTTTGACGATAATAAATCTAGAATTCAGCTTGGTCTGAAACAACTCAGTGCGCACCCTTGGGATCAGCTTTCTGATACGTTGAAAGAAGGAGATAAGGTAAAAGGAAAAGTTGTTGTAATAGCAGATTACGGAGCTTTTGTTGAAATCGAAGAAGGAGTAGAGGGATTGATTCACGTATCTGAAATGTCTTGGTCTACACACTTAAGATCTGCCCAAGATTTTGTTAATGTGGGCGATGAGGTTGAAGCAGTAGTTTTAACTCTTGATCGTGAATCCAGAAAAATGTCTCTAGGGATCAAGCAAATTACTCCTGATCCATGGACTGATATTACTTCAAAATACCCCATTGGTTCAAAGCATTCAGGCTTGGTAAGAAACTTTACCAACTTCGGTGTCTTTATTGAATTAGAGGAAGGCATAGATGGATTGGTTTACATATCAGACCTTTCATGGACTAAAAAAGTAAAGCATCCTTCGGAAGTACTTACCTTAGGTGATAAAATCGACGTTATCGTTCTTGAATTGGATGTTGAAGGCCGTAAATTGAGTTTGGGTCATAAGCAAACCATGGAAAATCCATGGGACAAGTACGAAAAAGAATTTGGAGTGGATACATTACACACTGCTGCAATTACTGAAATCGTGGACAAAGGGGCAACCATTCATTTTAATGAAGATATTGTAGCTTTTATTCCGTCACGTCATCTTGAAAAAGAAGACGGGAATAAGCTCAATAAAGGAGAAGAAGCTGCATTTAAAATCATTGAATTCAGTAAAGAATTTAAAAGAGTAGTAGCTTCTCATACGGTTACCTTTAGAGAGCAAGAGATGAAAAATGTCAAGCGTGCTGCAAAGAAAGTTGCAGCCTCTAATGCTGACAAAGCAACTCTCGGAGATCTTGATGCGTTGGCCAACTTGAAAGAAAAAATGGACAACGATAAGTAGAAATTCATAAAGAGTTTAATTATCTAAAAACCCTCCATTCGGAGGTTTTTTTTATCGTGAAGAAACTCCTACTTTTGTACCATTACTTAGAAGATGGAGCCAAAAGTGCTACTTAGCGACAAAAAAATCAGTATCATTTTAAACCGTCTTTGTTTTCAACTTATTGAACAACACGGTGATTTTTCAAATGCAGTACTGGTAGGCTTGCAGCCTAGAGGCACTTTATTGCTAGATCGATTGGTGGAATTACTAACCCAATCAGGAATAAAAGAACTAAAAACGGGAAAATTAGACACCACTTTTTTCCGTGATGATTTTAGGAGAAGTGAACGCCCTCATAGTGCCAATGCTACAATAATGAATCAATCTGTTGAAGGGAAAGATGTTGTACTCATTGATGATGTATTGTTTACCGGAAGAAGCATACGTGCGGCACTCACTGCAATAGATACTTACGGCAGACCAAAGTCTGTAGAATTGTTGGTTCTTGTGGACAGAAGATTCAGTCGCCATTTACCCATTCAACCGGATTATCTTGGAGCTCAGATAGATGCTCTTCAAGGAGATAAGGTGAAAGTGGTATGGTCTGAAGGCGAAATAAAAAATACAGTGTACCTAGAAAAACACCTTGAATGAAAACATTAAGTGTTTCACATCTTTTGGGAATTAAATATCTTCAGCAAGAGGACCTGCAATTGATTTTTGAAACGGCTAAACACTTTAAAGAAGTCATCAACAGACCCATTAAGAAAGTTCCCAGTTTGCGAGACATTAACATTGCAAATTTATTTTTTGAAAATAGTACCCGAACAAAACTATCTTTTGAATTGGCCGAAAAAAGATTAAGTGCGGATGTGTTAAATTTTTCAGCCAATCAATCCTCCCTTAAAAAGGGAGAGACCCTAGTCGATACGGTAAATAACATTTTAGCAATGAAAGTGGATATGGTCGTCATTCGGCATCCTCATCCTGGAGCGGCTCATTTTCTTTCAAAACGAGTTGATTCTTGCATTATCAATGCGGGAGATGGAACTCATGAACACCCCTCACAAGCTTTGTTGGATGCTTTTTCTCTTCAAGAAAAATTTGGTGAACTAAAAGGAAAACGCATTGCAATTGTTGGCGATATTTTACATTCTCGAGTTGCGTTATCTAATATTTACGCTCTGAAAATGTTGGGTGCCGAAGTTCAAGTTTGTGCACCAAAATCCTTACTACCCAAGCATATTAAATCTTTAGGGGTTGATGTCTCTTCTGACTTTACAAAGACCCTGAAGTGGTGTGATGCTGTAAACATGCTCCGAGTACAAAATGAACGTATGGATTTGAATTATTTCCCTTCCACTAGAGAATACAGTCAGAACTTTGGACTTACTAACGAACGTTTAAAACCTCTGCGAAAAGAAATTGTAATTCTTCATCCGGGTCCAATCAACAGAGGTGTTGAGATATCTAGTGAGGTTGCTGATTCAGATCAGGCTATTATTTTAGATCAGGTTGAAAACGGTGTTGCCATACGCATGGCAATCATCTATCTTTTAGCATCAAAACTCAATATCCCCATAGCATGATTTGCTTTGATGAAAATGAGATTGGAAGTTTATCAGCAGATCATTTCATTGCTGAAAAAGAGGATTGTATGGAACAGTTGAAAAGTAGAAAATCTTTTGATTTGATACTTGATTGTAGTAAGCTCCTTTTACCAATGACAGATTTGGAAACCATTAATGACTTGCAAAAAGTAAAAGAAAGGGTTATGGTTGTAGTTGTTTCTACGGATCAAATTGATTCATTACCGATGGATTGGAATGCGGTTCCCACTCAAGAGGAAGCTTTTGATTTTATTTCTTTTGAACGCATGCAACGCGATTTAGGTTTTTAATCATGATGAAACTGACCATTTTAGGATGCCACTCTGCAACTCCCAGAGAAAACAAACACACCACTTCTCAGTTGTTGGAGACCAAGGGGAACTTATTCCTGATTGATTGTGGAGAGGGAACACAGATGCAGTTGAGACGTTCTAAAATTAAGTTTTCTCGTATTCAACATGTTTTTATTTCTCATTTGCATGGGGATCATTTTTATGGATTAATTGGATTGATTAGTACTTTTCGTTTGTTGGGTAGAACTGCACCGATGACAATCTATGGGCCAAAAGGAATTAAGGAAATCATCACACTTCAATTAAAATTGGCAAAGTCTTGGACTAACTATGAACTTCATTTTAGAGAACTCGATGCAACAATTCCTGAACTTCTTTATGAGGATGAAAATGTAAGCGTAAGTACGCTGCCTCTAGATCACAGAGTGTACACCAATGGATTTCTCTTTAACACAAAGTCTTTAAAAAGAAAAATCAATACGGAAGCCCTAGGAACATTGAATTTAAAACCATTTCATTACGATCAATTGCAAAAAGGATTGTCTATTGAGCTTGAGAATGGGGAAACCATAGAAAATCATATTCTAACACTCCCTCCAGATCCTCCAAAAAAGTATGCTTTTTGCAGTGATACCGCTTTTCACGAAGCACTTATTCCAGAGATAAAAGGTGTAGATTTATTGTACCATGAGGCTACCTTTTTGGAACAACACAAAGATCTAGCAAAAAAAACCAAACACAGTACAGCCAAAGAGGCTGCAGTAATAGCCAAAAAAGCTGAAGTAAAACAATTGATGTTAGGACATTACTCAAACCGCTACAGCGATAAAAATGAATTTGTAAAGGAGGCCTCATCAATTTTTGAAAATGTAATTTTATCGGAAGATCTTAAAAGCTTTTCCATATGACTAAAATGGATTGTAAATTGTAACTCAAATGAAAGAAAAAGACTTAGGAAATTTAAGGAAATCATACACAAAGAATGAGTTAAAAGCAGCGGATATTGCCAACGATCCGATGGCATTTTTTGGAAGTTGGTTTAACGAAGCAGAACACCATCCTGAAATTGACGAAGCCAATGCAATGACTCTTGCCACTCTTGGTTTGGATGACTATCCAAAAGCTCGAGTTGTGTTGCTTAAAGCAATCAATGAAAAGGGTTTTGTTTTTTACACGAATTATCAGAGTGAGAAAGGGCTTTCCATTGCGCATCACGCCAAGGTAGGGCTTAGTTTTTTTTGGCCTGCTTTGGAACGACAAGTAATCATTAAAGGTACAGCAGAACAATTGAAGCCTGAGGTTTCTAATGCTTATTTTAATAGCCGTCCCAAAGGAAGTCAGTTGGGTGCCTTAGTTTCAGAGCAGAGCAAAGTAATTACCGACCGTTCTATTTTAGAAGCTAAATTAGAAGCCCTAGAGAATGAATATCAAGACAAATCGGTTGATCGTCCTGAGCATTGGGGAGGGTATGTAGTAGTGCCAAAGTGTATTGAGTTTTGGCAGGGTCGTCCTAATCGATTACACGATCGTATCCGTTGCCAGTGGCAAGGAAGTTTTTGGAATATTGAACGTTTAGCACCCTAATGATGAAAGAATTATTGTTATTGCGACATGCGAAGTCCTCTTGGGAATTTCTGGTTGAGGACCGCAACCGAACTTTGACCGAAGGAGGAATTCAAAGAGCTATTGCAATGGCAACCGCATCGAAAGATGTTTTGAACGAGTTTGAGATCGTATATTCTAGTCCAGCCAATAGAGCTCTGCATACAGCCTGTATCATGATGCACGAAATTCAAAAACCCTTTGAACAATTAAATGTAAGAGAACCCCTTTATACTTTTGAAACCTCTCAATTAATTCAATTTATTAAATCTTTACCTGATCAATATGCTAAGGTTATTTGTGTGGGGCATAACCCCGCCTTTACACAGGCGGTAACTGTTTTGTCCACCACCGACTTGGATCACCTGCCAACTGCCGCTTGGGCTCGAATACAATTTGAGCAAGAAGAGTGGAAGAATGTTCAAAACGGCAAAGCAAGCCTCGGATTACCTAAAGAAATATTGAAATGAATAAAAAACAGCAGCCTCGGTTTATTAATCGAGAATTAAGTTGGTTAGATTTTAATGCACGAGTACTTCAAGAAGCAGCACATCACAGTGTTCCTTTACTGGATCGCCTTCGCTTTATTGGTATTTTTTCTAACAATTTAGATGAATTTTTTCAAGTCCGCTACGCTACAGTTCAGCGAATTGCTCAATCTGAAAAAACAGGGAAAAAAGTATTTGGAGGTGAAAGTGCTACTGAGTTATTAAAAATCATTACCCAAAAGGTAATTGAACAGCAAAAAGAAAGTGCCCAAATTCTGAGTAGTATCGAAAAAGAATTGGAAAAAGAGCAAATTTATTTTGTCAATGAAAAACAGGTATTAGAGGAGCATAAAGCCTTTTTAAAAGAATATTTTATTCAAAAAGTTAGTCCTGCACTAATGACCATCATGATTTCTGAGGATCAGATCCAGGATTTTTCAGCCAATCAAGCCTTTCTTGCTGTAAAACTTTTCGTGGAATCTAAAGAGTCTTCTACCAATCAGTACGCACTTATTGAAATCCCAAAAGAACTGGATCGGTTTATCGTACTACCACAGCTTGGAGACAAACAGTATGTTATGTTTTTGGATGATTTGATTCGCTATCATTTTCATCTCATCTTTAATTTTTATGAGTTTACAACCATTACTTCTCATATGATCAAGGTCACAAGAGATGCTGAACTTGATATGGAGGGTGATGTTTCAAAAAGTTACATAAACAAAATTGTTGAGAGTGTTCGAGAACGTATTTTGGCAGAGCCAGTACGTTTGGTTTACGACAAGGATATTTCTGAGGATGCATTGAATGTTTTTAAGCATATTCTAGGGATGGATTCTACGGATAGTTTAATTCCAGGGGGACGCTATCATCATCGAAGAGATTACATGAATTTTCCTCAATTAAAAAACACCAATCTCCAATATGAAAAAGTTGATCCTGTGACCATACCAGGACTTTCTTTTGAAAAGAGTATCATTAAAGTCATTGACAAAAAAGATTTTTTACTTTACACTCCCTACCATAGCTTTTCTTATTTGATTAAATTTTTAAGAGAGGCAGCATTGGACCCTGAAGTTACGACCATAAAAATTACAATTTATCGTTTGTCAAAACTATCCAATGTAGCAAGTGCTTTGATTAATGCAGCTAAAAATGGAAAGAAAGTTTTGGTTCAAATAGAACTTCAAGCTCGTTTTGACGAAACTAACAACATTACCTACGCAGAGCAAATGCAAGCTGCTGGGGTTCAACTTATTTTTGGGATCCCAGGACTGAAAGTGCATTCAAAAATTGGTGTAATTGAAAAAAATGTAAAAGGCAATAAGAAAAAGCGATACGGTTTTATTAGTACAGGTAATTTTAATGAAGATACTGCTAAAATTTACACAGATTACACACTCTTAACTTCAAATCAAAAAATTTTAAAAGAGGTAAACAAGGTTTTTAATTTCCTTCAGGTTCATTACAAACTAAAGAAATACAAGCATCTAATAGTATCTCCACATTACACACACAACGCTGTTGTACGAATGATCAATCAAGAAATTGAAAATCATAAAGCGGGCTTGCCTAGTGGAATTCGGTTAAAGTTAAATGCCATTACAAATTTTAAAATGATCGAAAAACTGTATGAGGCAAGCAATCATGGAGTTTCTATTCAAATGATCGTTAGGGGGATCTGTTGTCTGATACCAGGAATCAAAGGAATGAGTGAAAATATTGAAGTCATTAGCATTGTGGATAAGTACTTAGAGCATCCAAGAGTTTATGTTTTTGAAAATGCTGGTGACCCAAAAGTGTACCTTTCATCAGCCGATTTTATGACAAGAAATATCGAAAATAGGGTAGAGGTAGCGGTACCTATTTACGATAAAAATTTACAAAATGAGATTTTAGATGTTTTTGAAATTGCTTGGAATGACAACGTAAAAGCAAGAAAAATAAACGGATCCCAGCAAAATACTTTTGTCGAAAACAACGGTATTGATTTACGATCTCAATGGAAAATTCATGATTATTACAAAGGAAAAAGTCTGGAATGAAAATTAAGAAGTACGCTGCCATTGATGTAGGTTCCAACGCAATTCGGATGCTGGTTTCAAATGTAATTAATCACAAAGGAAAAAGAACCATTTTGAAAAATGCACTGGTTCGTGTTCCTATTCGTCTTGGTGAAGATTCATTTACTAGTGGTAGCATATCAAAAAAAATAAGAAACGCATCGTTAAATCGATGAAAGCCTTTAAAATGTTAATGAAGGTTCATGGAGTCAAAGATTACATGGCTTATGCAACTTCTGCACTACGAGAGGCTAAAAATGGCTCAAAAGTAGTCAAGGAAGTTTTGAGTAAATCGGGAATTCAGATTGAAATAATTGACGGTAAAAAAGAAGCGAAAATAATTTCCAATACCAATGTTTTTGATGTAGTAGGGAAAGAGAAGACCTTTTTGTATGTTGATGTAGGGGGCGGTAGTACGGAATTTAGTATTCTTAAAAACGGTAAGAGAATTCATTCCAAATCATTTAAAATTGGAACAGTAAGACTTTTAAACAATGGTGTGTCTGATGAGATGTGGGAACACGCTCAAAAGTGGGTGAAAGAGAAAACTAAGGAATACAATAAAATTTACTTGCTGGGTACAGGAGGAAATATTAACAAACTACATAAAATAGCAGGAATCAAAGACAACCGACCGATTACTTTTTTAACGCTAAACGCAATCTATGCCCGTCTGAGTAAAATGACGTATGAGGAACGAATCGTTGAATTGGGTTTGAATCCCGATCGGTCAGATGTGATCTTGCCTGCGGCAAAACTCTTTCTAAGAACACTTAATTGGAGTGGTGCCAAAGTAGTTTACGTTCCTAAAGTGGGACTTTCAGACGGAATGATTCGTGAACTTTGTAAAAAGAAAAAAAATTAACCGTGAATGGTTTCCTGATTTCCCAAAGTTCCCATTAGTGTTGCTTCATATTTTAAAAGTGCTTCCCATTTTTCGTCAACTTTTTGTCTCGAAGTACCATATTGACGTGCAAATCCCAAAAACAAAGTGTAATGATTGGCTTCACTGACCATTAATTTACGATAAAAATTGCGCAGTTTAGAATCTTCCAATTCTTCAGAAAGTATTCTAAAACGCTCACAACTTCTTGCCTCAATAAGCGCAGCATAAAGCAATTTGTGTACTAGATGGTCCGTTTTTGAACCCCCTTTTGGAAAAAATTTACGTAGTTGGATTACGTAAAAATCTTTTCGTTCTCGCCCTAATTTTAATCCTCTTTCAAGAATCAAGTCATGAACCATTTTAAAGTGGCTCATTTCTTCTTGTGCTAGATCGGTCATTGCTGATACAAGTTCTGTAAGATGAGGGAAACCAATGATCATTGAAATTGCAGTACTAGCAGCCTTTTGTTCACAATAAGCATGATCGGTAAGTATTTCTTGAATATTCTTTTGGGCAATGTTGGCCCATCGAGGATCGGTAGGTAATTTAAGTCCAAGCATAATTTTTAGAAGTCAAGGTCAAATTTTTTCCGAAGAGTATCCAAAGCTGGATTAATTTTTACCAGATGTTTGTATTTTTCTGGAGCTGAAAACACTGCTTCTTCTTTTATGGATTCTGTGATTTTGAATTCGATTTGTATTCCGTAGTGGTTTAATTGTTTTCTCAAAAAGGGAAGTAACTCATCCGCTTCCCGCTTCATTTCAACCTTATTCATATCATTGGCTACGGTAAAGAGAAGGGTTGACGGATCTTTTAGGTCTGGTTCGCGCATGCGCATAATGGATGCTATGTTTTGTTTCCCCTCGCGCTTTATTTTTTCTGCATACTCATTCCAAAGTTGTAGAAGGGTACTTTTTTCAAAAGACTCTTCGGGTAGATTTTCTTCTATTACTTTAGGTTGATTGATTTTTTTTGCTTCCTTTTTAAGAGCAATACTGGAAAGGGAGAATCCAGAAACTTTACGATTTAAGTGCTCTTGTTTGTTTTCTTCAGTTTTCTTTTTGTATTGACTTTTTTGATCAGCGACTTCGGTACTTGTCTTTTCGGATTTACTGTAGGTTTTTGGTTCTATTACAGAGGATTGTTCTTTGGCAACAGGATTTGAATTTTGATCGGGGATTAAATTTGATTCAGGGAAGTTTTTTACTTTTTGTTGTGTATGAAACTTGGCAAGTGAGGGATCCATTTCATTGGCTAATTTTGCTGGTATTATGTAGTCTTTTTTTTTTCTCCATTGAAATTGAGCGAAGCAAGTTGCATCATAGAGAGTTCTACATGAACTCGCTTGTTGTTTACACTTTTGTAATTAATTTCAAATGAATTGATTAAGGCAATAGCATCAAGTAAATATTCAGTTGTAAGAGGCTCTGTTGCTTCTTGATAGTTTTTTTTAACATCTTCTCCTAATTCCATAAGAGCCAACGTATTTGGGTCTTTTGCTAGCATGAGATTCCTGAAAAAATCGCCTAAGCCTTTTATGAATTGTAAAGGGTCAATACCCCTTTTGAGAAGATCGTTGTAGGCAGTTAGAATACCTGGAATATCATTTTTGAAAATGATTTTTCCCAATTCATTGTAGGTTTGGTGATCCAGTAAGTTAAGATTGTCAGCCACGGCTTTAGCAGATAAATTCCCTTGAGTAAAACTTACCATCCGATCAAAAATAGATAAGGCGTCACGTAAAGCTCCTTCAGCTTTCTGGGCAATTAGGTAAAGTGCAGTTTCCTCAAATTGTAAATTTCTGTCTTTTGCTATTTTAACCAAGTAATGTTGAATATCGTTGACGGAGATTCTTTTAAAGTCATAAACTTGACATCTGGAAAGTACAGTAGGAATAATTTTATTTTTCTCTGTAGTTGCTAAAATAAAAATGACATGTTTTGGTGGTTCTTCCAACGTTTTTAAAAAGGCATTAAAAGCTGCATTGGAGAGCATGTGTGCCTCATCGATAATGTAAATTTTATGCGAACCTACCTGTGGGGGAATCCGGACTTGCTCATTGATTTTTCGAATGTCTTCAACGGAATTATTCGAAGCGGCATCAAGTTCAAAAATATTAAAGGCAAAGTCGTCATCGGTACTTTCTTTTTGAGAAGACTTATTGATTTGTTTTGCAAGGATTCTCGCACAAGATGTTTTTCCAACACCACGAGGGCCGCAAAACAGTAATGCTTGTGCCAGTTGTTCAGTTTCTAGGCTATTTTTTAAGGTTTGAGTAATACTTTGTTGCCCGACTACCTCTTCAAAAGTAGTGGGTCTGTATTTCAAAGCAGAAACAACAAATGACTCCATTAGAACAAATATAAAAAATCAGTTTCCGGATTCATTCCTAAGATAGAAGATATTCCCTGTAAATTATCAACAAATAGCTAACTTAGCACCGCAGGCCATCTTATCGCTTTTTTTTCGTAAAGAAGAGGAAAGTCCGGACACCCTAGAGCAGCATAGCGGGTAACACCCGTCCTCCGTTTCGGCGGAGCGGACCAGTGCAACAGAAAGCAAGTACAGTTCGGCTGTAGTGAAATCAGGTAAACTCTATGCGGTGCAACGCCAAGTAGTTCTACAATTAAGGGTAGCTCGCCCAATGTAGACGGGTAGGCGGCTAGAATGCAAGAGTAATTTTGCATCAAGATAAATGATAAGACTCGACAGAATCCGGCTTATCGGCCTGCTTTTTTTTAACTATTAAAAAAGGAAAAAGTAGCACTTCCGTAATTTCTGCTAGAGTCATAGCCTTCTAGGCCTGTGAGATCTACTTTGTTGAAGTGTTCGATAATGATTTGTCCCTGGGGGCTTATTTTTTTTTGTGCTAGAGCTATGATTTTTTTGTAAGTTTCTGTATCAAAATCGTAGGGAGGATCAGCAAAAATCAAATCGTAGCTACTTTTTTCTTCTTCTAAAAATGTGATACAATCTTTTTGAACAACTCTAATTTCAAAAGAGAGCAATTTTGCTGTGGATTGAATGAATTGAATGCAATGTCTGTTTTTGTCTACAGCCGTAAGCAAGGGAACACCTCGAGAGGCAAATTCATAACTAATACTCCCTGTACCCGAAAATAAATCCAAAACCGTGAGTTCAGAGAAATCGATTTGATGTTGTAAAATGTTGAAAAGGGCTTCCTTAGAACGATCTGTGGTGGGACGAACAGGGAGTTTTTTGGGAGCTAGAATTCTTCTACCCTTATGAATACCTGAAATGATACGCATTACTTAAAAGATTGGGCAAAAAATGGAGCAGGATGTTGTTCCAAGTCCAATATTGAACAGGTTTTACTTGCCTCAAAATGAACTGAAGGATGGTATTGTTTTATCGCGTGATAGTACGTTTCAAAAAAAGGAATTTCACCAAAAAATAGCATTTCAAATTGATCAGAAGAAAGCTCGTATTGTTCTACTACAAAAAATGTGTAATAAAGAAATTCGTCTTCATTTTTTATTTCAAAATGATTTTGAAAAACGATTGTAGAATGTTGTTTTAAATACAAATCCACAGAACCTTTTTGAAGGTGAATAAAAAGTTGAAATTCTTTATCCTCTGATTTCGATCGTTCACTTACTTCTCGATACAGTAGTGTATTAAAGTGATAAAAATTGGCAGTAGGAATTTGTTGGTGAATGATTTCCAACTCTTTTTTAGGATAGGCGTGAATATTTACCTGGTTTACATCTTCTAAAACATCAAAAGAAAGATTAAAATCTTTTGGAATTTTTCCTTGAAAACGAAGGTAGTTGGGTAGGAGTTTTTTATCAAAAAAAGCGTTGGGCACAAAAGTAGAAGGCTGGTGGTAGGAAATAATTTGTGTTTTGTCAAATGTTTCTTTAGGGTAAAAAGCGAGCAAATCAATTAATCCCGTCTTAAAATCATCAGTACCACTAGGAGTTGGAACGAATTCAGTTTTGGAAGGGGTACAAAAAGAAAATCCATTCACGAAAAGGTGAATGGATGATCCAGCAAATGCTATGCTATTATTCTTGTTTGGCATCAAATATGGTCGGCCAGTTTCCATTTGTACTCACATTACTTAATGAACCCAAAATAATTTCAGAACCGTTAACTCCATCTACAGAAACTGTTTCATTTTCTTGCTTGACCAAATCTTTATCTTGATCAAAGAGGATAATGTTTTTTGAAACTTTTACTTCAAAAACGGGTACGTTGTAACCATTTTTATTGATGACTTCAGCATTAATTTTAAACATACTATCCTGAACGCCCTGAATTGGGATGTAGGCCATGTTTTTGTAACGATCAGTATTACTAAAGAGAGAGTCTTTTACAGGAACAGTACCTAAGGTATCAATGACAATAACTTCTCGAAGCATGTCGATACGATAAGTTCTGTCGTATTCAAGATAGGAAGAGTCTCGTTTTTCAATAAGGGTAAAAATACCCTCGTCAACAAATTTGACCAAGCTGTCAAAGTTATTGGCAAAAACGCCCTTGACGTCTTTGTGAGCAATTTGGGCCTTGCGAATGTCTTTTAAACGGTCTATGACTTGAGCATAGCGCTCGTTTTTAGTCTGATTGAATTTGATAGGTCCATTGATAGAGTCATAAATTTTGTAAGCAAAAAAGATTGACGCTAACCATAAAACGATTTGAATGCCTAATTTCATTGTATTATTTTAATTGATAAAAACAAAACTACAATTTTTTTTGAATCACAAAAGTATTTAAAATGAATTATATTTAGCCACTTGATAGAATCCATGACTCCAGAAAATTTCTGCAAACGACTTGAAGCAAATTTTGCTTTTAAACCTACTGAATCTCAGCAGCTATGGTTTACAGCCATTACAGATTTTATTTTTTCAAAAAAACCGAATACGGCATTTTTACTTAAGGGATATGCAGGGACCGGTAAAACCACCCTAGTTAGTTCATTGGTCAACGATATTCGTAATGCGGGTTACAAGGCGGTACTAATGGCTCCTACAGGCCGAGCTGCTAAAGTTATGGCTACCTATTCCAAAGTTTCAGCGAAGACCATTCACAAACAAATTTATTATCCCAAAGCTGAAAAAGGAGGTAAGATGAGTTTTCAGCTCAAGCCCAATAAATATAAAAAAACACTTTTTGTTATTGATGAGGCTTCAATGATCGGTGATGATCGTCAAAATACTAAGCTGTTTGAAAACGGTTCTTTACTCCACGATGTGGTTCAGTACGTAAGCCAAGGAACTGATTGTAAACTTTTGTTTGTTGGTGATCAAGCGCAATTGCCCCCCGTACATTTAGACCTTAGTCCAGCATTGGACGAAGAAGAATTGCGTCAATTTCATTTTGATCAAGTTTTTAGTATTGAATTGGAAGGGGTGGTCCGTCAAAAAAAAGACTCGGGAATTTTAAAAAATGCGACACAACTGCGTGTTGATTTAAACCATAAAGTTTACGATCAATTTAAGTTTGATATTGAAGGAACTAAGGATATTAGTTACACCAACAACGGAATGGATGTTTTTGAAGCCATAGAGTCTACTTTTTCAGAAGCAGGAGTGGATCAAACTGTTTTTATCGTGAGATCGAACAAGCGTGCGAATATTTACAACGAAAATATTAGAAGACGGATACTGGGATTGGAAGATGAATTATCTGTAGGTGACCAGTTGATGGTTGTGAAAAATAATTATTTCTGGTTGGCTCCAGATTCAGCTCCCGGATTTATTGCTAATGGCGATGTTGTAAAAATTTTGTCGATTCACACAAGAAAAGAATTGTATGGATTTTCATTTGCTGAGGTAAGCGTTCAATTGGTGGACTACCCAGAGGAGAAACCATTTGATACAGTTTTATTATTAGATACACTTCAAGCAGAAACAGCCTCGCTCTCTTATGAAGAAGGAAACCGATTGTATCAGTCTGTGATGGAAGATTATGCATCAGAGCGTTCCAAATTCAAGCAATTTTTAAAAGTGAAAAATAATCGTTTTTTCAATGCATTACAAGTGAAGTATTCTTATGCGGTAACCTGTCATAAATCTCAAGGAGGACAATGGGAACACGTTTTTATTGAAAAACCTTACCTTGCCGAGGGGCCCAACAAAGATTATTTGCGCTGGTTGTACACAGCAATGACACGTTCGACCAAGCATCTCTATCTTTTAGGTTTTCCCAATGAAGACTTTATCAATTTAGAATAACTATGGGAAATTTGTTTTCTCGGTTTGTTTTCTACAAACTTTTGAATTGGAAAATGATAGGTCAATTTCCTTCTTTTCCAAAATACATTGTAGCTGTTGTACCCCATACAAGTTGGGTGGACTTTTTCATCGGACTAATGGTACGCAGTATTTCGAAAGAGCAAATAAATTTTTTAGGAAAAAAAGAATTGTTTACACCCCTTACTGCTTGGTTTTTTAGAGGACTTGGTGGGGCACCTGTTGATCGATCAGGGAAACTCGGTACTGTAGAGGCTATTGCAAATGTATTTGATTCTCATGAAAAATTTAGAATTGCTTTAGCTCCTGAGGGGACACGGAAAAAAGTCAATGTGCTCCGAACAGGATATTATCATTTGGCTAAAAAGTTGCAAATCCCTATTGTTCCAGTAGCTTTTGATTACAAAAACAAAAAAGTTGTAGTACATCAGCCATTTCATACCACAGAAAATGAATCTGAAGATTTAAAAGCTTTGGAAAAACAGTTTAAAGGAGTAGAGGGGTATTCAAAAGAGAAAAGTTTCTAAGTCTCTTCTTTTATTTCAAGGGTATGGTAAACGTTTTGAACGTCGTCGTCTTCTTCAATCTTTTCAATGAGTTGAAGAACCTCTTCTTGGGCATCTTGTACTAAGGCTTTTGTAGTTTGAGGAATACGTTCAAAACCAGAAGAAAGAATTTCAAAATTGCGTTTTTCAAGTTCTTTTTGAACCTCTCCAAAACTTTCAAACGGAGCATAGAGTAGCATGCCGTCGTCATCTAAGAAAACTTCTTCAACGCCAAAATCAATGAATTCTAATTCAATTTCCTCTGGGTCTAAATCGGTAGCATCAATTCTAAAATTACAACTGTGATCAAACATAAACTCTACAGAACCTGCAGTGCCTAAATTTCCATTGGCTTTATTAAAATAAGATCGAATATTGGCTACAGTCCTGTTGTTATTGTCTGTAGCTGTTTCCACCAAAACTGCAATTCCATGGGGTGCATAACCTTCAAAAAGGACTTCTTTAAAATCACCAGAGTCTTTGTCAGAGGCTTTTTTAATAGCTCGCTCCACATTTTCCTTAGGCATGTTTGCTGCCTTGGCGTTTTGAATTACTGCACGGAGTCTGGAGTTGTTATCGGTGTCGGGTCCACCTTCTTTTACTGCCATGACAATGTCTTTACCGATTCGGGTAAAGGTTTTTGCCATTGCGGACCAACGCTTCATTTTCCTTGCTTTTCTAAACTCAAATGCTCTTCCCATAATTTTGTATTGCGTTGCTAAAATAAAAAATTAGAATTATTTTTTGGGTAGCTTTAAAGTCAGATCATCGAGAACATCTAAGTAGGAGGGCAAAATGTGATTTGGAAGCCTATTTTCTTTTGGAAGAGTAGCTATGTAGCGAATGGTATTTGATGTGAATACCTGCTTGTAAATACCTGGCTTTTGGTGGCGTCTTTCTACAATGTTTTTGATAAAATCAAAATGGGAAATTAAATCCGTACTTCCCAAATGGAATACTCCTGTTTTTTTGTGGTTAATCAAATAATGGATTTGCTGACTCAAACGAATATCACTGTTCACATTAATGATGGAATTTGGAAAAACCTCTAGGGCAGTATTTTCATTAATAGCCTGGTCTATCTGTAGTGTTCTCGGTGCATTTAACCCAAAAATCATTGGGAGTCTAGCTACAACATATTTCCCTGTAGGTAAACGCATCAATTGATTTTCTATTTTGATTTTAAAACGTCCGAAGGTACTCTCTGAAAATGTTTTGTCATATTCATAGGAGGGATAGTGTTCGAATGAATCAAATACATTGGCAGAGGAAAGAAACAGAATTCTACAATTACTTTTTTGGATGAGCTTAATCAAAAAGTCGTGGGTTTCCAGTTGAGCGTTGAAATTTCCTCTTAGGGCTGAAATAATCAACCTTGGTTTTACATCTTTTAAGATGTCTTCAAGCCCCCCTTGTTCGAGATTAAAATAAAAAAAATGTTGATTTTTTTGATACCCTTTGGCAGTATTGTAGGTAGCGAAAGTGTTGTAATAAGGAGCCAATTCTTTGTACAAGCAATTGCCAATAAATCCACTTCCACCTAAAATGAGAATTGACTTCAAAATTTAGGATTTTATGAAGGGCAGCTTGACGATCTTGCCAGTACAATTTTTCTCACGAATAAAGACACCAATTGAAGAATCTGTTTTGGCAAATTTTGAATTTACATAGCCCAAACCAATACCTTTTGAAAGGATCGGTGATTGCGTTCCTGATGTAACCCTACCGATTACGGCATTATTTTCATCAACGATATCGTGTCCTGATCTTGGAATCGCTCGATCATCCATAACGAAGGCAATCAATTTTTGTTCAGTTCCGTGATCAATTTCACTTTTAATTTGCTTTGCATTAATGCACCCTTTTTCAGGTTTGCTAATCCATTTTAAACCTGCTGCAATAGGTGAGGTTGTGTCATTAATTTCATTTCCGTAAAGACAGTATCCCATTTCAGTTCTTAGGGTATCCCTTGCTGCTAGTCCAACAGGGGCAATGTCATACTCCTTGCCGGCTTCTAGAATTGCATCCCAAATTTGAATAGCTTTCGTTGCGGGAAAATAAATTTCAATCCCGCCAGCACCCGTGTAACCGGTTGTGGCGATTAAAGTATTCTCACACCCTGCAAATGTTCCACTCGTATGACTGTAAAAAGGGAGTTTGTCTAAATCACTTGAAGTAAGTTTTTGCATGGCCTTAATCGCTTTAGGACCTTGTATGGCGAGCAAAGCGGTTTCTTCACTTCGGTTTTCTAATTGAGCACCAAAATTAATATTGTGTTTCTGAATCCATTCCCAGTCTTTTGAAATATTGGAGGCATTAACAACAAGAAGATAGGTAGATTCATCTAAACGATAAACAATCAAGTCATCTACAATTCCTCCCGTTTCATTAGGGAAATAGTTGTATTGAGCCTTTCCAACGGATATTTTGGAAATGTCATTACTGCAAACGTATTGAAGCAGAGAAAGTGCTTGGGGTCCAGAGACATAAAATTCACCCATGTGGGAAACATCAAATACTCCCAGATTATTTCGAACAGTGAGATGTTCTTTTTTGACCCCTGAATATTGGATCGGCATCTCGTAACCTCCAAACGAAGTCATTTTTGCATTCAATTCTAGATGTTTATTGTAGAGTGTTGTTTTTTTCATAAGTTCATACAAAAATTAGTTTATGTATTTAGTTCTGGAAAGCAAATTGTACAATACACTTTTTTTAGCCTTATTTTTTTTGGCTTACTCCCCAAACATCAATGGACAAAAGTCGGAACTTTCCTCCGATTTTCATAAAAATAGACGTGTTGAATTACAACAAAAGTTACCGAGTAATAGTGTTGCTGTTTTCTTTTCATCTCCAGTAAGAAATCGCGCTAATGACGTTGATTATGTCTATCATCCCGATCCAAATTTTTTTTACTTGACAGGATGGAATGAGCCCCACGCAGTTTTACTTGTTTTCAATGTACCGCAAGAGGATGAAGAGGGGATTTACTATGAAAAATTATACGTACGCGAACGCGACGCTCGAAACGAGATGTGGAATGGAAAACAATTGGGGATTCAGGGTGCAGAAACAATGGGTTTTGATCGCGTGGCTAGTAAAAAAGAATTTGTTAATACCTCTTTAAAACTGGATCGTTTTGATTCGGTTTTGATGTTTGATTTTGAAAATGATGTACGTGATGATAAATCAGATGCAAGTGATTTGTTCAATTTGCAGGAGCATTTTAAAAATGCTGTTAATTATCCAGAAGATTTTGATGCCGATCGATATCGCTTGTACCAAAGGATTAGAACAGCAGAGGAAGAGGAGATTCCTTCTCTGAAACGCATGATTTCTTTTTATGCTCAACAAGATGAAACTCTTATGGTGGATCCCGTAATTAAAGATTTTATGAATCCTGATGATAATACTCCATTGATTGATTTACAATCGCGTACGGCATATTTAGTAAGAGATTATAATTTTGACATCGACCAACTCCCATACTTGATGGCCAGTTTGAGGGAAAAAAAGCAACCCGAAGAAATAAAATTGCTCAAAAAAGCAATCCAAATTTCAGCCCAAGGGCA
Organism: Flavobacteriaceae bacterium; assembly: GCA_029243165.1. GTDB lineage: Bacteria > Bacteroidota > Bacteroidia > Flavobacteriales > Flavobacteriaceae > MS024-2A. The sequence goes on from JAQWSN010000006.1 coordinate 98,659, forward strand.
AATTGAAGTCATGAAAGCAATTCACCCTGAAATGACTGAGCGCGAGGTCCAAGGAATTCATCAGCTTGTTTATAAAAAATACGGTGCAGCTCATGAAGGATATCCCTCCATTGTAGGAGCGGGAGAAAATGCTTGTGTTTTACATTACATCACAAACGATAAAACAGATCTTAAAAATCAGCTAATTCTAATGGATTTAGGTGCTGAATACAATGGATATACTGCCGATGTAACTAGAACAATTCCAGTCTCAGGTAAATTTACTCCTGAACAAAAAGCTTTGTACCAAATTGTTTATGATGCTCAGAACGCAGGGATTCTTGCGGCTCAAAAAGGGGCTAGTTTTAGAGCAATTACAGATGCTGCTAATGAGGAAGTGAAAAAAGGTCTACTCGCACTAGGTCTTATTGAGAATCCTGAAGAATTTAGACGGTACCTACCTCACGGAGTAGCTCATCACATTGGGCTGGATGTTCATGATCCTGGCTTGTATGAAAATTTAGACATCGATATGGTGATTACTGTTGAGCCTGGTATTTATGTTCCCCAAGACAGCCCTTGTGATCCAAAATGGTGGAATATTGGCATTCGTATTGAGGACGATATACTAATTACAGAAGAGGGACCTGTAAATTTATCTGCTGCCGCGCCCAGAGCATGGGAAGAAATTGAAAAAATGATGTCCAAAACAAGCCCTTTAGATGATTTTAAACTGCCGGAACTAGTAATTGATTAACGCTCCAGCAAGTAATTTTTTAATGCTTTGTAATCACTAATAGGAATACTTAGCTTGGGTTTATCAAGAATTTTTATTACTTGATTGGGAAGCTCAAGTTTGAGCTTAAGGGTTGCCTCCACAGTAGGGGCAAATTTGATGGGGTGTGCCGTTTCTAAAAAAATGCCCTGAACATTATTTCCCTCTTGAGTATCAAGGTAGTCTTTGAGTCCGAGATAACTTACAGCACCATGGGGATCGGCGATATACTTACTTTCACCATATATTTCTTTAAGAGCCCTTTTGGTTTGTGAATCCGAATAAGCATAACCACTTACAACTTTCTTTAGTTTGTAAAAATCATTGTTGAATAATTTTTGAATTCGAATAAAATTACTTGGGTCACCAACGTCCATTGCATTGGAAAGGGTAGACACTGATTTTTTTGGTTCGTAATTTCCTGAATTTAAATAACTAGGAACAGTATCGTTAATGTTTGTACTTGCAATAAAGTGTTTTATTGGGAGGCCCATCTGATGAGCGACTAAACCCGCACAAAGATTTCCAAAATTACCACTGGGTACAGAGATGATTAAATCCTTATCGGGATGGGGTCTATTTTTATAGGCAATAAAGTAATAGAACATTTGTGCAAGCCAGCGTGCAATATTAATTGAATTTGCCGAGGTAAGAGGGACACTGTTGGTGAGTTCAGGATCAATAAAGGCAGACTTTACCATATTTTGACAGTCGTCAAAGGTTCCCTCTACTTCAAGAGCAGTTATGTTTTCTCCTAAGGTTGTAAGTTGCTTTTCTTGTACTTCACTCACTTTTCCTTTTGGATAAAGAATTACGACATCAATTCCTTCGACCTTGTAAAAGCCGTCAGCAACCGCCCCACCAGTATCTCCAGAGGTAGCTACTAAAATGGTTAATTTTTTTTGTTCTTTAATTTCGTGTGCGTAAGAGAGACAGCGAGCCATAAAACGAGCCCCTACATCTTTAAAAGCAAGAGTAGGCCCGTGGAATAACTCTAAGCTGGCAATGGAGCTAGTAATAGGGACAATTGGGAAGTCAAAATTCAAAGTTTCCTCAACGATTGATTCTAATCGTTCTTCTGGAATGTCATCACCTACAAAGGTTCGGATGGCTGTCAAAGCCAGTTCATGATTACTTAAATTGGGGATATTTTCAATAAACTCTTTTGAGAGGACTGGTATTTTTTCAGGAAAATACAAGCCTCGATCTGGAGCAAGTCCCTTGCATACTGCTTCAAGAAAGCCTACTGTGGAAGAGTTAAAATTTAAACTGAAGTAGTTCATGACCGATCTAAAATTTTGATTCCTTCAGTATTGATTTTTGAAAGGTGTAATTGGTAGTCTAAGTTTAAATTTTTGTAAATACTTTCCATAGCAATTCCAACTTTTTCAGCGGTTTGTCTTCCTTTTGATAAAGCAAATATCGAAGGACCAGACCCTGAAATACCACTACCAAGGGCTCCTGCTTTTAGGGCAGCCTGACGTGTTTCTTCAAACTTAGGAATCAACATCGCTCTGTAAGGTTCAATAACTTTATCTTCCATACTTCTGGAGAGTAAGTCGTAATCGTCTGTGTACAATGCGCTTACGAAAGCTCCAAGATTTCCCCATTGTTCAATAGCCTTGTTCAGAGGTATCGTTGGTTTTAAAATTGATCTGGAATGCAATGTTTTTAGTTCAATTTTGGGATGTATTACGGTAGCTACTAATTCTGTGGGGTTTGGAAGTTTAATGACGTCTAAGGTTTCATTACTTCGGACAAGGGTAAAACCACCTAAAAGAACTGGTGCTAGATTATCAGCATGCGCAGCACCACTAGCAATCGCTTCTCCTGCCATTGCAAATCGAATTAATTCCTTGCTGCTGTATGGATTGCCAAGTAATTCATTAATTCCAAAAACAGCTCCGGCAGCGCTAGCAGCACTACTTCCAATTCCACTTCCCGGCTTAATTTTTTTGTCAATATCAATTTGGAAACCGAATTCACTGGATGTTTCTTTTAGAAGTGCAAGACCAGCCACACTAGCTACATTTTTTTGAGGATCTTTTGGAAGAGTTTGCCCTGATACATTTCCGATGGTAACCCCAGGGGTATTTGTTTTCGAAATCCGCATAATATCTCCAATTGGATCCAAGCAAAATCCCAATACATCAAAACCACAAGATACATTTGCTACACTAGCTGGGGCAAAAAGTTCTATTTGGTTCATAATTATCCTTTTCCAATTCTGATGATATCACCAAAAATACCTCCAGCGGTGACTTCTGCACCTGCTCCAGCACCTTTGACAATAAGCGGTTGATTTTTATACCGATTGGTGTAAAATAAAATAATATTGTCACTTCCTTCCAGATTAAAAAAATCATGCGAAGGATCAATTTCTTGAAGTCCCACACTGGCTTTTCCTGATTCTAATTGCGCGACATATTTAAGTCTGCAATTTTTATCGTTTGCCCTTTTAAGAATGGATTGGAAATGATTTTCATGTTTTTTTAGTGCTGCAAAAAAGGCTTCATTATTTGTGGTTTCCAAAACTTCATTTGGGAGAAAGGAATTGTTTTCAATAGCTTCTAGATCTAGTTCTAATCCGCTCTCACGGGCAAGAATTAAAATTTTTCTTGCTACGTCAACACCACTTAAATCAATCTTAGGATCGGGTTCTGTAAATCCTTCTTTTTGCGCGTTTAAAACAACACTTTCAAAGCTGGTTTCTAAAGTAAAATTATTAAATACAAAATTTAAACTTCCCGAAAGAATTGCTTGTATTTTATGAATTTCATCACCTGAAGCAATAAGATTATTTAAGGTATCGATTACAGGAAGTCCAGCGCCTACATTGGTTTCAAAAAGAAAAGGAGTACTGAATTTCCTTGCTGTTTTTTTAAGTTCTTTGTAGTTGCTAAGTGTACTGGCGCATGCTATTTTATTGCAGGTAACCACTCCAATATTGTGTTCTAAAAAACGATTGTATTCGCTTGCAATCTCTTCATTAGCTGTATTGTCAACAAAAATACTGTTTCTTAAATTCAAGTTCTTGATATGTTCAAAAAAGTGTTCTCTATCAGCATCAACAGAACTTGAATGAAGTTTCTCTTCCCATGTGTCTAAATCTAATGGAGCGTTGCCCAGTATCATTTTTCTGGAGTTGGAGAGTGCTATGACACGAACTTTTAAGCGAAGGTTTTCAAGCAAATAGTTCTGTTGTTGGTTGATTTGCTCTAAGAGCTTGCTTCCAACATTGCCTACTCCTGTAACAAATAAGTTTAATTCTTTGGTTTGTGTTTCGAAAAAGCTTTCGTGTATTGTATTTAACGCTTTTTGAGTATTTCTTTCATCAATAATAATAGAGATATTTCGCTCTGAGGCTCCTTGAGCGATAGCTCTTATGTTGATGTTGTTCGCTCCTAAACTGCTGAAAAGTTTCCCGCTAATTCCTTGGTGTTTTTTCATATGATCTCCCACAACAGCAATATTGGTCATATTCAATTCTACTTTTGCAGGATCGACACGTGATAAACTGATTTCAAATTCAAACTGCGAATCAATTGCTTTTTTGGCTTCAGCAGCGTCTTCCATTCGAACTCCGATACAAATAGAATGTTCTGATGAGGCCTGAGTAATCATGATGATGTTGATTTGTTTGAGAGATAAACATTCAAACAAGCGTTTAGAAAATCCAGGGATACCGATCATGCCACTACCTTCAAGATTAATGAGGGCAACTTTTTCAATATGACTTACACCTTTGACTACTGTTCCATTTCCACCTTCACTCGTTCCGCTTTTATCAATTCGAGTTCCTTCAGCTTCCGGATCAAAAGTGTTTTTAATCACGAGAGGAATTTCTTTTTCTATTAGGGGTTGCAGTGTAGGAGGGTAAATTACTTTAGCACCAAAATGGGATAACTCCATGGCTTCATGATAAGAAAGTCTAGGAATAGGAAGTGCTTGAGAGACTAAGTTGGGATGCGCTGTGTACATTCCGCTGACGTCCGTCCAAATTTCCAGTAGGGAAACATTCAAATAGCTTGCAATTAGAGAGGCAGTAAAATCCGACCCTCCTCTTCCCAAGGTTGTGATTTTCCCGTCTTGATCACTAGCAATAAAACCTGGAATTAAAATGATCTTCGATGAATTATTAGAAACAAAATCAACACAAGCTTCTTTACTTTTAGTGTGATTAACGACCTCACGATCGTTCAGTTCGTGGGTAAAAAGAAGCTCACGAGAATCTTTTAGCTCAATATCAAGTCCCTGATGTTTGAGTATGTAATAGATGATTTTACTTGAAAGTATTTCACCATAACTAGAAACTTTAGCCAAACTTTTAGGGGTAAGCTCTCTTAAAGTGTACAGGGATTCAATAAGTTCTTCAAGCTTGTTTAGTTGTGATTTTAAATAGCTTACAACTTCGCTCTGATGGGTTAGTGGGATAAAATGAAGAATGGGATTGAGATGACGTTTTTCAATTGCTTCAAGGGTTTCTTGAAAATCAGTTTTGCCAGAACTTGCATTTTCAGCCATCTGAATCAATAGATTCGTTATTCCACCAAGAGCTGAAACAACAACTAGACTCTGTTGATCACTTGATTTTTTTACAATATCTAAAACATGAGTTAGGCTCTGTGAGTCAGCCACCGAAGTCCCTCCAAACTTTAAAACTTTCATACAATTAATTTCACCCGAGATAAAATGAACCCTTAGCCGTGTTCTTTTAAAACAGCCCAAAAATAGTACTATTTGATTAGCAGAGAAAACAAATGCACAATAAAAAAGAAGTTATCCCTTAGTAGGAAACGTCTTTTTTTAAAAGGAAATATGTTTTAGGAAGAAGCTTCGGTTTTTTGATTGATTTCAAGTTCTAATGCTTTCTCCTTTTCATTACGATTGACTACAATTTCGTCTCCTTCTTTAATCGTGTTGTTAACAACGTGTTCTGCAATGAGATCTTCAACGTGTTTTTGAATCGCTCTGTTGAGTGGTCTAGCACCGTATTTACTATCAAAACCTTCTTCAGAAAGGAAATCTTTTGCGTCTTCTGAAATATCAATTTGATACCCCAATTTTTGAATTCTCAAAATGAGATCTTTCAGTTCAATATCGACAATTTTACGAATGTCTTTTTGGTCTAATGAATTGAAAATGACGATATCATCAATTCTATTGAGAAATTCTGGAGAAAAAGTTTTTTTCAATTCTTTTTCGATTACTCCCTTTTCAATATCTGATGTTTGTGCCTTTTGAGCTGCAGTTTCGAATCCAAGTCCTCTACCAAAATCTTTAACTTGACGTGCACCAATATTGGAAGTCATGATAATGATGGTGTTTTGAAAGTTGACTTTTCGTCCGAGACTATCTGTTAAAAACCCATCGTCAAGTACCTGAAGTAACATGTTGAAAATATCGGGATGAGCTTTTTCTACTTCGTCAAGTAAAATGACTGAGTACGGACGCTGTCTTACTTTTTCACTCAATTGACCACCTTCTTCATAGCCAACATAGCCAGGGGGTGCTCCTATCAATCTTGAGATGGCAAATTTTTCCATGTATTCGCTCATGTCAATACGGATTAAATTTTCTTCAGAATCAAAAATTTCTGATGCCAGGATTTTAGCAAGTTGTGTTTTACCAACTCCAGTTTGTCCTAAAAAGATAAAGGAACCAATGGGTTTGTCAGGCGCTTTTAAGCCCGCACGGTTTCTTTGAATGGCCTTAACTACCTTTTCTATGGCATCTTTCTGTCCGATAAGTTTCTCTCCAATGACATTTGAAAGTTTGGATAATTTATTTTTTTCAGACTTAACAATTTTATTCACCGGGATATTGGTCATCATGGATACTACATCAGCAATATCATTTTCGTTTACAGTAACCCGATTAATTTTAGAGTCTTCTTGCCAGCGTTCTTGTGCTTCAATAAGGGAACGTTCCACTCTTTTTTCATCATCTCGAAGCTTGGCAGCCTCTTCATACTTTTGTTTTTTAACCACTGAGTTTTTAAGATCGCGTACTTGATCTAACTGTGCTTCTAAGTCCACAACTTCTTGTGGGACACTCATATTGTTGATATGAACTCTGGAACCTGCTTCATCTAAAGCATCAATTGCTTTGTCCGGAAGAAAACGACTGGACATGTAACGATCTGTTAGATCTACACAGGCTTTTAGTGCGTCATCAGTGTAATTGACATTATGATGATTTTCATAACGTTCTTTAATGTTAACAAGAATTTCAAGTGTTTCTTCTGGATTGGTTTGTTCCACTAAAACTTTTTGAAATCTTCGTTCCAAAGCTCCATCTTTTTCAATGTGTTGTCTGTATTCATCAAGTGTAGTTGCCCCAATACATTGAATCTCACCTCGAGCTAATGCTGGTTTGAACATGTTTGATGCATCTAAACTCCCTGTAGCGCCACCTGCACCTACTATGGTATGGATTTCGTCAATAAAGAGAATGATGTCGTCATTTTTTTCTAATTCATTCATCACAGCCTTCATGCGTTCTTCGAACTGTCCTCTGTATTTGGTACCTGCCACCAAACTAGCTAAGTCAAGGGTGATAACTCTTTTATTGTACAAAACACGAGAAACTCTTTTCTGAACGATTCTCAAAGCCAATCCCTCTGCAATTGCGGACTTACCAACTCCAGGTTCTCCAATAAGAAGGGGATTGTTCTTTTTACGACGACTTAGGATTTGAGAAACACGTTCAATTTCTTTTTCTCTACCTACGACGGGATCCAGTTTTTCTTGTTCTGCAAGACCAGTAACATCTCTTCCAAAATTGTCTAATACAGGTGTTTTTGTTTTTTTAGATCCTTTGGACTCTGAGGTTGGAATGAAAGGGTTTTCTTTACCCTCTCCTTCGTTTTCTTTTTCATCGGAAAAAGAAGCTGAAGTGGGTAGCTCCTCATATGAGTCAGCGTCATTAGCAAGCATGAGTTTAAACTGCTCTTTTACAATATCGTAATCAATATTTTGTTGTGAGAGTAATTTGGTTGTAGGATCATTCTCATTTCGAAGTATGCAGAGAAGCAAATGGACCGTATTGATGAGTTCACTTTGAAAAAGTTTTGCTTCTAAAAAAGTTGTTTTTAGTGCTCTTTCAGCTTGTCGTGTTAAGTGAAGGTTTTTTTTATCGTTGAGGGCTTGGGAGTTTTCTAAAGTTGCTGGGTTCAGAATCTCAACTTTACGTCTTAATTCTTCCAAATTTACTTCGATAGCATTCAAAATTGTGATCGCTTTACCTCCTCCATCTCTTAAAATACCTAGCATTAAGTGTTCCGTCCCAATAAAGTTGTGACCCAAACGAAGAGCTTCTTCTTTACTAAAGGCGATTACATCCTTTACGCGAGGTGAAAAATTATCATCCATAGCTTTCTATTTTGTGTTTGTCGAGCAAAAAACAGACCAGAGTTCTCTACACATTGCTAATAGACAAAAAAATATCAATATTTCAAAAATTGAAGACCTATTATTTATAACAAATTTTGATCGGTTTAATGTTAATAATTTTGCTAATTCTCCATTAATTTATCGCCTATTTTCAGGGCTTATTCCTTATTTTAGCCACTAATAAATTTAAACTATGAGCGAAGCAGATAAAGTCATTCCGATTAACATCGAGGATGAAATGAAGTCAGCCTACATTGATTACTCTATGTCTGTCATTGTGTCACGTGCATTACCCGACGTACGCGATGGATTAAAACCAGTGCACCGTAGAGTGCTTTTCGGAATGCACGAATTGGGAATTCGTTCAAACACAGCCTATAAAAAGTCGGCTCGTATTGTGGGAGAAGTATTGGGGAAATACCATCCACATGGAGACAGTTCGGTTTATGATACGATGGTGCGGATGGCACAGGAGTGGAGTTTAAGATACTTATTGGTAGATGGGCAAGGTAATTTTGGATCTGTAGATGGAGATAGTCCTGCTGCTATGCGATATACCGAAGCTAGAATGCGTAAAATGTCTGAAGATTTAATGGCAGATATCGACAAAGAAACAGTTGATCTCCAATTAAATTTTGATGATACGCTTAAAGAGCCAACGGTTCTCCCTACTAGGGTACCTAATCTCTTGATTAACGGCGCTTCGGGAATTGCTGTTGGGATGGCGACCAACATGCCTCCTCATAACTTAACCGAAGTGGTTGATGGTACGATTCAGTACATTGACAATAACGAGATTACAATTGAAGAACTGATCAAAACAATAAAAGCTCCCGATTTTCCTACAGGTGGAATCATCTATGGATATGAAGGAGTACGAGAAGCTTTTCTAACAGGAAGAGGGCGAATTGTAATGCGAGCGAAAGCTGTCATTGAAGAAGTTAACGGAAGAGAGTGTATTATTGTAACTGAGATTCCTTATCAGGTTAATAAAGCTGAAATGATTCGTAAAACAGCGGAATTAGTTAATGATAAGAAACTGGAAGGCATTAGTAATATTCGCGACGAGTCAGACAGAAATGGAATGCGAGTTGTTTATATTTTGAAACGTGACGCCATACCGAACATCGTACTAAATAAACTTTACAAATACACCGCTTTACAATCCTCTTTTAGTGTTAACAATATTGCATTGGTCAACGGAAGACCTCAAATGTTGAATCTCAAAGAGATGATTCATTATTTTGTTGAACATCGCCACGATGTTGTCGTTCGAAGAACAACTTATGAACTGAGAAAAGCCGAAGAACGAGCTCATATTTTAGAAGGACTCATTATTGCTTCAGATAATATTGACGAAGTAATTGCTATCATAAGAGCATCAGAAAATGCAGATGCAGCTCGAGCAAATTTGATAAAGCGATTTGAACTTTCTGATGTCCAAGCCAAGGCTATTGTTGAAATGCGATTGCGCCAATTAACAGGTCTCGAACAAGATAAATTGCGTTCTGAATATGAAGAACTCATGAAGACCATTGCTGATCTTAAGGACATTTTAGACAAGAAAGATCGAAGAATGGAAATCATTAAGGATGAATTGTTGGAGGTTCAAAGTAAATATGGTGACGAACGAAGATCTTCAATTGAATACGCAGGAGGCGATCTTAGCATAGAAGACATGATTCCAGATGAAAAAGTTGTAATTACTATTTCTCATGCTGGTTACATCAAGCGCACGCCTTTGGCGGAGTACAAGACCCAGAATAGGGGAGGTGTAGGACAAAAGGCTTCCACAACCCGAGACGAAGACTTTTTGCAAGACTTATTCGTAGGAACCAACCATCAATACATGCTCTTTTTTACTCAAAAAGGGAAATGTTTTTGGATGCGGGTTTACGAAATTCCAGAAGGATCTAAAACAGCAAAAGGTCGTGCAATTCAAAACCTGATCAATATTGAGCAAGATGACAAGGTTATGGCTTTTATTTGTACTCAGGATTTAAAAGACGAGGATTACATCAACAGTCATTATGTCATTATGGCAACCAAGAAGGGACAAGTCAAAAAAACTTCATTGGAACAATACTCTAGACCTCGAGCAAATGGAATTAATGCCATTACCATTCGTGAAGAAGATGAATTGCTCGAAGCAAAGTTAACTAACGGAAACTCCCATGTAATTCTTGCAGTTAAGTCAGGTAAAGCCATTCGATTTGAAGAAAGTAAAACCAGACCCATGGGCCGAGGTGCATCAGGAGTTAGAGGGATTACGCTGGCAAATGAATCCGATGAAGTGATAGGTATGGTTTCAGTAAATGATATGGATGCCAACATACTTGTAGTTTCTGAAAACGGTTATGGCAAACGGTCTAGTCTTGAAGATTATCGTGTAACGAATCGAGGAGGGAAAGGTGTAAAAACCATTTCAATTACCGAGAAAACTGGGAGATTGGTTTCTATTAAAACAGTAAGTGATCTTGATGACTTGATGATCATTAATAAATCAGGTATTGCGATTCGTATGGAAGTAGCTGCTCTTAGAGTCATGGGAAGAGCTACGCAAGGAGTTCGACTTATCAACCTCAAGGGAGACGATACTATTGCAGCTGTTGCAAAAGTGATGAAAGATGAAGAAACCATTGAAGATGTAAATGATCTTGATGTAAACGATGGCACTATTATTGAATAACCTAATAAAACAAACCTTTTATAATTTAACAATGAAAACACTTTTACCTTTACTTTTTAGTTTGTTTCTGACCTTCTCTTTTGCTCAGAAAAAGGAAATTAAAAAGGCGATCAAATTATTTGATTCAGGAGATGTGCAGGGAGCTACTGCCATGTTAGAATCTAGTGCAGCTCTTTTTGATGCAGCTGATCAAAAAATCTTAAATCAAAAAACCTACTTAGAAGGACAAATTGCTCAATCCAATAAAGATTTTAATCTAGCTTACGAAAAGTTCATAGCATTTAAAGATGCTGGTGGAGCCAATCCCAACTTTGACACCCAGTTAAATTCTTTAACATCAGATATTGTAAATGAAGCCATAGGGGATAATGAAGAAAAGCGTTTTGCTGTAGCAGCTGGAAAACTTCATCTCGCATATCAGATCAATCCTGAAGGCAATCAAGATTACCTTTACTATGCCGCTTCAAGTGCAGTAAATGGATCAAATTTTGAACTAGCTTTGGAATATTACGATGAACTTAAAAAAATCAAGTACACTGGAATTACAACTCAATATTTTGCAATATCTGCCGATTCAGGTGAAGAGGTTGAACTCTCTGCTTCGGAATATGATTTGTACAAAAAAACCAAACAATACACCGATTTTAGGGAAGAAGATACAGAGTCTAGATTTCCTGAAATCGTAAAGAATATTGCACTAATTTATGCCCAACTTGGAGATAACGAGCGAGCAATGGATGCTGTAAAAGAAGCTCGTAAAGAAGATCCAAAGGATCTAAATCTGATTTTAACTGAGGCAAATTTATACATCCAACTTGAAGAAAATGATCGTTTTGAAGCTTTGATGAAAGAAGCTATTGAGCAAGATCCAACAAATGCTACTCTTTATTTTAATCTAGGGGTGATAAATGCTCAACGTGGAATGAATGAAGAAGCTAAGGGTTACTACCAAAAATCCATAGAATTGGATCCCAATTCGGAATCGGGTTATCTCAATTTGGTTTCTTTGATTTTAGAGGGTGAATCAACAATAGTAGAAGAAATGAATAGCTTAGGAAATTCTAGAGCGGACAACGCACGATATGAGCAATTAAAAACCGATCGTGAAAATCTCTACCTAGAATGTGTTCCGATTTTGAAAAAATTAGTAGCATTAAGCAACAATCAAGAAGCCATTAAAACCTTGATGAATATCTATGGTACATTAGGAGATAACGAAGGCTTTAAGGAAATGAAAGCTTTAGTTGAGTAATAAGCTTCTATTTTTATTAAATAAAAAACCCTCTGATTTTAAGAGGGTTTTTTTTATATTATTTTTTTAATAATCCGAAGTTTGTGGCTGTGCTGTTGGGTATCAAAATTGTAGATTCCCGTCTGATCAATCCGGTCAATACGAACTTTACCGTGCGCATGAAGGATGTAATGATTTTCCAGTAGCATTCCAACATGAATGATAGCCCCTTCTTGATCATCAAAAAAAGCAAGATCTCCAGGTTCACTTTCATCAATAAAACTTAACGTTTCCCCAAGAGTGACTTGCTGTGAGGCATCTCTGGGAATATCGTATCCGTTGATTCGATAAATCATTTGTATCAGACCTGAACAATCAATCCCCATTGGGGTTTTACCGCCCCACAAATAGGTTGTGTTTAGATAGGAATAAGCCGTATTGACCAGGTTTTTTTTGTTTTTGATCCCTGAGGTAAAACGCCCTTTAAAAGAGTGATTTAGAAAACCAGTTGCAGCAATATTACTACCGAGTACTACTGCGGTCAAGGATTGATCTCCGGTTTCAACGTAGTCAACTAAATCAATGGTGAACTGGGCACTTTTAGTAGTGATGTTTTCGGCTTCTTTTTTTGGAATGGGCTGAAATTGCTTATGATCAATCCAACCCGAATAATTGTCTTGGAGGACCTCAATTTGAATCCACTCCTTTTTTTGAGAAATAATTTTGAAGCAATCCCCATAAAGCAGTTGAGATACCAATTCACTTTGGTGGCTGCTTTCTTTTCGTATTGGGACACTACTTAAATGACAGATACCGTACTTCAAAATTTATTTTTAGAGTGAAAATAGTCTTTGTTGAGTCACAAAAGTAGGAATTTTAAAACCATACTAATGTCATCTGTACTAAAAATAGCCCAGAAGAAAATTAGTTTATGTAGATTTGAATTTAAAAGAACTTTCTTGAAATCAGTTTGGAAATATATTGTAGCACAACAAGGTCTTTTTTATAAAACCCTGTTGATTTTATCGAGTTCTATTTGCCTACTCTATCTTTTTCCCATGGGAGGCCAATTCAAGTACGAATTTCAAAAAGGTCGATTGTGGCAATACCCAAGTTATTACGCACCCTTTGATTTTTCAATTCTTAAATCAGATAGTGAAATTCAAGCGGACAAAGAGGCCGTGTTAGGGAACTTAAATCCTTATTTTAGAAGTGATTTAGAGATCAAACAAAAAGTTTTTGAAAATTATCCAGACCTTTTTATTTCTTCTTTTTCTGAAGAATCAAACCCTATTCGGCTAGACAGTCTTTATCAGATAGGGACCAATTTACTCGAGCAGATTTACACTTATGGTGTACTTCCTCCCAATTACAATCATCAAGGGAATTCTGAAATATTTTTAATTCAAGAGCAGCTAGAAATTTCTATTTCAATTGATGAGATCTTTCGTTCTGACAATTTATTTGAATTCATTGAAACTACACTTTCGGATGGACCTTTTGTATCATTTGAGGAGGTGTTCAAGGATCTCTTTTTTGAACTCATTACTCCAAATGTCTTTCCAGATAAGACCTTTGATCGAAATGCAATGGAAGAAGCCTTAAGTCAAATCTCACTCTCGAGAGGAGTAGTTGCTTCAGGAGAATTGATTATTGCAGAGGGAGAGCTTGTAAATGAAGAACATTTTGAAGTTTTGAGTTCTTTACGAAATGAATTTTCACTTCGTCAAGGAGATCAGAGTTCAGTGTGGATCGTTTTTGGGTATTCTATTCTGGTGCTATTGACTTTCACTTTGCTGTTGTTGTTTTTACACAAATACCGCTATTCGATTTATGAAGACAATAGAAAATTAACTTTTATATTTTTTAATATTCTAATTGTTATTGTTGCAGTTACAATGGTTATTCAATACGATACAGCCTACATTTTTGCGGTACCTATTTGTATTTTACCGTTAATCGTCAAAGCATTTTTTGATGCTCGTTTGGGTTTATTCACATATGTTTTGTCAGTTTTACTAATTGGTTTTATCGTGCCCAACAGTTTTGAATATGTTTTTATTCAGATTATGGCGGGAATCATCACAATTCAAACGGTAGCCCAACTGTACCGAAGAGCAAATTTATTTATTTCAGTAGGTCAGATAGTTTTGGTTTATGTAATTGGTTATTTGGCTTTTACAACCATTCAAGAGGGGAGCTTTGTAAAAATTGATTTCACACCTTTAGCACTCTTTTTGTTAAATGGCTTATTAATGCTTTTTGTACAACCTCTGATCTACATTTATGAAAAAGTGTTTGGATTGGTTTCTGATGTTTCCTTACTTGAATTGTCAGATACGAATGCAGAATTATTAAAAACTCTTTCAGAGAAAGCTCCAGGTACCTTTCATCATTCGTTACAAGTAGCCAATTTGTCTGAGGCAGCTGCCAATGAAATTGGTGCCAATGCACTTCTTGTAAGGGTAGGAGCACTGTATCATGACATAGGAAAGCTTGAAAATCCTCATTTTTTCTCTGAAAATCAGTCGGGAGCGGTCTCACCGCATGACGAAATTGATCCTAAGCAGAGCGCTCAAATTATCATAAATCATGTAAAAAAGGGAATTCTTTTAGCTCAAAAGAACAACCTTCCTGATCGGATTATTGACTTTATTAGAACCCATCACGGAAACTCATTAGTCTATTATTTTTATAAAAAACAATTGGAATTAGATCCTGAAACCGACAGTTCAGATTTTCAGTATCCAGGACCCAAACCCTTTTCAAAAGAGACCGCTATTTTGATGATGGCCGATGCAGTAGAAGCTGCCTCAAAAAGTCTTAAAGCCCCAACTATTGATGAATTGGAGACTTTTATCAACGGAATAATAAATGGAAAAATGAAGGAATTTCAGTTTAATGATTCCAACATTACTTTTTCCGAGATCGAAACGGTAAAAAAGGTACTTTTTAAAAAATTGATTAATGTGTATCAGCTTCGAATAGAGTATCCTAAATAATCGAAAAAAAGATTGCATTCTTATGCGCTAAGACTTACTTTTGTAAACTTCATTTCCGGAGAGGTGCCAGAGTGGTAATGGAGCAGATTGCTAATCTGTCGACGGGTAACCGTCGCCAGGGTTCGAATCCCTGTCTCTCCGCCATAGTGATCCCTATTGCATTCAAAATCAATGTTTTAGGGATTTTTTGTTTTTATATTGTACGGTATTTGTACGGCTACCCAAATTTAAAAGCCAAAAGTTTCCATCCAG
>JAQWSN010000012.1 GCA_029243165.1 Flavobacteriaceae bacterium
CACCTTGCCAAGGTGAGGGTCGCGGGTTCAAATCCCGTCTTTCGCTCTGTCGTTTGCTCGGATGGTGGAATTGGTAGACACGTTGGACTTAAAATCCAATGACCATTGCGGTCGTGCGGGTTCAAGTCCCGCTCCGAGTACAAAACCCTCCTTTCTGGAGGGTTTTTTTTTAGTTGTTTAGCTTTATCAAGCAGTACCTTTTGAGGTTAAAATATTAACTAAAAATTAAATCCAATTAGCTTAATCATGAAAAAGAATTCATTTTTGTTGAATGGCAGAATTTTTTATTTGTAGTTTAGACTTAAATGAGACTATTTTATTTTATTTGTTTTTTACTATTGAGTAGTTCTTTAGTGACGAGTTGTTCAAAAAATGAACAAGCCGTTGAGGAAGAAATTTTTCTAGGTGTAGGAAAGTGGAAAATTAAAAAAGGAAGAGTCTCCTCTTTTAAAAAAGATGCTTGCGATGTCACTGACCTGATTTTAAATAGCGATTCTTCATTTAAAATTTACATTTCGGACAATACTGTTTTGATAGGAACTTATTCCGTCGTTAGTTCGGATTTCATCACCCTTTCTTCTGATACTGAAAGTAATATTGGGGAACTCACGAATATTAAAATAGAAGCAAATACCATAAGTTTTGATATCAACTTAAAAAATTCTTGTACAAGCAGTTTGGAAGGAGAAAAGGATGAGGAGTATGAAGAGAGTAAAACCTACATTGCTGATGTTGAATTCGAAAAGTATTTAATCGAACAGGGCTATGACAACGTTTTAGATAATTTTGTTTCGAGCGCAACCCTTGCGGAGATTGAATATTTAGATCTTAATAAAAGGGGAATTCGTTCTCTTGTAGGGATTGAAGATTTTGTAAACTTACAGGGAATTACTGCGCAGAGTAATCAGATTGAAGGGGTACTTGACATGTCTTACAATACCCAATTGTTTTTCGTTGATTTTCCAGACAATCCGATTCAAGCATTGTATTTAAGAAATAATCCTTCATTGAAAGATGTTTGGATTTATGGAACCAATACTTTAGAAGTAATCGAAATTTTAAACTCTCCAGAACTTACATCTCTAACGGTTCATAACAATAAACTCAAGGAGTTGGATGTATCGAACTTGACCAATCTGGTTAATTTAAGAATTTGGGATAGTGATTTAGAGGAACTTGATCTTACCAATCTATCCAAGCTTGAGTATTTAGTGGCATTTCAAATTTTTACCACAAGTGGGAATTTGTTATCATTACCTGCAAATCCATCGTCTCTAAAGGTGTTGGAAATAAGTAATAACGCCCTGAACGAGGTAGATCTTTCTGGCTCTACAAATCTGGATCGAGTTTCTTTGGGGAATAATAATTTGACTGATGTGGACTTTTCAAAAAACACAAAAATTGAATTTCTAGATGTCTCATTTAATAATCTGAATAGTTTGGACGTTTCCTCGATTGAGAATTTGTTTTGGTTTAGAGCTCGAGGGAATCCATTTCAATGCGTAACGGTTTCTGAAGCCCAATTGAGTGCCATACCACCAAATTGTGAAACACTAGGAATTCCAGAATACTCAGAGCTAGAAGAGGAATCGTGTTACAACAATTGGGCATGGATTGATAAGGATGGTTTTCCAAACACTTATGAAATCAGTTCTACTTGGGTAGTGAATGGAGGTGCTTATTACTCGTTGGATTGTAATTAATAGAATTTACTTTTAGAAGCTAAGCTTGTGCTTAGTCTATCCAATGTCCATGATGATCTACATTTCTTGAAAAAGGATCCCAAAAGGCGTTTAAAATAACTGAAAACTGACCTCTTGTGATAGGGCTATCTGGATGGAATTGTGAAAACCCAAAATGTTTTTGAAGCGATGCTAAGTCAGAAAAGGACTTTAGCTTGTTTTGAGGATCGGACTTTTGAAACCATTCTAAAATATTTTTCACTGTTGGAGCGTTAGGAAATTCATTAGGGAATAGGTGTTTCCAATCATCTAGGTAAAGCTCTTCAGGGCTTAATTCTTTTTCAGGATAAAACCAGCTTTGATTTTCCCAACCTACATTTTTACCTTCCCCTCTTAAAATTCCCGTGGCTCCAATTTTTTGATAAGCTTTAAAATTGGGATCTGTTTTGGGAACATCTCGATAGGGGAGGATGTAGCCGCCTTGGTTTAAAAGTTCTGTTTGCACTGCTCTTATTGATACTTTTTGGGGTGTGCTATTGTCTCTAGCGGCAAGTGCTGCTGTAATTCCAGCAGCTTGACCCAATTGAAGTACTACGGGTTGAAGTCGTGTTGTTCCATTGACAATATTGGATACGGATATTGATTTTTCGGTAACCGTAAAATGATCTAGATCTTTTGGAATCATACAACCTATCGGAACACTAAATGATGGGATGGGGTAAAAATACAACTCAGGAAGATCTTCCGCATTGGGATGCGCATCATGATGATGGTCTACTGGATAATCACCAACAGCGATTCCCGTTTTGTACAAAGCTTCACTTTGCTCGTAAGGTTTTGAAAGATGTTGAATGGTAAGGGTTGTAAGGCCTTGTATTCTTCTGGATTCTCTGTGGTAGGGGATGAGTGGGAATCCATCAGTAGTTGGAAATTCATTTTTTGCTATTCCTAGATTTGAAAAGCCTAGCTCCGTTTGTAAATAATAAAGAAATTGTTTTGATTTTAACTTTGCTTTTTCGTAGGCCTTTTTTCTTTCTTCAGAATTCATTTCCAATACATTAGCATAAAAATCATTCCCGTTAATGGGCCAATTAATCATGTATTTTTTATTGGGTAATTTGCCATACTGTATCATTTTTTCCTTGGGCCACAATACACGTTTCATCTGATCTGCTTTGTCACATTTTTTGTTTTCGGTAGCACAATAAAAAAGAGAAGGATCGTAGTCATTGGGCTTTACTGGTACAGGTGCTTCTTCAAATTCTTCAAGAATCATTACATAGGTAAGGTCTTGAACAATGTCATTTTTAAGTTCAGAACCAATATCTTCTCCAAAGCGCGATTTACTATCCATTCCAATATGATAAGGGATACCGACTGCTTTTGCTACATCACCTAACTCAGTAGCATCAATTATTTCTTTCGCAATTACCCTAATGGTTTTATAGTTTTTGTGGATGCTAACAATCCACCCATCAGGATGCTTTGAAATATTTTTCCAGCGTGAAAGCGTCCAAAATTTTAGTTGAGGTTCTTTTTTTGCCATATTTAAAAAGATTGAAGCTCCAACGGAAGGTTCAAACAGATGATTGCTTACCCATCCTGTTTTTAGTGCTTCAGGGTTTCCGTAATGAGTAATCAGGCTATCTCTAAATTCACCCCAAAATCCAGAAGGGAGTTTGGTGTTTCCATCAACTGCACTGACACCTGCCGAGCTAAGCATTCCACCCAACCACACTTCCTCACTCACCAGTAAGGTCTTGATTCCCATACGTGCGCTACTTATCGCTGCTGCGGTTCCTGCTGTTCCTCCTCCTAAAACAAGAACTTCTGTTTCATAAATATCAGAGTCACTACAGCTTAAAAAGGAGCAAACGAAAGAGGGAAGGAGTAGTAAAAAAGCAAAGCCAGGGTAAATTTTAATCTGCATAAAACAACAGTGTATTGGTCTTGTTTGACTTTTTTTTTTGGATTTAAACAAAAAATAAATATAACTTTTTCCCGGAAACTAATGTGAGGCAAAATTTGATTTTTCTAACAGCGATTAGGCTAATTCCAAAACATCTCTTAGCTTAGTAATAAAAAATTGAAATATTTACTACTATTTTGTTTGTTGGTAATGGCTTGTGCTACCGAAGAAGAAAATTACGCTGCCAATCCCACTGTTTTTGAACCGATACAATACATCACACTCACGAATGAGAATACTGGGGGTGGAAGCCAAATAGCTTATGTATTGTCAGGTACAAGTCAAGACGGGCTTACTTTTTGCTTTTGTCAAGAAGAGTGTACTAGAGAATTTGTTGTGGTGGCCGAATTGGAGTTCAATAGCGGGACTACTGATTTTCGTTACAAAATAAATCTTGATGATGATTTCCAGACGGGTAGTTCAAGAGATTGGTGTACCCGTTTTGAATAACTTAATTGCAAAGACTTTTTCAAAAAGGAAAATATGCTTTAGTTTTATCTAAAATAAAATCAGCTACTTGTTCTCCTTGCCAGATTCCTTCGTCTATGGCATCCATGTAATGAATGCCTCCATAAAGCCTAGAAATACAAGCTTCTTCTGCAGCCTGCTCAAAAGATTGATAGGTTCTTGTTTTTAAACCAAATTCTTTTTCGGTGGTATCTCTGAAGCGAAATTTAGAACCGAAAATTTGTGACAAAATTTTAGCCGAAGCGGTAGAGACTACACTATGACCCGAAACATATTCTGGGAAAGGAGGCGTTTGAAGTAGGGGGCTCCAAAATTTATCCATGTGCCTATTGATGACCGTTTCTGGACGTACCCTATCCGAACGGTATTTTTCATCCCAACATGCAATAAAAGCATCGTGTAAGGTCAGGGAGAGTAGGGTGTGAGTAAAAATGGTTTTTTCTATTCCTAATTTAGCTTTTATGGAGGCAATCCCTGCAATGCCAATCCAGTGGCCCCCTGGAGAAATTTTTTTGAGTCCAAATTCTAGATGTCCAATTTGAGAGATCGCATAAGGATTGCAATCCCAAAAGGCAGCGATTTCATTAAATTCCTTATCATTTCGATCGGTGATTTCTTTTACTTCACTTAAAAGTTTGTAAAATTCTGAGTTTGGATTCAAATCAAATTTAATAGGAGGCTTGGTTAAAAATTGATTCGCAGATTTTAAAAAAAACGGGCTTATGGTATTCCAATTTTGTTCTACTGGAGCCATGTAGGCAGGTTTGGTAGGTTGCCAAAAAGCTTCACCTCTTTTGGGTGTGTAACGCTTTAGATTGTTGAGTTGAAGAAATCCGTCTTGATTGGCATATGCAACAATTGATTGGGCAATTCCTTCTATGTAGTCTAACTCTTCTTCGCTAAGATTTTGTTTTACCTTCTGGATTCTCGCCAAAAGTTTGTTGCCAGAGGGAAGTAATTTAAGCCCGGTAAAAAGTAGGGCATAACGATAAGCATCAACTTTATTCTTTAACTGCGTTTCTGAATCTGTTGGGGCTTTTAACGGTCTGTTAAAAAAGTTTGAAAAGCTTGAATAGTTTTGTTTCTCCTCTTGCGCCATGATTTCATAAGAAGTTAACGTAATGTAGGCATAGTAACGTGCTGCGGCAACAGGAGAAGTGACATCATAAACCATGATGTCGGTAATTTCTTTAACGTCTTCAACATAAGCTTTGGTAGCGGCCATTTGCGCTGAGATTCTTGGTGTACCCAACAAAGCGATCAGTATTAAAGTGAGCCAAGTAAGTTTAACCGTTTTAATCATTTTGAATACTAATAAGTAAGGGCTTAGCATCATTAATCCCAACGACTAACTTTTTACCCTCTTTGGTTTGAACTGTTTCTAATGCCCTCACAGAGCCTTCAATACTGAGATTGGTTTTCCAATTGGGGAGGTAGGTGAAATTTCCTGCACCATCTCCTCGAAGATAAACCCCATAAGAGGTTTCACGACGCCCGATTCGAACTCGATTGAAAGGAACATTTCCAGCCAAAAAAAGATCTTGGTTGCCATCCTGATCAAAATCATTTACTGCAATGGCGTTAACTGACGAAATATTTGCTTCAACAGGGAGTGAATGACGTACAAATTTTCCATTTTTATTTTCAAACCAACAGCTTTCCATAAAATTGGTGATGCATTTGGGTGCTTGATTGATTTGATCTTCTGATAGAATGTCATGGATCGTTACCTCAGCGTAGGAATCATAGGTTACAAATCGTTTTCTCAGAGATACAATTTGGTCTGTCAGTTCATCTTTTAATGCAAAGGGATAGGAAATGTCATTGATGTAGTAGCACCAAATAGGGTCGAGGTAGCCGTTGTTATCAAAATCATCGTAGAAGAGTTCCATGGGTTGTTCTATTGTGGGCTTAAATTGATTATTGGTTCCCCAATTTCCTAGGACAATATCTAAATCACCATCGCCATCCAGATCATTCGTTTTAATAACATTCCACCATCCAGCAAGATTTTCTGAAAAATATTGATCCGTTACATCAAGAAACGATTCGTTTTCATAAGTAAATACTTTTGGTGTATCCCAATCTCCAACCACGAGCAATTCATTGATCTGGTCTCCGTTAAAGTCCTGAGCCACGGCATCAGTTACTCGTTCCAAGGATTTAGAAAAAGGAGCTTGTGTAAAATTACCTTTTCCATCATTGGTTAAAATTAAAGAGGGTGCTGCTTTTGGAAATTCAGACTGCTTAACACGAGTTCCCACAAACAGGTCTAAATCTCCATCCAAATCATAGTCCCAAGGGACGGCAACAGATCCTACAAGCGTATCTTTCGGTAGGTTTTTAGAAGGCAAAAATACACCGCGCGTATTGATGTACAGTCGATCTTCTAACGAGATCCCGGCATCCGTTGATCCGTAGCCACCAGAAACGATGTAAAGATCTAGGTCACCATCGGCATCGGCATCAAAAAAAGTAGCGTTGGTGTCCTCATAGAAATCGGATTGTTCGAGATAAGGTTGTCGGGCTTTAAAAAACTTTCCGTCAATGGTTTGAAGTAAAATTGCAGGTGCTTGACCTTCTGGACTGCTTACAAAAAGATCATCTAATCCATCTTTATTAAGGTCTATTTTTTTGATTTTTGGCCCGTGGTACGAAATCATGTAAGGGATTAGGGGCTGTACTTTAAAATCATTGACTAATAATTCATTATGTGAGTGCTGAATTGTATCAACGCGAACGGTAAAAATGGGCTTTTCAGTTTGTTGCTGCGGCTGGTCCACTGATTCTTTTATTAGGGTAACTCTTTGATTGAGGGGAATTTCTTCTTTTATGATTTGAACGCTTAAATCATTCCATTGAATTTGAATGGAATCTACCGTTTGAGTTCCTAATCCAAAATGTACAGGTTCAATTAAAGAAGATTGAAAACCGCGAGTGGGACTTAATTCTCTTACAAGCTTTTTACCTTCTGAAGTAAAGACCATTATTTTAGCACCTAGAGCAAAAATATTTTTGTCTTTTTGACTCATTTTTAGGCTTAAATAATTTGTATTTTGAGATTGTTCGCGGGTCAAGTTTTTAAAAACTTTTGCGGGTTCGTTCATGCAGTTCACGACGATTTCTAAATCTCCATCATTATCCAAATCGGTGTAAATTGCACCGTGCGAAAAATCGGTACCTGCTAAGCCTGAAGCCGTTGTAGAGTCTTCAAAAGTTAAAGCCCCTTTGTTGAGGTAGAAATAATTTTGAAGAGGGGTTGATTCTATTCCCTGAAGTACTTCAAACATTTTTTTATCTGAATTTCCTTCGATGTACTTTACTCGTTCATCGATGTAAAACTTCATCACATCTCGGTTGATCATGTCTCTGCCATAGCCGTTAGTAATGTACAAATCGACCAATCCGTCGTTGTTAAAGTCTGCTAAAAGAGGAGCCCAACTCCAATCAGTACTTGAGATACCTGCTAGCTGTCCAACGTCACTAAACGTCCCGTTACCGTTATTCAACTGGAGCATGTTGCGCATGGATTGATGATGAAATCCATTTTCAACCATATTGTTGTAAAGCTCAAAATTATCGGGTGCATAAAGAAGTTTTTGACGCTTGTTGTCCTGTGGAAGCATGTCTAAGGTGAGCAAATCAATCAAGCCGTCGTTATTTACATCTCCGGCATCTACTCCCATAGAAAAGTTTGAAATACAAGACATTTGTTCTTTTAATTGATTACTAAATGTACCGTCTTTATTGTTGATGTAGAGGTAGTCCTCTTCAACGTAATCATTGGATACATAAAAATCAGGCCAGCCATCGTTGTTGGTGTCCGTTACAACTACCCCAAGACCATATCCGATGGGATTAGAGAGAATTCCTGCTTTTGAAGTGACATTGATAAATTTACCTCCTTTGTTTTCATAAAGGCGATCACCTGCATCTTCGTCTTGTTGTGTTTTGGCAAAAGCGGCATCAAAATTTCTAAAAAGCTTGGCATTATGATTCAGTACAAATAGATCTAAATCTCCATCTTTGTCGTAATCAAAAAAGGCAGATTGTGTTGTGTAACCATAGTCATCGACACCGTATTTTTTAGATTCCTCAGTAAAGCTTAAGTCTTTTTGGTTGATGTAAAGTTTGTTCCTCCTGTTTTTTTGAGAGTAATTTCCAGATTGGGAAATGTAGATATCCAGCCAACCGTCATTGTTTACATCGGCAAGTGCAATCCCTGTTTTCCAACCATTTTGATTGTTAATTTTTGTTTTATTGGTAATGTCTTCAAACTTAAGTTCCCCCTTGTTAAGATAGATTCGGGTTTGATCCTGATTGGATGTAAAAATTAGATCTGTTAACCCATCATTATTCAAATCGCCAGCGGCAACACCTCCTCCGTTGTAAAAGTATTCATAGGTAATGATATTTTCTTTTGGAGTTTCTACCAAATCATTGGAAAAATTAATTCCAGTATGCTTAGGAATAAGAAGCTCAAATTTTTGTCCGTAGCCAAGAAAGCATAACGAAACCGCAATTAAAATATTTTTTTTTGAATACCACATAACAAAAAAAGGTGGTAATTAAACCACCCTTTTCAAATTTAAAAATAAATTATTAATAAGCTGTACTTATCCATCAAGGTTTGTCCCACCAAACTCTAGTGGTTAAAGTGTTGGGTCCCTGTCTGCTCACAGCAGCTTCATAATTTTCAGGGTTTGTACTTGCTTCACTGTTTGGCCAGATCATTCTTCTTGGAATTTCACCATTGGTTTCATTTCCAGGATAGACGTCTTCTCCTCCAAAAGGTTGAAGTGTAGGGAAGCCTGTTCTTCTCCAGTTGGCAAAAGCTTCATATTCGTTTAAGAATGTTGCTGCCCAGTACTGAGTATGAATCATTTCCATTGCTTTAGAAGCATCATAAGGATTGGCTGCTAAATAGGCTTCTGCTTCAGCATCACTGATAGCTGCTGCATTAGGATACAACATGCTCAACATTTGCATTGCGGCTTTTACCCCATTATTGTAATGCGTTTCGGCATCGCCTGAACTCCATCCTCGGGTTGCAGCCTCTGCTTTCAAAAGCTCTACTTCAGCATACGTTTGGAAAACCATAGCAGTATCTTCACCTCCCAATACGGTACGGTTTGGCTCAGCATACACATCACTTTTTGTTCCGTATTTAGCTTCAAGTGCTCCTGAAGTCAGACCGTTAGGCATACCCTGAAGGTTTGCAGGATCAGTACTTCCATCGCTTCTTCGAGCGGCTAAAATTGGAAGTCTAGGATCGTTCCCTCCTTGCAAGAATTCAATGAATAGCTTGGACATTCTCATATTTCCATCCGCTGTAAATACCTCACCATGTCCATTTTTGTTAATTCCTGCTGGACCTAATGTGTGTTGAATGTAAGCAATGTCATCGTTTGAAGTCATCGTACCTCCGCTGATTGCTTTTTGAGCCCAAGCCTGAGCTGTTGCAGCATCTGCTTTAGTCAAACGCATTGCCAAACGAAGCATTAACGAATTACCAAACTTTTTCCATTTGTCAACACTACCTTGGAAGATCAGATCTGAACCACCCATGGTATCTGCACCTAACATACCGATACCACTTTCAATATCGGCTAACATGCTTAGATAGATATCTTGTTGTGCATCATAGGCAGGTTTAAGAACCCCTTCAATATATCCTTTTCCAGCTTGAGAATAAGGAATATCACCGTAGAGGTCTGTCAATCTGTGATAAATGAATGATCTCCATATCTTGGCTACTCCCATTTGAGTTCCAGTTACACCCTCCTCAGTTAGTTGATAAATGATATCTTCAATTTCCTTTACTTGTTCTGGATAGGCTCTATCGAACAAGGAAGTTGAATAACCTTGGTTTAGTGTGTAAAAATTACCTGTCCAGTAGGTCGCGGTAGAGGACATATGTTGAATAATCTGTGAAGAATAAATCAGACTTGTTCTCCAATTTTCATAACGACCCCCTGAAGTTCTAAGGAATGCAGAAGCAAATTTATTATTCACATCAATTGCTGCCGCTTTTGTTGGGTCAACATTCATTTCCTCAAAACCTTCATCAAATTCACAACTGGTGAAAATGATACTAAATACAAATACTATTAAATATATATTTTTCATTTTAAATTAAAATTTAAGGTTTACATTAAGACCTAGGCTTCTTGGCACAGGCATTCCAAACCATTCCAACCCTTGCGAGTTAGAAACGTTGTATCCTGATTCTGGATCTACATTTTCAACACTGTTCGAAATTAGAAATAAGTTTCTTCCGATTAAAGAAACTCTTGCACTAGAAATAAAAGTGTTATCTAAAAATTCACTAGGCACTCGATATCCTAAACTTACTTGTCGAAGTCTTAGATAGTCAGAGTCATAAATAGACTCTTCTGCAATTTGATATGTTCTTCTCCAATAATCTTCAATTCTATCAGGAGCAATTGCAGTTGTAAAAGTACCTCCGTTGGCATCTACACCTGAAACGGTAAATCCGTTTTCACGTCCGTCAGCGTCAATGGTTCCTTTGTGTGCTCCAAAATATTTAGCTAAAGCATTTGTTCCAGAGAACATTTGACCTCCATTTTTTCCTTCAATTAAGAAACTCAGGGTAAAGTCTTTGTAACGTACATTACTTCCAAAACCTACCGATACTGGAGAAACTCCAAACCCTAATATTTTTCTAGGTCCCACTTGTGGGATAGGAGTTCCGTCCTCTTCAATGTCATGAACAATACGACCTTGTGCATCTCTAACATAGGATGTACCGTAAAGTGCACCAAATTGTTCTCCTACGATATGAGTAACATTCAAGTTTCTAGAACGAGGTTCGTCTAAAGTAATGTTTGTTCCTGCATCGTTTGTAGATACAATTTCAGAGACATTGTTAGCGTAATTGAAAGTAAACCCTAAATCAAAATCATCAGACTCAATCACGTTTGCATTTAATAAAAGCTCGACACCACTATTAGAAATGACCCCAAGGTTTGCCAATGCGCTGTTGTATCCAGAAGTAGACGAAGCACTTACTCCGACAATATCACCATTTGTTTCATTGTCATAATAAGTGAAATCTACAGAAAAACGATTATCAAGTAATCTTAAATCAAGACCAAGCTCTGTTTCATTTTTCTCAAAAGGAGTAATCTCTGAGTTTGGAATGGAATTGTTAGAAATTCTTCCTAAGGAAGCTCCTTGGTGACCTTGATCAACAATAGAGTATGTTAAGTTCAGTCGGTAAGGATTTCCTGCACCACCCGCAACTTGAGAGTAACCCGCTCTTAATTTCGCAAAAGAAATTAGTTCTGGAAGCTCTACCAAGTCAGATAATACTAAAGAAAGAGAAGCCGAGGTGTAAAGATCGTTATTAGGCGATTCTTTACCGGCTAATGAAAGAGTTGAAAACCAGTCGTTTCTTGCGGTAACACTCAAATAAAGTGCATCTTTAAATCCGATTTCTGCAGAACCGTAAACCGAATTAATTTGACGTTCACTAAATCCAAAACCATTTCCTTGGTTTTGAGTATTCTTTACATTGTACAAAAAGGGAACAATAAAATTCGATCCACTAGCAGAAACACTTTCTGAGTTTATGTAGTTTTGGTTGATCCCAGCAAAAGCAGTTACAGTTAAATCATCAATAATTTTAAGATTGTCAGTACCTACAAATAAGTCAAGATCTGTTTGTTGTCGAGTTAATTTAGATTCTGACATACTTCCCAAAGGTTGATAAGCTGTACCGAAAGGAGTACCACTTGTTCTGTCGTAGTCATATCGGTCAACTCCAAACCTACCTTTTGCGTAAAGATAATCAGTGATGTCCCAGCGTATCGCTGCAGAACCAATGACTCTTTCTTTTACTGAATTGTCAAAGTACTGATAAGCAGCAAACCAAGGGTTTTGAGAAAAAGTATTATCACTTGTTCTAAATTCTGATCCGTCTTCGTTAGTCCCTAAACCTCCAGTACCTAGCATGTCATTTACGTCAATAGAAGGTGCAAAAAGGCGAATCCCGAAATTCGCGTTACCTGGTGAATCGGAAAGCCTCGGTGCTCCAACGGCGTCATCCACAATATATTTCATGTTAACGTTAGAGGTAAATTTCCCAAATCGCTGCGTTGTGTTTAACCCCAATGTGTTTCGGTCAAGTGTCGAATTAGGAATAATATCTTCATTTTGTAAATTAGAAAAAGACAAACGTACATTTGAACTTTCACTAGAAGAGGATACCGCTACAGTATTAATGTAGGTAGAACCAGTGCTGTAAAATTTCTCAAGGTTGTTTCCTTTGTAGCTGTAAGGTCTTGAAACACCATCCCATTGTTCTACACTAGAACCGTTTAAAGCGGGGCCCCAGTTCGCGTAGGTGTCAACATTATCTGAATTTGTTGAAAAGTCACGTCCTTGACCGTAAGTTGTTTGTGGATCGTAAGGATCGTTTCGAATGTCGTCATATTGAACGGAACTCGTTACTTCAACCTGAATCCCTTCTACTCCAGCACCCGATTTGGTCGTGATTAAGATCACCCCATTGGAAGCACGAGAGCCATAAAGTGCCGCTGCTGCACCCCCTTTAAGTACAGAAATCGATTGTACTTCATCAGGGTTTAATGCAGAGATACCGTCACCAGCATCAGCACCTCCCCAAACTCCGGCAGAGCCCAAGTTTGTGTTGTCAATCGGAATTCCATCGATTACATACAAAGGCATGTTGTTTCCACTTAGGGAACTGTTACCTCGAATGATGACTCGTGTAGAACCTTTTGCACCCGCTGAATTCCCTGAAATTTGAACCCCTGCAATTTTTCCTTGTAGTGCGTTGATTGCATTGGTCGATTTAATTTCATTCACTTCACCACCTTCTACCTGAGTAATTGAGTAACCGATTGCTTTGGTATTTCTTTCGATTCCCAAGGCAGTTACGACCACTTCGTCTAAAAGTTGGTCAGGTTCTAAACTAATATTGTAAGTGTCTGAACCTCCGGTTATGTCAATACGAATTGTTTTGTATCCTACATAACTGATGGATAACGTTTGGCCATCAGCAGCCGAAACACTGAAGTTTCCGTCAAAATCAGTAGTTGTACCATCATTTGTTTGATCAACGATCACTGTAGCACCAGGAAGTGGAACTCCCGTTTCATCAGTAACCAGACCACTGATAGTTTGCTGAGCGTAAATCAGTCCGCCCATCAAAAAAGTCAAAACCAGTAATAGATTTCTGTGTTTAAATTGTTTCATAATTAAGTTTGTTATTTGAATGTCTAAGAATAAAATTAATTAAATAAATTTATTTTAACGATTATTAACACATAAATTATTACTGCCCTTATTTTTTTTCCTTGGGTAGGGAAAAAAGAACCTCTTTTATGATTTCTAAATGTGCATCACTAAGTGCTTTGGCATCGAAAAAGGTAATTCCGTTGGCACCACTGGATTTCACCATATGGATAAGTTTGGGGATTTCACTGGGTTCAATTGCAGGGACATAAACCCCTGAACTCAGAACCGTTTGTTTAGCTTTCAAATCATTTACTCCCTGTTGGGTTGCAAAACCGATCCACTCAAGAGGCTCTTTGTAAAAATTATGATACAGCATTGGATACACGCGATCTACATTCCATTTATCCCATCTTTGACGAACCATATTGGCAGCCATAGTTGGATAAGGAAATACAGCTGAAGTCAATTCTTTTTTGTTTTGATGCGCAATTTCATAAGCTTGATTTACTACATTTCGGATAGCATTTAGACGAAATTGTCGCCATTCAACATCCAATTCAGGATGTTCTAAATCCAATGGGTCTCGATGGTGTTGTGCTTTGAATTTGGCTCTGCAAACTTCGCAATAGCAAAAGTCATACTCTGGAAGTTCGGTGTTTTGAATCAGATCGTATTTTGGGAGCAACCCAATGGGTAGAAAAACATCAACAAACCGAATGTAATCCAAATGAACACTTTTAATTTCTGGAACTTCTGCCAATTGTCTAACCAGGGAGAGCACATGATTTACAGCATCTTCTCTAGAAGGGCATAGCCATTGATAATAATTGACATATGGACGGGTGTCATAGCAGGATTTTCCGTCACGGCTCACAGTGTACCAGTCGGGGTGTTTTAAGGACAAAGTATCTCCCGGACGATTCATGGTAAACATCCAAGCATGCACATCTAAGTCATAAGATTTGGCTAGGGGAGTGATTTTTTTTAATAATTCTGAATTTCCACCGGTATTGATAAGAACTTCATGAAAACCAGCTTGCTCTAATTTAGAGAATGTGTTTTCCAATTCGGCAGTAGAAGTCTTGCTATTTGCTCCCATCCAAGCTCCTACTCGGAATGTTTCTTCTGATTTTTTTGAATCAATTGGTTTTTGACAGCTAACAAAAGCAGTTAAAAAAGAGATTAAAAGAAGTGCATATTTTTTAGTCGCGAATGAATAATTTTCCATCTTTTCGAATTAGATAAGTTTTTTTATTGATTGGATTAAAAGTAGTCCAGTAAACAGTGTCATTAAGGATGCTGTAATCAAATGAAATTTTTTGACTTTTGTAAGAAGCTGTTTGTTTCGACGTGTAGGGAATCTTTTTTTTCTCTTGAGCTAATTTATCTCGATACTGGGCATACATCCATTGGATCAATTGAGCATCTTCCGGATATTCAATTTCATTTTCCTCTTGGTTATCAGTGAAATAAACATAACCCCAGCGTTCGGGTAAGTGCATATTAATCTCCCACTGAGGGCTCCAAACCCAATTGTATTCAGGCAAATAATTCCCTTCTGAATCTTGCTTTCTGTAATAACGTCCATTTTTTAGACTAAAGTCCCAATTAACTCTTGAAAAGTTGATTCTCCAAAATTGATTTACAGGAATAACATCTCCTTTATTGCCTTTTTTTAAACTTGTCCAGGGCAGTGCTATTTCAAGCAACCACCTGTGATCCAAATCGGTAGGATCGTTAAGAGACCCCTCAATTGAAACCGCAGTTTGCATTCCCTCAATATCCCAATGATTGTCAACTTTAGTTTTATTTCTGTACGGTTTTTCTAAAAAAAGATCCCATGCTGTATTGAGAGCATTCACCTCCAATTCCATGTAGTCATGAGTATCTCCATCGGGATCGAGAAAAACCTCAAAGTCGTTGTTGTAATAAATAACCGTGTCGCGTTGCTTTAGATTTCCCCAAATGTGCGGTTCTTTGAGACTAGCCAAAATGTAAAGGTGCTTTTTGTCCCACAGGAGTTTGAATTGGGTTTGATACGGGGGTGTTTTGTCTCCTTGAATATCAATAAATGAATCTGACCAATTCACTTCTTCCCAAAGTATGTCTTCTAAACCATCTACAATCGGAGGTTGGGGTGTAAATTTTGAAAGATACATTTTAGGTAATACAACAGATTCAATTTTCTCAAAATCATTGCTTTGACAACTGTTGAAAAGTATGATTGTACTTAAACCGAAATAAAATACCAAAAAAAGGAATTTTGAATAGATTATTTGAAAGGTATTATTACCCTTTAAAAAATAAGCATCAAGAGTGCCTAAACTCTTTTTTTTCATTCTGAATTTTACCAAAGCTAATTTGTTCTTTCTGGATTTTTTTTCAACTCTAATTTAATTATTTATTTCTAAATTGCAGATGCAATAAACTATTTAATAAGTCGCTAAATTTTTAAAAAAAATGAAGCATAGCGAAAAGACAAAATACATTAAACTAAGTCTTTATTTATTGATTCCGATTGCTCTCATTTGGTCTTACAAATTTTTTGTCACGGGACCCTCTAGCGAGTTGGTGTCTTTGACAAAAACAGTTCAAGCAAATGATGTGTTGCCTGAAGTCGTTAGCTACAATTTTGATGTTAAACCCATTTTATCTGATAAGTGTTACACCTGCCATGGTCCAGATCAAGAAGCACGTCAAGCAAATTTGAGATTAGATACAGAGCAAGGGGCCTTTGGTTTTGCAAAAAATCTCAGTGAATTACCCATCATAAAAAGGGGCGCTCCCAAAGAAAGTGCTCTAGTTTTTCACATCAATAGTACTGAGCCAAAAAATCAAATGCCCCCTCCTGATTCAAACCTGACATTATCGACAAGACAAAAGCAGATTTTAGAGCGATGGATTTTACAAGGTGCTGCATGGGAAGACCATTGGGCGTACATAGTTCCAAAAAAGTTACCCTTACCTAAAACGACTTTTACAGATTGGTCTCAAAATCAAATCGATCATTTTGTAGCCTCAAAAATTGAAGCTAAAGGCATGCAGCCTTCACCTGAAGCTGAAAAAGAAATTATTTTGAGAAGGCTGGCATTTGATCTTACCGGATTGCCCCCCTCAATTGAATTAATGGATCAGTTTTTACAAGATGATTCGCCAGAAGCCTATGAAAAAATGGTAGATTTTTTAATGGCACAGCCTCAATTTGGGGAACGTATGGCATCGGTTTGGCTTGACGTTGCACGTTATGCCGATACGCATGGATATCAGGATGATTTGGAACGGGTCATGTGGCCTTGGAGGGATTGGGTAATCAGTGCATTCAATAAAAACTTACCCTATGATGATTTCATTACATGGCAACTGGCGGGAGATTTATTAGATGAGCCTACACTGGAACAAATCGTTGCTACAGGATACAACAGAAACCATAAGATTACCCAAGAGGGGGGTGTAATAGATGAGGAATATCGTGTTGAATATGTTGCTGATAGAGCCATTACTACTTCTAAAGCACTTATGGGAATTACAGTTGAATGCGCTCGTTGTCACGACCATAAATACGATGCAGTTTCGCAAAAAGAATTTTTTAGTCTTTATGGTTTTTTCAATAATGTAGATGAAAAAGGACGTATTGAATACGGAGAAACACCCGCTCCATTTATTACCATTGATAAAGCCATAGTCGAAAAAGAATTATCCTTTATGAATTTGCCAGACAGTATTCCTACTGTTGAATTAATGGTTATGGAGGAAGTGGCAGATTTGAGAAAGACGTACACTTTAGCACGGGGTCAGTATGACGCTCCAGACCAAGAAGTGAGCCCTGGAACACCATCTCAGATCTTATTTTTTGACGAGACCTATCCAAAGAACAGACGCGGTCTTGCCCAATGGTTCTTTGATGAAAAAAATCCGTTAACCTCTCGAGTGATTGTCAACCGCTTTTGGCAGCAATTTTTTGGAAGAGGTCTTGTGGCTACACCAGATGATTTCGGAAATCAAGGAGCTCGACCTTCACATCCTGAATTACTCGATTGGCTTGCAGTTACCTTTAGAGAAGACGATCAATGGAATATCAAAGCTTTCCTCAAAAGGATGGTTCTATCTGCCACCTACAGACAAACCAGTAAAACTTCCCCTGAGGTAAACCAGATAGACCATACAAATAGTTTACTGGCTCATTATCCCAGACAGAAGTTGCCCGCTGAGATGATTCGAGACAATGCTTTGGTTACAAGCGGTTTATTAAATGCTACTATTGGTGGACCCAGTGTAAAGCCCCACCAACCTGAGGGCCTTTGGGAAGAAACCACTTCAGGTCAAGGATTGACTCGCTACCAACCCGATGGAGGTGTAAATCGCTTTAGAAGAAGCCTTTACACTTTTTGGAAAAGAACAGTGCCCCCACCCAACATGATTACATTTGATGCACCCACGCGTGATTTCTGTACCGTTGAACGTCAAAAAACGAGTACCCCGCTTCAATCTCTAGTTTTGTTAAATGACCCCCAGTTTTACAATGCAGCAAAAGCCATTGCTGAAAAAATTACTGTGGAATCTGATGCCGCTTCTGATACAGAAAAAATTCAAAAGCTCTTTAGAACCATTACTTTGAGAAAACCCAGTAACGAAGAAAAAAAATTGTTAAACGATTATTATGATACCCTTCGAGAGGATAGTTCAGAGCCCGATCAAAATCCTTTGGTGGATTTGGCCTTGCTGATCTACAATCTAGATGAAACCACACAAAAAAGTTAAGTTTATGGATCCTCTACATCAGCATTTATTAAATAAAAATCGTCGTCATTTTTTACAAAAAATGGGATTGGGAATTGGGGGTCTTGCTTTAGGAAGTTTATTGGATCCCATGAGTTTAACCGGTGGGAATTCTGCAGCCGATTTATTGCAAACGGGTCCAGTACCCTTACCTCATTTTGCACCCAAAGCCAAACGAATTATTTATCTTTTTCAAAGCGGAGGACCATCTCAGTTGGATTTATTTGACTACAAACCAACACTCAATAAAATGAGAGGTCAAGATTTACCAGAATCCATACGAAGAGGACAGCGACTTACCGGAATGACCTCTGGACAAGATAACTTTCCTCTAACAGGGAGTGTTTTTAATTTTCAACAGTATGGAGAGTCACGTGCTTGGATCAGTGAATTGATGCCCTACACGGCTAAAATTGCCGACGAACTTTGTTTTGTAAAGTCAATGCATACCGAGGCAATTAACCACGATCCAGCAATCACTTTTTTTCAAACCGGATCGCAACAATCAGGACGACCTAGTTTTGGGTCTTGGATGAGTTACGGCTTGGGGAGTCTTAATGACAATCTTCCTGCATTCATCGTTATGCTTTCAAGAGGAACAGGGCGCCCTAATGGTCAACCTCTTTACTCAAGATTGTGGGGCAACGGTTTTTTAAGTTCCCTCCATCAGGGGGTTCAGTTTAGAGCTGGAAAAGATCCTGTGCTGTATCTTAAAAATCCAGATGGAATCTCACGAAAAGAACGCCGCCAAATGTTGGATTATTTAGCAGCTATGAACGAAGAACAAGAAAAACTTTTCGGAGATCCAGAAGTTGCCAATCGTATCGCTCAATACGAAATGGCGTACCGTATGCAAACCTCAGTAACGGATGTGATGAATATCGAGGATGAACCCGACCATATTTTCCAAATGTACGGTCCAGAAGCCTTAACTCCAGGAACTTTTGCTGCAAATTGTATCTTGGCGCGAAGACTTATCGAAAAGGATGTTCGTTTCATTCAACTTTACCACATGGGATGGGATCAACACGATAACCTTCCCACTCAAATTGCCAAACAGGCTAAAGACGTAGATCAAGCTTCCGCAGCTTTGATAATGGATTTAAAACAACGAGGGTTATTGGAAGATACTTTAGTTGTTTGGGGAGGAGAATTTGGAAGGACAAATTACAGTCAAGGAACCATGACCGATACAAATTACGGAAGAGATCACCACCCAAGAGCTTTCACTATTTTCATGGCAGGGGGCGGAATCAAACCCGGATTTACTTATGGTGAAACTGATGAGTTTGGATACAATGTAGCCAAAGATCCAATGCATGTCCATGACTTGCAGGCAACAATTTTAAATCAATTTGGTGTGGATCATACCAAGCTGACTTACAAGTATCAGGGAAGACGTTTTCGATTGACTGATGTTGCGGGCAATGTGATTCATTCCATTTTAAGTTGATGAATAATTTCTCAAGTTTAAATAAAATCGAGTAATGGAAATCTGGCTTGACTATTTTGGAAAATTCCATCCGGTTGTTTTACACCTTCCTATTGGTGCGTTGCTGTTTACTTTCGTAATTGCGCTTATCGCTTTCAAGCAACCCAATTTGTATTCAAATACCATCAGAATAGGTTTAATTTTTAGTTTTTTTAGTGCCTTACTTTCGAGTATTCTCGGTGTTTTACTCTACAAATCAGGAGGGTATGAGGAAGCGAGTGTTCAAAAACATTTGATTTTAGGTTGGAGTACTACATTAAGTATTGCTCTCTTATGGATCCTTTTCGAAAGGATTGCTTACAAAACTCTTTTCATTCCATTGTTTGGAGTTAGTGTTTTGATAGTAGGACTTACAGGTCATTACGGAGGTCAGATTACCCATGGGGAAGAGTATCTGTCAATTCCTGTAGCAGAAGAAAAGGAAGCCTCCATAAATTTGGATTCCATTCAATTGTATTCTCAAGCGGTGGCAAAGATTTTTGATAAAAAATGCGTGAGCTGCCATAATTTTTCTAAAAGAAAAGGAGAACTCGCACTGCATCAGCCTCAGGCAATTTTGGAGGGAGGAGAACGCGGAATGCCCTATTTAGTTGGAAATTCAATGGAAAGCAGAATCATAGAATATGCAGCCTTACCCTTAGAAGATGATTTGCATATGCCTCCTAAAGGAAGACCTCAGTTGACTTCTACTGAGCTCAAAATTTTAGCTTATTGGATAGATCAGGGAGGTCATTTTGAGGGTACAGCCTCTTTTGAGTCTCTTCCTCAACAAGTTCAAACATCCTTTGCGCAATTTTTACCCAAAGAGTTGCCCGATGTAAGTCCGCTCAAAGCAAGTGTGCTTTTAGACCTACAGCAAGCGGGCTTTCGTATCACCTCCTACACAGCAGACACCCCTTTTATTCAAGCCAAATTCAAAGGCGAGACTTTGGACCGAAGTGCAATAAAAGTATTGTTGAAAGCTGCCGAACAACTGGTTGAATTGGAACTGTCTAATTTTCAATTACCCAATCGCTTTTGGGAAGAAGTTGAATCGTTCCAAAACCTTTTGAAATTAAAGTTAAATGAAACCAATACTGAAGACCATCATGTTGAAAAGTTGATCAATCTGCCTTTACGTTCATTAAATATTGGGGGTACCAATGTTTCATCAGCAGGAATTGAAAAACTCTTTCGGCACCCTTCCTTGGAATACCTCTATGCATGGAATGCTCAGATAAAATCGGACGAAGAAGAAAAACTGCAGGAGAAAACATCAATCAAATTGGTATTTGGCGTGTTTGATGGCTTTTCAAATCCACAACAGTTAAAACCTCCAAAACTTATTACTGAGAAAACACTTTTTGACACTACGTTGGAAGTCGATTTTTTTAGTAAAATTAAAGGAAATGTTATCCGCTACACATTGGATGGAAGTGATCCTGATTCTACAGCCATCATTTACGAAAATCCTATTCAGATAAATAAATCGTTAACTTTAAAAGCAAGGAGTTTTAAAAGCGGTTGGCTACCCAGTGATGTTCTTACTGAAGATTATTTTAAAGTAGGAAAGAGTATTAAAGATTATGAGATGGCGACCCGTCCTTCAAACCGTTATTCAGGAGTTCACAAACTATTTGATTTTGAAGAAGGATCTACCAATTTTGCCGATGGCAAATGGCTAGGTTTTTCTGGTAATGATCTTGTTTTTACTACAAAAGTTTATCAAGAAGAATCCATAAATAATATTACGATAAGCTGTATGGAATCCATTGGGGGCTGGATTATTTATCCCAAAAGTGTTCGCATATTTGGGCGAAACGGACAAAACTCCTTCACTGAAATAGGAAGTTACAAATACCGTCCTGAGAAAATTCCTACCGAGACCACCAAAAAGAGTTTTACCGTTCCTATTTCATCTGGAACACATACGGAACTAAAAGTAGTGGTAGAAAATTTCGGAAAACTCCCCAGTTGGCATCCAGCGGCTGGAGAAGATGCTTGGCTGTTTGTTGATGAAATTCTTTTTTGGTAAGAAGTATTCTTTGTCTAAGTAAAAAGAAACCAGATCCAAAGCGGAGGCTTATTCAAAAAAAGATTTCATTTTTAAATACTCAATTTCCTTGAATGACTGAATGGTCAGATCCGCATTGCTGTAATCTTGATTTTTAGAATGTGGGCTATCAAATCCTACACAAAAAAGTCCTGCTGTTTTAGCAGCTTGAATTCCATTTGTGGAATCTTCGATAACAAAACAGTTTTCGGACGGGAATCCAGTTGAAGCATTGGCTTTAATAAAAATTTCAGGATGCGGTTTTGAGGCTTGCAAATCTGCACCGCTAAATTTAGCATTAAAATAAGGGTCTAAATCAAACCGTTTAAAAATTCGATTAATATTTTGCATTGAAGCTGAAGAAGCTAAAACTAGAGTAAGTCCTGAATTAAAATAATTCTGGATGAGTTCGAACACACCCTCAATAAGCTCAAGTTCTTGATCTTCTTCAAACAAATAATTGAAATGTGTCCTTTTTCTTTCTACGAGTATTTTGGGGTCTTCTTTCAAATTAAACGTAGTACACAAATTTTCGCAAATCGCAAGAGTTGCTTGGCCTGTAAATGATTCATAAAGCGCATTAGAAACGTCTAAATTAAAATCGACAAACATTTTTTGATAGGCTTTATGATGCAACGGTTCACTGTCAACAATTACCCCATCCATATCGAAAATAACAGCTTTTAACATTTAAAGGGCATCAATTGAATTGTCTAACCATGCGAGACGTTTTATGGTCCAATCCTTCAAATAATTCATTTCGTCTTCATAATTGTTTCCTACATAAGCGTTGGGCCATACATATTTTCCTAAGACCAACCATTTCGAAAAATTATTTTGAACGGCATTATTTGTTTCTAAATACTCTTGAAGGGTGACGATTTTTTCTAGAACCTCATCTGTGGCAAGAAGGGTGTTTCTTAGGCTGGTCCAACGTGCTTTAAGTGCCGAGACAAAAACAGGATCTTCCAAAAAACGATTCCACCAAAAAGGAACCAGCCAGTTGTCATTTGGACAAATTTCATTAAAACGATGCGTCCATCCCTCAGGTGAATCACCGCCACAATAGTCCACGTTTCCAAATGCGATATTGAAATCCCAGATGGGCCCCATTTTTAATTTTTCACCTTTATCTTTGTGCAAGAAGGTGCTGATTCTAAAACCATCAGGATTTTTGCAAACTTCGTTCAGGATAAAAAAGTCAATGAAGCTGTCTAGATCAATGTAGTTTTGATATCCGTTTTCTAACGAGCTAAAGTTTTCTGATACAAGTGCGGTTTCAAAATCGTGAATGTAAGTTTGGATGTATTGTTTTTGCAAATCATTGATATCGTCCTCATCAGGATATTCGTAAAGAAAATGAGTGTTTTTATTTTGCCCTAAAGTACCGTTAACAGTGTATTGAGAGCTAAAAGAAATCGCCTCGGTGTAGCTTTCACCATCTCCAGTGGGTTTGTCAATTTTTAATAGGTATCCACCACTTACGTCTTCCTCTTTATTCTTACTAATGGCAACTCGGTTTTTGTCTCGCTTTATTTTTTCCATTAAGACATAGGTTCCTCGAAAAGACTCATTTATTTCTAATTCATAAAAGGCTGTACGGGTGGCATAGCGCCCCATTTCATTTGACAACTGATAGATTAGCACGTTGCGTATTAATGACTTGTCACTGTAAGGACCGTACAAAATCCAATCTTCTTCTTCTGGAAAACCTCCTACAGAGGCATCTAAGTCTTCGTTGTTTGCGTCCCATGTTTCAAAACCGAAAGATTTTTTTTCGAACATTTGAGAGCTGGATCCTCTAATTTCAATCCCAATTTGGTGGGATTCAATCAAAGAGTCCCCTTCGAAGATTTGCATATCGGCACTTACTTTGGGTTCATCCACTATGGTATTGCCTTTGGTATTAATTGAAATCAAAGGCAGGGATTTCAAGTTCGCTCTATTTTCAGAATTTATTCCAGAGGTATCTGTGACATCTTCTGACTTGGAGCAACTACTCATAAAAAAAACCAAAATTAAACAGAGGGTGATTTGAGTTTTCACAATTAATATCGTTTAGCGCTGATGAAAGTGATCGGAAATAAATGCGAGAACTTTGGGTAATGAAGTTCTCCAATATGTCCAGGTATGCCCGCCATCCCGAATTCTAAATTCATGAGTTACTTTTTTATCCCTCATTTTGATGTGCATTAGACTATTTCCTTCATACAAAAAATCATCATCGCCACAATCAATGTACCAGCGTACAGAATTCAATTCTTTGGTGTCCATTTTTTCTACAAGCCGAAGCGGGTTGTTTTTTTCCAAGAAGCTTTCAAGTTTATTTTCATCGAATTTCATGTTTTCACGATTCGCAAAATCATTCATCTCTTCAAGGTTTTGAGGACCCATCCAAGCACTCAAGGGTGCTGCAGAGGAGAACAAATCGGGTCGGTGGAGTGCATAGAGAAATGTTCCTCCTCCGCCCATGGAGAGTCCTGCAATTGCACGAAAGCGTTTTTCTTTTTTAATTCGAAAACGTTCTTCTACATGGGGCATCAACTCTTTAAAGAAAAAATCTTCGTAATTCCATTTCCCCGATATGGCATTGGTGTAGCCAGGCAAGCCAGTATCTGCATCGGGCATGACAATAATCATTGAGGTGGCTTCCCCACTTTTAATGGTTTGATCTGCTATGTGAAGAACTTCGCCAAATTGAACCCAGCCCGTATGGTCATCAGTGTATCCATGTAAAAGATAAAGTACGGGATAACTTCTGCTTGAGGATTCGTAGTCTGGGGGGAGATAAACAGAAAATTTACGTTCACCATCCAAAATTTTGCTTTCCAAGCTAAGATTGTCCATCACTTTTCCATGTTGGGCTTGACTGATTAATAAACCCAAAAAAAAGGCAACGGTTAAAAAAGAATATTTCATTAGTTTTAGTTTTTAAGAAAAATACAAAAAAGTGTTAGATCCAGAGGATTGTTTTTAAAAATCGGAATTTTTTTTGATTTTCAGCATTTATTTATTGATAACTTTACAACACATCTAAACTTTAAACTACGCCTATGAAGTATGCACTTTTTTTGAGTTTCTTTTGTCTAGCGGGTACTTTATTATTTGAACAAAGTACCAATGCAGACCCAGACCGTGAAGAATGGATAGCTCTTTTCAACGGTAAAGACTTAAGCGGTTGGGATATCAAAATTGCAGACCGAAATCTAAATGATAATTATTTAAATACTTTTCAGGTAGAGCAAGGCATGCTGCGTATTGTTTATGATGAATATGAAAATTTTGATGATAAGTATGGGCATATGTACTATCATCAACCTTTCTCGCATTACAAACTTCGTTTTGATTATCGATTTTTAGGCGATCAAACCCCGGGTGGAGAAGCGTGGAATGTTCGTAATAGTGGAATTATGGTACATTCGCAATCTGCCCAAAGCAATACTTTTGAACAGCATTTTCCGGTATCTGTAGAGGTTCAGTTGTTGGGAGGTTTGGGTGATGGTAAAAAACGAACTACAGCCAACTTATGTTCTCCTGGAACGGCCGTTGAGCGTTTTGGGGAGATTGATTACTCACATTGTATCGATTCAAATTCAAAAACGTATGAGGGTGATCAGTGGGTTAGCGTAGAAGTAATTGTTATGGGAGATGAGTACATTGCTCATTTGATTGATAATGATACGGTATTGCGTTACGAACATCCACAAATTGGAGGTGCTTTTATCAGTAAAGCTTTAAATGGTTCTGATTGGGACTCCATGGGAGTAACCAATAAAGCCGAATGGATTGCTAAAGAAGGACAAAGATTAAGTGAAGGTTTTATTGCCGTTCAGGCTGAAAGTCACCCCATAGATTTTAAAAATATGGAACTTTTAAATTTATGCGGTTGCACCGATCCTAAAGCCACCAATTACAAATCTTATTTTGTTAAATCGGATAATAAAATGTGTGTTTACGATTCGCAAGTCAATTCTTTTGAGTAATGATTTTTAAAAACCAAATAAAAATTTTTTTTAGCTTTTTTTTGCTAATCACAAGTGGAGCAATACTGAATATTAACGCTCAGGAATTAAGCGTCATGTCTTACAATATTCGTTATGCAAGCCCTGATGATGGGCCCAATCTTTGGGACAATAGGAAGGAGGATATGGTTAAAGCACTAACTGAAATGAAGCCTGACGTTGTCGGCATGCAAGAGGTTTTACACAGTCAATTGTTGGACTTAACTGATGGAATGAAAGGATATTCCTACGTAGGTGTAGGTCGTGCAGACGGTAAAACGGAAGGCGAGTACAGCCCTATTTTATTTAATAAACAACGCTTTAAACTGATAGATTCCAACACCTTTTGGTTGTCCGAGACTCCCAATCAAATTTCAATAGGATGGGACGCTGCATTGGAACGAATTTGCACCTATGCTCTATTTTATGACAAAAAAAACAAAAAAGAATTTTGGGTTTT
This sequence comes from Flavobacteriaceae bacterium, assembly GCA_029243165.1. GTDB lineage: Bacteria > Bacteroidota > Bacteroidia > Flavobacteriales > Flavobacteriaceae > MS024-2A. The sequence goes on from JAQWSN010000012.1 coordinate 26,106, forward strand.
CAATACTCATTTTGATCATGTGGGAACGGAAGCAAGGTCTAACGCCGCCCAACTGATTTTGGAGCAGGCAACTCAGTTAAACACGCGAAAGATCCCTGTTATCATTACTGGAGACTTTAATTTAGTGCCAGAAGAAAAGCCAATAAAAATACTCCAGTCAGCTTATCAAGATGTGCAGCATAAACTTTCGAGAGAGGCACCAAATTATGGAACCTTTACGGGTTTCGATACTCAGACAGTTGGAGATCGCAGAATAGATTACATATTTCAAAAGGGATTTGAGTTGATCCAGGCTGAGCATCTGTGGTTTAAAACCAAAAAAGGGCTGTGGGTTTCTGATCATCATCCGGTTGCCGCTCGACTTTCTTTTAGAAATTAAATTTGTTTTTATCAATACTGTCTTATCTTAGTATCCTAAAACCATTACAAATGAAAAATCTTATCACTTTCGCAGTTTTATTTTTTGTAACCGTCTCAACGCTTCAAGCTCAAAAGTTTAAAGGTTTAGACAAAAGCCCCATGGACATGATCGAATATGCTCCAAACAAAGGGGAGCAGCCTTGGGCTCGAATTCTTTACAGTCGTCCGCAATTAAAAGGACGTGATATTGCAACCTTAGTACCCGATGGTAAATTATGGCGTATGGGTGCCAATGAAGCAACTGAATTGACTCTTTACACCTCCATGAACGTTGGGAATACCACTTTAGATGCAGGAACTTACACCATGTACGCAATTCCCGCTGAAGGTGAAATTACCCTTATCATTAATAAAGCGACACATGTTTGGGGATCCTACAGTTACAGCCAAGATTTAGATGTAGCTAGAATTACCGCGCCACTTTCAGAAGTTGATGATTCACTTGAAGCTTTTTCAATGATTTTTGAAAAGGGTAGTGCTAATGGTATGAATCTGCACCTTGGATGGGGTTACAGCAGAGCCACAGTTTCCTTCTCAAAGTAATTTAAAATTTCTTTTAGAATAAATTAAAAAGGTCTTGCAACTGTCTTAGTTCAAGACCTTTTTTAATGCAGCTTCCAGCAAGGGTTCTAAAATTTGATAGCCTTCTAGAGTTAGATGTACTCCGTCATAGCTGTTTTTTTCATCAATTCCATTCTTACCATTATCTAAAGCACTAAAGTAGTCAAGGTAGTAAACCCCGTTTTGTTCGGCATAATCTTTAATAAGCGCATTGAGTTTTGGAATTTTCACATTGGGTTCTAACCCAGGGCGCCAAGGGTAATCATAGGCGGGAAGGACTGAGCATAGAATTACTTTAATTCCATTAGCCTGCGCAATTTCTGTCATGGATTTCAGGTTGTCCACAATCATTTCTAAAGTAGTAGGTCCTGTATTTCCAGCAATATCATTGGTGCCAGCCAAAATGACTACTACTTTTGGGTCAAGTGCTACTACGTCCGCACGAAAACGAACGAGCATCTGGGGAGTAGTCTGACCACTAATACCTCTATTTACGTAAGGTTTACCATTGAAAAACTCGGGATGGGTTTCCAACCAACCAATGGTTATGGAATTTCCCATGAAGACAATTCTGTCTTCTCCATTTTTAACCGCTGGGAGTGCTTCATTTGCAGCCTTAAATTGTTCAAAATTTGCCCAATCTTGCGCAAAAATAAAACTACTTGATACTAGTAATAGTGTAAGTAACAGAAACTGTTTATTGATTTTCATAGTGCATATTTGTTTAAAAATAAAATTATTTCTCGAGCTCTGAATAATCAACACGAGTAAAATAAATTCCTGAATTGTCCCTTTCATAGAAAAGTCCAATGGTCTTTTCGTCAATTTGAACTAAATCAGAATAAGCGGCAGTACCAGAATAAATTTCTTTTTCTAAGGGCCATGTCTTTCCGTCGTCCAAACTTCCTTTAATAGTCATTTTAGCTCTCTGTGTTTTACTGTTTGGACCTGAATACAAAACAAGGGTGTCTTGGCTTCCTTGAAACAGTAGCACGCTGGACTGACAAACAGGTGAAATTAATTCTTCGTCAAAGAATTCAGAATCCCATTGCGCACCACCTGACGAACTGAGCGCGATGAGTCTTTGTTTTGTAGCTCCGTTTTGTTCTCTCACATTGAGCATCAGTGTACCGTTGGATAATTCCAAACCGATAGCCTCATTAGAGGAATGTGTTTTAAGATCAGGACTGACTTTAAAATTTTTTCCGTGATCATCTGAATAAAATCCATAAGCTCGGTATTCATTAAATCCATCAAGAGGGTCTCCTTGTGAATGATTGGCAGGAACATAGATGCGTCCGCGGTAGGGTGCTTGCTCAAATTGAAGTGCATGACCTGGAGTAGTCGCATGGGTTCGCCAATCCTTCTCAGCAAAAGCTGTCGTAGCATTGAAATGAACTTGATTTGTAATGTTGGTCGATTTTGACCAAGTTTTTCCCTGATCAGTACTGGTGATGTAGTGAACTTCACGGGTTCCTTTTCCCAAACGCATATCGTGCTCTGACACATCGCCTGTGTTGTAAAATAAAAACACCCTCCCCTCAGGATATTGTGGATCAAAGCGATCTACCACTGGAGCTGGATTACCTGCTTGTAGTTCGCCGAATTCTGCAACAACCTCCATTTCGCTCCAATGCCGACCTCCATCGTTACTTCTTTTAAGTAGAATATCTACATTGCCAAAATCGTTACAGCCTGTTTTTCTTCCTTCAGCAAATGCCAGTAGTGTTCCCTCTGGGGTTTGAACGATCGCTGGAATTCGGTAACAGGCATAATCTCCTACCTCATTTTTAAATAAGTGCGTTTCTAATTTCTCATTGGAATGTGAGCAGCTTACAAAACCCAAGCTTAAGAAAAAAAGTGCTAACTGTAATCGCATATTGAAGTTGAATAATAATATTTAGAAAAGGTACAATGAAAATGACAGTAATAAAAATCCTTATCAGAAATGCATTGTTTATTAAACAAAATAAAAATTATTACATTTAGATAACTAAACTCTAAAACATGAAGCGTTTCTATTTTAAGCCACTTTTTATTGCTTGTTTTTTACTTTTTTTAAGAACTCCATTAAATGCACAAAATTATGTACCAAGTCAAGAAAACTTGGAAGCAAGGACGTGGTTTCAGGATGCTCGATTTGGTCTTTTTGTACACTGGGGTGTGTACAGCATTTTAGGCGACGGTGAATGGGTAATGAACAATCAAAATATCAGTGTAGAAGAATATGAAAAACTCCCTCAATTTTTTAACCCCATTGGGTTTGATCCTGTGGAATGGGTTACTATGGTTAAGGATGCAGGGATGAAGTACATAACCATTACTAGCAGACATCACGATGGTTTTTCAATGTTTGATTCCAAGGTCACCGACTACGACATTGTGGATGCAACCCCCTACGGAAAGGATGTTTTGAAAATGCTAGCCGCAGAATGCCGCAAGCAAGGAATCAAATTATTTTTTTATTATTCCCTTTTGGATTGGAATCGAGACGATTATTTCCCACGAGGGAGAACGGGGTTGGGAATAACAGGAAGAGGCGAAGGAAAATGGGAAGATTATGTTGCCTTTATGAAAGCACAGCTCAAAGAATTGCTTACCAATTACGGCGAAATTGGTGGAATTTGGTTTGACGGTCATTGGGATCAAAAGGAGTGGAATGGAAAAAAATTCGGTGCTTCAAAAGTAAACTGGCACTATGATGACATCTATGGAATGATTCATGAAATGCAACCTCAAGCGCTTATTGGGAACAATCATCACATAGCTGTGATTGAGGGAGAAGATTTCCAAATGTTTGAAAAAGATTTACCCGGTAAAAACACTACGGGATGGGGAACGCCAGCCGATCAAATTGGAACGGTGCCCCTAGAAGTTTGTGAGACCATTAATGGTTCTTGGGGATTCAATCTTCAAGACCGAAAACACAAATCAGAAAAAGAATTGATTCACTACTTGATAAAGGCCGCAGGATATGGAAGCAATATGTTGCTCAATGTAGGTCCAATGCCTAATGGGAAAATACAACCCAAACACCAAGCGTCATTAAGGGCAATGGGTGATTGGTTAAAACAAAATGGTGAAACAATTTACGGTACACGTAAAGGACCGATTCCTCCTAACGACGATTTTGTTTCTACCCAAAAAGGAAAAACAGTTTATGTTCACTTGTTGAATCCAGAAATTGAAATCATACATGCAGACGAAGTTCCTGTGAAAATTAAAGGGATTTATGACCTGAAAACCAATACAAAATTACCGTACCGAAATGATGATTTCGGATTGGCAATTGATGTTTCTAAACTCAAAAGAGATGCCATTGATACTGTAATCCAAATTGAATTGAAGTGAGTGAGAATAAATTGAATAACAGACTTGTTTCCTTAGATTTTTTCAGGGGTGTAGTTATGTTTTTACTGATCGCAGAATTTGCTCATCTTTTTGAGGTATTGACGAATTCAGGTAATGAAAAACTCACTGCAATAATGGACTTTTTGTTTCATCATGCTCAATGGGAGGGCTTGCATTTTTGGGACTTAGTTCAGCCTTTTTTTATGTTCATAGTGGGGGTTTCGATCCCGTTTTCCTATGCCAATCGGAAGAAAAAAGGAGCAAATGAAGCACAGATTCGCAATCATGCCTTTCGAAGGGCATTTTTATTATTGTTTTTTGGTTGGGCACTCTACTGTATTGGACCTGAAAAAATTGTCTTTCAGTTTGACAATGTTTTGGCTCAATTGTCCTTTACCTATCTTATTTCTTTCCTTTTATTAAAACAAGCTTCCACTGTACAAATAATGGTGGGCTTTATCTGCATACTAATTTCAGATTTGCTCTACCGCTTTTTTCCTATTGTAGGTTACGACCAGGCTTTTGTGGCAGGAGAAAATTTTGGTGCATGGTTTAATATTTTGATTTCAGGCTATGAATACGGTGGGCACTGGGCTGCATTCAATGCACTCCCTACTGCTGCACATACCCTTTGGGGAGTAGTTGCAGGAAAATGGTTGATGGAAAACAGCAAACAGTCCGAAAAGATCAAACGATTGGTAATTACAGCTGTTGTATTACTTGCCTTAGGGTTTATTACATCCATATTTACTCCGGTGATCAAACGGATTTCAACGACCTCCTTTGTATTGCTTTCAGGCGGATGGACTTTTTTAGCCCTCACACTTTGTTATTGGTTAATTGATGTAAAGCAAATCATCAAAAAAACATTTGTATTTAGAATCGTTGGGGTGAATCCTCTCTTTATTTATCTTTTTGCTTCCCTAGGTGGTGGTGGTTTATTTCTTAAAGTTATCCGACCTTTTTCGAACAGTTTTATCGGTGGCTTTTCTCCTTGGTTAGCAGACTTAACATCAGGTTTTGTAGTGCTTTTTGGATTGTGGTACGTCTGTTATTGGTTGTTTAAAAAACAAATTTTCATCAAAATTTAATATGAAAAATTCAGCACTCTTTTTTTTATTTGGACTGTTTTTATTAGGATGTAAAAACCCTGTACAAAACAAGCCTCAACCTCCTAATATTATTTACATTTTAGCTGACGATTTGGGTTATGGTGAACTTGGAGCCTATGGTCAAGAAAAAATCAAAACCCCCAATTTAGATCGTTTGGCGGCAGGAGGGATGCGATTCACTCAGCACTACACTGGGGCACCCGTCTGTGCTCCTTCGAGATACATGTTTTTAACAGGAACCCATGCCGGTCATGCCTACATAAGAGGGAATTACGAATTGGGTCAATTTGAAGACGAAAACGAAGGAGGTCAAATGCCCATACCAGAATCAACTCCAACCCTGGCAAAAATGCTCAAAAAAGCAGGTTATCAAACTGCAATGGTAGGAAAATGGGGTCTGGGTATGAACGATACTACAGGGAGCCCGTTACTTCAAGGTTTTGATTATTATTATGGCTATTTGGATCAAAAACAGGCACATAATTATTACCCAACCCACCTCTGGGAAAATGACGTAGAAGCACCTCTGGATAACGAGTATTTTTTGGTTCACAATCGTATTAAAGAGGGGAGTGGTCAAGAGGCTTTCGACCAATTCAAAGGGAAGGATTATGCACCCGATCGGATGATTGACAAAGCATTACACTTTTTAGATACAACCCATGTTGAAAAACCTTTTTTCTTGTACTATCCTTCTCCTATTCCACATGTTTCTCTTCAAGTACCGGATTCGTTGGTTCAAGACTATCGTACTCAATTTGAGGAAACACCCTATTATGGAAATCAAGGCTACACTGCCCATCAATATCCGCGTGCCGCTTATGCTGCAATGATTACCCATTTAGATACTGAGGTGGGAAAAATTTGGGAAGCTGTAAAGCAAAGAGGTCAGGAAGAAAACACCTTAATTCTCTTTAGTAGTGACAACGGTCCTACTTTTGCTGGAGGGGTAGAGGCCGACTATTTCAACAGTGCTTCAGGTTTAAGAGGGTTAAAAATGGATGTTTATGAAGGAGGTATTCGAATTCCATTTATTGCCTACTGGAAAGGAAAAATTGAACCCGGAACGGTATCGGATTTGGTATCTGGACATTGGGACATGTTTGATACTTTCGCGGCTCTGAGTGGACAAGAGCAAAGCTCCCCAGATGGAATGTCTATTTTACCTGAGCTTCTAGGAAAAGAAGGACAACAACAACACGAGTTTATTTACTTTGAATACCCCGAAAAACGCGGACAGATTGCCTTGAGAATGGGAGATTGGAAAGGGGTAAAAGTAGAAATGAAAGTAAATTCAGAAGCGGATTGGGAATTGTACAATTTAAAAGAAGATCCCCAAGAGCAAAAAAATTTAGCCCAGCAACATCCTGAAATTGTTTTAAAAATAGATTCTTTACAACGCATTGCGCATCGCCCTGCGCATATCAGAGAATGGGAATTTATTAATCCAAAATTTAAAAAATAAACCAATGCATCAGTTTAGGTATCAAAAACTTTTTCAAGTAGCGCTATTCATTTTCCTTATTGGGGGTTGTACTTCTGTTGAGCCTCCTTTGGAGCCTGTAAAGCCCTTACCCAATGCGTACCAGTTGGCATGGCAGCAATTGGAATATTACGCTTTTATTCACTTCAATATGAATACGTTTACCAACAAAGAGTGGGGATACGGTGACGAAAAGCCTTCACAGTTTAATCCGACTGAATTGGATACCCGTCAATGGGCTCGTGTTGCTAAGGAGGCGGGCATGAAAGGCATTATCATTACGGCTAAACACCACGATGGGTTCTGTTTATGGCCAAGTGAATTTACAGAGCATTCGGTTAAAAATTCTCCTTGGAGAGAGGGTAAAGGAGATTTGATTCGAGAATTAGCTGAAGCCTGCAAAGAATACGATTTAAAATTAGGAATTTATTTGTCTCCTTGGGATCGGAATCATCCCGATTACGGTACACCAGAATACATTACCTATTTCCGCAATCAGCTTAGAGAATTGTTGTCAGAATATGGAGAAATCTTTGAGGTTTGGTTTGACGGTGCCAATGGAGGAGACGGTTATTACGGCGGAGCAAATGAAGAACGGAGGGTTGACAAAAAATCATATTACGACTGGCCCACTACCGTAAAACTGGTCAGAAGTCTTCAGCCTCAAGCAGTTATTTTTAGTGATGCGGGCCCCGACATTCGTTGGGTTGGAAATGAAAAGGGTTATGCCAATGAAACCACTTGGTCACCCATTTACCGTGACAGTGTGTATGGAGGCATGCCCGATTTTCAAAAGTTTGCTTCAGGTCAGGAGCAAGGAACGCATTGGATCCCTACTGAGACCGATGTCTCCATCCGGCCCGGTTGGTACTACCACCCAGAACAAGACGATCAAGTTAAATCCCTTTCTAAATTGGTGGATATTTATTACAATTCTGTAGGGTTAAATAGTTCCCTTTTGTTGAATCTACCTGTAGATACTCGAGGGTTGGTTCACGAAAACGAAGTCGCTAATTTGAATGCACTTGCTGCTTTTTTAAAGAAAACATTTACTAAAAATTATGTCAAAGAACAGCGTCTCAAAACCAGTTCTACAGCAATGAATTTTTCAGAATCAGCCCTTATTGATAACGATCTGGAGACGTACTGGGTTTCAAAGTTCAGTGATAAAAAGCCCACAATTACACTGTATTTGGAAGCTCCCAAATCTGTAAATACTTTTATGATTCAAGAGTACCTTCCCATGGGGCAACGCATAAAATCGTTTACACTTGAAGTTTTAGAAAAAGGGGTTTGGAAACAAGCATACAAAGGCACTACCATTGGGAATAAACGTTTGGTTCGCTTTCCAACCCAAGTCGTTGAGGGAATCCGATTTACCGTTACCGACACCAAGGCGCAAGTTGTACTTTCTAATATGGGGCTTTTCAGAGCACCTGAATTAAATTGATTGATATGCAACGCTTGTTTTCTCTTATCCTGTTTTTGTTTTTTCTTTGGAGTTGCCAAACCCAAAAATCAGAATCAACACCACCAAATATTGTTTTGTTTTTTGTAGATGATATGGGTTGGCAAGACACCTCAGTTCCTTTTTGGAATCAACCCACCGAGTTTAATAAAACCTACAAGACTCCCAACATGGAGCGCCTTGCCCAAAAAGGAGTGAAATTCACCAATGCATATGCTACCCCTGTTTGCTCTCCAACACGAGTGAGTTTGATGACAGGGATGAATGCAGCACGACACCGAGTTACGAATTGGACGTTAAGACCCGATCAAAAACAGCCCATGGAACTGAATCATCCAACTTTGGAGTTTCCCGATTGGAATTACAATGGGATTGGTTTGGACTCATCCACTCCAAATGCAGCGTATGCAAAGCCTCTCCCGAAGATATTAGCAGAAAACGGATACCATACTATTCATGCGGGAAAAGCTCATTTGGGGGCATTGGGGTACCCTTCTTCTGATCCATTAAATCTGGGTTTTGCGGTCAATATTGCCGGTCATGCAGCAGGTGCACCAGAAAGTTATTTAGGTCGTGAAAACTTTGGCAACGGTAAACCGGGAAAAGAAGTTTGGGCAGTTCCCGGTTTAGAAAAATACCACGGACAAGATATTTTTCTAACCGAAGCCCTTACCCAAGAAGTGGTTCATGCACTGGACAAACCCGTAAAAAATAAGCAGCCTTTTTTCTTGTATTTTTCACTGTATGGTATTCATACGCCTTTAATGGCAAATGATCGTTTTATTAAACCGTATCGTGATCTTGGATTGGAAGAACCTGAGGCACGATATGCTTCTATGATTGAAAGTATGGATGCAGCCTTAGGAGATGTTCTCAATTACTTGGAGGTAAATCAACTGGAAGACAATACCATTATTTTATTTATGTCGGATAATGGGGGCTTGAGTGCCGTTGCACGGGGCGGTGAAAAGCACAGTCATAACCTCCCGTTGAAAAGTGGAAAGGGATCGATTTATGAAGGAGGTATTCGCGTACCTATGTTGGCTTATTGGCCCAGAAAGTCCCTAGCGGGTTCAACCAATGCAACGCCCTTAATTATTGAAGATTTTTTTCCATCTCTGTTGGAAATGGCTCAAATTGAAGCAAATGATATTCCTCAAAAAGTTGATGGAAGAAGTTTTACCTCTTTACTTCAGCAGTCTGAAACCGCTCCCCAAGAGCGTTCCTTATTTTGGCATTATCCAAACGAATGGGGTCCTGAAGGCCCAGGTATTGGGAGTTACAGTGCTGTTCGTAAGGGCGACTGGAAGTTGATTTATTTTCATACCAACCAAACTTTCGAACTTTACAATCTTAAAAACGATATTGGAGAAAACCAGAATTTAGTTACCTCAGAAATGGAAAAGGTAAAGGAGCTAGCGAATACCTTAACCGCTCATTTAAAATTAGTAAATGCACAAATGCCTAGAGATAAATTTACCCAAGAGATTGTGGCATGGCCCTCAATTGCCTTAACTGCTACAAAATGAAAAAGTTTTTCAATTCCAATTTATTTTTATCAATATTGCTGTGTTTGACTTTAGGTTTGGCACCTTTTACTCCAGAGCCCCATTTGTTTGGAAAAATGCGTTGGGTTTTAGGAGGTGGCGAAGGAATGGCTGCGATGGATGTTTTCGATTTATTTCTTCATGGTGCTCCTTGGTTTGTGCTGCTCTATTTTTTAAGTAAGACACTTCTCCGTATCATAAAAAATAATTAAATTAGGTGTAAAATAAACAACTAGATTATGGCTACTTACGAATGTGCATCTTGTGGTATGGCGGTTAATGCAAGCTGTGCAACATGTGACCAACCCCTTGAAAACGATCATTTATCTCTTGATGACGGAAGTGAAGTTCAAATTTCAATTTGCAGAAGTTGTGAGGGAAAGATCAAATCTCCCCAATGTTGTGGGGAAGACATGAGTTGTGCTCTTTAGAACTGAATTGAACTGAAATGAATCTTTACAAATGGCATAAAGGAATTGCTGAAAATCTCGCGGATCGCATGGGCATTTATCCGATGCTTTGGATTGCTTTTATTAAAGGAGTTGTCCTAGCTGTTTTGGTCTATGAATTTTACCTTAATTGAGATTTACCCCATCAAGGATTGAACTTTCATGGCCAGTCCCATATCGCCAGTAATTTTTATTTGTCCTCCCATTACGGCCATCATAGGATTGATAGCACCGTCTCTGAGTTTTTCCAGAACTTCAGCTGTCAGACTGATCGTACAATCGGCTTCACCATTGGATGCGCTAACTGTATTTGTATCTCCTGTACCGTCAATTAAAATACCATGACCGTCAACTTCAAACTTAATGGTACCCCCTATGGGTGCTGAATTTCCTGCTTTTTTTTCGAATTGAGAAATCATATGTTCTACACTCATGCTGTTTTTTTATTAAAAGTAAAAAGAAAAAATGACACGGTGTCATTTTTTTAATTAAATTTATTGAATCAAAATCCAAAGTATGAATTATCGATTGAAAAAAGTAGCCGTTTTGGGATCTGGGGTAATGGGTTCTGGAATTGCTTGCCATTTGGCAAACGTAGGCATGGAGGTACTCATGTTAGATATCGTAACCCCCAAGCTTGAAGGAGACCAATCCAAAGATGAAATGCATCGCAACAAATTGGTAAACTCGGCTCTACAAAAAACGATCAAATCCAAACCTGCGCCTTTGTACCACAAATCGTTTGCGTCGCGAATTCAAACCGGAAATTTTGAGGATGACTTTGAAAAAATTACAGAGGCCGATTGGATCATCGAGGTTGTCGTTGAAAATTTAAACATAAAAAAACAGATTTTTGAAAAGGTGGATCAGTACCGAAAGTCGGGAAGTTTGGTCAGTTCAAATACTTCAAGTATCCCCATTCAGTTATTAGCTGGGGGTCGCTCAGAAGATTTTAAAGCGTGTTTTTGTGGCACTCACTTTTTCAATCCAGCACGCTATTTAAGATTGCTAGAAGTTATTCCCATAGCCGAAACTCAACCCCAAGTAATTGACTTCTTTATGGAGTTTGGCAAAGTAACTCTAGGAAAACAAACCGTTTTATGTAAAGACACACCCGCATTTATTGGAAACCGTATTGGAGTTATGTCAGGGTCTGAAATGACTTTATTGACAGAAAAATATCAATTCCGAATTGAAGAGGTAGATGCCATGACAGGTTCACTGATAGGTCGTCCCAATACCGCCACCTTCCGATTACAAGATCTTGTAGGACTTGATACGGGAGATAATGTAAGTCGATTTGTAGCAGACAATGTGGAGCATGACGATTACATTGACAAGCTTAAAAAACGCCCCCAACCCAAGTTTATGAATTTCCTTTTGGAGAATAAATTTTTAGGAAACAAAACAGCGAAAGGATTTTACGAAAAAACCAATCAAAAAGACGAAAAGGGGAAAACCATCATCAATGCACTCAATTTAAAAACGTTGACCTATGAACCGGCCATCCGTCCTAAAATGGAAGTGGTAAAAACAGCAAAAGGGATGGAGTTGATGAACAAAAGACTGCAATACCTTGTGGAAGGTGAGACGAAAGAGCAGCAGTTTTTCGCGGAGTATTTTGGACAATTATTTGGCTATTCAGCGGCTCGTGTTCCAGAAATTTCAGATCAATATTATCCAGTAGATGATGCTATGCGTACGGGTTATTTTTGGGATTACGGTCCTTTTGAATATTGGGATTTGATTGGCTTTGACTTAGGGATTCAATTGATTGAAAAGGTGGGGGCAGCGCTTCCCGATTGGATAGCTGAAATGAAATCAGCAGGAAATTTACAGTTTTACAAATTTGAAGCAGGACAAAAAAAATACTACAACATGGAATCCAAAAAATACGAGGCAGTACCTGGAACGGAAGCCTTTATTTTATTGGATAGTTACCGATCTCAAACCCCTTTAGTTAAAAACAGTGAGGCGGTTGTTCATGACATTGGTGATGGAGTCCTCTGCTTGGAATTTACGGGCAAGAGTAATTCCATAGGTGAAGGAGTTGGGAAAGCCTTGCTGGAAGTGATTGAATTGGCAGAAGAAGGCGATTGGAAAGGCTTGGTGATTGGAAACAATGCAAAACAGTTTTCTGTAGGTGCCAACCTTATGAATATTGGAATGTTTGCCATGCAAAAACAGTTCGATGTTTTGGAGCGATTTGTGGACGATTTTCAGCAGATCAATATGCGAATCCGAACCTCAAAAATACCGGTGGTGGTGGCAACGCAAGGGTATGTATTTGGTGGTGGTTGCGAAATTGCCATGCATTGCGATGCTGGGATTTACGCCGCCGAATCCTACATTGGTTTGGTTGAGGTAGGAGTAGGACTTTTGCCTGGCGGAGGAGGAACCAAGGAGTTTGTATTGCGCGCCTCCGATGATTTCTTTGAGGGCGATGTACAATCTCCCACATTAATCAATTATTTCAAATCCATTGCCACGGCTGCGGTTTCGACCTCGGCTTATGAAGCTTATGATTTAAATTATCTTAAAAAAGATAGAGACGAGGTCTGTGTCAATACTCCCATGAATATCGGTAGAGCAAAGGACAAAGTACTTGAATTATCAAAAAATTACATCCCACCGTCCGTGAGAAAGGACATTCAAGTTTTGGGTAGGTCGGGAATGGGAATCCTGTATTCTGCCATCAACGAATTTAGAATGGGAGAATACATGTCAGATTATGACGTAGAGATTGCACGAAAAATTGCGTATGTCATGTGTGGCGGTGATTTGACAGCACCCCAACAAGTAAGTGAGCAATATCTTTTAGAGATTGAAAGAGAAGGTTTTATGAGTCTTTTAGGAAACCAAAAAACCTTGGATCGGATCCAATATTTATTAATGAATAACAAACCCTTAAGAAACTAAATTATGGAGGCATACATTGTTAAAGGCTATCGTTCTGCCATTGGAAAAGCTAAAAAAGGAGGGTTTAAGAATTATCGCTCTGACGATTTAGCAGTTGATATCATCAAACATTTAATGACCACAGTTCCAGAAGTTGATCCCAAAACGGTGGATGACGTTATTGTAGGCTGTGCCAATCCGGAGGGAGAGCAAGGGCTACAGATCGGACGGTTGATTTCTGCCCGTGCCTTGGGGATAGAAGTTCCTGGGGTCACCATTAATCGTTATTGTGCTTCAGGTTTGGAAGCCATTGGTCAGGCAGTAGCGAAGATCAAAGCAGGATTTGGCGAGATTTACATTGCAGGAGGAATTGAAAGTATGAGCATGCTCCCGATGACAGGTTACAAACTTTCTCCTAGTTTCAAAGCCAACATGGAAAACATAAATTACCACCTAAGCATGGGGCATACTGCAGAAGCTGTTTCGGCCAAGTATGGAATCAGCCGAGAAGCAGCAGATCAATTTGCCTTTGATTCACATCGAAAAGCTGCAGCAGCTATTGATGCGGGTAAATTTGAGGATCAAATTGTTCCTGTCGAAGTAGAAGATGTATTTGTAAAAGACGGCAAGAAAATTACTTCAAGTCATGTGGTTGCCATGGATGAAGGAGTACGACGCGATACAACCCTAGAAGGTTTGGCAAAACTAAGACCCGTTTTTAAAAAGGGAGGAGTTGTTACTGCTGGAAATGCTTCGCAAACTTCAGACGGAGTAGCTTTTACTTTGATTGTAAGTGAAAATGTGGTTAAGGCTTTAAATTTAGAGCCCATAGCGCGATTGGCAGCCTGTGCAGTAGGAGGGGTGGATCCTTTGTACATGGGAATAGGTCCTTGTGTAGCCATTCCAAAGGCCTTGAAACAAGCCGGACTTAAACTTTCTGAGATCGAGCAAACAGAACTCAACGAGGCTTTTGCTGCTCAGGCTCTAGCAGTAATTCAAGAAGCAGGACTAAATCCAGAAACCGTAAACGTAAACGGAGGGGCATTGGCATTAGGGCATCCGCTGGGCTGTACGGGAGCAAAACTAAGCATTCAACTCCTGGAGGAAATGAAATTGAGAAACCAACGTTACGGAATGGTCACTGCCTGTGTGGGAGGAGGTCAAGGAATTGCGGGAGTATTTGAGCGTCTGTGAATATGAAAGAAACGGAATTAATTCTTGGTAAACGTGAAACCCAAAAAAAACAAATACGTGAACGGATTCTCGATGAAGCCCTAAACCTTTTTTCTGTAAGAGGGTTTGAAAAAACTACAGTGGCAGACATTGTAGAAAAATGCGATATTGCTCGTGGCACTTTTTACAATTACTTCCCCGATACTCAGACCCTTTTCGATGCCTTAATTGACGAGCTCAACCAAAAGGTAAAAGTTGCCATTCAACACACCCGTAGAGAAAGTAAAACGGTTTACGACTACCTGTATGGAACTTTTAAAGGCTATTTTAACCTGATCAGTAGCCCTCAAATGATTCAATTCCATGTTTTAAATCAAGCTCATATTCGACAAAGTTCTTACCAAAGTGCAATTATTAAAACCATTGTCAAAAACTTAAACCGAGATTTAAAGTCCGATTTGAAGGTCAAATCCTTTACCGAAAAATACGAGTTTCTACTACTCAGTTTTATGTTGGTCGGTGCCCCTCCAGAATTATTTTTGGCTACCCATACTTCAGATATCAAACTCACCAGCGACCAACTGGCTACCTTTTTAGCAAAGCTTTTTCATAAGGTTTTGATGGAGTAATACTAGAACACTTTTAATTTTCCCTCACATCCTCCCAAATCAATTTTTCAAGGGTTCGTTCTAAAAAGAAATCAGTGCATTTACCGTCTCCTTGTCCTGTAATTCCTCCATCGGGTAAGCAAAGTAGTGCGCAGTTTTCATCATACAATTCGCTGGGAAGGTCACAGCAGTATTGTGGAAAAAAATAAACCGTTTGGTTTTTGTAGGTGTACTGATACAGTTTTGCGGGTGGATTTCTGACAGGTTCCTTTTTTAGCACGTCAATTTTTTGTTGAATGCAATCCGGTACTATTTGAATTTCTTCTTTTTTGCACTGAACCAGAAAGAGTAGAATAAAAAGGTTGAATGTAAGCGTTTTGAAGGGCAGGCGTTTCATAATTTTTTGACCACATAGGTAACGATTCCCCAGATGATGAGTTCGTTGTCTTCGGTTATTTTTATGGGTTCGTAATTGGGGTTTTCAGGCATTAAAAAGACGCCTTTAGGAACTACTTTTAGGCGTTTTACGGTAAACTCTCCGTCGATGTAGCAAACGGCAATTTTGTCGTGTTGAGGTTCGATACTTCGGTCGATGACCAAAAGATCACCATCGTCCAGTCCAGCGCCTTGCATGGACTGTCCAGAGACCCGTGCATAAAAAGTAGCTTCTTCGTTGCGCACCACCTCCTGATCGATACTGATCCGCAATTCTTTAAAATCGTCTGCCGGAGAAGGAAATCCAGCAGAGATTCCCTCTTGTGCTAGGTGCAGTGACTTTTGCTGGTTTTGATCGGGATGAAAAAAGGTTATTTTTTTGGACTCCATAAGTTTATTTTACCGTAATGATTTCACTGATTTCAGTGGTAAAGCGTTGAGAGAGGTGTTCTTGTTTCATTTTCCAGGTGCGTTCTAGGTCTTGATTGCCCAGCTTCATTTGGTGTGGTCCAAAGCGTTTGTGAATACGATCCAAGGCTTGCATAACGGCTAGATGTTTGACTTCTTCCTTTTCAAATAAAGGGAGTTGTCGGTTTGCTGTAGGGATCAATCCCATGATCATGACTCCTGCTTTTTTGTAGTGTATTCCGTCTTTAAAAATTTTGCGCAAACCCAACACGGCGTATTTGCTCAGGGTAATACTGGAATTGGTTGCGTAGGGTAGGGTGAGTACGCAGCTATTTCGGTAGGGAAGGGTTCCTTTTTTATGAGGATCACTGCGCAAAAAGACAAGTAAAGCGGTACAACTGCTGCCTTGTTTCCGCATTTTTTCTGCACAGCTGTTGGCAAAAGTAGAGATGCGTTCTTCTAGGTCACTAAAGGCGGTCAGTGTTCCTTCAAAACTGCGGGTGGTTGCAATTCCCTTTTTAGGCGGTTGAATTTCTTCCAATTGAATGGAAGGCAGTCCTTGTAAATCTTTTTTTAGGCGAAGTCCTAATATGCTCATGTGCTTCCGAACCCAATCGTCAGGAAGTAGGCTAAACTGCCAAGCATTTGTGATTCCCATGGCTTCGAGACGTTTGCGGTGCTGCCTGCCAATACCCCAAACGTCTCCAATAGAAGTCCATTTTAAAGCTTTGATTCTTTTATCTTCGGTATCAATGCAATAAACACCGCCTGTTTTTACTTCGTACTTTTTGGCAATTTTATTAGCGATTTTAGCCAATGCTTTGCTGGGTGCCATTCCTACAGAAACGGGAATGCCCGTCCACCGACGAACTTGTTTTCGCATTCGGTGACCTTCGGTTTGCAGGTCGAAGAAATCAAAGCCCTTGAATTGTAAAAAGGCTTCGTCGATACTGTAAATTTCTAGATTGGGAGTGTATTGTTCTAAGATGGACATGACCCTACTGCTCATATCGCCGTAGAGGGGGTAGTTAGAGGAGAAAACCTGAACTCCTTTTTGCTTAAAAAAGGAGCGGTATTGAAAGGCAGGGGCACCCATAGGAATTCCTAGTGCTTTGGCTTCGTTACTCCGAGCAATGACACAACCGTCGTTATTGGAGAGGATAACGATGGGCTTCGCTTCCCATTGCGGTTGAAAAACCCGCTCACAAGAGGCGTAAAAGTTATTACAATCAACGAGTGCAAACATGGGTAAAAGGTATAAAATGTTAGGTGTCTTGGAAAGGAGATAGGGAAAATTTTTACACAAAAAATTCTAGGCAATTCAGTTCCTTTTTTGAGAGCTAAAGAAGGGCAATTCTTTTTTAAAAAAAGAGATTCCTAATGTGAATTCTGTATTTTTAGAAAAATAGAGAAACACTTCCCCCAAAAGTTGTAATTTTGTTTTAGGATTTTAGTAGCGCTTTTTTGCATGGATAATTATTCGTTTCTAAATGCTGCACATACCGCTCATTTCGCAGCGCTTTATGA
Organism: Flavobacteriaceae bacterium; assembly: GCA_029243165.1. Classification (GTDB taxonomy): domain Bacteria; phylum Bacteroidota; class Bacteroidia; order Flavobacteriales; family Flavobacteriaceae; genus MS024-2A. The sequence continues at coordinate 43,546 of JAQWSN010000012.1, forward strand.
CCAGTATTTACAACAACCCGATAGTGTAGAGCCCAGTTGGAGGGCTTTTTTTCAAGGCTTTGATTTTGGTGTAGAGAGCAACGGCTCGTTGGAAACCCCTGAGGTTGAGGTTCCCGAGCATTTGCAAAAGGAATTTAGAGTTGTAAAATTAATCGACGGTTACCGAAGTCGAGGACATTTGTTTACCAAAACAAACCCAGTAAGAGAACGAAGAAAATACAGCCCAACGCTGGATCTTGAAAATTTTGGTCTCTCAAAAGCAGATTTACCCACGGTATTCAACGCAGGAGAAATTATGGGAATTGGTCCCAGTAGTTTGACCACGATCATACAACACTTACAGCGAATCTATTGTGACTCAATAGGGATTGAATACATGTACATCCGAAATCCTGAAAAAGTCAATTGGATTCAACAACGATTGAACATCAATGACAATCACCCGCAATTTTCGGTAGAACAGAAAAAACACATTCTCAAAAAACTAAATGATGCGGTAAGCTTCGAAAACTTTTTGCATACCAAATACGTGGGTCAAAAACGCTTTTCCCTAGAAGGAGGGGAATCTTTGATCCCAGCTCTTGATGCAGTGGTAGAGGCTGCGGCAAACCAAGGAGTAGAAGAGTTTGTTATGGGAATGGCTCACAGAGGACGATTGAATACACTGACCAATATTTTCGGAAAATCCACAAAAGATATCTTCAGTGAGTTTGATGGAAAAGATTACGAAGAAACCATTTTTGATGGGGATGTCAAATATCACTTAGGATGGACTTCTCAACGGATTACAGACAGTGGTAAAAAAATTAACATGAACATTGCTCCCAATCCTTCTCACCTAGAAACGGTTGGCGCGGTAGTCGAGGGGATTACCCGAGCTAAATTGGAAAACAAGTTTGAGGGCGATACCAATAAAGTACTCCCCATTGTAGTTCACGGTGATGCCGCCATAGCAGGACAAGGATTGCCTTATGAGATTGTTCAAATGGCAAAACTCAAAGGTTACGGTACTGGAGGTACAGTACACATTGTAGTAAACAATCAGATCGGATTTACCACCAATTACTTGGATGCCCGATCCAGTACGTATTGTACAGACGTAGCCAAGGTAACGCTGTCGCCTGTCATGCATGTAAATGCAGATGACGCAGAAGCGGTGGTTCACGCCACACTTTTTGCCTTAGATTACCGTATGCGCTTTAGACAAGACGTGTTTATTGATTTGTTGGGATACAGAAAATACGGACATAACGAGGGCGATGAGCCCCGATTTACTCAGCCGGAACTTTACAAAGCCATTGCCCGACATTCCAATCCGAGAGACATTTATGCTGCTACATTGCTTGAAAGTGGTCATATCCAAAAGGGATATGTTAAAGAATTAGAGCAGGCCTACAAAAGCATTTTAGAAGATGATTTACAAGATTCTAGAAAAATAGAAACTACCGTCATCACTCCTTTTATGGAAGATGAATGGAAGACCTTTGAACGGGTTGACGAAACCCAGATGATGAAATCAGTTTCAACATCGGTATCGGAAAAAGATTTAGATCGGGTAGCAAAGACCCTTACCCAACTCCCGGAGGACCAAAAATTTCTTCGTAAGATTGAACGTTTGGTTGCCGATCGTAAAGCGATGTACTTTGAGAAAGACAGTTTGGATTGGGCGATGGGCGAATTATTGGCTTACGGAACACTTCTTCAAGAAGGGTTCCATGTCCGAATGTCAGGTCAAGATGTAGAGCGAGGTACTTTTTCTCACCGTCATGCGGTAATCAAAACCGAAAGTGCCGAAGAAGAAGTAGTACTTCTCAATCATATCAATCCTGAATCTCAGGGTCGTTTTAGTATTTACAATTCCCTTCTTTCGGAATATGGAGTTTTAGGATTTGATTACGGCTATGCCATGGCAAGTCCGAACACCCTAACCCTTTGGGAAGCTCAATTTGGCGATTTTTCCAATGGAGCGCAGATTATGTTGGACCAATATGTTTCTTCGGCTGAAGACAAATGGAAATTGCAAAACGGGATTGTTTTGTTATTACCTCACGGATACGAAGGTCAAGGAGCAGAACACTCTTCTGCCCGAATGGAACGCTACCTTCAACTTTGTGCCAAAGACAATATGTTTGTTGCCAATTGTACCACTCCTGGAAACATGTTTCATCTGTTAAGACGACAAATGAAGACCAAGTTTCGCAAACCCTTAGTGGTCTTTACACCCAAAAGTTTGTTACGACACCCCAAGGCAGTCTCATCAAAAAAAGTGTTGACTAATGACGTTTTTCAAGCCGTGATTGGAGATTCTGATGTAGTAGCGGAAGAAGTGAAAACGGTAGTGTTGTGTTCGGGTAAATTTTATTACGATTTAGATCAAGAACGAGAAAAAAGAGGTCGTAAAGACGTAGCGCTCATTCGTTTGGAACAATTATTCCCGTTACCCATTAAAGAAATAGAAAAGAATTTAGCACAGTATCCTCATGCAGAAGATTGGGTATGGGCACAAGAAGAACCACGAAATATGGGGGCCTGGAGCTACTTGTTGTTACAATGGGATGCTGCGCGTAAATTTCGTCCGGCAACTCGAAGATATTATGGAGCTCCAGCTGCAGGAAGTGCTGTTCGTTTCCAAAGACGACATCAACAAGTGTTGGATTATGTTTTTGATTCCTCACAAGATAATTTTATTAGAAATACAAAGAAGTAAATCATGATTTTAGAAATGAAAGTTCCCTCACCGGGTGAATCGATTACCGAAGTTGAAATTGCCCAATGGTTGGTTGCTGATGGAGACTATGTGGAAAAGGATCAGGCAATTGCTGAGGTTGATTCTGACAAAGCTACTTTAGAACTTCCAGCAGAGGTTAGCGGAACCATTAGCCTGAAGGCCGAAGAAGGCGACGCGGTGGCGGTAGGAGCTGTAGTATGTCATATTGATACCGAAGGGGAAGCTCCTGAAGGAGGGGCCGTTGCTTCTTCCAGTTCAGAGGCTCCAAAAGCGGAGACACCTCAGCCTGCTGTTTCAGAAACGACTCCCAGTTATGCCACACAAACACCCTCGCCAGCAGCACGTAAAATCATTGCTGAAAAAGGGATGGACGCAGCTGCCATTCAAGGAACAGGTAGGGGAGGACGTATTACCAAAGAAGATGCTGTTAAAGCAGTTCCCTCTATGGGAACGCAACCCGATTGGGGAGATCGCAATCAAGATCGATCGAAACTTTCAATGCTCAGAAGAAAGGTAGCGGAACGTCTGGTGGCTGCAAAAAATGAAACGGCCATGTCGACTACTTTTAACGAGGCTGATATGGCAACTATTTTTGATTTGAGAAAAAAGCATAAAGATGCATTCTTAGAAAAACATGGTGTAAAACTCGGTTTTATGAGCTTCTTTACCAAGGCCGTTGTTCGAGCTTTAAAACTTTATCCAGATGTAAATTCCATGATGGACGGGGACTACAAAATAGCGTATGATTATTGTGATATTAGCGTTGCCGTTTCGGGCCCTAAAGGATTGATGGTGCCTGTAGTTCGCAATGCGGAAACATTGAGTTTTGCAGGAGTGGAACAAGAAATAGGACGCCTTGCAGTAAAAGCAAGAGAGGGCAAAATTACTGTGGACGACATGACCGGGGGAACCTTTACCATTTCCAATGGAGGGGTGTTCGGATCCATGCTTTCAACCCCGATAATCAACCCTCCTCAATCTGGAATCCTGGGAATGCACAACATCATTGAGCGACCTGTAGCGGTAAACGGAGAGGTGGTTATTAGACCCATGATGTATTTGGCACTTTCGTATGATCATCGAATTATTGATGGGAGAGAATCGGTTGGGTTTTTGGTAGCGATCAAAGAAGCCTTAGAAGATCCATTGACTATTTTGATGGAGGGAGATGCTCAAAAGGCATTGGAATTATAAAATAAGCTTCCTTTTTCTGTAGTCAATCACTATTTTATTTTTGATTAAAAAATCTGCGCCTAAAATTCCATCAATGGGTTTAGCTCCTTGCGAATCCAGTGTTTGATTTACGTGGCTTAAATCCAGTAACACAAAAGCGTGTTTTGCGAGTTTGTGACGCCCCAAGTGAAGTTCACATTTTTGGGTCATGGTTGCTTTCATTTTTCCTTCACTGGCACCTACGGCATCGAAGGGATCGCCCTTGATTTTGAGTTGAAATGCTTCTTGTAACTCGCTGTGAATACAACTGTTTGAGGCTCCAGTGTCAACTAAAAGAACGGCACTATGACCATTGATTCGAGCACGACACAGTAAGTGCTTGGTTTTTGATATTTTTAAAGAAATAAAGGAAGCATGCTTCATTGTAGTCAAAAATACGTCATACTTATTTAAATAAGTATTTTCTTTTATTAGTTTAACTATTTTTGTCATTCAAAGAAAACGCAATTGATAGATACGCACACCCATTTGTATGTAGAAGCTTTTGACGAAGATCGAGACGCAGCGATTCAGTCAGCAATTAGTGAAGGAGTAACGGATTTTTACGTTCCTGCAATAGACAGCGAATACCATCAGCGTATGTTTGATTTGGAGCGATCCTATCCCAAAAGGATTCACTTAATGATGGGGTTACACCCTACTCACGTAAAAGATAATTTTAGAGAAGAATTGGCTTGTGTTGAAAAGCAATTAGCAGAACGAGAATTTTCAGCCGTGGGAGAAATTGGGATTGATTTGTATTGGGACAAACAGTATTTACAGCAACAGCAAGAGGCTTTTGACCTTCAAATAACTTGGGCTAAATCCAAAGGCTTACCCATAGTGATTCATTGTCGAGATGCTTTTGATGAGGTTTTTGAAGTATTGGAGGGTCAACAGGGGGAATCTCTTCGGGGTATTTTTCATTGTTTTACAGGAACACTAGAACAGGCACAACGTGCAATTGCTTTTAATTTAAAGTTAGGAATCGGGGGGGTGGTTACCTTCAAGAATGGTAAAATTGATCAATTTTTAAACCAGTTGCCCTTAAGTTCTATTGTTTTGGAAACAGATGCACCCTATCTGGCCCCCGTACCGTATCGTGGTAAACGAAATGAAAGTGCTTATTTACCATTAATCAGAGATAAAATTGCAAACTGTTACGGTAGTTCTGCTGATGAGATTGATGCCATAACAACTCAAAATGCAAAGGCTGTTTTCCAAAATCAAAAAATTGGCATTAAAAAGTAATTTTTTTTTTAAAAAACATATTTTTTCCCTTTATTTGGTACAAGGAATTAGAGAGGTGGCCGAGTGGTCGAAGGCGCACGCCTGGAAAGTGTGTATTCCAATTGCATTGGAATCGAGGGTTCGAATCCCTTCCTCTCTGCTAACCCAAATTCAAACTTATTAAAGATTGATTATTTTAATTGGGTGGTTTAATTGAATTAATTTAAGGAATAAGCGACATAAGAATCTCCTGACTTTGTTCCCATTTTTCCACCTCCACAAGCAATAACAATATATTGTTTTCCTTCCAATTCATAGGTTATGGGAGTTGCATACCCACCAGCAGGTAATTTACTTTTCCACAACTCATCTCCCGTGATTTTATCAAAAGCTCTAAAATATTCATCATTTGTAGCAGCAATAAAAATTAGCCCACCTGCAGTGATAATTGGACCGCCATAATTTTCGGTTCCTGTTTTTGGAAAACCAAGCTTTGTTAATTCATCATATTCGCCAAGCGGAACTTGCCAGACAATCACACCGATATTAAGATCAATAGCATTTAATGTTCCCCAAGGTGGTTTAATTGCAGGATAACCATTCTCATCCATAAAACGGCCAAAATAATTTACTGAATAAGGTGAAAAATTAGGATCAATTTCTTGCAATGATGTAATTTCAACTTTTATTTTATCGTCTTCTAAAAGGTAAGCGGATAATAGATCAATTTGAGCTTTTGAAATTTGAGGCATGGGCATCATACCTCCTTTACCATTAGAAATTGTGGACGCTAAATTTAGGGCATTGTATCTATTTTTAAGATTTTTTAGACTAGGGATATTAGACATTCCGTTTAAATCAGCACCATGACATCTTGAGCACTGTTGATTATAAATAACTTTACCATAATCCTTTATTTTATTTCCATTTTCTGAGGAAGAAAAATTTACTTTTTTTGCAATTGAGACCCATGGCATTTCGTTTGAGTTTACATAAAGCCAGTTACTATTAGGGTCATATGCAGCACCACCCCACTCAGCGCCACCATCTAGACCGGGAAAAGTTACAGATCTAATTTTTTCACTATGTGGAATAAATTGTCCTTCTGAATTTAAAGTTTCCCATACTTCTTTAACTGTTTTTTCGAGTATTTTATCTTTTTGAGTTGGTGTCCAAGCAAGCATAGCTTTAGCATTTGGAAACATATCATTAATTAGATCTTTGGAAAATTCTTGTCTTGCAAAAGGAGGTATGTGAGTCGGTAAAGGTTGGGTAGGCCAAGACTTTTCTCCATCAAGTTTTGAAGATTTAACGGGAATTTCTTCTATTGGATATATCGGCTCACCTGTTAATCGATCAAAAACAAACAAGTGCCCTGATTTTGTGACCTGTGTAACCGCTTTTATCTTATTTCCATTTCGATTAATTTCAACCAAATTTGGTGGTGCTGGTAAATCTCTATCCCAGAGGTCATGATGAATGAATTGAAAATGCCATATTCGCTCTCCATTTTTTGCATTAAGCGCAATTAAAGAATTGGCAAATAAATTTTCTCCTGATCGATTACCACCCCAGAAATCGTATGATGCTGAGCCTGTGGGAATGTATGCGATACCAGTGGTCACATCAAGAGTCATTCCAGCCCACGAATTTGCACCACCCATATGTTTCCAAGCATCTTTGGGCCATGTTTCGTAACCGTATTCTCCAGGATGTGGAATTGTATTAAATCTCCACACTAGATCACCTGTATTTAAATCATAAGCACGAATATGTCCGGGAGATGCTCCTGGACCTTCATGAACTCTAGAACCTTGAATTAAGATATTATCATAAACAACTCCTGGTGTATTAGCAATAACAATCATTTCTTTGTATGGGCGTCCTAAGTTTTTTCTTAGATCTACTCTTCCATTTTTACCAAAAGTTTCTTCAGATTTTCCAGTCAAAGCATCTACTGCAAAAATATAGCTACCTGAGGTGTAAACTATTCTTCCATCTTGCCCGTCATCCCAGTAAATTAGACCTCTGTTGACGCCCCACCAACCAGGACCAGCGTTTTCTCCATGATCAAATTCCCATATCTGTTTTCCAGTTTTTGCATTGATTGCAAAAAGCTTAGTTAAAGGATTTGTACCATATAAAATAGTATCAATAACAATAGGGCTACATTGTATTTGAGTTGTATTTTCTGAATTAAGAATACCTCCAGATTTATATTCCCAAATTTTCTTTAAGCCTTTTATATTTTCAGTATTAACTTGATCCAAACTTGAATAATGGCTCCTTGATTTGTCGCCTAAATATTCGTTCCAATTTTTGAAATCGTTTTCAACTTCAATTGAGTTACAATTTATCAATATTGACAGAATAGATAAAAAAGCTAATCTTCTCATAAATGCAAATTAATTAATTGAAAAGTAAAATCATAAAAATAAAGTTGATTTTGAATAGTTTAAAAAAAAACAACACTTAAATTCTCTTCACAATAGAATTCACATAATTAAAAATTACATAATAAATCTTCTATTTTAAATCTTCATTTTAGTATCTCTACTTTATTTAACCCTTATTTTTTATAAACTTTTTCCATACATTTATACCCAATATTAGTTAAAGTATATTTGTATGTTAGTTTTATACCTGTAGTTAATACTTCAGTATTAATAAGTATGAAAATGACTCTCAACAAAAATTAATATGGAACATATTTTTTTTTTATCTTTAAACGCATTTAATTAAAAGAACAAACATTAATCACAATGAAAAAACTATTTATTGCCCTTACTTTTTTAGGTTTTATGGCTACTGCCAACGCATCAACTGTACTACCTAATCTGTCTACATCCGTAGCTGCAACAAGTGTACAAGACATGGAAGAGGAAGCTACTGCTGAATCTGCATCCTTTACACAAGAATTAAAGAAACGTTTTATTGAAGGTGGTCCAGGTTTCATGGGAATCGTATTGATCTGTCTTATTTTAGGACTAGCCATAGCAATTGAGCGTATCATATTCTTAAATCTTGCAACTACCAATACTAAAAAACTTACCGAAGGTGTTGAAGAGGCCCTTTCTTCTGGAGGTGTTGAAGCTGCCAAAGAATACTGCAGAAACACCAAAGGTCCCGTAGCTTCAATTTTCTATCAAGGCTTGGACCGCGTCGATGAAGGCGTTGAAAGTGCTGAGAAAGCTGTTGTTGCTTATGGAGGTGTTCAAATGGGACAATTAGAAAAAAATGTGTCATGGATTTCATTATTTATCGCATTAGCACCCATGCTTGGTTTCATGGGAACGGTAATTGGAATGATTCAAGCATTTGACAAAATCGAAGCAGCAGGAGACATGCAACCCTCGCTTGTTGCAGGGGGTATTAAAGTAGCCCTTTTGACTACAGTATTTGGTTTGATCGTAGCGATTATTTTACAAGTCTTTTACAACTACATTGTAGCTAAGATTGACAGTATCGTAAACGATATGGAGGATGCATCAATTACCTTGATAGACATTCTTGTTGCACAAAAAAAATAATTAACCTTTAACAGCAATTCTCATGAATATTCAAACAATTGTAAAAATTATCAGTGCTGTTTTTGGTTTGCTAGGTGTTATTTTCTTATTTAGAATAATAGGAGCTGGAGATGAAGAAATTAAGATGGCTGCCAGTATGGGAGACTTCGGTACGGTTTCTCCTTTAGTATCACTTTCTATTGCCATTTTATTGATAGCCGTAGTAGTGACCTTATTATTCTCTTTACTTAATCTTGCTTCTAGCTCACAGAAACTTAAAAAATCATTAATCTTTATTGGTTGCTTCGCCGTTGTTGTTGGCATAGCTTTTGCAGCTTCAGAAGGTGTTGAGACACCTCTTAAGGATGGTGAAATGCTTTCTGCTAGCAGATCTAGATGGGTAGGAACAGGCTTACGCATGTTTTACATTCTTGCGGCCTTAGCAATTCTTTCTATGATCTTTTCAGGAGCAAAGAAAATTTTTAATCGATAATTATGGCAAAGAGATCAGCACCAGAAGTAAACGCAGGATCCATGGCGGACATCGCGTTTCTCTTATTGATTTTCTTCTTGGTCACCACAACCATTGAGACCGATAGCGGGTTAAACCGTAAGTTGCCTCCTATGGAAGACCAGGTAGATCCTCCGATTATTAGAGAGAAAAATATCTTCACTGTAGTTGTAAACAAAAACGACCAACTCTTGGTAGAAGAAGAACTTACGGATATCCAAGATCTTCGATCATTAGCAGTAGCTTTTTTAGATAACGGAGGTGGAGTAGGTGAAGAAGCTTGTGACTATTGCCAGGGGGAACGAGATGAATCTTCTTCTGACAATCCAGACAAAGCCATTATTTCGCTTAAAAACAATCGTGAAACTTCTTACAAAGTATACATCGCAATTCAAAATGAGTTGGTTGCGGCCTACAACGAGTTGAGAAACCGTGAATTTTTAAGACTCTATCCGTCTGTTGGACTGAATTTTGTGGATGCTCAAAAGAAATATGATGATCCGCGAACTTCAGTAGATGATGTTGAAGACTTAAAGCCCAAGATTGATGTGGTAAAAAAAATGTTCCCACAAAAACTATCTGAGGCAGAACCTAGTAAAACAAATTAAAACAATAAACTATGTCAAAATTTAAAAAGAAAAAAGGGGGCGATTTGCCAGCCATTTCTACAGCATCTTTGCCTGATATTGTTTTTATGCTTTTGTTCTTCTTTATGGTTGCAACAGTAATGCGTGACAGTACCCTTATGGTAGCTAATAAATTACCTGCTGCGGATCAAGTACAGAAGTTGGATAAAAAAGATCGTGTGATGTACATTTATGCTGGAAAGCCTTCTAACCGTTACCAAGATAAATATGGGACCAGTGCAAAAATTCAGTTGAATGATAAATTTGCTACGGTAAGCGAAGTCGGAGCATTTATTTTAGCTGAACGAGCTGCAAAACGACAAGAACTACAAAATGTATTGACTACTGCCTTAAAGGTTGACAGTGACACTAAAATGGGACTGGTTCAAGACATTAAGCAGGAACTTCGTAAGGTAAGCGCATTGAAAATTAACTACACTACACGTCTAGGTGATTACACTCAGAACATAAACTAGTTTTTTAAATTTAATGTTTAAAAAGTGCCTTACATTTTAGGGCACTTTTTTTTATTTTAAACCGAAATGAAATTTGCTTCTTTATTTTCAAAATTACTTTTGCACTGTATTGCAGTTATTCTTTGTTTCTTTTCAGTTGGTTCTTTGTACGGTCAAGATGAGGATCCGGTTCAAGATGATTTTTTTCGTGAAGATCAATTTTATTTGGGCGTATCCTTTATGGTGCTTCAAAGCAATCAAGAGAATTTCAGCCCCAAAGGATTGTCAAGACATTTTCAGTGGGGTTTTGTAAGAGATTTCCCACTTAGTGCTTCAGGGAAATGGTCGTCTGGTTTAGGGCTTGGAATGAGCTTTGAAAGATACAATACGAACTTTTTTCGAAGCCCAGAAGGAGTAAATAGCACTCAATTTTCGATTGCTGAAGATTCTGATTCTCCTTTATTCTTTTCGGTTCACTCTTTCGAACTTCCTTTAAGTATTCGATGGAGAAGTGCGACCGTAGATGATTATGCTTTTTGGCGGGTTTATGGTGGAGTCTCATTCCGATGGAATTATTACAACAAAATTCGTCAAGATGCTTTACTCTTGAAAAACAGTTCTGAAATTCAGAGGTTGGGAGCGGTAGCGCATTTGAGTTTTGGCTACAATACTTGGAATTTTTTCTTGGCCTATCACTTGAGTCCTTTCTTTGATCAGCAGGCTTTAAGTCCTACTTCAATTCCTCTCGAACTCAATCCATTAAAAATTGGATTAATCTTTTACATTTTATAATTCCTTTCGCAATCGGGCAACGGGAATGTCCAGTTGTTCTCGATATTTAGCAATCGTTCTTCTTGCAACGATGTAGCCCTTCTCTTTCATTAATTTTGAGAGAACTTCGTCGGTAATCGGCTTCTTTTTATTCTCTTCTGCAATGAGTTGACTCAATATGTTTTTTATTTCGATGGAAGAAACATCCTCTCCTTCTTCGTTTTTTAACCCTTCTGAAAAAAAGGTCTTAAGGAGTTTTACTCCATAGGGGGTGTCTATGTATTTACTGTTTGCAACCCTTGAAATAGTAGAAATATCCATATCTACTTTATCTGCAATATCTTTTAATATCATGGGTTTCAGCTTACGCTCATCACCCGTCAAAAAATACTCTTTTTGATGGGCAACAATTGCATTTATGGTAAGTGTAAGTGTCTGGTGTCTTTGCTGAATGGCATCAATAAACCATTTGGCAGCGTCTAGCTTTTGTTTAATAAACTGAACTGCGTCTTGTTGCGTTTTTGATTTCTTTTGACTTTCTTGGTAACCGGTCAGCATTTCCTTGTAGGCATTTGAAACTTTGAGTTGTGGTGCATTTCTCCGATTTAATTGCACTTCGATTTGGCCGTCCTCTATGCTCAAAATAAAGTCAGGAACAACGTGCGTATTCTGAACTGTACTGGACAATGCTCCACCTGGTTTAGGATTCAGTCTGCTAATTAAGTCCAGACTCTTTTTTAATTCCTCTTGAGTGATTCCAACGCGGTCTTGTAATTTACTGTAATGCTTTCTACTGAAGTGATCAAATTCGTCTTGGATGATTTTTAATGCATGAACTACTTCCGGTCGGTCTTTTTTCTTCTTTTCCAATTGCAGTTTTAGGCATTCTTGTAAAGAACGAGCACCTACCCCTGGGGGATCCAAAGACTGAACGGATCGGATAATTTTGCTTAGTTGTTTTTTATCAGTAAAAATATTTTGGGTAAAGGCTAGATCATCGATAAGTTCATCGTCGCTTCGTCTTAAATAGCCACTGTCGTCGATACTACCTATCAGAAATTCAGCAATCAGCATTTCGTCTTCATTTAAAATCAGATTGCCCATTTGTTGTAAAAGACTTTGATGAAAGCTAATCCCACCACTAAGCGGTATGGTTCGCTCCTGATCATCGCTGCTGTAGTTATTGGTGTAAAGTCTGTACGAGGGTATTTCATCGTCACTTAGATACTGATCAATGTCAATTTCATCAGTTTCGATTTTGGTTGTTTCCTCAAAATCACTTTCCTGATTTTCAGATTTAACAGATTCAGTACCACTTTCTAAAGCAGGGTTTTCTCCCATTTCCGTCTCAATTTTTTGTTCCAAATCGAGCGTAGAAAGTTGAATCAGCTTCATCAACTTGATTTGCTGAGGAGAGAGCTTTTGGGAAAGCTTTATTTGGAGCTGTTGTTTTAACATAAGACAATGATTAGTACAAAGATAAATATTTTACTTTGTAGTCATCAGAATGCTGCATTCTGAGGTGTTCTGGGGAAAGGAATTACGTCTCGAATGTTTCCCATGCCGGTTGTGAATTGAACCAAACGTTCAAAACCGAGTCCAAAACCACTATGTGGTACACTACCGAATCTTCTCAGATCAAGATACCACCATAATTCTTCAGCATCAATTTCCATTTCTTTGATTCGTTGTTCTAAAACTTCCAAGCGTTCTTCACGTTGGGATCCGCCTACAATTTCTCCAATTCCTGGAAAGAGAATGTCCATGGCTCGAACTGTTTTCCCATCGTCATTTCTTCGCATGTAGAAAGCTTTGATGTTTGCAGGATAGTCAAAGAGTATTACAGGGCAATTAAAATGTTTTTCAACTAGAAAGCGTTCGTGTTCACTTTGTAAGTCAACCCCCCATTCGTTAACGGGGTATTGAAATTTTTTCTTTTTGTTGGGCTTTGAGTTTCTTAGAATTTCAATTGCTTCGGTGTAGCTTACTCGTTTAAAGTCATTGTTGACTACGAACTCAATTTTCTCCAGCAGTCCCATGGAGCTTCTTTGCTGCTGAGGTTTTGTTTGTTCTTCTTTGATAAAACGCTCGTCTAAAAATTTGAGGTCTTTTTCACAGGATTTCAAAACTCGTTTTAGGACACTGGTGATGAATTTTTCAGCTAAATCCATATTGTCATTGAGATCGTAAAATGCCATTTCAGGTTCGATCATCCAAAACTCAGCTAAATGTCGAGAGGTGTTTGAATTTTCTGCCCTAAACGTGGGACCAAAGGTGTAAACGTCACCCAGTGCGAGTGCGTAGGCTTCAGCTTCCAATTGTCCTGAAACGGTCAGGTTGGTTTCTTTTCCAAAAAAATCTTGTTTAAAATCTGGATTTCCTTCCTCGTTTAAGGGAGGGTTTTTAGGATCTAAAGTAGAGACTCGGAACATTTCTCCAGCTCCTTCGGCATCGCTACCCGTAATGATTGGTGTGTTGACATAAAAAAAACCTTCCTCTTGAAAGAATTGGTGTACCGCAAAGGACAAAGCCGAACGGATTCGCATCACAGCAGAGAAAGTAGCGGTTCGAACTCTCAAGTGTGCTTTCTCTCTGAGGAATTCTAAGCTGTGTTTTTTGGGTTGAATGGGATAGCTTTCTGGATCAGAGGCCCCTAAAATAGTCAATTCTTCAACCTGAAGTTCTACTTTTTGTCCGCTGCCTTGACTCTCTACAAGGGTACCGTTCAGTTGTAAGGAAGCTCCAGAAGTAATTTGTTTTAGAACGCTGTCTTCAAGTTTGTCAAAGTCTACTACGCATTGAAGGTTTTCTATTGTAGATCCGTCATTTAATGCAATAAAACGATTGGCTCTGAAGGTCTTTACCCAACCTTTAACTTCACATTTCTGATCTGTTGCATTCGATTCTAAAATAGATTTTATTTTGTTTGCGTTCATTATTTCATTTTTTTAATTGTTACAGATCAAAAATGGATTTTATGATTTCAGATCTAAACAATATTTTAAAGTGTGATTTTAATATTTCAATCAGCTTGGCAAAGATAAGTTTATTTCAGAAAAATATTTAGTAAAATACTTCCCCTTAGGAGTCTAAAATTTCAATTTTAGGTTTCTTGAGTACTTTGTCGTTACTGATGGTATCCTCTAATGAAATGAGAAGTGAGGGCAGTAAGATAAGATTTGCTAACATGGCCATTAATAACGTAACGGCAACCAAGCCTCCGAGTGCTTGGGTACCTCCAAAATTTGAAGACATGAAAACCGAAAAACCAAAAAAGAGTACAATGGATGTGTAAAACATGCTGATCCCTGTTTCACGTAATGCAGCAAAAACGGCCTTATTTATTTTCCAGCCGTTGGCAATGAGTTCTTGGCGGTATTTTGCTAGAAAATGAATGGTGTCATCTACAGAAATTCCAAAAGCGATACTAAAAACTAAAATTGTTGATGGCTTTAAGGGAATTCCAGTAAAGCCCATTACACCTGCTGTGATGATGAGCGGGAGCAAATTGGGAATCAAAGAAATGATAATCATTTTAAACGAACGGAACAAGAATGCCATAAAAAGAGCAATTAATAGGATGGCAAGACTGAGCGAAAGAATTAAATTGTTGATCAAGTATTTTGTACCCTTTAAAAAGAGTAGTGCTTTTCCTGTAATTTCGGCACCGTATCTGTTTTTGGGAAAGATTTTCGCAAGGGCTTCTCGGAGGTCGGCTTCAATGCTCTCCATACGATCTGTTTCGATATCCTTCATGTAGGTTGTTATTCTTCCGAATTGACCAGTTGAATCTACATATCCATTGATTAGTTGATTGTTACCTTTGGCATTATTAAGATATGGATAGATGAAACTGTTTTCTTGTGAGGTGGGAAGTGAGAAATAATTAGGATTGCCGTTGTAGTAGGCTTGTTTTGCAAATTTAACCGCATTGACAACAGAGAGTGGAGAGGCAAGTTCGGGAATTTCCTCGATGGTTTCTTGAAGGCGGTTCATTCGTTGCAGGGTGGCGGGTTTTACAATACCATTTTCACGTTTGCTGTCAATCCATATTTCTACCGGTACAATACCGTTAAAGCTTTGATCAAAAAATTGAATATCACTAAAAAATTCAGCAGATTTTGGCATGTCTTCAATCAAACTTCCAGAGATTTTTATTTGATAAATTCCAGTTATTCCAATAATGAGCCCGACCAGTGATACAATGTAAACATTCACTCTTTTTTTTCTCACTTTACTTTCCATCCAACTGACAAAATAGTCGATGGTTTTGTTTTTCAAATGTTTGAGATGTTTCTTTTTAGGCAGTGGCATTAGGCTGTAAGTAATCGGGATAATGAGTAAAGACAAAGCAAAAATGGCAATAATATTGATGGAGGCTACCACTCCAAATTCTTTTAAAATTTTGCTATTCGTCAGAATAAAAGTCGCAAATCCAGATGCTGTAGTAAGATTGGTCATCAATGTGGCATTTCCAACTTTTATGATGACACGTTGTAAAGACTTAGCCTGATTGCTGTGTTTTGCAATTTCTTGTTGGTATTTATTGATTAAGAAAATACAATTGGGTACTCCAATTACAATGATCAGAGGAGGGATCAATGCGGTAAGTACTGTAATTTCATAGCCCAACCATCCCAAAATTCCAAAAGCCCACATCACTCCAATAGCTACTACGAATAAGGAGATGAATGTGGCTCGAAACGATCGGAAGAATAAAAAAAAGATCAAAGAAGTGATCAGCGTTGCACCCAAAACGAAAAGCCCAATTTCATCTACAATATTTTGTGCATTGAGCGTGCGGATGTAGGGCATGCCAGATACGTGGACATCGGTCTTGGTTTTATCTTCAAAAGAATCTATTAGGGGGATGAATTGATCGAAAATAAAGTCCTTTCTTTTGGCTGTATTTACAATTTCAGGATTCATGTAAATTACGGATCTGAGGGTGTTGGTTTCAGAATCGAAAATCAAGTTGTTGTAGAAAGGGAGTTCTAGAAATAGTTTTTCCTTGAATTTTAAAATGGACGTGGAGTCTTTGGCTGATGCTAAGGCAACTTCTTGGAGGATTAACTTTTTATTTTTCTGATCTTTTACCAACTCCTGCAAGTTGTCAGTAGAAAGGACCATGTCAATTTCTGAAAAAGCTTCTATTTGATTGTTTAATTCTCGCCAAGCATTCCTTTTTTCAGGAGTAAAAAATTGATCGTCTTGTAAGGCAATTGCCACAACATTACCTTCATCGCCAAAAGTGTCAGTAAATGATTTGTAAAGGATGTTTTCAGGATGATCGTCTGGAAGTAAGTTTGCTTCAGTGAAGGTAAACTGCATGTATTTCCACTGGGTACCCCAGAAAAAAGTCATCCCGATTATGGCTGCTAATAGAATAAACCTATTTCGCAAAATAAGCCGAGCCACAAGGCCCCAAACATTTGAATCTTTTTTCTTTTTCATGAAGCCTCAGCAGCTGTAAATAGTCAAAATAAAGCTAAACCGTTAATATTTCTTTTTCTTTTAAATTGAAAATAGTATCAACTTTTTGGATGAACTCGTCTGTTAAAGTTTGAATATCAATTTCATAGTTTTTTTGGACATCTTCCGAGCTATCTGATTTTTTAATTTCGTTGTTTGCATCTTTTCTTGCGGATCGGATTACAATTTTAGCATTTTCAGATTCTGCTTTAGCAAGTTTGGCCAAATCTTTTCGACGTTCTTCTGTTAATGGAGGGATATTGATAATTATGGATTCTCCGTTATTCATAGGGTTGAAGCCTAGATTGGCAATTAAGATGGCTTTTTCAATATCCGCCAACAGGTTTTTTTCCCAGGGCTGAACGGTTAGTGTTCTCGCATCAGGCGTATTAATATTCGCTACTTGAGACAGCGCAGTTGGAGTTCCGTAATATTCAACTTTAACTGTAGAGAGCATGATCGGATTTGCTTTACCTGCTCTAATATTCAGCATTTCTTTCTCCAAATGGGCAATGGCTTGTTCCATGCTTTCTTTAGCCGTATCCACAATAAAGTTCATTTCATCTTCCATATCTAAATTATTTAAAGATCTACTCTAGTTCCTACATTTTTCCCTTGTAATACATTGTCCAAATTGTTTGGAGTATTCATATCAAAAACGATTATGGGCAATTTGTTTTCTTGACTTAAGGTAAAAGCTGTGGTATCCATGATCTTGAGCCCTTTTTTTAGCACCTCATCAAAAGAAAGGTTATCAAATTTTGTGGCTTTATCGTTTTTCTCTGGGTCTTCGGTGTAAATTCCATCAACCCGAGTTCCTTTAAGTATGACATCAGCATTGATTTCAATGGCTCTGAGAACAGCAGCTGAATCAGTAGTGAAATAGGGGTTTCCTGTTCCGGATCCAAAAATCACAACCCTTCCTTTTTCTAAGTGACGTGTTGCTTTTCTTTTGATAAAGGGTTCTGCAATGGCTTCAATTTTGATTGCGGTCTGAAGTCTTGTAGGCACATTGTTATTTTCCAATGCTCCTTGTAAGGCAAGACCGTTTATGACTGTGGCGAGCATCCCCATGTAATCAGCCTGTACACGATCCATGCCTTTGCTTGCTCCAGAGATCCCTCTAAAAATATTTCCACCCCCAATGACGATGGCAATTTCAATGCCTTTGTCAAATACCTTTTTAATTTCTTTAGCATAAGTGTCAATTTTAACGGGATCGATCCCATGGGTTTGATCTCCCATGAGGGCTTCTCCACTCAATTTTAAAAGGATTCTTTGATATTTCATTGAGAAAAATGTATTAACAAATATAAAAATTAAAGCATAATTTACTGGGTTGAATAGCGAACATTCTCAACTCCTGTTTTTGTACTGCATGAATTGTGTAAGTGTTTAAATTGCCTTTAAACTCATGTCAATGCATTTTGCATCATAAGTTAAAGCTCCCATAGAAATAAAATTCACACCAGTTTCTGCAACAGAGACTAGATTTTCTTCGGTGATGTTGCCCGAAGCTTCTGTAGGTTTTTTACCCTTTATTTGTGCCAGTGCTTGCTTCAGTTGTGCAATGGTATGATTGTCTAAAAGAATTCTAGTTACAAAAGAGAAGGGGATTGTTTGCTCTATTTCTTGGCTGTTTCTGCATTCTACTACAACCTCCATTGGAGTTTCGAAACGACTGAGATATGCTTCTGTTTTTTGAAGTGCTTGGGTCATACCCCCACAAAAATCGACATGATTATCTTTAATCATTAAAGCGTCGAAAAGTCCCATACGATGATTTGTTCCACCGCCAATTAGGACAGCCCATTTTTCAGCATATCGAAAATTGGGGGTTGTTTTTCGGGTATCTAGCAATTTACTAGAGGTGTGACCTATTTTTTTGTTGAGTTGGTAAGTTAAAGTAGCAATACCGCTCATTCTTTGCAGGGTATTCAGCACGATGCGCTCGGCGGTTAGGATGGATCGAGTCGAACCGCTAACAATAAAAGCTTGATCTCCAGGATTAATAATTGATCCCTCCTCTAGTAAGGGTCTAAATTTTAAATCGGGATCATAACGTTTGAAAATTTGTAAAGCTAAATCCAAGCCAGCAAGGATACCCGTTTGCTTGATGAGCAATACTGCACTACTTTGACTTTCAGGGTCAATGCACGATAAACTACTGTGGTCACCAGTCCCAATGTCTTCTGCTAAGGCATTATCAATTAAATGCTCAAACTGACTCTGATATTTTTTGTAGTACTCTTTATGCATAGTCATGATTGTAGAAGACTCCTTGGTTTTGTGTAATTTCTTGGGATTGTTTTGTGATCAGATAGGCAATACTGATCATATTTCTGAGTTCACACAGCCCGTAGGTCAGCTTGTGGTTGTTGTAAATGGTATTGACCGCTTCATAAATTTTGTCAATATGTTTTTCCGCAATTTGCAAGCCTTTATTGGTTTTAAAGATTCCAACATATTGAGTCATCAGTTGCTGAAGTTCTAAGCGATATTTTTTTATGGATTGGATTTCTGTACTGTTAGAATAAGCATCTCCATCCCATTTGGGTATGGCTTTGTAAAAAGACTCTTTTGGAAATTCTTTTTTTAATTCCAAAAGGGTATCGTGTGCAGCACGATGAGCAAAAACCAAAGACTCAAGCAAGGAGTTAGAAGCAAGGCGATTGGCACCATGAAGTCCTGTGGCACTGCATTCACCAATAGCATAAAGTCGTTTGAGTTGAGATTCACTTTTTTCATTGACTTTGATTCCTCCACAAAAATAATGAGCAGCGGGTACAACGGGTATGGGGTCTTTTGGCAATGAAATCCCAAGACTTTTACAAGTTTGGAGTATGGTAGGAAAATGAGCTTCCCATTGTTTTAGCTCAATTTCGGATCCATCTAACCAGATAAAATCTTCTTTTTGTTGTTCAATTTCACGTTGAATGCTCCGCGCAACGATGTCTCGAGGAGCCAATTCGGCCCGGGGATCATTTTTCAACATAAAACGTTCTCCTTGTGTATTGAATAATTTTGCTCCTGCCCCTCGAACGGCTTCCGTGATGAGAAAAGTATGTCCTTTAACTTGGGGTCTGAGGGCAGTAGGGTGAAATTGGACGTAAGGCAACCCTTCCATCCGAACACGGGCTCTGTAGGCTGCACCTAAACCGTCTCCTGTGGCGATATCAGGATTGGTTGAATGTGCATACAAACTTCCAGCACCTCCCGTTGAAAGAATCGTTATTTTTGCCGTTATTTTAATTATTTTTTCTTCCTCCTGCGAGATGACGTATGCCCCGTAACAACTGTTGGCTTTTTGTTTGGAATGGTGATCGGTAATTAAATCAACTAAGGTGTGACGTTCCAGCAGTTCAATATTGGGAAAGGTTTTGATTTTTTCAATGAGTGCTTCTTGAATGTGTTGCCCAGTCTGATCTTTGTAATGTACGATTCGATTTTCTGAGTGCCCTGCTTCTTTTGCCAAATCTAGCTTTTGCTTTTTTTTATCGAATTGGGCTCCCCATCTTATCAACTCATTAAGTCGTTCATAACCTTCTTGAACGACAAATTTTACCACCTGCTCATTACAACTACCGGCACCAGCTTGGAGTGTGTCTTTAATATGTTTTTCAAAGGAATCTTTTTTGAAGTTGGAGACTACAGCAATTCCACCTTGTGCGTATTTTGTATTGCTTTCATTTAAATCACTTTTGGAAATCAAAACCATGGTAACGTCAGGATTTTTTTGTGCAACTTGAATCGCAAAAGTCAACCCCGAAATACCCGTACCAATGACTAAAATGTCCTTTGTCATGGTGAACTCAGATTAAGCATTCGTTCTATGGGTTCTCGTGCCTTATTTATTAAAGCAGTGTCAAGGTTAATTTCTGGGAGTTCGTAAACCAAACAATTGTACAGTTTTTCCAATGTATTCAGTTTCATGAAGGCACATTCGCTACAAGCGCAAGTACTGTCTTCAACGGGTGCAGGAATAAAAGTTTTTTCTGGGCAGCATTTTTGCATTTCATAAAGGATGCCTGCCTCTGTAGCCACAATAAAAGTAGATGAAGTATCTTCTTGCACAAAACGAAGTAAGCCTGAAGTACTCCCGATGTAGTGCGCAATTTCTAAAATTGGTGATTCACTTTCTGGATGTGCAATAAATTTTGCTTGTGGATGTTTTTTTGCAAGCGCAACAATTTTTTCAAAGGAAAAAGCTTCGTGTACAATACAAGCGCCGTCCCAAAGAATCATATCTCTACCGGTTTCTTTAATTAGATAACGGCCCAAATTTTTATCTGGCGCAAAAATAATTTCACGATTCACGGGAATACTTTCAATTATTTCTTTTGCATTACTTGAGGTACAAACTAGATCACTTAAGGCTTTAATTTCAGCCGAACAGTTGATGTAAGTTACCACTAAAGCATTAGGGTGTTGTGCTTTAAATACTGCAAAATTATTTGGCGGACAAGAGTCTGCCAAGGAACATCCAGCTTTAAGGTCTGGGAGTAAAACTTTTTTAGTTGGATTGATGATCTTGGCAGTTTCTGCCATAAAATGAACTCCGGCAAAAACAATGATGTCGGCTTCAACCTTTGCAGCTTGTTGGGCTAAGTAGAGGCTGTCGCCTAAATAGTCTGCCAATTCTTGTATGGCGGGCTCTTGATAGTAATGTGCCAAAAGAACTGCATTTTTTTCCTTTTTGAGCTTTTTAATGGCTGAGGGCAAATCCAGATTCTTGTCAATGGGAGATGGAATGTATCCCAATTTTTTAAGTTGGGAATGCATAAGATCATAATTGTTTGCCATAACAATTTTTAATTTGTTTTCAAGCTAATATTTTTTGGTGAATTTTCATCATAAACGCTTTTCATATGAAAGGCATTTTCCAGACTGTAATCTCCGATTTTAGTTCTTCGTAGTGAAGTTAAATGAGCACCTGATTGAAGCGTTTTGCCAAAATCATGAGCTAAACTCCTTATGTAGGTCCCTTTGCTGCATCGTACCAAAAACTCAATTTTAGGAAGCTTAATTTTTTGTATTTCGAATTGAGAAATCGAAATTTGTCTGGGCTTTATTTCAGGTCGAAGTCCTTCTCGAGCGTATTCATAAAGTCGCTTCCCCTCTTTTTTTAAAGCTGAAAATACGGGAGGATATTGTTCAATTTCACCCGTAAATTTTTCTGCTGTTTTACGAATTAGATCAGAGGAAATATGGTCTATTGGAAAGTTTTGATCTCTTTCAGTTTCAAGATCATATGAAGGGGTAGTGGCACCTAAAAAAAAAGTTCCTGTGTATTCTTTTGCTTGATTTTGAAAAGTTTCAATAGACTTGGTTTTTTTTCCTGTACAAATCAAAAGCAGTCCTGTTGCAAGCGGATCAAGCGTTCCTGCATGTCCTACTTTTAGTTTTTTTATTCCCGTTTCGTTTTTTAAATGCCAACGAATTTTGTTTACAACTTGAAAAGAGGTCCAACCTAAGGGTTTGTCAATCAATAGTAGTTGGCCCTCTAAGAGGGAATCGGCAGAAAAAGATTGTTTAAAAAAGTCCATAAAATAAGCTAATTCCACCCACAATAAAACAATAGACACTAAAGTATATCAACTGGCTTTTTTTCACCAAAAGAAGCATCCATTTGCAAGCTAAAATACCCGTGATAAAAGAGGCAGAAAATCCAATAATGAGAGGCAAAACATCCAATTGCATGGGGATTCCTTCATAATCAAGTATTGATTTTGCCATACTCCCAAAAATAAGAGGAAGTACCATTAAAAAAGAAAATCGAGCAGCTTTTTCACGATCTACTCCTAATAGTAGCGCACTTGCAATGGTAGATCCACTTCTAGAAATACCTGGGAGTATTGCAATGGCTTGAACGATTCCGATGAAAAATGCTTTTCGAGACGTAACTTCTCCTGTAGCTTTTGGTGTTTTTTCTGCCCAAAACAGAATGATTCCTGTGAGTAAGAGCATGCTTCCGACCAAAATTAAATTTTGATCGAATAAAGCGGTAATTTGTTTTTCTAAAAACAATCCTACAAGTACTGCTGGAATCATGGAAATTATGATTTTAAGGACAAAGGCGTGGCTTTCGTTTTTTTTAGTGCTAAACATTCCTTTGAATAAGGTACCTATCTCAGGTAGAAAAACAACGAGAGTACTCAGGGCTGTGCCTACGTGAAGAGCAAGTGTTAGAAACAATCCTTCTTGACCAATAGTACCGGTCCCAAAAAGTGCTTTTCCAATTTCCAGATGACCGCTGGAAGAAATGGGTAAAAATTCTGTAAGTCCTTGGATTATTCCTAAAACTAGGGCTTCAATCGAACTCATTTTTGTGTTGTTTCTCTAGTTAGTATGGAATACATAGCAATTCCAAAACCGATGAGAATTAAAGTAGGAGCCAAGCGAATGCGACGAAAGTTAAAAATTTCTTCATTGAAGTAATTGGGATCTTCGCTGCCTCCTCCCACCATTAGTGCGAAGCCTGTAGCAATGACGAAAAGGGCCAAGAAAAGAAAACGATAATTTCTTTTTCCAAATAATAGTTTTTTGGGGCTGCTTTTTTTTTCCATGGGGATTGAATTAATAGATTGCGTCTGATTTAAGATTTAAATAGCGTTGGGTAGCAAAAAAGGTGCTTAGACCTGTAATACCCACTCCTAATAGTAAAACACCTCCAAACACAAGAGCAAGTTCGACTGGATTTTCGGACATATTAAGCTCAGGAAATCGTTTATTAATCTCCACGAACACCAGTACCAAGCCCGATAATGCAATAAACGAACTTAAAATGCCCAATCGCATATGAGTCCAGATAAACGGTTTTCGAATAAAGGATTTCGTTGCTCCGACCAATTGCATGGTTTTAATGATAAATCTTTTTGAGTAGATCGAAAGCCGAATGGAACTGTTGATCAGTAATAAAGCAATGGTTATGAAAAGTGCAGTAGTGAGTAATAAGACGTAGGAAATACGTACTATGTTTTTGTCTAAAAGTGTAACCAGTGGTTGATCAAAAACAACTTCATCAACAAAATCAGTAACCTCTAATTCTTGCTGAGTTTGGGTAAGGCTTACAGTATTAACATAAGCTGCATTAAAATAAACATCAACCGAATTGAGTAAGGGATTGTAACCTAGAAACTCAAGGAAATCTTCGCCGATATCTCTTGCGTACTGGGCAGCTGCCTCTTCTTTGGAAATAAAATTTACTTTTTTTGTTGCAGGATCCAGTTGAATTTTTTTTTGGAGTTGGGTGATTTCAATGTCTTTGGCACTGTCTTTAAGATAAACAGTCATCACAATTTGTTCTTTGAAATAAGAAGCAACATTACGAGTGTTCAGTAAAAATAGTCCCAAGATGCCCACAAAAAAAAGAACCAAACTGATGCTAATCACTACGGATAAGTAGCCGGTTAGGACTCTTCTTTTTTGGAATTTTTCTTGGAATGTTTTTGACACAATGAATGTTTCTGTAAAAATAATAAAGAATTGGAAGCCCACAACGGAGATAAAATATTCTTTTCCTTTTTTCACATTCAATCAATAAGCGTATTTTTGTGCCTTTCTACACCCTTCAACACCAAAAACTGTGGGATACGATTTCAAGACTATTGAGAAAAAATGGCAAGCCCACTGGGCAAAAAACCAGACCTTCAAGGCGGACAACCATTCGGAAAAACCAAAATACTACGTTTTGGATATGTTTCCCTACCCTTCAGGAGCTGGACTCCACGTAGGGCATCCTTTGGGTTACATTGCGAGTGATATTTATTCACGTTTCAAGCGACATAAAGGCTTTAATGTGCTTCACCCACAGGGGTACGACTCATTTGGGTTGCCCGCAGAGCAATATGCCATTCAAACGGGGCAGCATCCTGCAAAAACGACTCAAGAAAACATCAATCGGTATCGCCAACAATTGGATCAAATGGGCTTCTCTTTTGATTGGAGTCGTGAGGTGCGAACTTCTGAACCCGATTTCTACAAATGGACACAATGGATTTTTCTGCTTTTGTTTGATCATTATTATTGTAATTCAGCCAATAAAGCTCAACCCATTACTCAGCTTATTGAACAATTTGAAAGAAAGGGCAACGAAACTGTGAATGCAGTTTGCGATGCTTCAACACCTAACATTACAGCTAGCGAATGGAAATCTTTTTCAGAGACTGAGCAACAGGAATTTTTATTGCATTACCGACTGACTTACCTATCGGAAGCTGAAGTAAACTGGTGTGCAGATTTAGGGACAGTCCTTGCCAATGACGAAATAATTAACGGAGTTTCTGAGCGAGGCGGTTTTGCTGTGACTAAGAAAAAAATGAAACAGTGGAGTATGCGAATCGGTGCTTATGCCGAAAGACTTCTTCAAGGGCTTGATCGCATAGATTGGCCAGAATCCTTAAAAGAAATGCAACGCAATTGGATTGGGAAGTCCATTGGAGCAAAAGTATTTTTTCAAATAGAAAATCACGAAAAAAGGATTGAGGTATTTACCACACGCCCCGATACACTGTTTGGAGTTACTTTCATGACCTTGGCACCCGAGTTGGATTTGGTTCAAGAAATTACCCATCCCGATCAAAAAGAAGCGGTGGAAAAATATGTTGAGGAAACTCAAAAAAGAACCCAACGCGAGCGTATGGCCGATGTCAAAAATTGCACTGGAGTATTTACAGGAAGCTATGTTTTGCATCCTTTTACGAAAGAACGCATTCCGATTTGGATTGGGGACTATGTTTTGGCGGATTATGGAACAGGAGCTGTCATGGCGGTGCCTTGTGGAGATCAACGCGACTATGATTTTGCCAAACACTTTGATCTGCCCATAAAAAATATTTTTAGCGGTGTTTCCATTGAAAAAGAAGCTTTCACCGATAAAGGAACTACCGTCATAGATCATTCTGATTTTCTTACAGGACTTTCTTATGAGGAAGCCATGAAAACAGTGATAAAAGCATTAGAAGATCAAGGTAGTGGCGAAGGAACGATCAATTACAGGTTACGGGATGCAATCTTTAGTAGACAACGGTATTGGGGAGAGCCCATACCTATGTACTATCAAGAGGGTTTGCCCCAGCCCTTAGATTTAAAACACTTACCCTTAACTCTCCCTGAAGTAGAAAAGTATTTGCCCACACCAGAAGGTGCACCACCATTAGGTAATGCAGAGACTTGGGCTTGGGATACTCAAAAAGAGCAGGTTGTTGCCAATGTGTTGATAGACCACAAAACAGTTTTTCCTTTGGAGTTGAATACCATGCCTGGATGGGCTGGAAGCTCTTGGTATTTTTACCGCTACATGGATGCTACGAATACCAATTCTTTTGTGGGAAAAGAGGCTGCAGCCTATTGGAAAGAAGTTGATTTGTATCTGGGGGGTAGTGAACATGCGACGGGGCATTTATTGTATTCTCGTTTTTGGCAAAAGTTTTTATTTGATTTGGATTTATTGCCCGTTGAGGAATATGCCAAAAAATTAATTAACCAAGGAATGATTTTAGGAACTTCGGCCTTTGTGTATCGAAAACCTGGGACTCAAACGTATCTTTCTAAGGAGCTGATTCAAGAAGCTGATCAAACAGAACCTATTCGGGTAGATGTTGGTTTCGTGAACAGTGCAGACGAATTGGATATCGAGGGTGTGAGACGATGGCAACCTCAGTTTGAAAAAGCGACTTTTAAATTGCATAACGGGGTGTACAAAGTTGGCAGAGAGGTGGAGAAAATGTCCAAGTCGAAATACAATGTGGTCAACCCCGATACGATTTGTGAGCAATATGGTGCCGATACGCTGCGTATGTACGAAATGTTTTTGGGTCCTATTGAACAGGCTAAACCTTGGAATACAGCAGGAATCTCAGGCGTTCATAATTTTCTTAAAAAATATTGGCGTTTGTTTTATGATGGAGAACAAAGTGTGGTTCACAATGAGGAACCGTCCAAAGAAGAGTTAAAAATTTTACATGAAACCATTAAAAAAGTGACCCATGATATTGAGCACTTTTCATTCAATACTTGTGTAAGTGCTCTTATGATTTGTGTGAACGAACTCACAAGTTTAAAAAGTCACAGCAGTGAAATTTTAAGTCCTTTAACTTTATTGCTTTCTCCTTTTGCTCCCCATCTGGCTTCAGAAATGTGGGAACAATTGGGTAATAAAACTACAATTGATCAAGTTGATTTTCCGCTGGCAAATGAGTCTTATTTGATTCAAGACACTAAAAATTATCCGGTTTCTTTCAATGGTAAAATGCGATTTACTCTAGAGCTTTCTCTTGACCTTGACCAAGCGGCTATCCAAGAGGCCGTGTTACAAGACTCAAGAGCTTTAGAATATTTGGATGGGAAAACACCCAAAAAATGGATAGTTGTTCCCAACAAAATCATCAATATCGTTTATTGATTTTTTCGGACTTTAGAAAATGTTAATTTTAATTTTGACGGTATGGGATCGTTGGATTTAGTTTAATTTTGATAAAAAAAATATGGGCAGTTATTATTTAATCATCATTGTCATTTCCCTTGTGAGTATGTGGGTTAGCAACACACTGAAGAGGAAATTTAAAACCTATTCTCAGAAGCAATTGCGAAACGGGATGTCTGGAAAAGAAATAGCAGAAAAGATGCTAACTGACCACGGCATTCGAGATGTTCAAGTCATTTCTGTAAAAGGCTCTCTAACGGATCATTACAATCCACTTAAGAAGACTGTAAATTTGAGTGAGTCCGTGTACAACGAACGCAATGCAGCTGCTGCTGCAGTGGCTGCTCATGAATGCGGTCATGCTGTGCAACATGCTCAGGGATATGAATGGCTTCAAATTCGGTCGACCTTGGTTCCCATGGTTGGGGTGGCTTCAAACCTTTCGATGTTGGTTATTATTGGTGGGCTGGTCTTAATGCAAATTGTTCCTTTTGGGTTTACAATTGCAGTAATTGGAGTTTGTCTTTTTGGAGTAGGAACTCTTTTTAGCTTTATTACACTCCCTGTTGAATACGATGCAAGCAACCGTGCATTGGCATGGCTTCAGCGTAAAAATATGGTTTCTAGAGAGGAATTAGCGGGCGCACAAGATGCTCTGAAATGGGCTGCTCGAACGTATGTTGTTGCAGCATTGGGATCATTGGCTACCTTGGCCTATTTTGCGTTTCAAGTTTTTGGAGGAAGAAGAAACTAGTGTTTTCAAAGTCGGATTTGTCTATTGAGTTGTTGTTGGAGCGATATGAAGGTTTCTGTTCTTGAGACTCCTTCCACAGACTGAATTTTTTTATTCAATAGTTCCATTAGGTGTTCATTATCTCTGCACAATAGTTTGATAAAAATACTCCAATTTCCAGTGGTGTAATGGCATTCAATTACCTCGTCAATTTGCTCCAATTGTTTTACTGCTTCTGGATTTCGAATTGCTTTATCTAAAAAAACACCGATGAATGCCATAGTTTTGAATCCAAGAATTTTTGGGTTTAAAATAATTTGAGAGCCTGAAATTACTTCTGCTTTCTCAAGTTTTTTTAAACGTTGATGTACTGCTGCTCCAGAAATTCCTGTTGCTTTTGATAAGGTCACGATAGGGGTGCGTGCATCTTTTGTTAATAATTTTAGAATGATTTTATCAATTCCATCAATCATTATGGTTTGTTCGGATATTTTCATTTTTTAGTTTAAAACGTACAGTTAATGTTAAATTTTTGTTTTAAATTTAAACATAAAAGCTGAAATCAATGAGAAAAAGAATGCGTTTTTTTGGAAGCCTATTTATGGTTTTTGGGATTTTGTTAGGAGCTTTAGGGAGTCATTATTTTAAAAAGATTTTATCTGCGGAGGCATTGGACAGCTTTGAGGTAGGACTTCGTTATTTGATTTACCACGGTCTGAGTTTGCTTTTGCTTTCAGGAATAGAATTTAGATTTAAAAAAACAAAGAAGCTTGTTTTTTATTTGATGCTTTGGGGAACGCTGGTTTTTTCGGGGAGTATTTTTATTTTGTCGTTTAAAGTTTTGCTTCCTTTTTCGGTAAGTTGGTTGGGACCCATTACTCCTTTGGGTGGTACTTCATTGATTGTTGCATGGGTGCTTACCGCAGGCTCATTTATGAAAAAATAGGGATTATTTATTAACCTCTTCGATGTACTTTTCAATGGCCATAGTCATGGAGGGTGTTTCGGGTGTAGGGGCTTTAATGTTGAGCTTTAAACCCGCCTCTTCTGCTGCTTTTGAAGTGGAATTTCCATAGACTGCAATTCGTGTATCGTTTTGTTTGAAGTCTGGAAAATTTTTAAATAAGGATTCAATTCCAGAGGGACTGAAAAAGACCAGCACGTCATAATAAACATCCCTAAGGTCAGATAAATCACTGACAACAGTATGATACAGTATGGCTCTTTGCCAATTGACTTTGGTTTTGTCTAAAAATTCTGGAATTTCGGGTTTCAAGAGGTCTGAGGAAGGGAAGAGATAGGTCTCTTTACCGAATTTTTTAAAAGTACTCTCCAAGTCTTTGATGCTGCGTTCTCCTACGTAAATTTTTCTTTTACGGTACACCACATATTTTTGCAAATAGTAAGCTACCGCCTCAGATTGGCAAAAGTATTTTGTACTGTCAGGAACTGTAAAACGCATTTCTTTACAAAGACGGAAAAAATGATCTACTGCATTACGGCTTGTTAAGATGATGTTTTGAAAATTGTTAAAATCAATCTTTTGCTGTCTAACATCTTTACCTGTAAGTCCTTCAACGTGAATAAATGGACGAAAATTTACCGTCAATTTGTATTTTTCTTGAAGGCGGTTGTATGGAGATTTTTCTGAAGAGGGTTCAGGCTGAGAAACTAAAATTGTTTTCACTTTCATAATAACTTCCAAATTACAGTTCGGTTTCAATAAATACTAAATACACCCAAATCCACGGTGCTATTTTGAATGTGCAAAGATAAAGAATTAAATAAATTAGTTCTCTTGAATGCGATTTAAAAAAAGAAAAAAATAAACTGAATTGATTGGCTATCCAAAACCCAAGAAGTAGTAAAATTAGACCCTCAGAGATGATTATTGGCAAACTGCTGTAATTCCATAGAAAAACAATTCCTACTAAAAAAAATGATGCTTGTGTAGCGAATGTGAAATTTTTGTAGACAATTAACCTAATGTATTTATTAAAACCCAAATTCATTGAAATGATTTGAAATAAAAGATGTCTAAAAAAAAGAACGATACCCATCCCCAAAAGCAGGTAGTAGAATTCAAAACTGAACTCTAAAGGTCTTTTACTGTAAATTGATAGTGAAAAATAGGTCAAGGAAAGTGCACTAATGATAAGTACAAAACACAGCAAATTGAAATAAGTAAAAAAATTAAGTTCTTTGTCGTGGCTGTATTTGCTGAAATAGATACGAGGTTTAAAAATATTTAGAAGACTTTTCAACCTGCCAGAATCAAGTTTATTAAGGATCATAACAACCATAAAGTTGAGTAAAAAGACCAAACTCATCCAATCTTCCTGTAGGTCGGGTCTGTAAATCCAATCTCCCATGGGTTAAAATTAACAGTTTTATTAAAAATTATTGTAGTAATCCAAGTTATATGTTGTTTAGACATTTCCTATTTTTACCCTTGATCTATGGAAAACACTTTAATAATAATTCCGACCTACAATGAAATTGAAAATATCAAATCAATAATTGAAGAGGTATTCAATAAGGACTTGCCTTTGGATGTTTTGATTGTTGATGATATGTCACCAGACGGAACTGCAGACTGTGTATTGGAAATGATGCATGTTTTTTCTAAACGCTTGTTTTTAGAAACAAGATCGGATAAAAAGGGTTTGGGTACGGCATACGTTCATGGTTTCAAATGGGCACTCAGAAGAAATTATCAATATATTTTTGAAATGGATGCTGATTTTTCTCACAATCCAAAAGAATTGGGACCAATGCTTGATTTATTGAAAACGGATGTAGATCTGGTGGTAGGATCACGATATGTAAAAGGAGTAAACGTGGTTAATTGGCCTCTGAGTAGAATTTTATTGTCTTATTTTGCTTCACTCTATGTCAGAATACTAACCGGAATGCCCGTTAAGGATGCTACTGCAGGTTTTGTTGGATACAGGCGCGCTGTTTTAGAGTCTCTAGATTTGAATGAGATAAAGTTTATTGGGTATGCTTTTCAAATTGAACTCAAATACAAGGCCTGGCTTAAAAAATTTAAATTGGTTGAACACCCCATCGTTTTTTTAAATCGTACGAAAGGCAAATCCAAAATGAATGGAGGTATTATTTGGGAGGCACTCTTTGGTGTTTTATTTTTACGCCTCTTTAAAAGAAGATTTCGATGAGTCAATCCAAAAAATTAATTAAGAACGCAAAAGTGGTCAATGAAAATCAGATTTTGGATTGTGACCTGCTGATTCATGGGAATCGAATTGCTGAAATTGGTCAAGGAATTATTCCAAATCCTGATACTGAAGTTTTTGATGCAAAAGGAAGCTATGTGATACCTGGACTTATTGACGATCAAGTTCACTTTAGAGAACCAGGACTAACACACAAGGCTTGTATTGAAACTGAGTCTAAAGCTGCTTTAGCTGGAGGAATTACATCTTTTATTGAGATGCCAAATACCCAACCTCAAACTACAACAAGAATTGAATGGGAGGCAAAAAACAGAAGAGCAGCGGCAACTTCATACGCAAATTACGCCTTTATGTTTGGCGGCACTAACGATAATCTTGACGAAATTTTAGCCCTAGACAGTAAAAGAGTTCCAGCCTTAAAACTTTTTTTGGGTTCCTCTACGGGGAATATGTTGGTTGACAATCCTGAGGTTTTAAAGTCGATTTTTAGCAGTACTAATTTGGTGATTGCAGTGCATTGTGAAGACGAACAAACCATCAAGACCAACCTTCAAGCGGCTCAAAAAAAGTATGGTGATGCAATTCCTATTGCAGAACATCCTCACATTAGAAGTGAGGAGGCATGTTATCTTTCATCTTCTCAGGCCGTAGCATTGGCAAAAGAGACTGGGGCTCGACTTCATGTTTTTCATGTCTCAACAGCCAAAGAATTGGAGTTGTTTCGAAATGATATTCCTTTGGAGGAAAAGAAAATTACAGCTGAGGTTTGTACGCATCACCTCTGGTTTTCCTCAGAAGATTATTTTGAAAAAGGAACCCACATAAAATGGAATCCAGCTGTTAAAACTAAAAAAGACCGTGCTGCACTTTGGGCAGGCTTAAATTCAGATTTATTAGATGTTTTAGCAACAGATCATGCGCCGCATACCCTGGAAGAGAAAAACCAGCCTTACACTAATGCACCCTCTGGAGGACCCTTAGTACAGCATGCACTTCCTGCATTACTCACAGCGTATCATCAAGGAAAAATTTCTTTAGAAAAACTGGTTCAAAAAGCATGTCATAATCCGGCAATCCTTTTTGACATTAAAGATCGTGGATATGTTAGAGAAGGCTTTTTTGCTGATTTAGTGGTACTTGATATTGACAAAGAATTTGAAGTGGTAAAGAAAGATGTTCTTTATCAATGCGGTTGGTCGCCTTTTGAAGGAACACAATTTAAAGGAGCCGTTGAGCGAACCTTACTTAATGGGAAGTGGGTGTATTCCAACGGGAATATTCATCCGGAGTCTGCTGCTATGGAATTAACCTTTGACAGAGAATGAGAACCGAATTCAAACTTTTGCTACTATTGACTTGTTCATTATTTTACAATTGTAGCATATCAGGTTCTGTGGAAAAACCCGATAATCTAATTGAAGAGTCTGTCATGGAAAATGTTTTGTACGACATCACAGTGTTGGAGGCCATGAGCACTTTCAGACCGAAAAATCCAGATTTTGAAAAAGTTTATGGAAGAACCTACATCTACATGAAGTATGGAATAGATAGTCTTCAGTTACTTGAAAGTGATCGTTATTATGCAAAGCACCCCAGGGTTTATCATCGAATGTATTCCAAAATTTTAAAACGGATGAATAAGACTAAAGACAGTTTGGATGTAGTGGGTAAACTTGAAAAAAGCAATCAAAAATAGGTTTTGTAATTTTCACCAATCTTTTCTAATGTGAGATCCGAATCCTCGTAGGTAAAATCTAAAGTCTTTTCGATTTTTGAACCGTCGTACTGTTGTTCACTGCACAAACTTTTAATGGTAGCTCGATTGAGAAAACTTTTTTTAAGTCCAATAGCGTAAATTGTTTTATCCAAAATGTAGAGTAGGTAAAGTAATGTTTTGGAAAGGGAAAACTTCGGTTTTTTTACATCTAAAACCTGAGCTATTTTAAAGATCAATTTCTTGTATTTTAAATTTTTAGCTACTAGGATAAAGCGTTTATTTTTTAGAGGAGATTCCATTAGTTTTACCAATACGTTAACTACATCGTCTAAGGCTACAATTCCCACATTACCAGTAGGATAAAACCACATTCTTTGTGCTACTCGTTTGATGAGATTTCCGCTGCTTCGTTCCCAAAAATGACTTCCTAAAATAATCCCTGGATTTACGATCACCACATCCAACCCTTCTTGAGAAGCGCGCCAAACCTCGAGTTCTGCTCCAAACTTAGAATAGGCATAGGGGGTGTGTGATTCGTTAGAATTCCACAGGTGTTCTTCGTTTACAAGAGGTACCGCAGGCTCTACCCCGAGGGCAGCAATAGAACTTACAAACGCAAATTTCTCTACCTTGTATTTTAAGGATAAGTTTACCACATTTGCGGTACCTTCAATATTGGTTTTTAATAGTTTTTCAGTGTGGTGTTCGGCAAAGGAAACCTTTGCAGCACAATGATAAACCTTTGTTGCTTTTGCAAAAACCTCATCTAATTTGACAAGATCGTTAAGATCTGCTTGATGCCATTGGATTTGATCAAAATACTCGGGGTTCTGAGGGGTAACCCTTTTGAAAAAGCGATCGACTAGTTCGAGGCGTGTTTTTGTTCTGTAAATTGCAAGGGTTGGAAGGTTTTTCTTAGCACAGGCTAAAAGCACATGAGCACCAACCATCCCTGTTCCTCCTGTTACCAATATCATGAGAACGAATGTACACTTTTTTGATTTTGATTTTTGGTTTCCCTCAGAGAAATCTATCTTTACCCAAAAAATAAATGCCGACTAATTTTGTTCAAGAACTAAGGTGGCGTGGTTTGCTTCACGACATCATGCCCGACACCGAAACGGTACTTTTATCAGAATCTACTAGGGGCTACATCGGATTTGATCCTACAGCTGATTCACTTCATATTGGCAGTTTGGTCCAAATCATTATTCTGATGCACTTTCAAAGAGCTGGCCACACACCAATTGTACTAATGGGCGGTGCTACAGGGATGATTGGTGACCCCTCAGGAAAGTCGGATGAAAGAAATTTATTGGATCAACAAACCCTTGAAAAAAACTGCAATGGAATCCAAAAGCAGTTTGAAAAATTTTTAGACTTTGATTCAACCTCATCAAATGCTGCTAGGCTAGTCAATAATTACGATTGGATGAAAACCTACAGTCTCATTGAGTTTTCCAGAGATATTGGAAAACACATAACGGTGAATTACATGATGGCCAAAGAATCGGTAAAAAAGCGTTTGAGTTCAGAAGCCAAGGTAGGGATGTCCTTTACTGAGTTTACCTATCAGTTGCTTCAAGGCTTTGACTTTCTCCATCTGTACAAAACAATGGATTGTAAACTTCAAATGGGGGGAAGCGATCAGTGGGGAAATATTACCACAGGAACGGAGTTGGTTAGAAGAAAAGAAGGAGGAAAGGCGTATGCAATTACTTGTCCTCTTATTAAAAAATCAGACGGAACAAAATTTGGAAAGACTGAAGATGGAAATGTTTGGTTGGATAAATCGAGAACATCCCCCTACAAATTTTATCAATTTTGGCTGAATACTTCTGACGAAGATGCCGAGACTTACATTAAAATCTTTACTTTTTTGAGTGAGGAAAAAGTTATTAAAAAAATCGAGGAACATCAAGAAGCTCCGCATTTGAGGGTACTTCAAAAAACGATTGCGGAAGAGGTTACGCGTCTGGTCCATGGCGAAGAAGAATTAGTCAAAGCCCAAGAGGCATCACAGATTTTATTTGGAAAAGCTACCAGCGAAGCACTTCAAAAGCTTGATCAAGCTACTTTTTTAGAATTGTTTGAAGGTGTGCCACAGGCTGAAATCAATCGTGCTCAGTTAGAAACAGGAATGGATGCCGTAGCTGCTTTATCTGCCGAAACAGGTTTTTTACAATCTAATGGGGAGGCACGCAGGGCACTTAAAGAGAATGCCATTTCGGTAAATAAGAAAAAAATTGGCGCAGACTATGTCATTAAAAATACCGACTTGATTGCAGATCAATATGTTCTTTTGCAACGGGGTAAAAAGAATTATTACATTCTTAAACTCCGAGACTAAAGTACCATAAGGTTGCACCCCCGAACTTCAGCTTGATCAAAACGACCCAAAACTTCAAATCCACCGTCGGGGTGAACGAGGCCCAAATCTTGAGTTGCGATAAAAGCACAAGAATCAACATTGGCAAGGTCAATAATATTCAAACCACCTGTTTTGCCAACATTCTGAATTTCAAAAGGATCTTCAGTTGCCCGGACTAAAACGCGCATCCAAGGAGGGGTGTAAAAGATTCCCTTTTCATTTGAATACGCCTGACTCAAGAGTTCAGTCATTCCGTATTCTGCATGAATCGTTTCTACTCCGAATCCTTTTTTTAAATAATCATGAAGAGCACTTCTGATCCACTCTTTTCGCATGCCTTTCATCCCCCCTGTTTCCATAATAAGGGTGTGATTAAGATTCCATGAGTATTTTTCAACGGCTTCGAGTAGGGCAAAGGTTACTCCTAGCAAGATGGTTTTTTGCCCTTTTTGTTCTAGGGCGTCTATGGTTTTTTTAAGTTTCCCCCATTCATCTAAATAAAAACCACTCAATGGATGTTTGGTTTTTTTAATAAGCTGATCTGCCATGTAAACTAGTGATGCATGCTCCCTTTCTAAATAGGAGGGCAATAATGCCAAAAGGGTGTAGTCTTCAATGGAACCATAAAATAATTCAAAGCCTTTCTCGAAACTTTTGTGATACAAACTCAAGTCATAAACGTAATGCTTGGATCGAATTTGACCGGAAGTTCCGCTGGACTCAAAATATTGTTTGGGTGGAGTTGGTTTTGAACAAACAAGATGAGATTTGAAAAATTGGATGGGTAAAAAAGGTATGTCTGTGATTTTTTGAACCTCAGTTGGCGTAACATTGATCAAATCACAGTAGGATCGATAAACAGAATTTTTTTCAAATTGGTACTCAAAAAGAGCAAGGCTGTGGTTAACAAAATCTGTTTCATTATCAATTCTGTCAAAAGCTTTTAAAGAAAATCCCATAGAGTACAAAAATAGCCAAAAAACTTAGGTTCCCTAGGGAATCACCAAACGTTTCAATCCACTCTTTCCCTCTTGTTGCATTCTAAAAATGTAGATTCCAGGGGAAAGCTCACCCAAGAAAATACTTTCATTTGTAGTGTAGGTTTCAAACTTTTTTTCACCTAGAACATTGAAAATTTCAATGTGTTTTTCGGCTCTACTTTGGGTTTTGATAAAAAGTATTTGGTCTTTTACAGGATTTGGAGAAATAGAAAATTGGAGACTATCCTGTTGTGGGTTTTTTAAATGTTCCAGTTCATAGGTGTCGCTCAAGTTTTCATGGGCTGAGACAACAACAAAAGAAATGAGCATTAAAAAAAAGGTAATCGGTTTCATTTGGGGCACAAAATTCTACGTAAAATTATGAATTTATCATGAATATTAATGCTTTGGTAACATGATTAACATTAATAATGTGTTAATTTTATTTTTTAATTACAAATGAAAAAGGAAGATATTAAAATTCTTTTGGTTGATGATGAACCGGACATAATTGAAATTATTCGTTTCAATTTGGATAAAGAGGGGTATCAAATTAAGGCTGCTTCAAACGGATTAGAAGCCATTAAAGTTGCCAATATATTTGTCCCTCACCTTATCATTCTAGACGTGATGATGCCTGATTTAGATGGGATTGAAACTTGTGAGCGTTTGCGGCAAGACGAACGTTTTCAAGAGACCATTATTATGTTTCTAACTGCAAGAGGAGAAGACTATTCTTATGTTGCAGCATTTGATGCTGGAGCCGATGACTATGTCACTAAACCGGTCAAACCTAAGGTATTAGTTTTAAAAGTAAAAGGTTTATTACGCCGATTTAAAAAGAAAGAAGCTACTACCACTTATCTAGAATTTAAGGATTTAATCATTGATCGAGAAGAATATAAAGTCATCCTCAGAGGAAGCGAACTTTCCATGCCAAGAAAAGAGTTCGAATTATTACATCTTCTAGCCTCAAAACCGGGTAAAGTATTTAAACGAGAAAAAATAATGGAAAAAGTTTGGGGAAACGAAGTTGTGGTTGGAGACCGGACTATTGATGTTCACATTAGAAAGCTTCGAGAAAAAATTGGTGATCTTTTTTTCAAAACGGTTAAAGGGGTTGGTTACAAATTTATCCCATCAGAAAAATAAAATCGTGTGGGTCGTTTTAAATTTAGAAAAGCGAGTTTTATTACAGCACTTCTGGTTTCAGTAGGTGTTGTCCTGTTACAGTGCATCTTTTTTTATTTCTTTTTAGAACCTGCTTTTTCAAAAATAATCTATGCCCTAATTTCAGAGTTTTTTGGGGTGCTCCTTTTTACCTACATACTATTGTCTTACAGTTTTGAGCGATTTTTAGTAACTCGAGTTCAAGAGTTGTATAAAAGTTTAATTCCTACAACTTCATTTACCAGTGGCGTAAATCAAGCCAATGATATTGAACTTCTAACTTCAAGTCTTAAAAAGATGAATTCTGATAAAAATCTGGAAATTGAGCTTCTTAAAAAAGAACAAGACTTCAGACGTGAGTTTATTGGAAACATAGCACATGAGTTAAAAACCCCAATCTTTACCGTTCAGGGTTATGTTTTAACTCTTTTGGATGGTGAGATTGAAGATCAAAAGATTATCAAAAAATACCTTAAGCAAACCTCAAAAGGTGTTGACCGTTTGATTTACATCATTAAAGATTTGGATTTGATTACCAAATTTGAGTCTGGTATTGCCACTTTAAATAATAAACCTTTCGACATCATATCAGCGATAAAGAATGTATTTGAATTACTAGAAATGCAAGCTTTGGAAAATAAAATTGTTTTAAAATTTGATAAAGATTATCCCAATCCAATTGAAGTAAATGCTGACGAAGAGCGGATTCATCAGGTGTTGACAAATCTGATTGTCAACTCCCTAAAATACGGAGTTAAAAAAGGAGTTACTGAAGTTAGTGTTGAGCTTTTGACAGAAAATAAAATATTGGTACGAATTGCTGATAATGGAGAAGGGATTGATGAAGAACATTTACCTCGACTTTTTGAACGATTTTACAGGGTCGATAAAACTCGAAATAGAAATCAGGGAGGATCTGGTCTCGGTCTTGCAATAGTGAAACACATTATTGAAGCTCATGATGAGAAAATTTTAGTGGAAAGCGAATCTAAAGTAGGTTCTGAATTTTCTTTTTCACTTACTTTAGATAAAAAATAGAGCTATTCAAGACCTCATTTTTCTATTTTTATCAAAAAATTAGACCAAATCAGTGGGAAGTAAAAATAAACTAAAACGATTTAAAGAAAACGAAAAATTCAGTAATGTGATTCAACCTGAGCGGGAAATATTGACCTCTGCAGGTCTATCTCTTAAAGGGAAGTGGAACACGAATTTTTTTAAAAACAGCAATCCAATTGTTTTGGAACTGGGTTGTGGTAAGGGTGAATACACAGTACACCTAGCCCAAAAGAATCCGGAGGTAAATTACATCGGAGTTGACATAAAAGGAGCGCGCTTTTGGAGAGGTGCTAAAACAGCTTTGGAAAATGGCTTAGAAAACGTTGGGTTTCTCAGAACCCAGATTGAGCTTATTGCTCATTGTTTTGCTGAAAATGAAGTTGATCAAATTTGGATCACATTTCCAGATCCTCAGATCAAGTACAAAAGAACGAAACACAGGCTTACCCACCCCGATTTTTTAAAGAATTACAAAAAAATTCTTAAACCTGAAGGGATTATTCATCTAAAGACCGATAGCGAATTTTTATTCGGCTACACTTTGGGAACCATTGCAAATCAAGGTCAGATTATCTATGCCCACCACAATATTTACAATAATAGTGATGCTCCTCAGGTTGCTACTGCAATTCAAACTTTTTACGAGCAGCAATTTTTAGAGCAAGGAAAAGCAATTACTTACATGCAATTTAAACTGTAATCATGACAGATGAGGTTTCCTTTTTTTCGAGAGTTTATGAGGTGGTATGTAAAATACCAGAAGGAAAAGTGACGACTTACGGAGCCATTGCAAAATATTTAGGTTCTCCTCAAAGTTCTCGAATGGTGGGGTGGGCAATGAATTCTGCACACACACAGCCCAATATTCCTGCACATCGTGTAGTCAATAGAAATGGTATCCTCACTGGTAAGCATCATTTTGGAGGAGGTAAAATCATGCAGCAGCTTTTGGAAAACGAAGGAATCAAAGTAGTTGATGATCAGATCCAAGATTTGAAAAATCACCTATGGAATCCTGTTAAGTCCTTGAATGACTTTTAGAATGTTTTGGTTTTTCTTATTGAAACCTTAGCAGTATATTTGTAAACTTACCAAAAACGGAAATGAACATTACAAAAGAAGCCGTAATTGAATCACTGAAAACCATCAGCTCTCCTGGAGAAGGAGGCAATTTGGTTGACCAAGGGATGATCTCAAACATTATGATTTTTGGAGATCAAATTGATATTGACCTTCAATTACAAAACCCAAGCTTACAAGCCAGAAAAAAGCTTGAAGTAACGATCCTAAAAACACTTCATGAACAGGTTTATGAAAAAGCAAAAATTAAGATCAATACCAAAGTCATTGCTGCTCCCAAAGCTGAAGAGCCCATTAAAGGAAAACCAATTAAAGGTATTGAAAACATCATTGCTGTCTCTTCTGGAAAGGGAGGCGTTGGAAAATCTACCATCACTGCCAATTTAGCGGTTACTTTATCCAAAATGGGTTGTAAAGTTGGTGTATTGGATGCCGACATTTACGGCCCCTCCATCCCAACCATGTTTGATGTCGAAGGAGCACGACCTTTGTCCGTTCAGGTAGATGGAAAGTCGAAAATGGAACCCGTAGAAAATTACGGTGTTAAAGTTTTGTCCATTGGCTTTTTTACCAAACCTAATCAAGCTGTTGTTTGGAGAGGACCTATGGCAGCAAAGGCCTTAAATCAAATGATTTTTGATGCCGCCTGGGGAGAGTTGGATTTTTTGCTAATTGACCTTCCTCCAGGTACTGGAGATATTCATCTGAGTATTGTCCAATCGTTGCCCTTGAATGGAGCAGTGGTGGTAAGCACTCCTCAAAATGTTGCACTGGCAGATGCTAAAAAGGGTATCGCTATGTTTCAACAAGACAGTATCAAGGTACCTGTATTGGGAATTATTGAAAACATGAGTTATTTCACTCCAGCAGAACTTCCAGACAACAAGTATTACATATTTGGAAAAAAAGGAGCAGAATACTTAGCTAAGGACAGGAACGTTCCCTTTCTAGGTGCGCTCCCTCTGGTTCAGAGTATTCGA
Source organism: Flavobacteriaceae bacterium (assembly GCA_029243165.1). Lineage (GTDB taxonomy): Bacteria > Bacteroidota > Bacteroidia > Flavobacteriales > Flavobacteriaceae > MS024-2A. The sequence continues at coordinate 83,770 of JAQWSN010000012.1, forward strand.
GAGGCAGCCGATGTGGGTAGGCCTGCCGTACTTCAAGACCAAAGTAGCTTGGCTGTCCATTTTGATGAAATAACCAAAAAACTAGTATCTCAGACCTTGTTGAGAAATCAAGAATTACCCCCCACAAAGGCGGTAGAAATAACAAATTTAGTTGGATGTGAAGCTGTAAAATCATGAGTCTAAACCAAGAAGAAACCATAGAAAAAATCCACTTAGCACTGGATGAGATACGTCCCTTTCTTAAATCAGATGGGGGGGATATTTCATTTGTATCTCTAGAGGATAAAAAGCACGTAAAAGTTCAACTCCACGGAGCCTGCGTAGGTTGTAGTGTCAATCAAATGACACTTAAATCGGGAGTTGAAATGACGATCAAAAAGTACCTTCCTGAAATTGAATCCGTGGAGAGCATAGACCCTACCTTAAATGATTAAAACAGATATTCTGATTATCGGTGCAGGTCCAACGGGGCTCTTTACTGTTTTTGAAGCAGGTTTGCTCAAACTCAAATGTCATTTAATTGACTCCCTTCCGATGCCCGGTGGCCAGTGTGCAGAAATTTATCCCAAAAAACCTATTTATGATATTCCGTCCCATCCAGAAATTTTGGCGGGTGATTTGGTCAAAAATTTAGAAGAACAAATTGAACCTTTTCAACCGGGATTTACCCTAGGCGAAAGTGCTGTTTCTATCGAAAAAACAGAGGATGATCACTTTATTGTTACTACTGATCAAGGAACGCAACACCAAGCTCCTGTTGTTGCTATTGCTGGAGGTCTCGGAACATTTGAACCAAGAAAACCTCCTCTAAAAAATTTGGAGCAATATGAAGAAAAGGGGGTTCACTACATGGTCAAAAATCCTGAATATTTTCGAGATAAGACTGTGGTTATTGCAGGTGGTGGTGATTCTGCCTTGGATTGGACCATCTTTTTAGAAAAAATTGCAGCTTCAGTGACTCTAGTCCACAGGAGGAATGAATTCAGAGGCGCCCTGGACTCTGTAGAAAAAGTGCAAGAACTTAAAAATAAGGGATGTATCAGTTTGATCACTCCTGCGGAGGTCACTGCACTAAAAGGAGAAGAAAAACTGGAAGCTCTTACAGTTAGTCATCAAGGAAATTCAAAAGATTTGGAATGCGACGCTTTTATCCCATTGTTTGGCTTGACTCCAAAACTAGGACCCATTGCTGATTGGGGGTTGGAAATTGAAAAAAATGCAATAAAGGTGGACAACAGTCTGGATTATCAAACCAATATCCCTGGGATTTATGCCATTGGGGATGTCAATACCTACCCTGGAAAATTAAAATTAATCTTATGCGGTTTTCACGAGGCAACTCTGATGTGTCAGAGTGCTTTTAAACGAATTCATCCGGATAAACGTAATGTGTTGAAGTACACAACTGTGAGCGGAGTGAATGGCTTTGACGGTTCTCAAAAACAGGCAGCAAAATCTACGATTAAAAGTATCGAGTAAATGAGTTCAGATATTCGTGTTTTTTTGACCGATCGTGAGGGGGAACTTCACAAACTAACCGCACCTACCGACATGCAAATGAATTTGATGGAAGTATGCAAGGCCTACGAGTTACCTGTGGAGGGTACTTGTGGGGGGATGGCACTTTGTGCTTCATGCCAATGTTATGTGGAAAGTGAGCACCTACTTCCAGAACGATCAGATGACGAAGAAGCAATGCTAGCTGAAGCTTTTTATGTAAGAGAGAATAGCCGACTGGGTTGTCAAATTCAAATGACCCCTGATTTGGATGGATTAAAAATAACCTTGGCTCCAGAAGAATAATTCTATGAAAAAAACAAAAAAACATCTTTGTGCTTTATTTGATCTTGATGGAGTTATCGTGGATACCGCCAAATACCACTATTTGGCTTGGAAAAAAATAGCTGCAGAATTTGATTACGAATTGACTGAAGCAGACAACGAACAACTCAAAGGCGTAAGCCGTTCAGATTCTTTAAATCGTATTTTAGAAATGGCTGGAAAAAGCTTGGATGAAGATTCTTTTAATCAATTTTTACATCAAAAAAATAAGGATTATCTCATTTTTATCCAGGAAGTTAAAAAGGATAATATTTTGCCAGGAGTCAAGCATGCGTTGGATTTTCTAAAAGAAAATAAGATCAAAATCGGATTGGGCTCAGCGAGTAAAAATGCACAAATTATCCTTGAGAAACTTGAGATTACTTCTTATTTTGAAACCGTTGTGGACGGAAATTCAGTCCAAAATGGGAAACCGCATCCTGAGGTTTTTCTCAAAGGTAGTCAGCTACTTGGAGTTGATCCTGAGTACTGTGTTGTTTTTGAAGATTCACAAGCAGGAATTCATGCTGCTCAAGCAGGCGGAATGACAGCCATTGCCTTGGGTGAAGAAAAAGTATTTTCAGATATGGATTATTGCTTCCCTAATTTTGAAGCTTTGGACTCGGCAACTTTAAAAACTTTATTTTAAACAAGAAATGAAGTCAAACTATTTAAAAATTCATCCTTGGAAAATAATCGAAGAAGGCTTTGATCCTAAACGTGTGAAGTCTTCGGAAAGTATTTTCAGCTTAGGAAATGGTGCTATGGGACAACGCGCCAATTTCGAAGAGACGTATTCTGGAGAAACATTCCAAGGAAGCTATGTAGGAGGAGTGTATTATCCAGATAAAACCAAAGTAGGTTGGTGGAAGAATGGTTATCCTGAGTACTTTGCCAAAGTGTTGAATGCTCCCAATTGGATCGGGATCAATATCCATACGAATGGGAATCTACTTGATTTAAATCAATACAAGTCAGTTGATAATTTTAGACGCGAGTTGGACATGCAAACAGGAATCTATGTTCGTTCTTTTGAAGTTCAAATCGATTCCGCTTGTAGGATAGGAGTGGAGGTAAAACGGTTTTTATCTATGGATCAAGCAGCTCTGGGAGTTATTCAGTACCAGTTGACGGCTTTAGAAGGAAGCTGTCATCTTGAAATTGAATCTTATGTTGAAGGAAAAATAACCAATCAAGATTCCAATTGGGACGATCCTTTTTGGAACCATCATTCTGCATCGCATTCAAATTCTGTGATGTTGCTCAAATCGCGAACTCTCAAAACGAATTTTGATGTAGCAACCTATGCTCAAACGTTTCTAATTGATCCCAAAGGACAACAATTATCCGACTTTGATGAGGTCAGCGAAAATCAACGGTTGAGTCAATCCAAAAAGCAAATACTTCGTCAAGGCGAGCAGTGCAGCATTCTCAAGTTTGGGGGGTACATTAATGGAATGAACTATTCTCCGCAGACTTTTGAAGCGGAAGCGCAACGTCTAGTTTTGGAGGCAGAAAAAAAAGGAATAAAAAAACTGATTGAAGAGCAACACATTGCTTGGTCTAAAATATGGGACCTGTCTGATATTGAAATTCATGGCGACGATGCTGCACAACAGGCCATACGATTCAATATTTTTCAACTCAACCAAACCTACAACGGAAAAGATCCCAAGCTTAATATTGGACCCAAAGGATTTACAGGGGAAAAATACGGAGGAAGTACTTACTGGGACACCGAAGCTTATTGCCTGCCTTTTTACATGGCAACTAAAACCCATGAAGTTGGAAGAAATTTGCTAAAGTACCGATACGATCAGTTGGATAAGGCCATTGAAAATGCTAAAAAAATCGGTTTTGATAAAGGTGCAGCACTTTACCCTATGGTTACCATGAATGGTGAGGAGTGTCACAATGAATGGGAGATAACTTTTGAGGAAATTCACAGAAACGGTGCAATTGCTTTTGCGATCTTTAATTACGAGCGTTACACGGGTGATACTTCATACATTCCCGAAAAGGGTATTGAAGTACTGATTGGTATTGCTCGCTTTTGGGCACAGCGAGTCAATTATTCCGAGTACCAAAAGGCTTATGTAATGTTGGGGGTAACAGGACCTAACGAGTATGAAAATAATGTGAATAACAATTGGTACACCAATTACATTGCTCAATGGTGTTTGAATTATGCAGCCGATCAGCAAGAAAAAATAAAACAGGAAAATCCAAAACGCTGGGAACAACTTTCAGATAAATTAAATTGGAATAGCAGAGAAACTGCTCAATGGAGAACCATTGCAGACCAGATGTATTTTCCTAAACACCCTGATCAAGACTTATTTTTACAGCAAGATGGTTTTTTGGACAAAGAACTCCATCCTGTAAGTGCTTTAAGTCTTGATGAACGTCCTATTAATCAGCATTGGTCTTGGGATAAAATTCTACGATCTCCTTACATCAAGCAAGCAGATGTTTTACAAGGGTTTTATCTTTTCGAGTCCGATTTTGATCGGGAAACCCTTTCACGTCATTTTGATTTTTACGAACCTTTTACCGTTCACGAATCGTCCCTTTCTCCTTGTATTCACTCAATCTTGGCTGCCCGTTTAGGAGCTGTGGAAAAAGCGTATGATTTTTATTTACAAACCTCGCGTCTTGATCTAGATGACTACAATAAGGAAGTAGAAGAGGGCTTGCACATTACCAGTATGGCAGGAACATGGATGAGTGTTGTAGAAGGATTTGGAGGACTTCGTATTATTGACAATCAAGTGCATATTGATCCAAAACTCCCAGAGGCGTGGGAGGCTTTTTCATTTAAAATTAATTTTAGAGGAACCCCAATTAAAGTGGTGGTCGATAAAGAAAAAGTTGCAGCCATTCATTCCAATCCAGATTTGATTGTACATTGTAAAGGCAAACCCCTTGATTGATGCTTTATGAAAAACTTGTTTTGCTCTTTTTGTGTAATTCTGTCTTGTTATGCAATAGCTCAAATTGAAAGAGTAGAGCCTCCTTTTTGGTGGGAAGGAATGCAGGAGCAAACAGTCCAAATAATGCTTTACGGCGAAAACCTAGCTCAATACGAAATACAAATCTCCAACCTAGAGAAAGTAGAAGTTCACCGAGTGGAAAATCCAAACTACCTCTTTGTAAACCTAGATTTGACCGATCAGAAAGCAACCACTTTAATGATAAATTTGACTAAAGATAATCGCATTCATACCTCAGTCAATTATGAAATTAAAGCTAGAGAATCAAGACCTTTGCTGGATAGTTTCAATGCCTCAGACGTGATCTACCTTTTAATGCCTGACCGATTTGCTAACGGTGATCCAACTAATGATTCGCATCCTTCAGTTTCTGAAAAATCAAACAGAACAGATAAAGATGGACGCCATGGTGGAGATATCAAGGGTATTATTGATCATCTGGATTATCTTGAAGAATTGGGTGTTAGCACCTTGTGGTCCACTCCCCTTTGTGAAGACAACGACCCCAAAGTATCCTATCACACTTATGCCCAAAGCGATGTGTATCGAATTGATCCTCGTTTTGGCACAAATCAAGATTACAGACGTTTAGCCGACGAACTTCATAAAAGAAAAATGAAGTTGATCATGGACTATGTAACCAATCACTGGGGAATTGAGCATTGGATGATCAAAGATTTACCCACTCCAGATTGGATTCATCAGTTTGAAAAATACACCGAAACGAATCACAGAAAAGAAATCCATTCAGATCTTTATGCTTCTGCAATAGACCGAAAAGAATTGGTTGAAGGTTGGTTTGTGTCCACAATGGCAGATTTAAATCAGGAGAATCCGTTTTTGCTGAAGTATTTGATTCAAAATGCGATTTGGTGGATTGAATATGCTCAGTTAGACGGACTTAGAGTCGATACTTTTCCATACAACGATCCCAAACCGATGATCACTTGGTTGGAAGCCATCAGAAAGGAATACCCAAATTTTAATGTAGTAGGTGAAGGCTGGATGCACAACAGTATCCATCTTTCGTATTGGCAAGAAAAAAGTCCCATTGCTGCCCTCGTAAATTTTGACTCTAAATTGCCTAGTGTGATGGATTTTACTTTAAACGATGCCTTGGTTAAAGCTTTTAATGAAAAGAATTCTTACTGGGAACATGGAACCACGAGGATTTACAAAAACTTACAAAACGATTTTCTTTACCCCGACATCAATAAAGTGATCATTTTTGCTGAAAACCACGATACCAATAGGATCAACGATTTTTATCCTGATTTTAAAAATTACAAACAAATGCTTAGCGTTTTGATGACATTAAGAGGTATTCCTCAAATTTATTATGGCTCAGAGATTGGGATGAAAGGCAAAAAAGAGCAAGGTGATGGCGACATTCGTCGCGACTTTCCGGGGGGCTGGAAATCCGATTCACAAAATGCCTTTACTCAAAATGGACGTTCGCCTAAGCAAGCTCAATATTTTGACTTTTCAAAAAAAATAATTCAGTGGCGAAAAACCAATACCGCAGTTCATTTTGGAAAAACCTTGCATTACATTCCTCGTAATGACGTTTATGTTTATTTTAGATTTACGGATCAAGAACGCGTAATGGTGGTGGTTAACAATAATACTAAAGATCAAAGCCTTACATTGGATCACTACAGCGAAGGTATTGCTGGACGAACCCAAGCCTATGAAGTAATTTCAGATCAAAATTTTACCTTGTCTGAAGTCTTGGAAGTACCAGCCGAAACAACATTAATCATGGAATTAAGCTTATGAAACCACATTTTATTTTACTGTTAAGTTTGCTCATTTGGTCTTGCCAAGAGCAATCTGAACAGGCACGAAAACCCGAAATCAAAACCATTGAAAAAAAATCTTTTGAACCCATCAATAGTGAGGTAGTATCCAAAGCGGTACTTTATGAAGCGAATATTCGACAGTATTCTGACGAAGGAACTTTTAACGCTTTTGCTAAAGACCTTCCCGTGTTAAAACAAATGGGGGTCAAAATCATTTGGATGATGCCTATCAATCCCATTTCAACAACAAAAAGTAAAGGACCTTTAGGAAGTTATTATGCAGTTTCTGACTACACCAAGGTTAATCCTGAATTTGGAACCTTGGAGGATTTTAAATCGTTGGTTGAAAAAGCACACGATTTGGGAATGTATGTAATATTGGACTGGGTTCCTGGGCATACTGGATGGGATCACGTATGGATTAAAGAGCACAGTGATTTTTATCTTAAAAACAGAAAAGGTGAAATCATAGATCCCATTGATTTTCGAACGGGTAAATCTTTTGGTTGGACAGATGTGGCTGACCTGAATTACAATAATATGGAGATGCGAGAAGCTTTAAGACAAGCTATGGTTTATTGGGTGAAAGAAACCCATATCGATGGCTATCGAATTGACCAAGCCTATGCCGTTCCACAAGAATTTTATGATAAAACCTTTGAAGCTCTAAAAGCTATTAAGCCTGTTTTTCTTCTAGCTGAAACCGATATTTATCACCCTGGAGGCTTGAAGTTGGTCAGTAAGTTTGATGCATCCTATGATTGGCCAGGACACCACCTGTCAAAAGAAGTTGCTCAAGGACAAAAGAATGCTAACAATTATTTTCGCCATTTGCAAACAACACTAAGACGTTACGGTCCTGAAAATATTTTGGTCAATTTTGTTTCCAACCACGATGAGAATTCCTGGAACGGAACCGTTGCGGAAAGTTATGGCGAAGCAGCTCACGTGTTTATGGCAATGAATTACACACTTCCCGGAATGCCTTTAATTTACTCTGGTCAAGAATATGACCTAAATAAGCGATTGCTTTTTTTTGAAAAAGACAGCTTTCCTAAAACTGCTGGAAAAACCATGAAACTTTTACAACAGTTGGGGGCTCTCAAAAACAATCATCCTGCCCTAGAAAGTGGATCTAAAGGGGGATCATTTCAAAGATTGCCAACCTCTAAAGATCAACAAGTTTTTGCTTTTGAAAGAGTGAAAGATGGAGATACTCTGGTTGTAATGGCAAATTTAAGTAAAGACTATGCTCAATTTACCATGCCTTACGAGGGGAGTTTTAAGCGGTATCAGGATTTCAAGTCCAAACGACTTTCATCTTCCTATCAATATGACATGAAACCATGGGAATTTTGGATTTTAGTAAAAAATTAAAAAATGTAAAATGAGACAACCTTTAATACTGATTGTGATGAGTTTGATTTTAAGTTCGTGTACTCCACAGAAAAAAACTATAGTTATTGGACACCGAGGGGCAAAAGGTCATTTGGCAGAAAACACCTTGCCTTCAATTGATAAGGCTTTGGAGTTGGGAGTAGATGCTGTAGAAATAGATGTTTTCCGATGTGCTAGCGGGGAATTGGTTGTTTTTCATGACCAAACTTTAGAAAAACTCACCAACGCAACCGGCTACATAGAACAATTGGATTTGGATTCCATTCGGAATATTGAAGTGCTTAATGGCTTTACAATTCCAACTTTAGAGGAGGTTATGGATTTAATTAAAGGCAGTGTGATTTTGAATATTGAACTTAAAGGATCCCAAACGGCCTTATTAACAGATTCTTTGCTTCAGAACTATTTTGAGCAAGGAATATGGTCTGCAGATAAAATTTTAGTTTCCAGTTTTAACTGGGATGAATTAAAATTATTTTATCAGGTAAATAAAGAAGTTCCGATAGCTATTCTCACTGAAGATGATCCTTTGGATGCGATACCGATTGCAATGTCACTCCATGCTAAAGCAATCAATCCTGATCATAGAGCGTTAACGAAGGAAAATGTTTCTAAAATTCAAAAAGAAGGGTTACAAGTTTTTCCTTGGACAGTCAATAAACCAGAAGAAATTTCTGCTTTGATCGAGTTGGGTGTGGATGGGATTATTACCGATTATCCTGAGCGAGTCCCAAAAAAATAACCTGTCCCAAGTTCTTAGTTTAAATAAAACAGTGCTCCGTTTAATACGGTAGCAAAACTTACCCAAAACAGATAAGGATAGAGTAGGAAAGCTGCTTTTTTGTCAACCAAACGAAACCAATAAATCGTTCTTTCGATAAGAATCCAAAGTGTAATAATAACCAATAGTCCTAAAAGGGGACTCCGCAACCCAAAAAACACCAATGACCAAAGTCCGTTAAAAATCAGTTGAGCACCAAAATGATAAAGTGCTGTTTTGCCCCAACGATGTCTTCGACCGTAGTGCCACACTGATCCAGCAGCCCATCCCATCAATAGGTAAAGCAGTGTCCATACCGGGCTAAAGAGCCAGTTGGGTGGTGCAAAGAAAGGTTTTTTCAGACCCATGTACCAGTCAGGAATGGCTTGTATTGTCACCAAGCTTGACAAGAAACCAACCGCCAATGAAATAAAAATTCCAACGGTAATGGCGATAAAATAGGCATAGCTGCGTTTCTTCATTATTGTAAATCTAATAGAAATAAATCATTTACAGCTTAGGAATCCAATACATTAGGGTTGAAGCATTATCTTTGTAGGGTATGACCGAAAGTCGTTTTATTTCATCAGCGGTAAGCAATGGTAATCCATATTCTACAAAATGGGAAGCACCTAGCAATATTGCTTTGATAAAATATTGGGGTAAAACCGAGCCCCAACTACCCAAAAATCCTTCTTTAAGTTTTACGCTTTCATCTAGTGTAACGACTACAGAGGTTCATTTTTTACCTAGTGGTAAAGAGGAAATCGAATTTGAATTTTATTTTGAGGGAGCTTTAAAACCTGATTTTCATCCTAAATTGAATTCTTTTTTTGAACGCATTAAAACCTACATCCCTTGGATTACTTCATATTCTTTAAAAATCAGCAGTCAAAATTCATTTCCGCATTCAAGCGGTATTGCATCTTCAGCTTCTGCAATGGCAGCTTTGAGTTTGTGTATTATGGATATGGAACAAACCCTTTTTCCAGAACTTTCGAAGGCTGATTTCAACCAAAAAGCATCTTTTTTAGCGCGTCTAGGTTCTGGAAGTGCCGCTCGAAGTGTGGAAGGTCCTGTTACCTTGTGGGGGAAAAACGATATTCAAAATGAGGGCAGTGATTTGTATGCCACTCCATTTGGAGCAAATTTAAATCCCCTTTTTAAAGATTTTCAAGATACCATTCTCTTGGTGGATAAAGGCAGTAAGGCGGTTTCCAGTACGCAAGGACATCAATTGATGTTTAATCACCCTTTTGCAAACCAACGCTTTGTTCAAGCGGCAAATAATCTCGCAGATTTAATTTCTATTATGAAGTCTGGTGATTTGGACGGATTTATGCGCATCGTTGAAACCGAGGCCTTGTCCTTACACGCCATGATGATGACTTCCAACCCCTATTTTATTTTAATGCAACCTCATACATTGGAAATTATTCAAAGGGTTTGGAAATTTCGCAAACAAACCCAAATTCCCCTTTGTTTTACCCTAGATGCAGGAGCCAATGTACATCTACTTTATCCCGAAATGATAAAGGATAAAGTGCGAAGTTTCATCGCAGATCATTTAGCATCTTTTTGTCAAAAAGGGCAATACCTCTATGACTCAGTTGGAAGCGGAGCGAAAAAAGTGTAAATTTGAACGGATCCATTTGTAATGGTTGTTTAAATAAAAAAAAATAGCCTTAATGTGTTCGGCTTAGAAAAAGAAAAAAAGAGTAGATGAAAGGACCCCTATTTTTTGCGAAAATATTGTTGTTCGGAGAATATGGTATCATAAAAGATTCTAAAGGACTTTCCATTCCTTACAACTTTTACAGAGGAGCACTTAAAATCCCAATAGAGGGAGCGCAGTACGACCGAGATTCCCACCAAAAATTAGTAGATTTTTCCACCTATCTCAAAACTTTAGATCCCAAGATTGTAGAATTTGACTGGAAAAAATTAGATCGAGATCTTTTATCAAAAATGTATTTTGACAGCAGCATTCCACAAGGCTATGGAGTTGGGAGTAGTGGGGCTTTAGTAGCTGCAATTTACGATCAATACGCCTGCTGTAAAATCACGGTCTTAGAAAACCTTACAAAAGAAAAGTTGGGTTATCTCAAGAAAGTTTTTAGTCTAATGGAGTCTTTTTTTCATGGCAAATCATCAGGTTTAGATCCTTTAAATAGTTACTTGAGTTTACCCATATTGATCAATTCAAAAGAAAATATTCAAACTACAGGAATCCCCTCTCAACACAGCAAAGGTAAAGGAGCTGTTTTTTTATTAGATAGTGGAAAAACGGGGGAAACAGCGCCTATGGTTTCTATGTTTATGGAAAACATGAAGAAAGAGGCCTTTAGTAATATGATGCGCGATCAGTTCATCAAGCGTTCTGATGCTTGTGTAGAAGACTTTTTAAAGGGAAATATCAGTTCTCTTTTTAAAAATATTAAATCGCTTTCCTCCCTGGTATTAAATAATTTTCAACCGATGATACCTGAAACTTTTCACCAATTGTGGCAACAGGGAATCGAAACCAATGACTACTACCTAAAACTTTGCGGCTCTGGAGGCGGAGGTTTTATTTTAGGTTTTACACAAGATTTTGAAAAGGCAAAAAAATCATTGAAACAATACCCACTTGAAGTGGTCTATCATTTCTAAACTGCTCCATGTCACTTTCGGATTCAAACCAGCGTAGCTTACTCAAACTATTGAGTTTGTTTAGCTTGGTCAGGGGGTACAACATTATCGTGTTGGTCTTGGCGCAATACCTTACTGCACGCTACATACTGGCACCCCAAACACCTTGGTCTGGAATACTCTTGGACTTTAAGTTTTTTACCCTAGTATCGGCATCTGCATTGACTACCGCGGCGGGTTACATCATCAATAATTTTTACGATGCAGCCAAGGATCAGATCAACCGACCCAAGAAATACATTTTAGAGCATTTGATTTCTCAGCAAGACCAGCTCGTTTTTTATCTCATACTCAATATGGCAGCGTTCGTTATTGCCAGTGCCATTTCCATAAGGGTAGTTTTGTTTTTTCTTTTTTACATGATTACCATTTGGTTTTACAGTAGTACAGTAAAACGCCTTTTTTGGTTGAGTAATGTATTTTCAGCTTTGTTGATGATACTTCCTTTTTGGGCGATTACACTTTATTTTAAAAACTTTGACGCCATTATTTTTTACCACGCCACTTATCTATTTCTTTTGATCTTAGCTCGTGACATAATCAAAGATTTAGAAAATTTCAAAGGCGATTGGGTTCAGCGATACAAAACGCTGCCAGTTGTATTCAACCATCAAATCACGAAAGCGATCATTACATTGTGTATTGTATGTACTTTCATACCAACCTACTTTTTAATTCAGCAAGCGCTTGGTTCCATGCTTTACTTCTTTTATTGCAGCGTTCCTTTTTTAAGTTTTGTTTTAGTTTTTCTATGGCGTGCCCAAACTGAAAAGGCGTACCTTTGGACACACAATTTTATTAAACTATGGATTTTGATAGGCGTTTTAAGTATCGCTTTGATTTACCGTTAGGACTTGATTAGGATGAAACCAAAAAAAGCATTTCCAAAAGGAAAACCCAATACAGCTAGAGAGAAAACAGAGGGCACAGTTCGTTTGAACAAGTTCTTGTCTAATGCAGGTATTTGTTCTCGCAGAGAAGCCGATGAAAACATCAAAATGGGTTTGGTCCAGGTTAACGGCAAAGTAGTCATCGAGATGGGTTTTCAGGTAAGCGCAACAGATGAGGTTAAATTTGACGGTTCTAGAATTCAAAAAACAGCTCCTGTTTATGTTTTGCTAAATAAACCCAAAGGTTTTGTGGCTACGGCTCAAGGGGGAGTGATTAAAAAATCTGTACAAGAGCTGATACGAACTGCGGCTAAAACAAAAATCCCTCCCATAGGGGACATGGGCAGACCCATGACCGGACTTCTATTTTTTACCAATGATGAAGTACTGAGAAAAAAACTCAATCAGTCTCCTTCTATCCCCATGGTGTATCAAGTTATTTTAGATAAAAGTGTAACTACAGACATGATCAAGGAGCTGAAAAAAGGGCATGTTATTTTTGATAAAGATACCAAGATCAATACCATTAGTCATTTAGAAGGAAAATCAAAAAATGAAGTAGGAATCGAGGTTCATTCATTGAGTCCTGCGGCATTGGTCAAACTTTTTGATGCTGTAGGTTTGAAAGTAATCCAAATGGATCGTGTTACTTTTGGCGGATTGACCAAAAAAGACTTACCTAGGGGAAATTGGAGAAAGCTCAGTATCAAAGAAGTGGGCTTTCTGAAAATGCTGCCCTAGAGGTTGTTTGATTACTTCCCAAATAAAGACTCCATAAACAAGAAGGTATTCTGCAAATTGAATGAATGTATTTTCTTCAAAGCCATGAGAACCGTAAGCGCTGTAACTCCAAAAAACACTTAGACTCCATACCAGTGGGAAGGCATAGCCAGTGACAATTCCGAAAAAAATTAAGTTGATCAGATACCAAGGATGTACCGTTGTTGCCATAAAGAAATAACTACTCAGTAAAAACAACATGCTTTGAATCAAAGTGTAAGGTGTTCTGTTGGATCTGAAAAAGGTAAATAGGACCACCAGACCAAAAACAATAAAGGGGGTTATTTTACCCAATTGACGAATGATATTGTATCCCTTAACTTCATAACCTACGGCACGTATCACATTGTACAAGCTTCCATTAAATTCAAAGGTTGTAAACCATAAGTCGATGGTATCTTTGTAATGAGTGGGCATGCTTCCTTCCCAAAAAGGGAACCAAAAAAGAAATGATACACCAACAATTGAAAGGCAAAAAGAGAAGAATTTTTTCACACCCAAAAACTTGTAGAATAGGGGAATCAGTAACAAGGGAATAAGTTTTAGCGCAATGGCAATCGCCATGAAAATCCCACCCAATACACTTTGTTTTTTCAGTAAATAAAAACAACTAATCAGTGTAAAGCAAAACATGAGGCTTTCCCCGTGCAAATTACCAATACCCTCAATGATGATCAATGGATTTAGGAAATACCATGCGATACGATTAGGTTCTAAATTCAATTTTTTTAAAAATGAAATTCCAATAAAAAAGAGGGCCAGATCACTCATGAAATAAATGCCTCTAAGGATCAAAACTCCATCTAAGAGTTTTTCTTGATGAAAGAGCGAAGCAAATTTAAAAAGCCATTGACTGGCTGGAGGATAGTTTGAAAAATTACCGGCACTTAACGGCCCCATTTTCTCGAACAACAATTGTGCATCAGGAAAACCCACGCTATTGATTAATTTATCTGGAGTGTAGAGATAGGGATTGATTCCCAGTTGCTGAATGTGACCGTCCCAAAGGTAACGGTAAAAATCTTGTGACAGTTCAGGAAGGTGAAAACCAAACAACAGACGACATAAAACACCTATCAGTAAAATACTACCAACACTGCTAAAATTTTTGATCCAATACCAAAGAAAGATAAAAAGCCCACTGTAAATACTTAATAAAGTCCAAGTGTCAGAACGAATTACTCCCTCTGAAAGCATAAAGAATCCTGATAGAATTACAAGCGGTATGAAAATGCGCTGAAGAGAATACAACATTTAATATTTTTGTCTTAAGCCAAATATAGAAATACTACTGAATCCAATAAACAACAATAGATGAAAAGGAAAGAGCCAGAATTCTCCGGTTGATATTAACTTAAAAGCACTAATGAGTCCAAATAAAAAATAAAAGGCAAAGCCCAATTCGATGAGGGTGTAAATTGAAATTTTTTGAGGTTTGTATTTGTTTTCCTGAATGTTTTTTTCGGTTGCCCCCACATTAAATTTTGGAGTGCGGACAAAAGCACTTTTTTTGCCAAGATGCCCCTCGAGTACAGCAACCGAATTGTGAATGGAAAAACCAATTACAAGACAGTAAAATAGGATGAAGCGTTTGCTGTAGTTAAAAAATGAAAGCAGACCCGAACCGAAAATCGTTCGATGGACATACCAATAACAGAAGAAAAAAATAAGCGTACTGAGTACAAATACACTTCCCAAATTAAAAAACAAAGAGAACTCAGTAAATTGTGTTTTGATGAATAAGATAGGAACACTTAAAACAGAGACAATCAATACGTTTAAAAATAGGGTGCTGTTCAGTAAATGTATCAAGGCATTCCATTTCGTTTTTAAGGAAAGGTTTTTAGATTTCAGTACTCGACCAATCATTTTTTGGAAATTTTCAGCCCCACCTTTATTCCAACGAAATTGCTGTGAGCGAATCGCACTAAGGGTAATGGGCAGTTCGGCTGGAGTTACGACTTGATCCAAGTAAACAAATTTCCATTGTTTTAATTGGGCTCTGTAGCTCAGGTCTAAATCTTCTGTGAGGGTATCTCCTTCCCAATTTCCAGCATCTAGAATACAGGATTTTCTCCAAATTCCAGCCGTACCGTTGAAATTAATAAAATGTTGTTGTTGATTTCTGCCAATCTGTTCTAACAAAAAATGGGCATCTAAAGCAAATGCTTGAACAGAAGTCCAGAGTGAATAATTTCGATTCAAATGACCCCAACGCGTGTGAACCACTCCTACTTCAGTATTTTAAAACGGAGGAATCGTTTTGTAAAGCCAGTCGGGATCAGGTAAAAAATCAGAGTCAAAAATGGCGATAAACTCTCCTGTAGCAGTTTTCAAGCCCTCTTTTAAGGCTCCCGCCTTAAAGCCCTCTCGGTTTTTACGGTGAAGGTGTTCAATGGGAATTCCATCAGCCTGATAAGCTGCTACCCGTTTTTTTGAAAGTAAAAGGGACTCGTCTGTAGAGTCGTCCAACACTTGAATTTGAAGTTTATTTTTAGGGTATTTTAGAGACGTAATACATTCTAGCAAACGTTCTACAACATACAATTCATTGTAAAGCGGAAGTTGTATGGTTACTTTAGGCCAACCGTCTTTGGGCTTTTTAGTTTGAATCTCAGTCTTTTTCTTTTGATACTTTAAAAAGAACCGAAGCAGATCCAATTGTGTTAAACTGTAAATTAAAATCATCAGCAAACTCAATGTGTAGAGTCCTAGAATGAGATAAATCAGAAAGCGGCTAAGAAAGGCTGTAGTTATTTCCATCCTGAAAAGTAAAAAGTACCGATCCATCCTAAAATTTTAAAACCTGCCATCAGAGTTCCCTTCACGGTACCTGAAACTTTAGAAGTTCCAATACGCTTTCTGTAATGTACAGGAATTTCCGTGTAAGAAATTTTTCGTCTTAAAATTTTCAATTGCATTTCCACGGTCCAACCATAGGTTTTGTCATTCATTTCCAAACTTTGAAGGGTGTCCCAGCGGATAGCCCGAAAAGGACCTAGGTCGGTAAATCGACTTTGATACAGCCAACGCATGAGCAAACAGGCAAGTCCATTTCCAAAAACCTGTTGGGGGGTGAGCGAACCGGACTCTCGTAATGTTTTGACACGTGCACCCAAGGCAAAGTCCACTGTTTTTGCTTGTATGGGTGCCACAATTTGATCCAACTCTTCTGGAAAATCAGAGTAGTCTCCATCTAAAAAGACCACTATTTCAGGAGGGTTTTTGGCGAGATGTTCCATCCCTTTTAAGCAAGCATAGCCGTAACCTTTTCGAGATTCCTGCACTACAGTAGCAGAGTGATTTTTTGCTATGGCTGCGGTCTCGTCTGTTGAGCCGTTGTCAACCACAATCACTTCTGAAACACTTTTGGGGAGTGCTTTTAGCACATGACCTATGGAAAGTGCTTCGTTAAAAGCAGGAATAAGAACAGCAATCGAATTCATAACGAGCAAAGATACTGAAACCTAAAGGAGTTGTCGGATTTTAGGATTTTACTTCCATTGCATTTCCAAGAGGATAAACGGTTCGGTTTATTCGGTTTTCCAATTTGTCATTTTCCAATTTCAAGACACCTCTAGGACAAACAGCGGAACAGATACCACACCCTACACAGGAGGAACGAACAATATTTTCACCTCGCTGTGCGTAGGCTCTCACATCAATACCCATCTCACAGTAGGCAGAACAGTTACCACAGGAAATGCATTGACCTCCATTGGTGCTGATGCGAAAGCGTGAAAACAAGCGTTGCTGCAATCCTAAAATGGCAGCCATCGGACACCCAAAACGACACCAGACTCGACTTCCTAAAAAAGGGTAAAATCCTACCCCTAAGACACCAGAAAAAGCAGCCCCAATTCCAAAACCATACCACTTTTGGAAACTGTAACTGTTTAAAAAAAGAATGTTATTTTGTTGTGAAAAGGCTTGAATACTAATGGATAAAACCAAAATACTTCCTAAACTGATCAGGGTGTATTTAGCATCTTTTTCCAAACCGTTACGATCCCAAAAAAAGAGTACGGCCATCAGAATAATAATAAATAAGACAACTCCACCGATAAAACTCTCTCTACTGATCCAACTCATTTCTGGATTTTGAGACAAAAAAGACCAGAGTGCAGCAATGGTTGTTACGGAAACAAATACCAATACGGCATGAATCATCCAGCGTTCCAATTTCCAAACACTGATTTTTTTACTGGACAGTTGCCGAAAAGGGTCTCCAGCAGTTTCTGCCAAACCTCCACAACCACAAACCCATGAGCAATACCAACGTTTGCCATAGAAGTAGGTCAGTATTGGCGATACCACAAAAATCATTGCCAAACCAAAAAAAAGAAAAAACAGTCCTAAATTCCCACCTGTGATGAGGTTGGTCAGATGCCACTCGTCCAGAAAATAATAATTTAAGGGCCACATGTTTTTTAGATCTTTTGCAAAATAGGGTGTATCGGGATTGAGCTTGGCCAAAAGCTCTGGGATTAAAAAGGCAAAACACAATTGGAAAAACACAACGGATAGGGTTCTGAAAAGCTGATATCGATTGGAACGATATTTCCAAATAAACTTAATCCCGAAAAGTACAATAGCAAATGTGTACAAAGTGCCATAGAGAAACCACTGGGTAGCTGCTTTGCCATTTAGGGCATAACTCAAGGGATCGAACAAGGAAACTAAACCACTACTTTTTCCCTCTGAATTAAAGCCTAAGACTTCGGGATACCAATAAATGGCAATGTAAAAAGCGGTAAGCCCCATACCCAAAAGCCAGCCAGAAACTCCCCGACTAGAAAGTGCATTAAACCAAACACCATCATTTTTGACACCCGCTAAAGTATTTCCGTAAACAGCTTGAAAATAAACCAAACCCCCTAACGTCATTAGCAAAAAACTGACACTCAACCAAAGTGTTTTATTTTCATAGGGAATAAAAAGTGCACTTGACAACAAGATCAAACCCAAAAGACCCATACCCACACTACTTTGTTTTTTGATTAAATTCATTTGCTATTTTTTTAAAAATTTAGTGATAAGGTTGATTTTTTTAACTCCCACAAACTTTGAATTTCCATGGCATAGTGGGTTGAGAACTCCGGATCAAAAAAGGATTGCTCCAAGTTTTTAATCACTTCATCTAAAGATGTTTCCTTACTAAGCCATTGGTTGAAATACTCATGGCGCAATCGGATTCCGAGACCAATCACCCCGCTGAAATTACGTTTTTCAGGATCAAAGCTGAATCGTAGTGTTTTATTTTTTTTGGGGTGTTGCCAATAAAGTTGTATTTCTTTTTTAGGGTCGGGTGTTGGACTTACTTTACCATAGGTTTGGTATTCGATGTCGAAAAACTTGGCCGAATTAAACCAGGGTCCAGGATGATAAGCCGTTTTCTTTCCAGCCAGTGTTTGTGCTAGGGTTTCGCCCATGATCCTACCGGTGTACCATACGGCTTCAATGGATTGGCGGTCGGGTAGGGGGTCTTGCTGTTCGGCACAGTCTCCAATTGCGAATATATCAGCTTGGCTGGTCTCTAAATAGCGATTTACGAGTATGCCTTTACCCAAATTCAATCCGCTTCCTTTAAGAAAATCAATATTGGGAGATACCCCTACAGCCAAACCAACCCATTGGCTGGGCAGTGTTTGATTTTTAGAAGTATGTATTTTAGATACCCTTCCGTCCGAATCACCCTCTAGGGAGCGGAGTTTGGTATTTAATTGTAAATCAATTCCATGGGCTCGGATGTGTCGGTTGATCAGTTCCGATTCTTCTGCGGGTAATACCGTATTCCAAAAGCTGGATTCACGCACCAAAAAATGAACTTTTTTACCCCTACTGTGTAACATTTCAACCAACTCAATTCCAATCAAACCGCCGCCTACTACCGTTGCAGTTTCCATACTTTCTGACCAAGCTTCCAAACGGTCTAAGTCTTTTTTGTGATAAAATCCCTGTACCGCTTTCAAGGTCGCACCAGGACAATTTAATTGATTGGGTTTAGATCCACAGGCCAGCACTAAAAAATCATAGGCTAAGGAAGTTTCATCGTCAAGAACCAAAACCTTGTTTTGAGCATCAAGTCGTAGAACCCGTTTTTGAATCAGATCAATTTTATTTTTTTCCCAAAAATCATTTTCATAGGGTTGGGTGTGTTCAAATTTAAGATGTCCCATAAAAACATACATCAATGCAGTTCTAGAGAAAAAAAAGGGATTTTCTTCTGAGATGACAGTGATGGAATGGGTTGTGTTTTTTCTTAGATGGCGCGCTGCCGTGATACCGGAAATACCATTCCCTAAAATGACAATAGCTTTATTAGTGAATTCATTTCCCATAGTACTAAGGTACAGTTTTTGATTCAAAATTTTATTTGTATCTTTCGTATGACTAAACTTAGTTTATGAGAATCGCCCCTTCTTCAATAAATTTATTTTCTGTAATCTTTTTTTAACCAATGAATGCTAATCAGGACCATTCGTGGGTTACAGTGACGAGTCTTCTCCACACAACTGAAGCCGATGTTTGGCAACTTTTGACGGATCCCAAAATGACTGAGCAATACATGTATGACTGCCAGCTTCATGCTGTATGGGAGGTTGGAGGAAGAGCTGTTTGGAAAGCCAAAGATGAAGAAGGAAATTGGATTGATCACGTCAAGGCCCAAGTTCTCGTTTACGAGCCTTACAAACACTTGGCCTTTAGGGTCTTCCATCAAGCTACGGACCAGCGTCCGGAAGTACATTCTGAACTGCACTTTCTGTTGAAATCGAAAACAGAAGGGGTACACCTAACCATCAAACAAGGCGATTTTGCCGTTTTGAATTTAGGAGTAGAATTGTTTGAGCGCTGCCAACAAGGCTGGGAATTCGTCATGCCTAAACTCATTCAAGCCTGTGAATACAATTTTAAACCCCCGGCTTAACATTTAACAAATTCTTTTAACCCAAATTTTAACCAAAACCTTACGCTTATGATTATCTTTTTGTATGTTGTTTTTTTTATTTGCTGCGTGCTAATTTTAAATCGAATTCTGAGAGAATTCCGAGACGGTGTAGATCTCTTTTCGGGAGTTCTCTACGGTCTTATTTTTTTAATTTCATGCGGTCTTCTCTGGATATTTATTTTTGGCATCTATTATTTAATTATCGGAGAATTGTATTAACGAATGTATTTCAAGTAGTAATTTTTCAGAAACTTAGGACCTGCACCTAGCCAGTGCGTAAGGTGTATGACTCCAAAATGAAAAAGCAGCCGAAGCACTCCGTTTTGATAAAAACGTCGAGAGGAGGTTTGAATTTTTTGTGGGAGTACTTTAAAACCTCCTAGTGAATACAATTTTTTAATTAGGTTAATATCCTCGCAAACAGTGTATTGAGGGTCGTACCCTCCGCATTGGTAAAAGTCATTTTTGAAAACAAATAGCGATTGGTCTCCTCCTCTACAAAGCGGATGATTCCATCGGCTGCCTGCTGCAGCGAGTTGCAGCAACCCATTGGCATTATCAAACCTGAGCTGGAAACATCCAGAACGTGCACCCGTGGCAATTGCTTGAGCGATATGAAGGTCAAAATATTTAGGCAGTTGGCTGTCCACATGCACAAAATACAAAAGTTCTTTTTTAGCCATTTGTACACCAAAATTCATCTGATTTGCACGACCCAATTCGGTTTGATGGCTTTCGTTTTTAAAATGAGATTGCATCCACTCCCAACTCCCATCGGTACTTCCACCATCTATTAAAATAAATTGGTGCGGACGGCTCCATTGTCTTTGCAAATGTGAAATAAACCGGGGGAGTAGCTCAATTTCATTTCGAATAGGAATGATTATGGATAATTCAATGCGATTCGTTGAGGCTCCAGTCATAGGGTAAATAATCAATTTTTGGACGTTCAAGATTCATCCCGCTGTAATTTGAAATAAATTCCAGACGTTCTTCTTTGGATCCAAAATCATTCCCAAACCAAAGAAAAATTCTAGAAAGTTCTATCCGATCTGTTTGGAGTTTGTTTTTGGTGGTATCCATTAAAAAAACTCGAGTCCTTTCGGTCAACTGGGTTTCTAATTGTTTTTCTCGATAGGCTTGATTTAAAAGTTGTGGACAGGAGGCCGAGGCGCAATTGATGGCAAAGTGAATGCGGGGTTCATTCATTTTTCGAAGGATTTCATGTTCTATTGCCCCCAAGGTGTACGATTTGCCTTTTAGCTGAAAACAAATCGTATCCCACGGTTTGTCTAAATCTCGAATACTTTTAAGCGGATAATTTTCCAGAATGAGTTGTACGGTCAAGGCGTTGTAAGCATTGATCCAAAAAGCCAGTTTAGCTTCCTTACTAGCTTGTTCCAAAGGCGGTAGTTTTTCTAAAGTTTGAAGGTAAGCATCCAGCTGATCTTTTTCTGTGAGCCAATTTTGATAATCTACTTGTCCTAGTGTATCTACATACTTTTCAAGCATTTGATCCCAACGTGTATGCTTGTTTTTTTGTCCGCTAACGGCTAGGGTACACAATACGAACAGGAAGCTGCATAAAAATCTCATCTCCTTTTTCTCTTAAAATTAAAGCAATTCGCCAGCTTTTACTAAGCCTTTAACAATTTTTATCAAATCCAGTTCTCCCTTTTTGGCCATGGCCATGATGTCGGGGATGTGAATGGGTTGTAAATCATCAGGATCACAAACATCCGTAAGAACAGAAAAAGCAATGACTTCAAGACCCAGTTGCCGAGCTACGATCACTTCCGGAACGGTGGACATGCCCACGGCATCCGCACCAATAATTTTAAGATAGCGGTATTCGGCAGCGGTTTCGAGTTGTGGCCCCACCACTGCAGCATAAACTCCTTGATGGAGCAGAATTCCTTTGTTTTCAGCTAGAGCGCGGGCTTTATTTTGTAAGGTTTTATTGTACGGCTGACTCAGGTCCACAAAGCGTTCTCCTAACGTTTCGGCTCCTTTAAAGGCCAGGGGAGAGCCCCCTTGGAGGTTGATGTGATCGGTCAGCAGCATCAGTTCTCCTTTGTTAAAATTCAGATTAATGGCTCCCGCTGCATTACTGAGTAACAACTGTTTTCCTCCGAGCGCTGCAAATACCCGAACCCAAAAAGTAATCTCAAAAAAGTCGAAGCCTTCATAGCGGTGAAACCGACCTTGAAAGGCTAAAATGCGCACTCCTTCCAGTTCTCCGTAAAGCAATCGTCCTTTCTGATAGGCCTGGGTTGCGGTTGGAAAGTTTGGAATGCCCTCATAGGGAATTTCAAAGAGCACTTTGATGTCCTTTGTCAAGCCGTCAAGCCCCGTCCCGAGTACGATACCCATAGCGACGTTTTCAATTCCTTTTTCTTTTAAAAAATGAACACTAGTATCAATTTTCTCTTTCATCAAAATGTTGGTTCATGTGTGTTAATAAGTCCAGATGG
Source organism: Flavobacteriaceae bacterium (assembly GCA_029243165.1). Lineage (GTDB taxonomy): Bacteria > Bacteroidota > Bacteroidia > Flavobacteriales > Flavobacteriaceae > MS024-2A. The sequence continues at coordinate 106,328 of JAQWSN010000012.1, forward strand.
ACTACTAGATCTTTGTAAAAGTCAATATCCGATTTTTCTTCTAAAAGGGCGACACGTTTGGTTTGTAAATCTTTAAGGGTGTCTGAGAAAACTTCAGGACCGCTCCATTCTTTGTTTTTAAACAGTTCGGGTTGAAAGGTTTTCATTCCCAAGAGGTAATAACCGCCGTCTTTGGAGGGGCCTAAAACAACTTCGGTTCCGTCTAGAGCACTAAGTGCTCCTTGTAGGATTCCTGGGTTGAGGGTCCACAAATCGGTTCCAATCCCAATAATTTTAGGATATCCTTGGGCAAAACCCCATTCGAATGCGGCAGCCATTCGTTCGCCAAGATGTTTTCCTTTTTGTGGTTTTTTTGTAAAATCGTTAAAACAATTTCCAAAATCAGAGGGAGTGTCACCCGCATAAAATACAACCACTTTTGAAAAAGATTTTTTCAAAACTTGGTCTGTTTTGACCAGTAATTGTTGGTAAACCCACAGTGCCTTTTGGTCGCCGAGTGTTTCCGCTAAACGAGTTTTTACCTTACCCAATACGGGTGTTTTTGCAAATACAAGAATGAGACTGTTCAAAATTTAATAATGAAGGCTAAAGTTACTAAGAACGAATGAATAGGGCATGGTTTGGGGGGCAAAGATGCTAACCATTAAAATCATTTAGAGGTTCCAGGCGCATGGCAAAAGGAACGAGATTGTGGTCAAACTCGTACACCTGAAAACGACCCTGTTCGTAGTTACTCAGGGGTCTTTCAGATCGGTTGGTGTCTAGCAGTAGGTCTATTTTTTTTCGAAACGAACGATCTGTTTTAAAATAAATGTTGCCGTAGTAGAGTTCTGTAATTAGATGTACGGGACGGTAACGTTTAAAAATTTTTTTTTCTGCCTCGGGACTTAATTTTTCAAGGTTTTGATGAAGGATCACACGCCATTTATTGGATAAAATACGGGCTTGAATGGTGTGAAAAGAAAATTTGATTTGGGACTTAAGCGTTGCATCGGATTGTAAAAGTTTTACAATGGGGTGGTTAAATGAAAGCCCGAAACGGCGGTCTGCTTCTACTTGAAGATTCCCCAATTGGGCAGCTTGGAGTTCTTCTGATTCAAAAACAGAGATGGCCTTCCTCCATTGACGTTCGCTGACGATGCCTTCCATCAAAAAAACATTGTAAATGTGGTTGGGCATTCCTCTTCGACTCATCAGGGGGCGTTTTTTAGCCCGACGCCAAACCAAGTCGCCCAGTGAAATGTCTGAGTGGGAAGCCGGAATCAAGTCCAGATCGTAATGCCGTTTGAAATGATGGATGTACATACCGATGCTGTTTAGGAGTCCTCGGTCCTACAAACTCCGTTTTGGAGTCTGCTCAGACCCGTTGAACATAGGGATTGAGGGCTTTAAATGAACAAAGAAGTTAGGATAAAAAAATTATTTTTCTATCCCTCAGGGTATGAACGGTAGGTTTGACGGAACAAACGGTTTTTTACCCTACTTTTTTTGAATAAATACCACTACACGAATTGTGTTTGTAACCCATGCCTTAGCTTACTATGGCTACAATAACTACCAGTACGTATTACAAATGCGCACCAGTAGATGACTTCCAATTATCTTTTCAACTTATGGATGACTAAACACTTTAACTGTTCCATTACCAACTACTAAATTAGTATAAACAATTGTAATAGTTCCTGCGCTAGAGTTAATATTACCCGTAGCAGTATTGCTGCCCGAACCAGGAACATTACTAATAACAAAAGAATTGATTCCTGATCCAGTTACTGTACAGTTAATATTGTATATTGTAGAAATACCATTAACATTATCGCGTACTATTTTAAACGCAAATGCAACTCCAGTGTTAACTCGTCCAAGAAAAGTAATTTCATCTATGCGACCAAAACTTAAACCAGAATAACTATTGCTTCCCACAGCATAAGTAGTACCTATGATAATAGAATTCAAAAAGCGTTTTCCAAGTACACCATTTGCATCTGTAGTAACCAACAGGTTTTGAGTACCTATAGATAAGGATCTAACTCGTGCGCCACCATTTACATCCAGTTTTTGGCCGGAGCTTGCGATGCCGATTCCTACGTTGCCGTCATGAGCCACAAAGATACCTTCATTGCCTCCATCACCACTAAGCCAGTTACCAGTTAACTCAATGTTTTGTGTGGCGGTATGGTTTCCGAGGTTGTCTCCTCCCAGCCCAGTTGGAGCCACGGTTTTCAGTACTCCCGTTGCATCGGCCACTACAATCAGATCAGAACCGGTACCTGTAGGTAACGTTCGAATCCGTGCCTGACCATCGACATCCAGTTTTTGGGAGGGCTGTGTTACACCAATCCCTACTCTTTGATCATCATAGTCTAACGCTAAAACCGGTTCCCAAGTACCTCCTCTACGGAACAGTAGGTTTTGTCTCACATCAAATTTATTGATTATGTTCCAATATTTCTGAGTACCAGCATTAGTGGAGTATATGTTAAAATTTCCGTGTGAATTTCCTGTAGCCGGATTGGATATTGTAAAGTGTTGTTTGACTTGTGCACCACCATTGACATCCAGTTTTTGAGTGGGTGATGTAGTGCCAATTCCTACGTTACCATTACCTAATAGAGTCATAATATTGTCATTACTATGAATACTAAAACTCCATCGACTAATATTTAAGTTACTATGAGGATAAAAATGATTAAAAAACCCTCGTTTTTGTGTTGCTTGTTGACTCGTTTTACAATTTCAATTAATTCGTCAATTTGAATGGGTTTTAGCAAGTAGTCCACTGCATGATAGCGAAAGGCTTTAAGAGCGTATTGGTCGAAAGCAGTTACAAATACTACTTTCACTTCTTTATGTTCAATTTCTTCAAGTAATTCAAAAGCATTGTTTTCTTCTAGAACAATATCTAAAAAGAGTAAATCTGGGCGGTGTTGATTGATCAGTGCTACGCCTTCATCTTTGGTTTGACAAGAAGCAATCAAATCAATTTCAGGGCAATATTTTTTTAAAAAGTGGGTAAGTAAATTTAGATTATTGAGTTCATCTTCAATTATTATTGTTTTCATAGAAAATAGTTTTAGTGAATAGGGCTGTTTTAAAGAGGTTGTAAGATTGGAATTTCGATTTGGGCTACTGTACCTGAGTTTTTATCATTGAGTATTCTTGGTTTTAGTGTAAAACGAATGTTTTTCTTTTTCAAATAATTAAAAATATCAATACGTTCTCTTAGAATTTGTGTTGCATAAGATTTATGTACTTTCTTCTTGTTTTTTTTAAGTCTTTGGACGCTTTTAATCCGATTCCGTTGTCTTCTACTTTGATGGTTAGATAATCTGCGGATTTGCTAATCTGCAAATGAACACAGCCTTTTGACTTTAATGGACTAATTCCATGAATGATTGCATTTTCTATTAGGGGTTGAATAAGCATGGGAGGAATGGAGTATTTTTCAGCATTTTTGTTGAAATCAGGATCAATTTCAATACTGTAATTCATTTTAGTGTCAAGGCGCATTTTTTGAAGCCCTAAATAAGATTCCAAATAATTTATTTCTTCTCTTAGTGTAATACTTTCTTTAGAGCTCATCTCCAAGGTAAACCGTAAAAGCCTGGAGAGCATTCCGATGTAGTGGTTGGATTCGCGTTCCCCTTTTAAATCATGATACTTTGCAAACTGTTCAGGTCATTAAAGATGAAATGCGGGTTCATTTGAGCTCGTAAAGAACGCGCCTCTAAACGGGCAATGTGATTTTGGTAGGCTATGTCTGCCTTCTTTTTATTGTTTTGAAAAAAGAAGAAAAAAAGAATTACGAATAGGTTGGAGATAATTAATGGAAAATAGTCTTCCAGTAAGTTACCACTTATCAATATTAGACTTTTAAGGACAAATATCATAGTAAAGTGTTAGGTTAAATCTGGGATTTGCAACACTAATCTGCCAATGGAAATAAGCTTAAAATTTTAGTCTGAATAGGTTTTAAACTCAGTAAAATATAATAACTTTAATTTTAAACTGAAAATTTACATTAACAATTTGAATGTATGCATTTTTAATTGGAAATCCAAAAGAAGTCCATAAACAAAAACTTTAGTAGTTTAAAAGTAATTAAGTGCAAATCAAGGAGGAGCGTTTTTTCCTTTTAGACAATAAAAACAATTTATAAATCTGTAAAAAAAAATATTTATGAGTACACCCTACTATGAAAATCAAGATTTAAAAAAATTTAAAAACATAAGCGACTGGTCGCCTGAACTTGGGAAAAAGTTTTTTGATTATTACAACAGTGTTTTTGAAGAAGGTGCATTGACTTCTAGAGAAAAATCGCTGATTGCCTTGGCGGTTGCTCATACCGTCCAATGCCCTTATTGTATTGATGCCTACACCCAAGATGGTTTGGAGCGGGGAGTTGATAAGCAAGAAATGATGGAAGCAGTTCATGTTGCGGCTTCTATTCGAGGAGGGGCCTCCTTAGTTCATGGAGTCCAGATGATGAATGTTTACGAGAAGCGTAGTATGTAATGGCAGTAAAATCTCTAAAAGGTCGACAACACAACCTTGCCGATAGTAAACGTCAATTGGAGTATTTGAGTAATGGTATTTTTTCTCCTGGGGGCTTGCCCACATTTGAGACTCAGGTCAAGACTTTTCAGGATACCTCTCTGCGCCCCAAAACACTCGAGATTTTGCAAATCAATTTGGGGTACATGTGCAATCAGGTTTGTGCTCATTGCCATGTAGATGCTGGACCCGATCGGAAAGAAATGATGAGTCGTAACACTATGAAGCAGTGTTTGAAGATTTTAAAACAAACTTCAGCAACTACGCTTGATCTTACAGGAGGTGCCCCTGAAATGCATCCTGATTTTCGTTGGTTTGTTTCTGAAGCCTCAAAAATTGGTGTTTCGGATCTTATTGTAAGATCCAATCTTACAATTTTGAGAGCCAATAAGAAGTATTACGACCTTCCTGAGTTTTTTAAGGCCCATAACATACACGTAGTTTCTTCTCTGCCCTTTTACAAAAAAGAGAAGACAGATCGTCAACGTGGAGACGGGGTTTTTTCTCAATCCATTACAGCTTTGAAAGAACTCAATAAGGTAGGCTACGGAAAAGAAAACAGTGGCCTGCAGTTGGACTTGGTTTACAATCCCTCTGGAGCTTTTTTACCTGCAGATCAAAAAGCCTTGGAAGCAGATTTTAAAAAAGCTCTGAAAAAAGACTTTGACATCGACTTCAATCAATTATTTACCATAACCAACTTGCCCATCAGTCGTTTTCTAGCCTATTTGATCGCTTCGGAAAATTACGAGGACTACATGCAACGTTTGGTTGAGGCCTTTAACCCTGCAGCAGTAGCTCAGGTAATGTGTACCAACACCTTATCGGTAAGTTGGGATGGATTTTTATACGACTGTGATTTCAATCAGATGCTCGAGTTAAAAGTCGCAAGTCCTGTACAACATCTTAATGATTTTGACTTGGATCAATTACAAGATCGATTTATTCGGGTTTCTCAGCATTGTTATGGCTGTACTGCTGGTGCAGGCAGTAGTTGTCAAGGCAGTACTGTCTAGGGTCTATTTACGAATGGACTTGATAAATTCTGGGATGCGTTCTACCCCTTGGTGTTCTAGAAATTTGATAAAAGCAGAACCGATGATGGCTCCACGTGCATGGGCAGTTGCTGCCTCGTAGGTTTCCGCATTACTGATTCCAAATCCGACCACTGTAGGGGTGTTTAGTTTCATTTTTTTAATGCGTTGGAAATAATCCGTTTGTGCAGAGCCAAAGGTGTTTTTTGCTCCTGTAACACTAGCGCTACTAACCATATAAATAAAACCGTTGGAAACTTTATCAATGAAGTGGATACGCTCCTCAGAAGTTTGAGGAGTGATCAAAAACATATTGTACAAACCGTGTTGGTTAAATAGGGTTTGGTACTGCTCGTGATAAATATCAACAGGAAGATCGGGTATGATGAGTCCATCGATTCCTACTTCTTCACAACGTTGACAAAATTTTTCAATTCCAAATTGCATCATGGGATTAAAGTATCCCATAAGAATCAAGGGAATTTGTATTTCCTGACGAATTTCCTCCAACTGGGAAAAGAGTTTTTCTGTGGTCATTCCATTGCGTAACGCCTGGGTGGAGCTTTCTTGTATGGTGGGACCATCCGCTAAGGGATCCGAAAAGGGAAGGCCGATTTCAACCATATCTACTCCCGAAGCTTGAAGCTGTTTTAAAATAGGCACGGTATCTTCCAAATTTGGATGTCCTGCTGAAAAATAGAGGGACAGTAATTTTTTACCCTCCTTAAATTTTTGATCAATTCGATTCATTACAGTTTAAAATAATCAATGTAGGTATCCAGGTCTTTATCACCACGACCGGAACAGTTAAACACAACAATTTCTTCAGGGCCAAATTTGCACACATCTAATGCGGCAAAGGCATGAGCAGTTTCGATAGCAGGAATGATGCCTTCCATTTGCGAGAGAGTCAAGCCCCAATCCATGGCCTCTTGGTCTGGAATGGAGATGAATTTAGCTCGTTGGCTTCGAAACAAATGGGCGTGCATGGGTCCAACTCCCGGATAATCCAATCCAGCAGAAATGGAATAGGGTTCGGTAATCTGTCCGTCAGGGGTTTGCATCAAGAGCGTTTTACTTCCGTGAATGATGCCCTCTTTTCCTAGAGCAGAGGTGGCTGCACTTTCTCCAGAATCGATCCCTTTTCCAGCGGCTTCAACAGCAATGATGTTAACCCGTTTGTCATTGAGGTAATGGTAGTACAAACCTGCAGCATTACTTCCCCCTCCAACACAGGCGATGACGTGATCAGGATAGTCGCGCCCTTCGGCTTCAGCTAACTGCCATTTGGTTTCTTCACTGATTACAGCTTGAAATCGAGCCACCATATCGGGATAAGGATGCGGCCCTACTACAGAACCGATGATGTAATGGGTGTCTACGGGATTATTGATCCAATCGCGGATGGCTTCATTGGTAGCGTCTTTTAAGGTTTTGCTCCCAGATTGAGCAGGACGAACTTCTGCCCCTAGCATTTTCATACGAGCCACATTAGGAGCTTGTCGTTGGATGTCTAATTCACCCATGTAAACGATGCACTCAATTCCCATCAAGGCACAGACCGTGGCGGTAGCTACACCGTGTTGTCCCGCTCCTGTTTCTGCAATGATACGTTTTTTACCTAGGCGTTGAGCCAAAAGAATTTGCCCAATGGTATTGTTTACTTTATGAGCTCCTGTATGGCAAAGATCTTCTCGTTTGAGATAAATCTTGGTTTTGTACTTTTCGGATAACCGTTTGGCAAAATACAAAGGAGTAGGTCGTCCGACATACACCTTGAGTAATTCGTCAAATTCTTTTTTAAAATCAGGTTCCGCTGTAATACTGAGGTAATTCTGCCGTAACTCTTCTACATTCGGATAGAGCATTTCAGGGATGAAAGCACCGCCAAAATCTCCGTAGTATCCTTTTTCATCTACATTAAAGTTCATCTAGTTGTTTTTTAAACAGGTTTAAAAGATTTGTATTTTTAAGCCCCGGAGAGCGTTCAAATTTACTATTTACATCAATAGCAAAAAGGGGTAATGGGGTATTAATTAGTTGTTTGATTTTTTGAAGATCCTCGGGTCCAATTCCGCCGCTTAGGAAAAAAGGCTTATCTAAAGGATACTCGTTGAGTAAGGACCAGTCAAAAGCATAGCCATTACCACCCGGAAGTGCTCCTTTGGTATCGAAAAGAAAATAATCGCAATGTTTTTGATACGCATCCAAAATAGTGAAATCAAAATGGTCTTTGATGGAAAAGGCTTTGATGACTTCTACATTGAATTTTTGGATTAGGGAACAATAGTCAGGGGTTTCGTCTCCGTGAAGTTGTACAGCCTTGAGTTGGTGGTTTTGTATGGTGGATTGAATGTAGTCTACCGAGGCATCGACAAAGACCCCTGTTTTTTTGATAGTATCTGGAAGTTTTGGGGTAGGTTGACTTACATAACGACTGGATGGAGCCCAAAAGATAAAGCCCATGTAGTCGGGTTGTAAAGCCGTTAGCTTTTCAATATTTTCGAGTTCCCGCATACCACAGACCTTGAGTTTCATCCTTCCAATTGATTAATAAATTGATGTGCAGCTTTGCCAGGAGTATCTGTTTTCATAAAATTCTCACCCACTAAAAATCCTTGATAGCCAAAGGTTTGTAATTCTTGAATGTCCAGAGCATTGGCGATTCCGCTTTCCGATACTTTAACAAATTCGCTTGGAATTAAAGGAGCCAGTTGGCGGCTTGTTTCAAGGGATACTTCGAAAGTTTTTAGATTGCGGTTGTTGACTCCAATCATATCTAGGGTAGGCATCAACGACTTTTCTAGTTCTTCTTGATTGTGAACTTCGAGTAAAACCTCTAAATTTAATTGTTGGGCTTTTGTGGAAAGCTGTTGGATTTCCTCGCGTTCTAAAACAGCTGCAATGAGTAAAATAAGATCTGCTCCATGGGCTTTTGCTTCAATCAATTGGTATTCATCAACGACAAATTCTTTACGAAGTAGGGGAAAATGGGTTACCGCTCTTGCAAGACTTAGATCATCCAAGGAACCTCCAAAATATTTTCCATCGGTAAGTACTGACATTCCACAAACTCCCGCTTTTTCATAACCTATTGCTACCTCACTTACCGATAGGTTGCTGTTGATGTTTTTTTTAGAAGGGGAACGTCTTTTGTGCTCTGCGATAATTCCTGAGCGACTTTCTTTTAATCGGTTGCTCAGGGAATTTAGCCCACGGTCAAATAAGGGTGAAGCTTCCCAATAGGAGGATGGAAAAAGGGTTTTCCGATGTACAACCTCATTTTTTTTGTCAGCAACAATGCGGTCTAAAATATTCATGATTGACTCAATTTTTGAAGTGTTTTAAAGGCAGCGAGTGCTTTTCCAGATTCTAGAGCAACTTTGGCTTTTTCAAAACCTTCTAGGGGAGTTAAATTCAATGAAGTTGCAAGAGCCATTCCTGCGTTAGCACAGACTACATTTTGTTGTTCTTGACTTCCTTTATTTTGTAAAATATCCATAAAAATAGTCGCTGACGATGTTATGTTATCCCCTCCTGCAATCGCAGTTGCCTTATGGGCAGATACTCCAAAATCTTGAGGAGCTAGAACCCGTTCACCCTCATTGCTGAAAGCTTTGGTTGCTCCCGTGAGTGAAATTTCATCGTAGCCGTCTAGCGCATACAGGACAGTAAATCGAGTTTCTGTTTTCTGAAAAAGATAATAATACAAACGGGCTAATTCTAAATTAAAAACCCCTGTGAGTTGGTATTTTGGAAAAGCAGGATTTACCAAAGGTCCCAGCATATTAAAAAAAGTTTTTACTCCGAGTTCTTTTCGAACAGGAGCCACATTTTTCATTGCGGGATGGAAAAGCGGCGCGTGTAATATGCAGATTCCAGCCTGATCCACAGAGCGTTTTAAAAAGTCAATCTCATTTGAAAAACGAATGCCCAAAGCTTCGAGAACGTTACTAGATCCACAACCTGAAGAGACTCCGTAATTTCCGTGCTTGGTTACTTTGACTCCTGCTCCGGCGGTTACAAAAGCTGAAAGGGTCGAGATGTTGAAGGTGTTTTTTTCGTCACCTCCTGTACCGCACAAATCGATAGCATTGAACTCACTTAGATCTACAGAAACACACAATTCCAGCAAGGCAGATCGAAAACCTTCGAGTTCTTCCAGACTGATGCTACGCATCATAAAGACCGTTAAAAAGGAGGCTATTTGAGAAGTATTGTATTGACCCTCAGCAATGTCGATGATCACTTTTCTAGCCTGTTCTTTTGAGAGCGGTTCGTGTTGTATGAGTTGATTGAGGATGGCTTTCATGTACTACTATTAATCCAGTTTTCTAATATTTTTTTACCTAAGGGAGTCAATACGGATTCCGGATGGTATTGAACAGCTCGAACATCATAGGTTTTATGGCGCAAGGACATTAGTTGCCCGTGCTCATCTACCGAGGTGGCTTCAAGCGCTTCGGGTAGGGGAGTGTCAACGACCCAAGAGTGGTATCGACCCACTTCAAAAGTTTGGGGCAAATCTTTAAATAAGACATCTTCTTTGATAATATGTACAGGGGTTGCGATACCGTGGTACACCTTGTCAAGATTGATGAGCGACCCTCCAAAAACCTCACCAATGGCCTGCTGACCTAGACAGATTCCTAATATTTTCTTGACCGGAGCATAGCGTTTGATTGCTTTTTTTAGCAAGCCGGATTCGTCGGGGATTCCTGGTCCAGGAGAAAGCAGAATATTGGGGTAATCTTCTAATTCATCTAATTCAAATTGATCGTTTCGTTTGACCATCACTTCACAATTGAGTTCATTTAAATAATGAACCAGATTGTAGGTAAATGAGTCGTAATTATCAATGACAAATACTTTTTTCATGATACTTGTTCTGCTAGGGTTAGAGCCTTGTCTAAGGCCCCTAATTTGTTGTACACTTCTTGCAATTCGTTTTCAGGAACTGAATCGGCGACGATACCAGCACCTGCTTGATAGTGCAATTGATTTTTTTGACTTAAAAAGGATCGGATGATGATGGCGTGATTGAAATTTCCTTCAAAGTCTAGATATCCGATGGCTCCTCCGTAAAAGTTTCGTTTGTTTTTTTCATAGCGATCGATAAGCTGTAATGCTTTGTGTTTGGGAGCCCCACTCAGAGTACCTGCGGGAAAGGTATCCGCAACCACTTGGAAGGTTTTTACCCAATCTTTCATTTTACAACTTACTTTTGAAACCAAATGAATGACATGGGAATAAAATTGAATTTCTCGATTTTTTTCTACAATAACTTCAGAACCATTTCTACTCAAATCATTTCGTGCCAAATCAACCAGCATGACGTGTTCGCTGTTTTCTTTTGGATCTTTTGATAACTCCAAAGCTGAAGCAGCATCCTCTTGGTCATTCCCTGTTCTTTTGAAGGTACCTGCAATGGGGTGAATCTCCGCTTTTCCTTCATGAACAATCAGTTGAGCTTCAGGAGAGCTACCAAATATTTTAAAATTACCGTAGTCAAAATAAAATAAATAGGGGGAAGGGTTTATGGAGCGTAAGGTGCGATACACATTAAAATCGTCTCCTTGGAAACGCTGACTAAACCGTCGGGATAAAACCAATTGAAATACATCGCCCCGATAACAGTGCTGTTTCCCTTGGTTTACAAACTCTAGAAATTCAGCATCGGTTAGGTTTGAGGTTTTAGTTCCTATTTTTTCAAAGCGGAACTTACTTTGTTGTTTACCATTAATGAGTTGTTCTAAATGATCCAGATTATGAACTCCATCTAAATTGTGAGAAAATAGGTGGGCTTCATGATTAAAAAGACTTATCGCAATAATATTTTGATACACTGCGTAGTAAATATCTGGAATATCTTGTCCTTCTTTATCATTATTGAGTTCAAGCTGTTCGAAGTACTGCACAGCATCGTGAGCGATGTAACCGAAGATGCCGTTACTGATAAATTTAAAAGGGTATTTTTTTGTTTTGAATTGTTGAGAGAACGTATGAATTTTTTCAGGGACGTCGGTGTCATTAGTTACTTCAATTCGGTCGCTGCTTCCGTCTGGATATTGGGTAACTAAAATTCCATTTTTTAATTCAATGGACGCAATAGGATTACAGCATATGTAAGAGAAGTCATTATTATTAGCATGGTAGTCGCTACTTTCCAATAAAAGGCTGTGGGGAAATACGTCACGAATTTTAAGGTAAACACTTACCGGAGTAAGGGTATCTGCTAAAATTTTTTTATGTTCAGATTGAAGGGTAAAACGCTTCATGTTGGTTCCATTAAAAAAGGCTTGTCGTGATGACAAGCCTTGAGATTATTTGTACGGGTTGGTTCACGAGTTCATTGTTGAAGCGCGTACCACCATCCGTTTAAAAAAATTATTGTTCGGTTCATTAAATCAAATATAGTACAAAATGTTTATTAACCCCAAATCCCCGAACAATAATATTATTTTTTAGCGTGTGAACCGTCACAGAATCCATTTGGATTTTGGGTATTCCCACAACCGCACTTTGGTCTATTTATTTTCATAGTTTAGAATTTTAAGTTAATATCCAACTCAAACTCATCATCAATTGCTTTGTCTCCTAAATTGTCAAAAAAGCTGTTTGATCCATAACGCACATTGTATTTGGATCGATCTATGACTAGTTTGGCCATGGCTTTATTTCCTTCCATATGCATTTCAAAATTAATTGGATGCGTGATTCCTTTAATGGTTAAATCCGCTGATACAAGATGATGATTTTCCATTTTCATCTCGCTTTTTGTGATTACTAAGGAAGCCTTTGGAAATTTTTTTACACCAAAAAAATCATCAGACTTTAAGTGCCCTTCTAGTTTGTCTTTGTATGTTCCAGTTAGGTCAGTACACATGATGCTAGACATGTCAACAATAAAACTCCCGCCAGCAAGTTGCTTTCCATCCAATTCGAATCCACCCTCAATAAAATTGATGTTTCCTTCATGTTGTCCAGTAACTTTTTTTGCCAACCAATGGATGTTGCTTTCACCAGGATTTATCTTGATAACTGCAGACTGACCCCAAGCTGTAGTTGCTACTGCAAGTAACAGGGTAATTAAACTAATTTTCTTTTTCATAACATTTTTTAATTAAACTTTAATTGTTTCAATAGAGAAATCATTTTTTCTTTTTCAGTATCATTTAAGTGTCCAACCATTTTTTCTTCAGCTTGATCAATGATAGGATCAATTTCTTCCAAAAAGGTCAAACCCTCTTTTGTGATAAATAACTCAATCTTTCTTCTATTTTCTTTACAAATGATGCGCTCCACAAATGACTTTTCAATGAGCTTATCAATCAACCGAGTGGTATTACTCATCTTATTTACCATACGTTCCTGCACGGTAGATAAATTTGCTGCAACCCCTTTCTGTCCTCTTAAAATACGGAGTACGTTAAACTGTTGGATTGAAATACCGTAGGGTTTCAAAACCATTAATAACTGGTCATTGATTAAATGACTTGTTTTGATTAACGTAATGACTACTTTTTTGGAATCCATCAGTTGTATCTACAAAATTTGTTGGTACAAATATATGAATTAATGTTAACATTCAAAATATTAAATGATTTGTTTCCAAAGTGAGGCTATTGTACCTTAGCTAAAAAAAATAATGGACTTAATACAAGAAGAGTGGAGTGACAAACAAATCCAAACCGTTGGGAGTAGTATCGTGGACGTTCGTACTCCTGAGGAATATGAAGCGGGCCACTTGCCCAATTCACAGTTAATTAATATTAGAGAACCTCAAGCCTTTATGGATGGTATTTCCTCCCTTGATAAAACACAATCCTATTTTGTTTATTGTCGTTCCGGAGCTAGAAGTGCACAAGCCTGTCAAATATTAAAACAACAAGGAATTGAAAATTGTTACAATCTTTTAGGTGGAATACTGGAATGGAAGGGTGAAATCGAATAATGAGTTTGTAATTAATCAGCTTCCCCAAAGCTTACTTTATGAAAGAATCTTTACTCCATTTTCTATGGCGTTTTCAAAAATTCTCCAAGTCGAGACTGGAAACGGTTGAGGGTCAATCTTTGGAGATTTTATTTCCAGGAAATCCAAATTCAATGGAAGGTCCAGACTTTTTAGAGGCCAAAATTTATTTGGACAAACTTTACTGGACTGGAGCCGTTGAGTTGCACGTAAATGCTTCGGATTGGTTTCGTCATGGACATCAAAAAAATTCTTCTTATAATAATGTTATTCTTCATGTCGTTTGGGATTTTGATTCGGATGTTTGTTATCCTAACGGAAATCCCATACCAACATTAAATTTAAGTCATTATGTATCTCTTTCGGCTTTAGAAAATTATCAAAAAAACTTTGCTAAACAACCCAAGTTTATTGCCTGTGAGGATCAGATTAAAACTTTTTCAAAAGCCCGTTGGTTGGGTTATCAAGAACGACTTTTTGTTGAGCGGATGGAAGTCCGTGTTAGCGTAATACAACAACTTTTAAAAGAATTTAAAAACGATTGGGAGGCAGTTCTTTTTGTTTTGCTTTCTAAGGGTTTCGGTTTGAATGTGAATGGGCAAGCTTTTTACAGTATGGCAAGATCAATCCCTTTCAAAAGGGTACTTCAGTTAAGGTCGGATCCGCTGAATTTAGAAGCTCTTTTTATGGGGCAATCCGGATTGCTGAACCAACCTTCAAAAGGAAGTTATCACTTGGATTTGCAAAGCCGTTACCATTACATAAAACGAAAATTTAAACTTGTTTCACCCTCTGATGTTAAGGTTCATTTTGCTCGTTTACGACCAGCAAATTTTCCGACACTTAGATTGGCTCAATTGGCACAAATTTACAGCAAATCATCTGCTTTATTTGAGGAGGTTACAAGCATGAACTCCCCTCAGGATTGCTACAAACTTTTTGAAGTAGAGGCAGGAGGTTATTGGACAACCCATTACAATTTTGATGTTAGTAGTAAATCTCAGCCAAAAAAGCTCACACGACGTTTTTTTGATCTTCTCTTGATCAATACACTCATTCCTGTTCGATTTGCCTACGCAAAATATTGTGCGAATAGTGGAGTGGAAAAGTTGTTTGAATGGGCTGAAACTGTTCCAGCTGAAAAGAATCGAATATTGAATGGTTTCAAGTCCCTAGAGGTGCCTCAAATCAATGCCATTGGTTGTCAATCGATATTGCACTTGTATAAAAACTATTGCAGGCTGAGAAGATGCTTATCTTGTCAAATAGGTTTTGAGTTAATGAAAACAGAATAATCATCTTCGAACTCTTAAAGAAAAAAAGTAACTTTGTTTTATGAAGGCTCCCCACAACATCCGATTGTATTTTGAACGAAACGGTTTTGCAGTTTCAACACGACTTGCTGAGCTTTTGGGTATGAAGGTGAAAAGCGTCCGCTTATTTTTTATTTACGCTTCTTTTGCAACGTTGGTAGGTGGATTTGTTCTCTATCTGACTCTTGCTTTTTGGATCAGACTCAAGGATATGATTTACACCAAGAGGAGTTCAGTTTTTGATTTATAAAACGATGCCTTTCTTAAAATCTCCACTTACTCGTGCTATTTTTTTACTCTTTTTAGTTTTACTTTTTGGGGTTACAGGCTTTTTCTGGATCGAATCAGGATACACCTTATTTGATGCAATTTACATGACGGTGATTACCCTTAGTACTGTTGGGTATGGTGAGGTTGGAGCACTATCGGATCAAGGAAGGATTTTTGCAATCATTTTTATTTTGATTGGGTTTTTAACGGTTGCATTAGCAATGCGGTTCATAGTAGAATATTTGGTTAGTGGTTGGAGTTTTAGTGTTATTAAACAAAAAAAGAATAGAGATATGATCAATACTTTAAAAGAACACACCATAGTATGTGGTTTTGGGCGAAACGGGAGGCAAGCTGTTGTTCGCTTGAAGAGGCATCAACAATCTTATGTTGTGATTGAGCAGAATGAGAGTTTAATTGAAGAAAACGAACATCAGGTTTTGTTTTTTAAAGGAAATGCTTTGACCGATGAAGTTTTAGAGGCTGCGGGCATTAAGCGTGCCAAGAACTTGATCTGTGCTTTACCTGAAGATGCGGATAATTTGTTTGTCGTTTTGTCTGCAAGACAACTCCAGCCAGACATTGTCATTGTGAGTCGTGTATCCGATGAAAGCAACCAATCGAAATTAGCCTTGGCAGGAGCAGATCATGTTATTATGCCTGATAAAATTGGGGGAGATTACATGGCAGCACTTTTAACAGTTCCAGACCTGATTCATTTTTTAGGGAATTTAGATTGGTGGCAAGATGAAAAAAGTCCGAATGTAGAAGAAGTAAATCTGGATAAAATTCCAAAGGAATATCAAAATAAAACATTGGCAGAAATGCAATTGAGAAAAAAATCAGGTTGTAATGTAATTGCCTACCGTGATGAGGATGGTAAACAATTCATAAACCCAGACGCAAACACCTCATTATCAACTAAGGGGAAACTTATCGTACTGGGCAGTGGCGAATCTATCCAAAAACTAAACCGAATGTTTCAGTTAGATTAGTTTGTTTTTGTCTTGCTTTTTAAGATATTGGACATCTAAAATCGATACGAACCACCATGAATTTATTTCAATCTAGAAAATTTCTTTACTCCCTACTGTTTTTTGTTTCAAGCTTTTCACCTCTTTTTGCTCAGGAAAAAGGACTTGATGAGCGCATTAATGAAGCCTTTACACCCATAGCAAATTGGTGGGAAGGGTTGATTTTACACAACTTTTTTGGAACAGGGATTCCTACCATCATCATATTATTGGTGGGGGGGGCTTTGTTTTTTACTGTTTACTTTGGTTTTGTTAATGTTCGACGTTTTAGTACTGCTATTAATACGGTTCGAGGAAAATACGACAGCATCGATCATCACGAATCAGGAAATCCTGAATTGGCTGTTGCTGGAGATGTCAAGGGTACGATTTCTGATGAGAGTAAAGAAGGTGAGGTTAGTCATTTCCAAGCTTTAGCTACCGCAGTTTCAGGTACAGTAGGAAATGGGAATATTGCTGGGGTTGCTTTAGCGATTGCCGTAGGAGGCCCTGGAGCTACATTTTGGATGATTTTGTGTGGTTTACTGGGGATGTCAACCAAATTTGTGGAATGTACACTAGGTGTAAAATACCGAGATGTGGGTGAGGACGGCACGGTTTACGGTGGACCGATGTACTATTTAACCAAAGGATTGAAGGAAAAAGGATTTGCAACCCTAGGGAAAGTACTCGCAGGTGTATTTGCTTTTTTATGTGTAGGCGCCTCATTTGGAGGAGGAAACGCTGCTCAGTCCAATCAAGCAGCAATGCAATTGGTTGACTCTTTTGGAATGACGGGGGGCAATGCACGAACGATAATTGGTGTTATTATGATGGTCCTAGTTGGGATTATCATCATCGGTGGGATCAAACGAATTGCTTCCGTAACCGAGAAGGTAGTTCCATTGATGGCGTTGATGTACATCTTAGCTTGTCTTTACATTATTTTTACAAACTTTAGTTTTGTTGATGACGCATTTGCAATGATCTTCAACCAAGCTTTTAATCCTCAAGCGGGGTTAGGAGGACTTTTAGGGGTCTTGATTACCGGATTTAGAAGAGCCGCTTTTTCCAATGAAGCTGGAGCAGGATCTGCATCCATTGCACATTCTGCTGTGAAAACAAAATTTCCTGCCTCTGAAGGTTTGGTTGCCTTATTAGAACCATTTATCGATACAGTTGTAATATGTACCATGACAGCTTTAGTTATCATTATCTTTAACGGTGATAATACCGTATTCGATTACGGAGGCGAAGGCGGAGTGGTAATGATTGATGGAGTAGCCGCTGAAGGGGCTGGAATTACTGCTGCAGCCTTTTCAAAATACATTGCTTTTTCAGGTCCCTTCCTGACCATAGCAGTTGTATTATTTGCCATTTCAACGATGATTTCTTGGTCTTATTATGGACTGCAATCTTGGATGTATATTTTTGGTAAAAGCAAAGTGTCGGAATTGTCTTACAAATCTTTGTTTTTAATTTTTATCGTAATTGGAGCTGCTGGTGATATGTCTTCCGTATGGGCCTTTTCAGATGCCATGATTTTAGCTCTTGTTTTCCCAAATATGATAGGATTACTTCTTTTATTCCCAAGAGTTCGGGAGGAGTTGAATACGTATTTGTCTGCAATTTCTGGAATGAAAAAGGAATGACATGTGCTTTAAGTTTCCTTTTGTGCTCAACGAGTCACAGAGAGGAGCTTTTTTGATCCTCTTGATGGGATTGATGTGTATTCTGGGATTAAAGCTCATTTTATTAAATGAGCAAGCAAACAACCTTGACTTAACCGATAACCGCTATTTTCAAGAAAAATTGGACTCCTTGCGTGCTAAAGAGTTTACAATGTCTGCTAGAAAATACACCTACAACCCCAATTATTTAAGTGATTACAACGCATACCGATTGGGAATTCCATCCGCAGCTTATGATCGACTTAAGGATTATCGGGCTTCAGGAAAATTTATGCATTCCATGAAAGATTTTCAAAAAGTTACTGGAGTTTCAGAAAGTCTTGTGACCTTTCTTTCACCACAATTGCGATTTCCAAACGTTCCATTTAAACCCAAGAAAAAGAAACGAATTGAAAAACAAGATTTGAATACTGCTACAGCACAAGCTTTTCAAAAAATTTCAGGTATTGGTCCCAAACTCTCAGAGCGATTGGTTAAATACAGAAATTACCTCTCTGGTTTTTCAACCCCAGCGCAGTGTTATGAAGTTTATGGCCTAGATAGTTTGGTTGTGGGTCGATTACTTGAATATTTTGAAATCCAAACTCCAGCTCAGATAACTCCGTTAAGTATCAATGATGCAAGTCTTTATGAATTGGCGAAATTACCCTACATCTCACGTCAAGATGCAGCGAAAATTGTTGCATACCGAACAGAAAATAATGGAATAACACTTTCTTTTTTGTCTGAACTTTTTGTAAATTACCCAAACAAACTAGCAAGAATAAAACTATATTTGTATTAAAATTGCACTATGATTGACATTGAATTCCAACCAGAAATCCAGACTTCTGAAACCCAGCGTATGGTTTTTGAAGCAGCGCGTGATTTCGCAGCACAATACATCAAGCCACATGTAATGGATTGGGATGAAGCTCAATTTTTTCCTAAGGAAATTTTTGAAAAAGCTGGAGCTTTAGGATTTATGGGAATGTTGATTCCGGAATCATACGGAGGTTCGGGTATGGGGTATCATGAATATGTTACCTTAATTGAAACCCTCTCAATTGTTGACCCTTCTATTGGTCTTTCAGTAGCTGCTCACAATTCACTCTGTGTAAATCACATTTATTCTTTCGGAAACGAGGAACAACGTCTTAAATGGTTGCCAGATTTGTGTTCAGGGAAACACATAGGCGCTTGGGGATTGACCGAACACAATACAGGTTCTGATGCCAAGGGGATGTCTACTACTGCACGAAAAGAGGGCGAACATTGGGTATTGAACGGAACTAAAAACTTTATCACACATGGAATTTCTGGAGATATTGCTGTGGTCATAGCCCGAAACGGTGAAAAAGGAGATAATCGAGGTATGACAGCTTTTGTTGTTGAGCGCGGAACGCCGGGTTTTACAGCGGGTAAAAAAGAAAACAAATTGGGGATGCGAGCTTCTGAGACTGCTGAAATGGTTTTTGATCAATGCATCATTCCGGATGAAAATCGTTTGGGCCCTGTAGGAGACGGATTTATTCAGTCTATGAAAATTCTTGACGGAGGTCGTATTTCTATCGCTGCATTGTCACTTGGAACAGCAAAGGGTGCTTATCTTGCTTCCTTAGCCTACTCGAAAGAGCGTAAACAATTTGGAAAATCAATAAGTAGCTTTCAAGGTATTTCTTTTAAACTGGCAGATATGGCTACAGAAATAGAAGCCGCTACCTTGCTTACTCAAAAAGCTGCCGAAATGAAAAATCAGAATTTGAATGTAACCCAACAAGGAGCCATGGCTAAGCTTTATGCTTCAGAAGTATGCGTCAAGGCTGCGAGTGAAGCTGTTCAAATCCATGGAGGTTACGGATTTACAAAAGATTTTCCCGTAGAAAAATTTTATCGAGATTCGAAACTCTGTACCATAGGGGAGGGTACCAGCGAAATTCAGAAACTGGTCATAGCTAGAAAAATTTTAGAATAATAATTAATAAAAAGCATTGTTTAACACCTGCAATGTTATTGTTTTATTTATATTTGCCCTCATTATGAAAGGAGGTGCCAATTTATGTTAATCATACCCATTAAAGACGGAGAGAATATCGACCGCGCGCTAAAGCGTTTTAAGAGAAAATTTGATAAAACTGGTGGAATGCGTCAACTACGCGCAAGAAAGCAATTTGTTAAGCCTTCAGTCAAAAACCGACAAAAAATTCAAAAAGCACAATACATTCAGAAGTTGCGAGACAGCGAATCGATTTAAGCTTTTTTACCACATTTTTAACAACGTTATTCTTTGAATTTCTTAAATTTATTGAATAGCGTTTTTTTATGCCCATAAAGTCGTTTTTAGAATATATTTTATTAGAGAAGAAGTACTCTTCCCATACCTGTAAAGCGTACCAAGCTAATTTAAAATCTTTCGAAGCTTTTGTTCAAGAGTCTTTTCCAGACGCAACTGGAATTGAACAGGTTTCTTATGGCGAGATTCGTTCCTGGATTGTCCGTTTGATTCAAGAGGGAAATAGTACCCGAACGGTAAATCGTAAATTGTCTGTACTCCGATCGTATTACAAATTTTTGGTACGAAACGGAATCAGAGAAGTATCCCCCCTTAAAGAACACAAAGCACTCAAAATGGCAGCAAAAGTTCCTATGCCTTTTTCAGAGGATGAGGTCCTGGAAGTTTTGGAAGGAGATTTTTATCCAGATACTTATTTGGGTATTTTGCAAAAAACACTTTTGAACCTATTCTATTACACAGGGATTCGAAGGAGCGAGCTTATTGATTTGAAATACACTCATGTGGATTTGGATCAGGGAGTGATTAAGGTTTTAGGTAAGCGAAATAAAGAACGATTAATTCCCTTGTTATTTCCAATGAAAAAGCTTTTGATAGCTCTTCTCAAGCGTCAAGATGAAGAACAAATTTCTAGAGAATCGAACTTGTTTTTTATTTCACCTAAAGGGAAAAAACTCACGGAAGCATTTGTTTATCAAACGGTAAAAAAGTATTTTAGTGAGGTGACCACTAAGACAAAAAAAAGTCCCCATGTTTTACGACATAGTTTTGCCAGTCATCTTTTAGATCAAGGGGCTGGAATCAATTCTATTAAAGAATTGTTGGGGCATAGCAGTGTCGCAGCTACCCAACATTACACCCATAGCAGTATCTCGACAATTAAATCAGTTTACAAAAAAGCACACCCAAGAGAACAAAAAGAATAACCTTTTAAAATTTAAATTATGATGACCATTCACTTTAGAGCTGTAAATTATTCAGCAGACGCCAAACTCAAAGAATTTTCAAAAGAGCGTATTGAAAAACTGTCTCAGTTTTACAATCAAATCATTGAGGTTTTTGTTTTTACAAAAGTAGAAAACAATTCAGACGGTGTAAATAAGTGGGCGGAGCTCAAAATTGCCATTCCAGGGGATGACATCATTGTAAAGAAAAAATGCCGCACATTTGAAGAAGCAATCCATACGGCAGCACAAAGTGCAGAGCGTATTCTTAAGCGTAGAAAAGAAAAAATTAGAGCCTAAAACAGATTGAGAATTAAGGTTTAGTTAGATCATTTTTTTTTGAGTTCATCAATTGTGTAAATTTCTTGCCATATTTTGATAATTTCACTTCTGGAGATAGGTTGGATGCAATCGAGTCTAAAATCAATATATCCATATCGCCTATTTCTGTCAGAGCCAAATAAGGTGCTATTTCGTAGTTAGAATAATTTAAAACAAAGTTTGCGGTAAATAATTTGTTTTTAAACTGTGTCTTTGCCAGCTGCTCAAGGATTGAATCTGTTTTCACTATTTGATTATTTGCGATGGTTTGCTTTAGTTTTTCTTTTAAAGAATCAATTTTTTCATTAAAAAGCTTTTCGAAAGATTTATATTCAATCATCAATTCTCTATTTTTTTTGCCCTTTACTGCGAAGCTTTTTTTGTAATTCATAGAATGCTTTGGCTTACTCTCTGTGGTATTAATAACAATTACACCTGCTGAACCCCTAACACCGTATAATGTTGCTTCTGAATATTCAAGAACTTTAACTTCTCTAATTGCCGGACCAAGTAGACTAATTTCATCACTTTTAGGAGCATCCGAATAGACACCATCAATCACCCACAAGACCGATGCTGGATTCTGACATGAAAATATTGGATTAAGTCCAATAGCCTTTCCTCTGAGATGTGCCCTTAGTGCCTCTGACCATGTCTTTGCGTTTACATCTATCCCCCATTTATTTAGACCACGTTTTTTATACCTCTCAGATTTTCTTCTCATTTGAGTCAATGCTTTGTTTTTCTTGAAGACTATTTCTCCATTCATAAGTGTTGGAGAATAAACTATTCCTTTTTCAATTCTATTTCCAAATACTTGAACCTCATCAAGCTCAATTAGTTTAGCATTTTTGAATTTAAGATTTTCAGGAGATGTTATTTTGGATACTCGATTGTATGCAATTTTTGAAACTAATGGAGCGATAATATTGATTTTTGTCACAGGGACTTTTTTAGTTTCAACAGCAAAAACTGTCTCATCCGCAAACTCATTTGAGGTAAGTTTTTTTGGAGTATTTTTTAATTAATATAGCGAACTGATTTTTATAAATTCAGTATGCTCCAACACACTCTTTATTGCTTTGGTATTTTTGAATTTATGTCTTTTGGTTAACTCAATATCGTTCACAAATACCCTGACCCTTCCATTACTTTCGTAAGTGTATTCTTTTAAAGTTTCAAAGTCTTCTAAATGGATTTGGAATTTAAAGCCATCTTGCCAAAACTGAGTTTTTATTAGTTTGGTTACATCTTGATCTCTATTTTTCATTGAATAGACTAAATTGTCAATGCCTATTTTTGGAAGAGCTTCGGCTACTTGCACAACTTCATCTAAATCAATTCTTTTTGTTTGCTGTGAAAATGCAAATAAGGGGAGAAAAAAAAGGAATAAGTAAATTTGATCGGTTGATTTCATTTATCTAAATTTATTAGTTACACCGAAACGAATTACTCTGATAAAACATTATTAGAAGGCTGAAACCATTTGGTGTTTTAAGGTAAAATATTGGGCGTAGCGCATTTATACTAAATGCAATTTATTAAATTTCTTCAACAAAAACTATCATTTCCACAAAACAGAAATGATTCATTTGAATTGGTGTTGGTTTTAAAACCTAAAACGCCATTTGAAAGCTGAGTCTTTCTTTTGTCAACAAACAATAAATTAATTATGTTTTTATTTTAGCATTTCATAAATAAGATTAATTTTGCCCCAGTTTATTGAAATTTTGAAATACGCCTAAACAAATTTTAAGCGAACGCTTACTAAGACAGATAAAATTCTTAATCCAAAATGGTTTTGATTTTATGTAAAGCTCTTAGTAACTTCAATCACAAGCCGATGTAGCTCAGCTGGCTAGAGCAGCTGATTTGTAATCAGCAGGTCGTGGGTTCGAGTCCCTCCATCGGCTCTTTGTTAAAAGAACAACAGCT
>JAQWSN010000026.1 GCA_029243165.1 Flavobacteriaceae bacterium
CTACATGAAAAAACACGTAATTATTTTTGAAGTCAGAGGCGGCTCTGACAAAGGTCCTTATGGTTTCCGAAGAGACTCAAAGCCCATTATTGATTCTCTCAAAAAAAGAGGGTGGACCACAGAAATTATTTTTTACCAAGACAAAGATCGCGGTGAAATCTACCGATACATACATGAAAAAGCAGATGCCTACATCAGTCGTGTCAATCCAGGAAATCTCAAAGACGAAACAGGCTATTTTCAGATGCTTCGAGAATTGGTAGCAAACGGTATTGAAGGGCTTCCCCATCCAGATGCCATGGTAACTTTTGGTGCAAAAAACTCTATTGAACGTCTTAAGGGTACAGAGATCGTTCCTGAAGATATTTACACCTATTACTCTTTTGACGAACTCAAAGAGCATTTCCCCAAAAGCCTTAAAAAAGGGGTGCGCGTATTAAAACAAAATAGAGGTTCTACGGGAGAAGGAATTTGGCGTGTTGAATTGATAAATCCAGAGCAATACAAAAGCGCTATTCCTTTAGATGCCCAATTAAAACTAACGGAAGCCAAAGACAATCATACAGAAACGAGAACACTTCAGGATTTCTTGGAATTTTGTATTCGTTACTTGGAAGGCAATAGTGGAATGCTTCTTGACATGCCTTTTTTAGAACGAATTAAAGAAGGGGAAATCCGTATTCTTATGCTCCGGGACAAAGTAATGAACGTAGTTCATAAAAAACCAGCTAAAACCAAGGATGCTTTTTCTGCTACTCTATTTTCAGGTGCTAAATATCGCTATGACTCTCCTCAAAAATGGCCAAAATTGGTACAATTAGCCGAAAGTATGGTTCCTGTCATTCGTGAAAAATTAGGAAATTATGACATTCCCTTAATTTGGACAGCAGATTTTATCTTAGATACCGATAAAAAATCGAAGAAAGACAAATACATCTTGGGAGAGATCAATGCCTCATGTGTCGGTTTTTCTACTCATTTAGAATTAAGTGAGAACATTGCTGACGAAGTACTTAATCTATTGGATGCAGAATCAGTAGTAAACGACAAATGGGGAGCATTCACTAAATAAAGAATCCTCTATTCCAGAATCTGAGCGGCGTGCTCTTTTGTCTTGACTTTATCGATTACGCGTTCTACGACTCCTTCTTCATTTATGACAAAGGTTTTTCTGTGAATGCCGTCGTATTCTCTGCCCATAAATTTTTTGAGTCCCCAAACACCAAATGCATTGATGACTTGCTTTTCGGTATCTGCTAAAAGAGGAAAAGGAAAATCGAATTTATCGACAAAGTTTTTTTGTGCCTTTTCAGTATCCGCACTCACTCCCAACAGCACATAACCTGCTTCGGTGAGTTCAGCATAGTGATCTCTTAGATCGCAAGCCTCTGCAGTACATCCTGGTGTATTAGCTTTGGGATAGAAAAAAACTACCACTTTAGAACCTTTGTAGGCACTTAAAGATTGTGGGTTACCCAAATGATCGTTTACGGTAAATGGAGGAACTTTATCTCCTACTTTTAATGTATTCATAATTCATAGCGTTTTGTATTTTCGAAGATAAAAAATCTCCATGACAAAAAAAGAAAAAGTCGCCTTTGCCATTGAAACCTTGGAGGATTTGTATCCAGAGATTCCAATCCCTTTAGACCACAAAGACCCCTACACCTTATTGATTGCTGTACTTATGTCTGCTCAAAGCACAGATGTACGAGTGAATCAAATCACTCCTTTGCTATTTGCTCGTGCTTCCACACCCACTGAAATGGTCAAGCTTAGCGTTGATGAAATTCGAGACATTATTCGTCCTGTGGGTTTGTCACCTATGAAATCAAAAGGAATTCACGGTTTGTCACAAATTTTATTGGATAAACATCAAGGAAAAGTACCTCAAGATTTTGAAGCACTTGAAGCTTTACCTGCTGTAGGACATAAAACTGCTAGTGTGGTCATGGCTCAAGCATTTGGTGTACCCGCTTTTCCAGTAGATACCCACATACAAAGACTGATGTTCCGATGGGGTTTTTCCAACGGTAAAAACGTAGTTCAAACCGAGCGTGATGCCAAACGACTTTTCCCTAAAGAAAAGTGGAATGATTTGCATTTACAAATAATTTGGTATGGTCGTGAGTACAGTCCTGCCCGAGGTTGGGATTTAGAAAAAGATATCATTACTCGAACCATTGGACGTAAATCGGTTCTAAAAGGGTACAAGAAGTAGTCTAGTTCTTAAGCAAATCTAGAGCAGAATTCTTTTTTCTTTTATTAGAGTACGCTTTTGAAAAAGCCATAATGCGATCTAAAACAACTTTTCGAGGTTGATCTTCAAGTGGCTCCAATGAAATTTTTGAAGTGTAGTTTTTTGCCATAAAATTTTATCAATACAATTAGAACGGCAAAAACGTTAAAAAATTGTTAGGCGTTTAAAACTATTTGATTTTCATCAATCAACTTTCTAAGGTTGATAATGGCATAGCGCATTCTTCCTAGTGCGGTGTTAATGCTTACGTTGGTGTTTTCTGCAATTTCCTTAAAACTCATATCACGATACAAACGCATGATCAGCACTTCCTTTTGATCCTCAGGAAGCTCTTGAACAAGTTTTTGCAGATCTTTTACTACTTGCTCCTGAACCAAACTGTGCTCTACATTGGGGGAATTGTCAGAAATGAATTGAAAAATATCAAATTCTTCTGTGTTCTTTACCTTCGGCATACGATTGTTTTTTCTAAAAAAATCAATAACCAAATTGTGAGCGATTCGCATGATCCAAGGTAAAAATTTTCCTTCTTCATTGTATTGTCCTCCTTTTAATGTTCGGATGACTTTAATAAATGTGTCCTGAAAAATATCCTCAGCAGTGTCACGATCATTCACTTTGGAATTAATGAAATTGAAGATACGAGCTTGATGTCTGTTGATTAACATTTCCAATGCAGGTTCTGAACCTGAAAGGTATTGACTGACTAGAAGAGAATCGGGAGTTAATTTTGCGTCTGGTTTCATAAAATAAAATTACTAAGGCTAAAAGCCGTTAAAAAATCGAAATTTTCTGAGTAATTTTATTTAATACGCATCGTGTTTTGCTTTACAAATATACATTTTTTATTTAAAGTCCTTTAATCACTGCATTTCATCGATAAAAATCATAGTTCATTACTATGGTTTTAATATTAGATCATTCTTTAATCTGGATGGATTTCAAGCTTAAAAATCGTAAATTGTACCCTTTTTAAAATCGCTATGAAAAACATTTTGGATGCTGATCCGAAACAAAACATCATAATAAAAGGGGCGCATCTACACAACTTAAAAAATGTAGACCTTGTCATTCCTCGCAATAAGCTGACTGTAATGACGGGACTTTCAGGCTCTGGAAAGTCATCCCTTGCCTTTGACACCCTTTATGCTGAAGGACAGAGACGTTATGTAGAAAGTTTATCTTCCTATGCACGTCAATTTATGGGGAGACTCAGTAAACCCAAAGTAGATTTTATTAAAGGACTAGCACCCGCAATTGCCGTAGAACAAAAGGTAAATACTTCCAATCCAAGATCAACCGTCGGTACCAAGACAGAAATTTACGATTACATCAAACTCCTTTTCGCTCGTATCGGAAAAACCTACTCCCCTATTTCCAATCGGGAGGTTAAAAAGGATACCGTTACTGATGTGGTTACCAAAATTAAAACCTTAGAAACTGGAGCCAAGTTACTTTTACTCTCCCCTATTAAAAGAGAAGAGAGCCGTAGCACAGCAGACAAAATCAAGATCTTTGTACAACAAGGTTTTGCCCGTATTTACGATCAGGGGGAAACACGATCTCTGGACGGTTTAGGTCAAATCCCTCAAGGGGAATTTGACTTGGTCATAGACCGCTTGGTGGTGCGTCACGAAGATGATTTTTACAACCGAATTGCTGATGCTGTTGAAATAGCTTTTTATGAGGGAAAAGGCTATTGCTCACTCTTACATCTAGGCAATGAGGAACGCTATGAGTTTTCAAACAAATTCGAACTGGATGGTTTAAACTTTACCCAACCCAATGTACATTTATTCAGTTTTAACAACCCTCTTGGTGCTTGTCCAAAGTGTGAGGGGTTTGGAGACGTAATCGGAATTGATCCGGAGCTGGTAATTCCTGATACCAGTCTTTCCATTTACGATCATGCCATAGTACCTTGGCGCGGGACCGGGATGCGAAAGTTTTATTCCAAACTCATAGATCAAGCCTACCGCTTTGATTTCCCAATCCATAAACCTTTTTTTGAACTGACTAAAGATCAACAAGCTCTACTTTGGAAAGGCAATTCTTACTTCACAGGAATAAACGATTTTTTTAAAAAAATTGAAGCAAAAAATTACAAAATTCAAAATCGAGTGTTACTCTCCCGATACAGGGGGAAAACCTCGTGTGATTCGTGTAACGGATCTCGACTCAAGGAGGCAGCGCATTATGTAAAAATTTCCGATAAGAGTTTGCCCGAATTGCTGCAAATTTCGATTGATGAACTTGCGCTCTTTTTTAATAAATTAAAACTAAACCCGTACGATGAAGAGATCGCCAGCAGACTGTTAAAAGAAATTAAGAGTAGGCTCTCCTTCGTTCAAGAAGTCGGTTTGGGATACCTTACGCTTAACCGCAGGTCCAACAGTTTGTCTGGAGGAGAATCTCAGCGTATTCAATTGGCAACTTCTTTGGGAAGTAGTCTGGTAGGCTCAATGTACATCCTTGATGAACCCTCTATTGGACTACACTCCAGAGACAATGAAAAACTTATTGAAGTTTTGAAAAATCTGAGAAATCTTGGAAATACAGTAATTGTAGTGGAGCATGATGAGGACATTATGGAAGCCGCTGACCATATCGTTGATATTGGCCCGGAAGCAGGAACTTTTGGAGGAGAAATTGTTGCTCAAGGATCGTTTAATAAAATTTTAAAAAGCGTAGGACTTACATCCGATTATCTGAATGGAAATTTAGCTATCGAACTTCCTGAGAGAAGAAGATCCAGCGATAAAAAATTGATCCTCAAAGGAGCTCGCGAACACAACCTTAAAAACATTGATATTGAAATTCCTTTGGGGTGTCTGACGGTTGTCAGTGGTGTCTCCGGAAGTGGAAAAACCAGTTTGATAAAAAAAATACTTTATCCCGCACTTCTTCGTTCCTTTGATATTTACAGCCACAAACCCGGATCTTTTAGTGGGTTGGAGGGAGACCTAGATACCCTTAAAAGTGTCGAGTTTGTCGATCAAAATCCGATCGGAAGATCTTCACGATCCAATCCGGTTACTTACATTAAAGCCTACGATGAAATTCGAGCGCTTTACGCATCAAACAGCTTGTCCAAACATCGTGGTTATCTGCCCAAGCATTTTTCCTTTAATGTAGATGGAGGACGCTGCGATCAATGCAAAGGAGAGGGTACCATTACCATAGAAATGCAGTTTATGGCTGACGTAGTTTTGGAATGCGAACACTGCAAGGGAAAACGATTTAAAAAAGAGATTCAAGAGGTCAAATTTAATGGAGTTTCTATTGATCAGTTATTGGACATGACCGTGGATACTGCTACCGCTTTTTTTGAAAAACATCAAGTCAAAAAAATTATTCAAAAGCTACAACCTTTAAAGGATGTAGGGTTAGGATACGTTACTTTAGGTCAATCTTCCGCAACCCTCTCTGGAGGGGAAGCACAGCGAATCAAGTTGGCTTCTTTTATCAGTCAAGGAACGACTAAAGAAAAAGTTCTTTTCATTTTTGATGAACCCACTACGGGATTGCATTTTCACGACATACAAAAATTAAAAGCATCCTTCAACGCCTTGATCCAAAGAGGGCATTCTATCGTAGTGGTAGAACATAATTTAGAATTAATCAAATGTGCCGACCATCTCATAGACTTAGGCCCTGAGGCAGGAGATCACGGTGGATACTTGGTTGGGCAAGGAACGCCTGAATACATCGCAAGCCTAAAAAATTCTCATACAGGAAAGTATCTCGCTAAAAAATTAAATTAAGTACCCAAAGAGCGTGCTAAAACAATTTTTTAAATCGCTTTAAAATTTCCTCTATTTCAGAAGACCAATGAAACACAAAAAGAGGAATTACAAACAAGGCTAAAATTAAAAGGCTTCTTAAAACGATGGAATAAAAGGGATTAATCAAAGTAGGAATAAAGTTTACAATCCCATAAATCAAAAATACACTCCCGAAAATACTCAATGATTTATTGTTGTAGGGGTGAATTTTAAAAACTGAATAAATCAAAATAATTTTACAGACATTAATGAAAACAATTACCGCAAGCGTGGCTATTGCTGCCCCAATAATGCCATAAGCATGAATAAAATAATAATTTAAAATTACCGCAAGTACTGCTGAACTAACTGAAAACCAAAACACGTAAGAATAGTATTTTGAATTGCTAATAATGTTATTCAAACACCCCATTGACATACTGAAATATTTCCCTAAAGAAACAATAATCACCACGCTAATAGCTGAAGCATATCCATCTTGATTGATGATTTTATAAAAATCTAAAAGATTGAGATTGATGATCAAAAATGCCAGTCCACTTACTACCATCAAATTGGTGCTGCTTTTTTTAAGTAGAACTTCCAAACGTACCATATCATTCTTATTTAAAGCACTCGCCACCAAAGGGCTGGTAATCTGAAACATGGCTCTACCGGGGGCTTCAACCACTGCCGCAATGTAAAGTGCAACAGCATAAAATGCAACACTCTCTTGGGAAGTAATGGCAAAAATCATGGATTTGTCAATATCCAAAATAAAACTTGCTGCAGCTCCGGAAAGGAAAATCAATGCACTGTAGCGAAGCATCGCCAACCAATTTGTGGGTAATTTAATATGAAATGATGGAATGTAAATGTAAAAACTGTAAACAGCAATACAGCACAGACGCAAATAATATCCTAAAATAAGGTAATTGATAAAAGTATCTAAACTTAAACTCCCAAATATGTATGCAATTAGCAAACTGAAGGTCAGAAGCCTAGGATAGACTTCTTTTAAAAAGTTACCAAAAACCGATTTTAAATGAACTCTAAGCCAACTAAAGAAAATTTCAAAATAGGCCGTTGAAATAGCTATTGCTAAAATTAGAAAAGGAAAACGACCAACAGCTTCACTACTTCCAGAAATAAATTCAAGTATGCTGGTATTGAACTGATAATACATTGGAATGATTAACAGTAAAATCAATAAAGGGAATAGCAATACAAACCAGAGTAATCGGTCCCGTTCTTCTTTAGATTTGGAATCGCTAAAATATTTGATCAACGTATGTTGAACCCCAAATGAAATAAAAGGTTGGATCAAATTTGAGTTTGCCAAGAGGGCAACCACAAGCCCTTGAAATTCTTTTCCAGGATAAGTGGGATACAAAAAAACCATATTGACAGCACCAATGAGAAACGCAATACCAATACTAATTACATTAAACGTTGACTGTTTGGCTATTATTCCCATAGACTATGAACGGTTTCGTTTTTCTGAGGATTGGAGGTAGTAGATTCCTCCTAAAATCAATAAAAACAACAACATACTCAACCAACGGATACGTGTTCCCAAGACAACCACTGGAGGGTCAAAACGGAAAACTATGGTCGACTTTCCTGGAGGAACATTAAGTCCTCTCAATACATAATTAACATTGATGATTGGAACAACATCTTCATTAACTGTTGCAGTCCAACCTTTTGGATAATACATTTCAGAAAAGACCACAAATTGTGAAAATTGACTTTGCACCTGGTAAATTAATTCATCAGGAGCCGATTTGGAAAGCACTACACTCGAAAGAGAATCCTTTTCATATTCTAAAGGAAAATTTTTAGGCAAATTTTGCTCCAGCACCCAAGCTTCAGTTTTAAAATCTGTTGTTTTTAACTCATTTAATAGGGCATCAGCCGAGGGTGCAATTTTCAGGTGTTGTACCGTCCATGCAGGACCCAATGCATTAGGATTACTCAAAGGTTGGAGGGCATTATCCTCTGAATTTGTAACCAGTACATACTTTACATTTAAGATGTCCAGGATTCCTGAAATTTGATGTGTGTTGTAGTAATCAAACAACTCTTCGAATCGTCTGGGTTTGGCTCCATGATATCCCCCTAGACTGTTGTGATAAAAAGCAGTTCTTGCTCCTGTAAGTCCCAATTGAGGCTCAAAAACTCGGTAACGACTGTTGTCTTGAAGAATTGCTCGATCAGCGTCTGTAATCTGGAAAGGACTTTTAACACGAGAAGGAGGTACAAAGTTATTTCGTGAAATGTATCGTGTGGAAACTCCTAACAGATCAAAAAGCAAAACTCCTAGACATAATAATAAAATGGTATTCTTTTTAACTTTTTTGAGTTGATAAGAAACAATCAAAGCTGTCAAAACCAGGATGATAAGCAATCCTCTGATTAAATCTTCTTGATAGATAGACCTCCGAGCTCCTTTGATTAGGGACATCAATTCAGAACCGTAAATTTCTGTCAAATAAGCATCATTAACTCCCACAAAAGAAAAAGTTCCTTTGAGAAGCAGTAGCACTATTAAAATTGCAACTGGAATAGCAACTACTTTTGAGAATTTTTTTAGATCAAAGACCTCTTCTCTGTTCAAAGACCATTGAAGACCCAATACAGCCAAGACAGGAAAACAAAACTCCAAAACAACCTGAATGGAGGATACTGCTCGAAACTTGTTGTAAAACGGAACATAATCAATAAAAAATTGAGTTAAAAAAGAAATATTTTTTCCCCATGAGAGCAAAAGAGAAAATACAATTCCTATCGCCAATGCGTTGCGCAAAGGCGTTCGAACATAAAAAAGTGCCAACAAAGCAAAAAAGAATACCGAAATACCTAAATATGCTGGAGCCTCTAATATGGGCTGAGATCCCCAATAGGTGGGAACATTTGCTGAAAATTGACTGGCTTGAGAGGGGCGCACTCCATTACTAATCAAAAATGCATAAACTCCGTGTCCTTTTCCAAGATCTTCGCTTGATCCGCCCCCCTGAATGCGTGGAACGATAAGATTCAAGCTTTCAAAAATACCGTAACTGTATTCCGTAATGTAATCGTAATCCAAACCACTACTCTGCTCTTTTGGGCTACCATCTGCTCGAAGTTTGAGTTCACTTGAACCCCGAGTACTGAATTTGGCATACTCTGCCGTGGCTAACAGTGGAGAGGCATTCAAACCAAAAGCAATAATCCCCGCAACTACAAAGAGTCCAAACGAACGCAAAAAAGACTTTCCCTGTTTTTCTCTGAAAGCTTGAACACCCCATACAAGAACAAAAATACCTATCAAAAGAAATAAATAGTAGGTCATTTGATAATGATTGGCACGGACTTGCATTCCAAGTGCCAAACTTGACAACAAAAATCCCCAAAAAAATTGCTTCCTAAACAGTAGAAGTAATCCCCCAATTACAAAAGGAAAAAAGCTTACTGCTAAGGCTTTGGTATTGTGCCCTACCTGTAGGATGATTAACAAATAAGTAGAAAATCCAAAAGCAAATGCTCCATACAAAGAGGTTTGCCAAGGAATTTTTAAAATTAAAAAGAGTAAATAGGCTCCAAAAAAATAGAGGAAGAGAATGTGTGCCGGGCGGGGTAAAATTCGAAAGAAACTGTAAATCGGACTAAGGAAGTCACCCGGATACTGTGCACCCAATTGGTAAGTTGGCATCCCTCCGAAAGCGTTATCAATCCAATAGGTTTCCTTTCCATTTTCAGCTCTGTAATCCTTAAGTTGACGCGACATTCCATCGTATTGACGAATATCCGACTGAAGTAAGGTTTTCCCAGAAAGTACGGGATAATAAAACACTAGTGAAATTAACGCAAAGCCAATGATTACAATTCCGTGAATGTAAGCCTTTGTCTTTATCAATGTTTCAATCCAGTTCTTCATAGTCGATGTATTCTCCCATGGAGTCAGATGGAGATTTTGTTTTTGGGGGCGTTGGAGGTTCTTTTTTCTGAGCCTGTGTATTCGCTTTTTTAACCAAACTTGAAATCATGAGTTTAAACAAAAATGGAGAAATCAATCTGAGGAGGTAAATTCCTCCTAAGAAAAAAAGTAAAAATTTGAAGAGTGTTCCCAATGCTGTGGTTTAATTTCAAAAATAACCATTTCACCTCTATTGTCGAAAAAATTATCGTTCAATAATGGAATTGTCCTCCAAATTTCAAACAATTCTCACTTATATTTGCATCATGAATCTTAGGTGTACCGTTTTCTTAATCCTTTTGGGTGCTTTTACTACAAAAGCACAATACACCGATCAAATCAATTCTAACAGACCTGGAGCATCTATTGGAGCTTTTGCCGTAGGAAAAAACGTAATTCAAGCCGAGGCTGGATTAGCATTCAGGAACTTTACTCATGCAGGCTACAACAACTCTACTTTTAGAGGAGGTATTGGATTTTTGTCATTGCGTTGGGGATTGTTATTCGAGACACTTGAATTGACTTATGAAGGCCAATACATTAGCGGAACTCTAAACTCTAAAACTCAAAGTTTACCAATACAATATCCTAGTAGTGGTTTTTTGCAAAATTTTATTGGTGTAAAATACCTTCTTTACGACCCTTTTAAGAAAGAAAAGAAAGTGAATGCTTACAGCTGGAAGGTCAATAATGGCTTTAAAATTAAAGATTTAATCCCAGCAGTGTCTCTAACGTTAGGAACTAATGTGAGCTTTGAAGAAAACAACCCCTTTCCTTACAACAACGTTTATGGTAACATCTACAGACCTGTTTTTTTTCAGAATTTAGGTATTACAGTTGATGAAGAACCTTTTTTTCATTTAAGGGGAACACTTGCCACACAATCCCATTTTTTAGGTACTTGGGTCTTTGTTACAAATTTAACTTACGATCGTTACTTATCTGACTATCCACAAAAAAGCTACATTATTACACTTACCCATACACTGGATCCCTTATGGTCTGTTTACCTTGAGAATCAAGGAAGGTTTAGTGATCTTTACAAGGATTATTTATTCCGAATGGGTGCCGCGTATTTATGGAATGATAACATACAAATTGAGGCAACATTGGGGTCTTCTCTAAAAAATACACCGCATCAATTATTAATCAATGCTGGGGTTTCGTACCGATTGGATTTTCATAAAGATTTTATTTCTGCAGAAGAAATTCAAGAAAGTGAAATAAAAAAACAAGAGCGGCAATTAAAAAAAACACTGAAAAAGAACACCAAAGGAGAAAAGAAAAGAAATCGCAAAGCGAAAAGAAATTAATCATGGATCAAAAACTTACAATAAAAGTTGTTCAAAACGCCAAAGAATTCCAAGCTTTTGTTCGTTTCCCATTTGATTTGTACGAACATAATTCTTACTGGGTACCCCCACTAATTAAAGAAGAAATTGAAACGATTGATCCAAAGATCAATCCGGTCTATCAAAATGCTGATGCTCGTTTTTTCCTGGCCTTCAGAGGAACCAAAATTGTTGGAAGAATTGGAGGAATGATTAATTGGATTGAAGTAAATAAGGTAGGGAAAAGTAAAGTTCGTTTTGGATGGTATGATACAATAGACGATTTGGAAGTTTCAAAATTACTTCTGGATCAAGTAACGGCATTTGGAAAAGAACACAATCTGAAAATGATTGAGGGGCCCATGGGCTTTTCTAATCTTGACAAAGCAGGTATGCTTATCGAAGGATTTGAAGAACGCAACACCATGATCACCCTTTACAATGCACCCTATTACCAAGATCATTTGGAAGCTTTGGGCTTTACAATCAATGCCAAATGGGTAGAATATGAAATTAAAATCGATGACTTTGAAACTTCGCCAGAGAAAGTAAAACGCTTTTCAAAATTAATCATGGAACGCTACCAACTTTCATTACTTCAGTTCAAAAATAAAAATGACATCATCCCTTACATTGACCAAATGTTTGAACTGCTAGACGAAACCTACAATAAACTTCAAACTTTTGTGCCTATTCAAGACTATCAGATTGAACATTACAAAAAACGATATCTTAAGTTTATTCATCCCGATTTTATCAAGTGTATCATTGACTCCAAGGGAAAGTTAATCGCATTTTCAATCACCATGCCTTCCTTTACCAATGCATTAAAAAAAATAAATGGGAAGATCAATCTGTTTAATTTTTATCATTTGTTTCTTGCCCTCAAAAGAAACAATCGTGCTTCCTTTTACCTCATCGGGGTTCATCCAGATTATCAGAATAAAGGTATTACCGCAATTATTTTTAACGAAATGCAAAAGCTTTTTAACAAGAGAAATATCAATATTGTGGAGACAAATCCGGAATTAGAAGAAAACACTGCGATTCAGAAGCTTTGGAAAAATTACGAAAACAGACTTCATAAGAAGCGAGCTACTTTCATTAAAGATTTGAAATAAAAATACTTCATGCTCAGCGAAGGAACCATAATAGCACTAGCAACTCCTCAAGGAAGTGGAGCCATTGGAATCATAAGACTATCAGGGCCCCAGGCCTTTGAAAAAACCAAACTCTTTTTCAAGCCAAAAGGTGCTTTAGCTTGGGATGAAATTAAACCAAACCAAACTCTTTTAGGAAATTTTAAAATGGGTGCCACCTTGATTGATGAAGTTCTTGTAACTCCTTTTAAAGGACCGCATTCTTACACAGGAGAAGATGTTATTGAACTTTCTTGCCACGGTTCACCCTACATCCTTCAAAAAGTTATTTCCTGCTTTTTAGACGAAGGAATTGCCCCAGCCAAGGCTGGTGAATTTACTCTACGAGCCTATCTAAATAAAAAAATGGATTTGAGTCAAGCAGAAGCTGTATCTGACCTGATCGCTTCTGAAAGTGAGGAAGCACACCGTATCGCAATTCAACAAATGCGAGGTGGTTTTTCTAAAGGAATGGAAGAACTTCGGCAGCAACTGATTCAGTTCAAAGCGCTTATTGAATTGGAATTAGATTTCAGTGAAGAGGAAGTTAATTTTGCCGACAAATCAAAACTCGAATCTTTATTAAATCAACTTGAAAAAGAAATTCATCTTTTAAAAGATTCCTTCGCTTATGGGAATGTCATAAAAAAAGGAGTACCCGTTGCCATTGCCGGCAAACCCAATGTAGGAAAGTCTTCCCTACTAAATGCGTTATTTAATGAAGAAAAGGCTATTGTATCAGCAATTGCAGGGACCACTCGTGACACCATAGAAGATACCCTAATCATTGAGGGCGTACAATTTCGCTTTATCGATACTGCAGGATTAAGAGAAACGGCAGATGTAATAGAATCCATAGGTGTGGCAAAGGCCAAAGAAAAAGTGACTCAGGCTCGTGTTCTTTTGTACCTTTATGACAAAGCAACTTCCGTTACCGAACTAGTCAGTGAAATTGATTCTCTTTATCATGAAAACCTAAACCTTATTTTAATTCAAAACAAAACAGATTTAGAACCAATCGGACTGGATGAAACATTCAAAAACGAATTAATTCAAAAATTAAATCCGAAAATTAAATTGGTCAGTTTGGGAATTTCAACAAAAGTCATAGACTCTCTTGATCCACTCAAAAAACAACTCCTTCAAACAGTACAAATGCTTGGGAATAATGATGGATTGATTGTAAATAATAGTCGCCATTTTCACGCTTTAAAACACGCATTACAAGCGGTTAAAAATGTAAAAACAGGACTTCAAAATAACCTCCCTGGAGATTTATTAAGTATTGACCTCAAAGAAGCAATTGAGCATATTGGATCCATTACTGGGGTAATTGATACGGACCATGACGTACTTGGAACTATTTTTAGTCAGTTCTGTATCGGAAAATGATATCTATTTCATTTAACCACATCAATCCACAATAAACCTAGTAAATACTATACTTAATACTTCATTAGGGTTCATTAATATTCATTATTTTTCATCACATTTGCATTACATTTACATTAATATTATCTTTAGTAATGTAAACAAATGTAAATATGAACATCAATAAGGTTAAATGGACGAAGGTAAATCTGCAATACAATAGGATTAAAAATCAATGGCAAATCATTTATTCTGCCAAATCAATTCCTTTGGGTGAAGATGAAAATGGGGTAAGAAGATATAAGCCTGTTCGGAAGGCGGTTAATGTCCCAATTCCACTGGGGTATTACCGCACCTATGACCCACAGACAAAGCAGGAAATTAATTTACCGAGAGATAAAAAATCCCACAATGATAAGCGTGAGGCTGAATTAAGGATGTTAGAAGCGGAGCATCAAAGGGATTTGACAAATGGAATCTACCGAATTAATCAGGTTCGGATATCAGGGGAAAGGATTTGTGATTGGATAAATAATTGGATGGAGGAAAAAACGATGTCAAAAAATACAAGGGAGGGTTACGGAGTATTGGCTAACCATTTGAGGAAGGTCGGGAATATTCATTTCATTTCCTTCGATTCTTCTTACATAAATAAATTTATCAAGCATCTGAATGATTTACGTGATGTTGGGAAAATGGGTCAATCAACAATAAGGGAGTATCGAGATAGATTAAAATACGTAATGCACGAAGCTGAAAGAAGAAAAAAGATTATTAATGTCCAAGAAATATTTGATGAAGCTAACGATGTACCTTATGGGGATACTTCGATAG
>JAQWSN010000003.1 GCA_029243165.1 Flavobacteriaceae bacterium
ATGACTGGTTTTACCTATCGGTGAGTGTTGGTCATTATTGGGTACTTCCCCCATGTGTCAGGTGTAGTATCTCGGTAGATTAAGTATTTCTTAGAGTAATCTACAACTCAGTAGAACAATTGGTTCTATATATAAGTATTAGGAACTTTAGAAAACGTAAAGAAAATGAGTAAAAAAAGAAGAAATAACTTCTGCCAAATCTAACAGAAGTTGTTAGTACCCTATTTTTAGTACCCATTAGATTTTGATAGTACCCTAGAGGTACTTAATTTAGTACCCAAGGGCACTATTGTTTATTATAAATAACTGTATACCAGTATGTAATAACATGGTATTGGTACTGGAGGTACCACAAAAAACCTTACGAGTTAATGACTTGTAAGGTTTTTTTTAAAAATTCTAAATGTGTGTTCTCTTTTACACGTCATTTATTGTTTTTTAAATAAAGTTTAATTTAGTTACGGCTTCAATTGTATTTATGGTCTAATCTTTATTTACTAATTTATATTTTTTGTAATTTTAAAGTTCTATTTAATTAAGCCGTACGCAATTCTTAATTAAGAAGAATGTAAAATAAACACAAAAAGACATCTGGATAAGAAAACTATCCACTTGTCTCAACTAAACCATAAACCATGAATAAATTCATTCCCTCTTTTCTAATTGTCCTCATTTTTATTTCTTGTGCTAAAGAAGTTGAAGTACTTGATATCCCACTCACTTCAAAATCTCCGGAGGCTATTGAAGTACTTGCCAATGAATTGTTTTTCAAAAAAGCCAATGTAACAGGAAGAATATTCAACAATTTTGTAACCACTGCATTGGAAGAAGCGCTTGAGATTGATCCTGATTTTGTTTTTGCAAAAGCCTTGTATTCTGATTCAGGAGGCTCTTTAAGTAATAACGAAAGGAGGGCATTAATTGAATCCGCATACGAAAATAGAAACACAGTTTCAGACATCGAGAAAACACTTATTGAAGTTATTTATTTCAACACAATAACAGGAAACAAAGTTCAAGCTGCACAACTTCTCGATAAAGTTATCTCTGAAAATCCTCAATACTATTACTTAAGGGTTTTCAACGGAGTTTTTCAAAACTTAGTTATGCAAAATCCCAAAAATGCTCAAGCCAATTGGCAAGAAGCTTTAAAAATCAATCCCGATGCAAACATTGCTAAACTTCTTCTAGCGCAGCTACATTTTGTAACTACTCCTGATTTTATCTTACTTGACAATAGTGAAATCGATCTTGAATATGCAATTTCAATGATCAAACAAGTTGAAAATTCACAGCCAAAAAACTTTACTCCACAAAGGCTTTTGGGAAATATTTACAGACTTAAAGGCGATTTTGATCTATCCCTTGAATCTTATCAAAAAGCGATGACCCTCATCGAAGATAAAAAAGGTCGCGGAAACAGCACGCTCTACCTAGTCAGTGGTCATGTTTATCTTTTCAAAGAGAACTATGAAAAAGCTAGAGAATACTACAAAAAATCTATTGAAACTTTTTCAATGCCTTGGAATGAAATTAACATCCTCGCCTGGTCTTCCAACAGTTATCTGTACGAAAAGAAATACGATCAGGCCATTATTGCTATCAATGAAATGGAAAAATTGGTTGCAGATTACGAAATTGACTCATTAACAAGAAGTAACTTGATGTTTCGTTGTGCATATGAAAAATTCATTGCCTACGGTCATAGTCAAATGAAAGAAGAAACACAGCAAGTTTACACCGAAATGAAGAAATTAAATTCGGAAAGAAAATCTTTAAGGCTTGCAAATATCAAATCTGAATCTGAAAAAAGAAACATAGAATTAGAAACAGAACTCAACGAAGAATTTTTTCAAATTTGGTATTACATTTTGTTTGGCGAATATCAACTGGCAAGAACATCTCTTAATAACTACTCTTTACTTTCAAGTGAATTTCTAACCTATGATTCCAAAGCCATGGTCAATTTCTACAAATTATCTGGCTATTTAAATTTGATGGAGGGGAATGTTAACCAATCCATATCATTTTACGAGCAGATTCCCAAGGAACTTCTGGAAGGTGACAACTATCATCTTTATTTTTATGCGCTCGCCAAGAAGGCAAATGGAAATACCAAAGAGAGTGATGAACTATTGAACTATTTGGCAAATTACAACTTTGCTGGATGGGAAAATTCGATCATTAGACCTTTGGCAGTTCAACAAATTAAGGGTTAATCTAAAAAGGAATTAACCTAATGATTAAAATAAATAGGCACTTAATAAAGCTAATTGTTTTTTGTTTCTGTACTAATCTGTGGGGGCAAACGACCAACCTAAACTATTATTTGAGTTCTAATTATGTTGAGAGCGTCGTGTACGATACTTCAGGTAAGCTCTGGATAGGAACAGATGAGGGACTAAACATGGTCACGGATCACGATCAATATCAATTTTTTGCCAACATCTCGGATGAAAACGGTTTATTAAATTCAGAAAATTACAAGCTAGAGAATCTTGGAAATGGAATTTTAGCTGCATTTTCCATTAATGGCTTGAGTATTTTTAACCCTGAAACCTTTCAATTTAAACAAGTAGAATTAAATTCACCTCCGGTGTCCATTTACTTCAATCCCCATAATCAATTGTATTGGGTAACCACCCAAGAGGCTGGGATTGTAGTTTTGGACAGTACATTTGATATTAAAAACGAATTCCAATTTGATCC
Source organism: Flavobacteriaceae bacterium (assembly GCA_029243165.1). Lineage (GTDB taxonomy): Bacteria > Bacteroidota > Bacteroidia > Flavobacteriales > Flavobacteriaceae > MS024-2A. Next base: position 2,710 of record JAQWSN010000003.1, read on the forward strand.
ACTTAATCCACTTTCCCTTTCCTCTTCAAAATTTGATGGAACTAGTGACAATCAAAATATCGTTTTTAAAGGAGCCGATGCGATGATCGCATCCCTAAATGGATTCAATGTCTTCAACGCAAAACAGCAAACCTTTAAACGCTATTATGCCAACAATAATATTTTTACATCAAACGAAATAAAAGCGGTTTTTAAAATCAATTCCTCTTCTTTTCTCATTGCTACTTCAGAAAAATTCTTTGTTTTCGACAGTTCCTCAAAAACATTTAACTCCATCGATTTTGATATCAACAATTTAAGTGAAATCGTTCAATTGAACTCCTTTGAATATATTTTAAGTGATGGTTCAAAAATTAAAAGTTTAACCTTAAATGATAATTTCGAAGCTAGCGGTCAACTAGTTTATCAATTTGAATCGTTAAAATCAAATGCTTTAAAACGTATTAAAGATGAGGTTTTTGTATTCAACTCTAATTCAAATGAAATTCTCAGGTATGACATAAAAAATAAAAAGCTCTCCAAATCCTTGACCGCTAATAAAGTCAATGATATCACAATAAAAAATTCAAAAATTATTATTGGAAGTAATTTTGGAATTGATGCGCTATCCATCCAGACAAATCTTCTTGAAGAGATTAATTACGACGGTTTATTCTTTTATGAAAATCAAGCTGGTCAAGAAATTAAAGTCAGTAATCTCCATGTAGAAATCGTTTCCGATGTAAAGGTCAAAAAAATTCGAATTCCATCCAATATTGCTATTGACAAAAAAACATTGTTTGAAATCAATGAAAATTATCTTTTCATCATGGAGGGTAATCTTCATGTTTTAGATTTGAATTCAGGAACCTTCATAAAAAATATCACATCACAAAAAGATTACTTTGAAGGTACTGTTGACGCAATAAAATTGATCGATAATTTTTTATTCCTTTCAACAGGAAATGGTGTATTGAGGTTGAATGTTCAAAAAACAGAGGATCTTAAAAAATCTATTCGAAATAATATTCAGGAATACGAATTCAATTCCTTGTTAAATAACAAGGTGCCCAAATCCTTTTCAGACATTGAAAAAATTGATGAACACTTCTTTATTGGAAGTGAAAATGATGGTTTGGCGATTTACAAAAACGATCTCAACCAATTAGTCAAAAGGTTTGACTACAAAAAAGGAGATCCTAAAACATTGTCTTCAAAATCCATTGTCAAAATATTTTTTGAAGAAAAAACAAACGAAATTCTTCTTGCGACAAGAGGAAGTGGACTTTTCTCTTTCAGTCTCAACGACAGTATTTTCAAAAACTACAATATGGATAACGGATTGTTATCCAATAATGTAAATGATTTTTTAAAATTCAAAGATGAAATTTGGATCCAATCTGGAAACGGAATTAATTTTTTTAAAGAAGGTCGTTTAAGAAACATTAATCCAGAAGATGGGCTTAAAATGAATTCTTTCCTCAAAGAATCACTCCACGGATTTGAAAATAAAATCCTGGTCATAGGACACGATAATGCACAGGTTTTTGATCCAGAAAAAATAGAAAAAAACCAGTTGAATCAGCTGCAAGTTAACTTATTAAATATCACTGGATTTGACATTGAAAATGTAGGAAAAATAATTTCAATGACGGACAGTATCATAGGGCTAGACAACAACACAAGATCGGTTGAACTTAACTTGTACACCAATGCTTCAAATAAAAAAGACTTAATTCAATATTCTTACAAAACCTCTTTTGGAGGCAAACTCCTTAAAGTCGAAAATTTTGGGAATAAAATAAAACTCAACTCATTGCCTTTTTACGAATCAGAAGTCGAAATCTTTGCCCAAGATGGTAATGGGAATGTCAATACTAATGCGTTGGTAATTAAATTTTTTAATGCTCCCCCTTGGTGGCTTAGAATAGAAACCATTATTTTCTACATTATTTTCTCGATCGGGTTAGTCTATTCTCTAGTCAAATTGCGCGAGTCACAGACTAAAAAGCGTATGGAAGGTGAGCGAAAATCCAAAGAACTTGAAGAAGCTCGTGAACTTCAAAACAGTTTATTACCCAAGACAAATCCTGAAGTAGAAGGCTACCAAATTAGCACTTACTTAAAATCTGCCACAGAAATAGGTGGAGACTACTACGATTTTTTCTACAAAAAAGACGAATACTTTTACGCAGTATGCGGTGATGCAACAGGACATGGGGTAATTTCAGGAATCATGGTTTCAGTCACCAAAGCAGGTCTAAATGGAATTCCTATGAGTTCTCCTAGTAAAATACTTCAACAACTCAATCGAATCGTAAAGCGGGTAAACTTTGGACGTCTGAGAATGAGCCTTAGTGTAGCTAAATTAAATAAAGATACCATAGAGTTAAGTTCAGCGGCCATGCCTCCAACCTATTATTTCAATTCAAACAACAAAAAAGTGGAGGAAATTTTAGTTCCTAATTTACCTCTCGGAGGGATTGAATCAGAAAAATTTGAGGGTGTAAAAATAGATTTTAAAGAAGGAGACGTAGTTGTGATGATCTCTGATGGGCTCCCAGAGCAGCCCAATCCTAATGACGAACTTTTAGATTATGAAAAAGTAGAGGAATGTGTAAGAGCGCATTCTGAAAAAGACGCCGATAGCATAAAAAATGCCTTAGTTGAGCTTTCAAATGAGTGGGCTTGTGGGGTCATGAATCCTGATGATATTACCATTGTAGTAATTAAAAAAGCTGCCTGATTATTTGGTGACATTACCCCCTGCTTCTGTAGCATTAGTTACCTTCGTTTTCTCGGTACCTTCTAAATTTGTTGTCATAAAATTGACAAAATGTTTTTTAAAAATTTATTTAGCTCAAGCAAGAAAAATAATGCGATCCACGTTTTATCTGCTTCTGAATTTCGTAAGGCTCTTTCAAAAAAAGACCTTCAACTCCTAGACGTTAGAACGCCAAGAGAGTATGCAATAGCTTGTATTAAAGGAGCAAAAAACCTCAACATCTTTGAACCCAACAATTTTAAGAAAGTTGCTGCTCGCTTAAACAAAGAAGCTCCCGTATATTTGTATTGTCAATCTGGAAAACGAAGCAGGCAAGCCTCAAAGCTTTTGGTTAAAATGGGATTTAATCACATTTATGATCTCAAAGGAGGTTTTTCAAATTGGCACTAAAAGCGTTCTTTAATGGAAAAATTTCAGCAAATTGTTAACGATTCTAAACCCGTACTAATCGATTTTTATGCCGATTGGTGTGGGCCTTGTAAAATGATGCCTCCCATTTTGAGTCAATTAAAACAAAAAATGGGAGATGCACTTCGGATAATAAAAATTGATGTAGATAAAAATCAAAAAATTGCAGCTCAACACCAAGTAAGGGGTGTGCCTACTCTAATGCTAATGAAGTCTGGAAAAGTTTTGTGGAAACAATCTGGAGTTATGGAGGCCAATGCATTACATCAAATCATTCAAAATCACCTCTAACTTGATTCGTCTGAATTATTCGGCTGAAGGTCCAGTAAGGTAGATTCTTTTTCGTTCTGCTTCGGACTCACTTCAAGTTGTTCCACATTTTTTAGCTTGGATTGCATCATTCGGGTTCGAGTTCCTACTAGATTTTCAATTTCGTTATTCGCTTCGTTAATTTTTTTCTGGGCTTTTTCCAAAACCCCTCCGAAGGTGTTAAATTCCTTTTTCACTGCGGCCAACACATTCCATACTTCACTGCTTCTTTTCTGAATAGCTAAGGTTTTAAAACCTATTTGCAGGCTGTTCAGCATCGCAGCTAAAGTTGTGGGTCCAGTAACTACAATTTTGTATTCCCTTTGTAAAAAGGCAATCATATCAGGCTGACGGACCACTTCAGCAAATAAACCCTCTACAGGTAAAAACATAATTCCAAAATCGGTTGTATTTGGCGGGTCAATGTATTTTGATGAAATATCTTTTGCGAATTTTTTAACGGCTTGTAAAAGTGCCTTTAGGGAAGCCTCAACAGCAACAGTGTCTCCAGCCTCATAAGCAGACTGTAATCGTACGTAATCCTCCTGAGGAAATTTAGCATCGATGGGTAGATAAACCGATTTTTCTTGGGGACTCCTTCCGGGAAGTTTAACTGCATACTCCACCAGTGCATCCGATCCTTTTTTTGTTTTTACATTAGAATCATACTGATCTGGAGCCATAATTTCTTCCAGAATATTTCCGAGCTGTATTTCGCCGAGTACCCCTCTCGTTTTAACATTGGTTAAAACCTTTTTGAGATCTCCCACTCCCGAGGCTATGGTTTGCATTTCCCCCAATCCTTTTTGAACCACTAGCAATTGTTTGGTTACCATTTCAAATGATTTCCCCAAACGCTCTTCCAAGGTCTTATGAAGCTTTTCATCTACCGTCTCTCGCATACGTTCCAAACGTAATTCAGTGGTTTTGATCATCTCTTCTTGTTTCTGCTTCATCTGATCAAATTTCTCTTTTTGAAGCGTATTAAACGTTTCTACGTTTTTGGAAAAGGTAGCTTCAAAATCTTTTAATGTGGTGCGAAGTTCTTCTCTGTCGTCCTTCGCCTTTTTTGAAAGTGTTTCGTTAAGCCGATCGATACTTTGGATCAGTTCGTTTCTATTCTCTTTTAAATTTTTTGAAAGTTCCTCCCGATTAAGTAAAAATTCTTTTTGTAATTGAATGTTGAAAAAGTGTTCTAAAGATGAAAAGTCAGAGGATCCTTTCTTAAAAATTAAGAACCCCACCAAGATTAGAGTCAACAAAGAAAAACCAAGTAGTGCGTATTCCATTCCATTCAGATTGAACATTAAAAATAGGCAATCTTACAGGAAGTAGACTGCATTTAAAACAGAATGTTATGAACGGCGCTCGGATTTCCTTTTACATTTAAGATCTGGACTTGGAGCATCCTTTTTTTCCAATCAAATTCCAACATTCCAAAATTTAAATGGGTAATAAGAGGGCTGATCCTCAGGGGATTGTATTCCTCTTCCAAACTATCGTAGGAATGAGTCAAACCACTTGAAGTGATGTCGTAAAACTTTACTTCAGATTGAAGGTCTTGAGCAGAAATTTCCGCAATATGTCGATCTCCACTCAGGTAAATAGGATTTTTAACTGAATACTTTTCTAATAGATCAATAAATCTTTTTTGAGCCTTGGGGAAGTTTGCCCATTTCTCATAAGGATGTTTCGAAGATAGAAATTGTATTCCACCTCCAAATAAATGAATTGTTGCTTGATCCTGTGCCAATTGGGTTTCTAGCCAATCCCATTGTGCCTCACCAAGAAGGGTTCCATCATTTTTCTTGTACCGTTGGTTAGGATTAGGATCGTTTACATAGGCTTCCTTAAAATAGCGAACGTCTAGCAGATACAAACAAACCTTTTGGTTGCCTTCCCCAAAACAATAACTCTGGTAGGCTCCTTCTCTTTTTCTTGCTGGATGGTCTGAGGGTAAATCCAAAAAGTCAAAAAGAAGTTCACGACTTGCTTGCTTTAGTTGAAAAGCCGCACCTGCATCGTTTTTTCCAAAATCATGATCATCCCAAACACCATAAACTTTGGATTGATTGGTTAATTTTTGGTAAGCGGGAAGCTTTTTTTGAAGTGCGTATTTAGCTGCCAAATCTTCCATACTTTGGTCCTCAGTGTAAACAATATCACCCAACCAAACCCAAACATCTGGATTTTTATCCTCAATGACTTCCCAAATTTTAGGATCCAAATCGGTTCTGTTACACGAACCAAAAGCCAGTGTACTCAGGGGAGTTGCATAATGATAATCTTGCGCGTTTAGAGCACCCAAACAAAACAAGCTACAAAACAGCCAACTTAAATTCTGAATTTTCATTTTTTTACTATCTTTTTAAGTGTCGGAGAACTCGTTCCCCAAAGAAGAAAACCACTTAAAACGGTAAATACCCCAAATAAAGAAAAGAGTCTTAATAACAGATTATTAAAATCATCTCTCCCTTGGTAGTCCATAGTGTGGCTCATCCACAAAAAATCAAACCAGCGCCAACTTTGGTGTCGTACCTTTTGAAATATTCCACTACTGGCATCCACATAGGCTACTAAAAGATCTGGATGTTTGAAATGAATGGCATAAGCGGGTAAAGATCGTCCTCTAAATTCATGATGGGGGCCCGTTTCTTGAATCAGTTCAATTTTTTCTACCTCCAAGCCCGCTATTAAATTTTCTCTGGCAACGGTTAAAGCTTCACTTTCTGAAATTTGATTTTTTAAAGCTCCCGTTCTTGCATGGTACAAATAGTTATCATTGATCCAATAGTAGGGCTGTTCTTCCAAAGAAACCAAGTTGATTTTTTCAACAGCCTGAGTGATACTGTCCAAGGGTAGTAAATTGCTGAACGTTCTGGGTTTAAATTCTGTATTTAAAAATTGGTCGCCGTGAATTTCATCCAAATCGGTCCAGCTAAAATAAAGTCCCGAAACGGTCCAAGCTAAAAATTGAATTCCAATAATCAATCCGAGATAGCGGTGTGTTTTTCGAATTCGCAAAGCCGTTTGTCTATGAACCATATTTTTTACATTTAAAACCCTTTTTCAAGATTATTGTTTTTTAAACTTTAATTTCTTTTCAATGGCAATAATCATTTCGTTAGCAATATCTTTTCCAGTAGCCATTTCTATTCCTTCTAAACCTGGAGAAGAATTGACTTCCAAAAGTAAGGGGCCTTTATTTGAACGAATAATATCTACCCCCGCTACAGTCAAATTTAGGATTTTTGCTGCCTTAATGGCTAAGCGTCTTTCTTCCATTGTAATTTTTACTTTTTTAGCGGTACCCCCCATGTGAATGTTAGAACGAAATTCTCCCTTTGAGGCTGTTCTTTCAATGGAAGCAACCACTTTGCCATTGACCACAAAGCAGCGCAAATCTTTCCCTGCTGCTTCTTTGATAAATTCTTGAACCAAAATATTCGCCTGTAAACTTTTAAAAGCATTGATTACACTTTCTGCTGCCTTATCTGTCTCTGCAGATACAACTCCTTTTCCTTGAGCGCTTTGAAGTAATTTAATCACTAAAGGAGCTCCACCAACCATCCCAATCAAATCTTTGGTATCTAATGGAGACTTCGCAAAACCTGTTATTGGAATTTGAATATCGTTCCCAGAAAAGAGTTGACTTGAAAAAAGTTTATCTCTAGATTGAGAAATGGAGGTGTCGGAATTTAGACAATACGTTCCAATGGAATAAAACTGTCGGAGTAGAGCGCAACCGTAAAAAGTCATACTGGGTCTTATTCGAGGTATGATGGCGTCAAGGTCTTGAATAATACTCCCTCCTCGATACCGAACCTCAGGGGTAACAGTATCCAATCGCATGTAACATTGCTGGATGTTGTAAAAGTGCATGTCATGTCCTCGGGCTTTTCCAGCTTCGATCAAACGTTTGTTACTGTAAAGTGATCTATCAGTAGCCAAAAGTCCAATACTCAATCCAGACTTCTCGTGTAACAAATGACTGTATTTGTTTTCCAACTCTTCTTCGGAAACCTTTGCTATCATAAAGTTTTTTGAAGGATCTACGATAAAGCGGTTTTTCATAGCTTCCCGCCCCAAAAGCATTCTAAAATCCATTCCATCTCGGTTGGCAAGTGTGAGTTCTATTTCATAAGACTGGTCGCCAATTGTTACCTTTTCTTTAATTACAAAACGTTTGCTTGTAATCCCTGAAGAGCTCTTTACGATCCTTACATCACAAATTTTTGACTCACAATGAACCACAATACTCAAATTATCTTGAATTGGATTGACATCAAAAGATACCCAAGACTCTTTACCTTTTTTAAACTTTTTAATGTTGGTGGATTGGATGGAAGAAGTCTTTGCACCCGAATCAATTCTTGCTTTGATTGACGGAATACTTAAGCCCTCAAAAGAACACCACTCCTGACTTCCGATTATTTGCTTAACATCACTCATTAGTTCAATTTTACACTACGAGATTACAAAAAGTTTTGAATAAAAAACACTAGTAATTCTTAATAATTTGATGGTGCTTCTGTGAGCTTATGTATCTTTGAACTAAAATAGAGTTTTTATGATCAGACTGAACTCGTTCGGTTATTTACTTTTACTCGTACTACAGACTCAAATAACATTTAGCCAAAACCAATATCAACCCCTCAAAACAAACGATTCTAAAATTACTCTTGATGGAGTGATTTCTCCGAAAGAATGGGATAATGCCACTCCAATTGAACTAAATTTTGAAATAAATCCAGGAAATAATTCTCCTGCAAAAAAGAAAACTGTAGGCTTTGTTACGTACACGGACACTCATCTTTACATTGGATTTCATGCCTTTGACGATCCTAAAAATGTTAGGGCCTCCGTCCGTTCACGAGATGATTTTGCTATGTATCGGCAAGACGATATTGTGGTCGTAACTTTTGATACCTACGCAGACGGTCGAAACAACTACATTTTGGTTTCCAACCCTTTTGGCAGCCAATTTGATGTTCGTGCAATCAATGCCCTGACAGACGAACAGCGCTATGATGGAAGTTTTAATATGGATTTTGAAACGGCTGGAAGTATTGTTTCAGATGGCTTTCAAGTGGAATATAAAATCCCTTTTTCCTCTCTACCTTTTCCTAACGGAAAAGATCAAAATTGGAATTTTAACTTATCCCGAAAATACTTTGACGAAAACAATGTAGAAGTTGAAATTCGCAGCCAAGCTTTCGATAGAAACAACCCCTGTCAAGTATGCCAGACGACAGAGTCCCTGATTTTAAAAGACATTAGTATCCAAAAAAGAATTGAACTCTTACCCTATGTTGCAGGTAATTTGAGTGGTAAAAAACCCACACAAAAAGGGACTTTAGATTACGATTCTTTTAAACCCAATGCGGGCTTAGGGCTAAATTTAGACTTAAATAAAAACAGCGGACTGGAAATTACACTTAATCCTGATTTTTCTCAAGTAGAAGCCGATGTAACTCAAATTGATGTCAATTCTTCATTTGCCCTTGAATATCCTGAACGAAGACCCTTTTTCAATCGGGGAACAGATATTGTTAATTTTACCGATGGGGCGTTTTATTCAAGGTCGATAAACAATCCTTTGCTTTCAACCAAGTTGCTTAGTCAAGCCAAAAAGTCAAGAATTTACTTTTTGACAGCAATCGATCAAAATTCACCCTACCAAATCGCAGGTGAAGACCGATCCTATTTGGGGCAAGGAGGTCAATCTTTTGTAAATGTTTTCAGATATCAACGATTACTCAATAAAAATACACGATTGGGACTTGTCACAACTAACCGCTACTATGAAGAAGGAGGTTATGGAAATCTCTTGGGTACGGACGGTTGGTTTCTGATTTCCAAAAACTGGCGACTGACATATGAATTACTCGCCAACTTTAATCAAGAACCTACTGCCGATTGGATAGACAGTTCTGATACCATAGAGGGCAGATCAGTTGCCCTCAATAAAGATAAATTTCAGGGAAGTGCTTTGTATGTTCAACTGTATCGAAATACAGAACATTGGAAATCTTATGCTTATTTTAGAAACATCACCCCAGAATATCAAGCCAATGTTGGTTTTGTAGTAAAAAACAATAGACGCTGGGGAACACTGTTTCACGAATATCAAAACTTCATCAATAAAAAAGGACTTCAGTTTTTTAGTATTGGAACCAAAGCTGACATGAGTTATACTTTTGGAAATTATCTTAAGGCTCTCAGTATCGATGGAATTTTCAGCATAAAAACTTATTTGAACACAACCGTTGAGTACACTTATGATTGGGATGTTTTTAAAAATTTTCTAGGACGAGATTATCGAAATGTGGGGAAAAGTGAATTGAATATTCGAACCAATCCAAGTGAATCTTTTTCTCTGATGATTCGATCTACTTTTGGAAGAGAATTGGCTTACAATGAAGAAAATCCAGAAGTTGGCAAAGAGTTTACCTTTTTTTTAATGCCTAGTTTTCAATTAGGAAATAAATTTAATCTTTCCCCTTCGATTCGGTATGCTAAATTAAATGATTTAAATACTCAAAAAGAATATTTTAAAGGAGCCATCTCGCGTTTCTCTGCCCGATACCAGTTCAATAATTTCTTTAGTATTCGAATCATTTCTGAATACAATTCTTTTGCCGATCGATTCTTTGTTCAACCGCTTGTACAGTGGAATCCAAACCCTTCAACCGTCTTTTATGTTGGAGGTAATCAAAATTCTCTAGAAGATTTTAACGACGAATTTTATTCTCCCTTTAGAGTAGATCAGACCCAGTTCTTTTTAAAATTTCAATATTTAATCGGACTCTGATCTACTCCGAATCTAAGTTGACTATTAATACGGGAACATTTGCTTCACGATATGCTTTTTCAAAAGATTTAAATTCTTTTTCTATAACCCCCTCCAATGCTTGCTCGTGTATTTTCCATTGGGCTAAAAGGTCTTGATAACGATCTTTGGCTCCTTGTGTTACTTTGGGGTCCTCTGCATCTACATAACTTTTTAAATGCATCCATTCTGCATTGAGTTTGTTGTTGAAATTGATTACGTCTTGAAACGTTTTTTGTTCAGGCTGTATTAGTTCAGCTTCCCATTTTTTGAGTTGTTCCTCAATCGCCAGTGCCTCATCATACAATGCGGAATAGGTACTTTTCCCTTTTAATATTTTAGAATAGTGCTGCAGTTGACTTTGTACACTTCGCATTTCAGAAACAGATTGGTGAATTCTTTTAATGGCCTTTTCAATATTAATCAATAGCATTTGTTGTTCCTCAAAATCGGCAGCTAGGTAATCTCTATTTGGATTGGGTAAAATAGTAAACTCCACCTCTTTCACTTCTGCTCCGTAAGAAAGTCTTGCTTTATAATTTCCAGGCGCAACTCTGCTTCCGCTGTAATCTCCATAAACAAAAACTTGATCCACACTGGGTAATTGTTCTCTCCTAAAATCCCAATGTGTACGATTAAATCCTTTTTTGTGAGGAAGTATTGTTTTTGGTCCAGGTCCTCCAGGCCAAGATTTAAACGACCCATCTTTTTTTGAAGTGTAACTTCTAATGATTTGATCATGCTGCAAAATATCCATTTGTACTTCAAGAGAATCATGAATTTCAGGGAGGTAGTAATCTAAATAAACCCCACTCATTGGATTTGTTCCCTGGGTGCTGTTTTTAGGCGTTTTTCTCGAACTTAAAAGATATGATTTTTTGGGGCTTACCAAATGTAAACTGTTATTTTTTGGGCTTTGTTGTAGTGGACTTAAATCGTCTAATATCCAAAAAGACCGCCCTGCTGTAGCTGCAATCAAGTCATTGTCCTGAATATGTAAATCATTGATAGGAACTACGGGTAAATTATTTTGAAAAGCGTCCCATTGATTCCCATCATTAAAGGAAATATAAAACCCTGTTTCTGTTCCTGCATAAAGAAGTCCAGATACTATTGGGTCTTCTCGAACTACTCTTACAAAATTATGCTCCCCTTCAATGCCCTCGGTTATTAAATCCCAATGTGCACCATAGTCTTCCGTTTTGTAGACGTAAGGAGTTAAGTCCATAAACTTGTATCGCATCAAGACAATGTAGGCTTTAGCAGGATTATGAGGAGATACCTCAATAGAATTAATAATTCCTTCTTTCCCTTCTTTTGGAGTGACATTGGACCAAGTCTTACCGCCATCTCGAGTCAAATGAATTAACCCGTCATCACTCCCAGCCCAGAGAACTTCAGGATCATGAGGCGAGGTTGTTAAGCTCATCAATGTATTGTAATTCTCTCCTCCAGCGGCTTCGTTGGTAAAAGGTGTTCCCCCTGCTACTTGTTGACTTTTATTATTTCTAGTTAAATCAGGACTAATCACTTCCCAATCAATCCCTCCGTTCTGGGTTTTAAAAACAACGTTCCCTGCATGATAAATCGTATTCGGATCTGAGGGTGCACTAACAATAGGAGCGTTCCAGTTGAATCGATATTTAAACGAGTTGGGAGTGTTTCCCAAAGCTAATTCTGGATATTCTTTAATTTCTTTTGACGTTTGTGTTGGTCGATGCCAAAGCTCAATAATTCCCTGATAACAACCTCCATAAACCACTTTTGGACTTTTAGGGTCAAAGGCTAAAAAGGCGCTTTCGCAACCTGCAACGGAATACCAGTCTTTCCAATCGATACCGCTGTCTTGATCCCTACTTTTAATGCCGATGGCTGAATTGTCTTGTTGTCCTCCATAAACATGATAGGGTACTTGTTCATCGGCAATAACACGGTAAAACTGTGCCGTAGGTTGGTTCTTTTGGGTACTCCAACTTGTCCCTCCATTGGTCGAAACATTAGCTCCTCCATCGTTAGAATTGATCATAATAGAATTGTTTTCCGGATGAATCCATAAATGATGATTGTCGCCGTGAGGTGTTGGCATGGTTTTAAATGTTTTTCCCCTATCGATAGATTTTAAAACAGGTGCATTAAGCACATAAACCACATTTTCATCTTGCGGATCTGCAAATACTTCCATGTAATACCAAGAACGTGCTACGGTAATACGGTCTTTATTGACTTGTTTCCATGAGGCTCCTCCATCTTCAGATCGATAAACACCCGCTTGGGTTCCTTCCGCTTCAATGTTGGCATAAACAAGATTTGAATTTGCCCTAGAGACGGATATTCCAGCTTTCCCAATAACTTCGGGCAATCCTTTTTCTAAACGAGTCCAATTGTCACCTCCATCTGTTGACTTGTACAAACCCGACTTTTCTCCTCCTGATTTCATTTGCCAGGGCAAGCGTTCATGCTCCCAAAGAGCAGCATACAAAATCCGAGGGTTATTTTTATCCATACTCAAAGAAGCAGCTCCCGTTGTTTTTGAAACATACAGTACTTTTTCCCAAGTTTTCCCCCCATTTTTAGTTCGATAAACTCCACGATCACTACTAGGTCCAAACTGAGCTCCTTGAACTGCAACGTAAATTAGATCCGGATTCGTAGGATGAATCTCTACATTGGCAATATGTCTTGACTGATCCAAACCCATATGTTTCCAGGTTGCCCCTGCGTCTTCGGACTTGTAAACTCCATCGCCCATTGAAGTCATAACTCCTCGGGCTGCGTGTTCTCCCATACCTACAACCACAACATTTGGATCGCTCTCAGAAACCGCTATGGCGCCAACTGTTCCCGTTTTAAAAAAACCATCAGAAATATTTTTCCAGTGCAGTCCATTGTCTTGTGTTTTCCAAACACCCCCGCCTGTAGTTCCCATGTAAAAGGTAGCAGGTTCTTGAACGACTCCTTCAGAGGTAACACTTCTTCCTCCTCGAAAGGGTCCAATATTTCTCCAATGAAGATTGTTAAATGCCTCAGAAAATGGAATCTGTTTTTTGGAGGTTTTGTTCTTTTTTTGACTTTGAGCAAAAGAACTGCATAACAACAGTACTAATAAAAATGGTAGTTTTGATCTCATATTTTTTATTTTAAAAAATAGACTTATTAACGTTCTAATTTGACATGGAACAAACGGGGTTTCCCTTTGGCCTCACTTTCTGATGTAATCCAAAACTCAGATGCATTAATGATCTTAACAGCTTCAATTTGGGCAGGTTTTACAGGAATCGTGTAGCGTTGTAAATCAATGTTTTCAAAACCATTTTTTTTAAAGTTACTGAGTGTGTAAAAATACTGGACTCCTCTAAAATCATAACCTGTTAAAACCATCAAATCCTCTTTGGAATTGTAATCTGCAGCAGTTACTAGGGCCTCTGTATTGATCACTGCAGATGGGCTTAAGGTGTACTCCCCTTTAGTTTTTGGAAAGACATAGAGTTCCGACTGGAGTGTCTTTCGATTTTTTGAAAATAAAATGAGTTGATCTCCCATAACTGCTAAACCCTCAGCATCAAACTCATTCAAAGATTCTTTAGAGAATGTTTTTTGAGCTTCATACCGAATTCGGATGGTTCCTTCAGGAATCAAATCTTTTCCTAAAATGTAGATTTTGAGATTTTCTCTGGTAGCATAGTTATTTCCCGTATCAGCAATATAAAAATGATCTTCGTCAGCAGCTAAATCTTCCCAATCCTTATTCTTTAAATCATAAAAGCGAATACTTTTGATCAGGTCTCCCTCGGTAGAAAATACATAAAGCTTGGCTTTATCCCCTGAGTCATTTATCGTCATCAGATTATTCCCTATGTATTCTAATCCAGAGGTTTCTTCTATGACTGAGGACAGTTTAATTGTTGTTAATGATAATTGAGCGCTGCAACAAAATGATGCAAAAAGACCGACAAATAAGTAACGCATAAATAGTAGTTTATCATGACAATATACTTAAACTAAATGTTTTGGTTCCTATCTAATTTTCTATTTTTGTTTTAAACCTAATTAATAATCATATCAATTGTGATTCAGAGACTTACATTATTAACCTTTGTTTTTAGCTTTTTGATTCTTAGTTGTGAAAAACAACAACTAAAGGAAAGTTATCTCGCACTAGGAGATAGTTACACCATTGGGGAGGCCGTGTCAGAAAATGAGCGATGGCCTGTTCAACTAGTCAAAGCTTTGGGAGGGAAGAACAGGATTCTTGATTCTCCAAAAATTATTGCCCAAACGGGTTGGACAACCGCCGATCTAAAAATGGGTATCGACAATGCCATCCTTGACTTTCCTTACGATTGGGTTTCCCTATTGATAGGGGTTAACAATCAATACCAAGGAAAAAGTATTTCAAATTTTAAAGAGGAGTTTGAACAGCTTCTTAGTCAAGCCCTTCTATTTGCAGGAAATAAAAAAGATCGAATTTTTGTAGTTTCCATACCCGACTGGGGTGAAATGCCGTTTGCCAAAAATCGGGATCGAGAAAAAATTGCTACCGAAATTGATAACTTCAATCAAGTGATTTATGAAATCTGTGCACAAAAACAAATCGCATTTATCGATATCACACCACTCTCAAGAACCGTGGAAGCACATCCAGAATTTGTGGCATCAGATGGGCTACATCCTAGCGGAGTTCAATACACCCAGTGGGTCAAGGAAATTATTCCTTTCTTTTTAAAAACTTCTGATGATTGATTTAAAAGCTGCCAGATTATTGGATCAAAATGATCCTCTAAAAACATTTAAAAATAGGTTTACTCATCAGGAAAATGAAATCTACTTAGATGGAAATTCTTTGGGTAAGCTTCCTAAAAGTGTTCTCTCAAAACTAGAGGACACCCTTCAAAACCAATGGGGAAAACAACTCATCCGAAGTTGGAATGAAAACTGGCTCGAACTCCCTCTTCGCTTATCAAAGAAATATGAAACTCTTTTGAATGCCTCTGATGGAGAAATTGTTTTTGGAGAATCCACATCCGTTCGGCTTTATCAAATTTTATTCGCATTAATCGAATCGAGAAACTACCCCAACCAACTCATTACAGATTCTTTAAACTTCCCAACAGACCTCTACGTCCTTCAAGGACTGGCAAAGCATTTCTCAAAGTTATCCATCCAATCAATTCAATATGGACAAGAGATCCTAGCCGATATTGAACAACTCAAAGAAATAATACAAACAAAACCTGGAATCATTTGCTTGAGTTTGGTTACCTACAAAAGTGCTTATTGTTACCCAATGAAAGCGCTTAATGAGTGGGCAGCACAAAACAAAAGTATTATTGTTTGGGATCTAAGTCATGCTGTTGGTGCAATTCCGATTGACTTTAAAAAAACCAAAACAAAAATTGCTTTAGGGTGTACCTACAAATACATGAATGGCGGCCCAGGTTCACCCGCTTTTTTATTCGTCCAGAAAGAACTCCACAATCTTCTTCAAAATCCCATTCAAGGTTGGTTTGGACATCTAAAACCTTTTGATTTTGACCCGCAGTACAAAGCTGCTCAGGGATTGGAACGCTTTAATAATGGCACTCCTTCAATTCTTTCAATGCAAGCTGTAGAAGCTGGAGTAGATCTTATTCTAGAAGCGGGTATTAAAAATCTCAGGGCAAAAAGTGTTGCACTTTCAGAAATGCTCATTGACGAAATAACAAAAGAATTGGAAACCCTTGGCTTTGAGCTTGAGAGTCCTAAAAATTCAATCAGGAGAGGATCGCATATTGCAATTGCTCATCCCCATGCGTGGCAAATTTGTCAGGCACTGATTCAGGGCGATACCCTAGCACCTAAAATCATTCCTGATTTTAGACCACCCCACTTCATACGCATTGGTATTACTCCGCTTTACACCAGTTATGAAGATCTTTGGTGGTTGGTGAATCAACTTCGGATGATCGTAACCTCTAAAGCATATCTAAATTTTGATGAAGCCAAGTCTCAAGTAACTTAGCCCCATTGGGAAAAATAAAAAAAGCCTTCGGGATTAATTCCCAAAGGCCATAACCATAAACCAATTCATCAATTTAGAATTGATAGAACAAATTTACGAAAACTTAAACAAAATAGTATTCTTAAATTAATTTTTTTGTAACAATTACCTAACATAAAGCGTTTTACCAAATTTTACTTTTGTAAAAAATACTATGCAGTACTTAAAGTCACTTTTTTATGTTTCGGGTTTCTTTTACTGGTTACTCTTGGGGCGTCATTTAAAAAACAATACCTAAAAATTGCTATTGAGTAGTTTCATACGCGTGTTCCCAGTTTGGGTTATCCAGTTTATTGATGACGTATTTAACCGTGATTTCTGACCCCTTTTCGATATCATTTAACGCTACAATACGAATGTGTTTTACTTTTCCAAGCTTTTCGTCTTCCTCACAAAAAACAGCTTTACAATTCGGGATTTCATGATGATTTACAAACGCGCCAAGGGGTAACCGAAGATAATTGTCATGAAAACGAGGATCAAAAACATGGGTCATACCCAAATCATCCCCCTGTTTGATTTGATCTGTAGTAAAAAGCCCTAAACCTTCAATTGTACTTTGCTTGATGGTAAGAAAATCTGGTAAGGGCCTCCAATTACTGTCTTTTATCATAAATTATTCTTGAGTCACTCATAAAAGTAAAACTTTCTCTTCTATTTTACTACAAATTCATGTTTAAGATACTTTTTAGGCGCAATTACAGCATTTAAAATTCTAAAAGGTAAAGAGATTGAGTTTTTTCGTTCTTCAGTTTTGATTTTCAGTGTAATTGTTGTTTTGGGTGGTATGGAGAAAACAGTTGCTCTCTCATGAAAACTAAATTCTCCAAGATATTCCATATGAAAAGGGACACTACCTTCATTGGTGACCTCAACATTTAAGATAGTTTTATCTTCAGGATATTTAGGAGAACCGAAACGAATATTTTCTTTTACGAGCTCAGATACCACATCTTTTTTACCGATCAGTAAATCATTAAACCACACTAAGGTTTTTCTTTCAAAAAGCGCTTTTTTTATGGCTGCTGGTGTTTTCTGACTTACTTTGACAAATGTCATTGGACGGTGGCCTCCTTTTTCAATATTATGAGCCCAGCCTGTTAACCCATGGATATCTGATGTTCCTAAAATTGCAAGATTATTGTCCAACGCAATTTGAAGGGCTTCCTCTGAAAAAGTGGTTTCGTTGACAACCTCTATTCCGTGTAAAAGTTCATTAGAGATTAGATATTTATGAAAAGGCTCTAAACGAGCGATCCCATCTTTCCTATGAGCATCCCAGTTGGGGTGATTCCAAAAAACAAAAGCCCCTTGTTTGTTGGCCTCTTGAATTCCTGAGAGAGAATCCGAATGAAGCAAGGCGTTTGCGTCCTTGATAAATACGGCATTGATATGACCCGGAGGCATATCTCTTGTTATCTCAGACCCATTAATAACCTTTAGGGATTCGTCTTCACCCAACATTCCTGACGCAATATTAAAAGAGCGATTACGATCGGGATGAGGGAGGTCTTCAGCATGAGGTTGGTATTCCAAATGCTCAGTCATTGCAATCAAATCCAACCCCTCACGTCGAGCTTCTTCAACTCGAATACTCGGCCAAACGGCTCCGTCAGAAAAAACTGTATGAATGTGAAGATCTGTACTCAGCCAATATGTTCCAGCTTCTGATTTAAAAAAAGGGTCTTGCGCCAAGATTGCGGTGGTTCCCAAAAAGAAAAATTTAATCATTTTGTATTTAAAGGTCATGAGTTTTTTTGATACTCAAGCTACGATTAAATTGAAAAAAATAAAAACCTTCTTTTAAGCTATTTAAATTTTATAAAACAGTATTGTATTCCAAAGCCTGTTTTTCAAGTAATTATCTTCCGACTTGAAGATGGTATTTTTCTGAAAACCTGAGTTGATCGTTATTTTATCATTGAGTTTTATTTTGAGTCCAAAAAAGGTCCAGTTTTGATTGAATTTAAACGGGGTCCCTCCCGAACTCATAATCGAAAAAACTTCATCATAGAAAACAAAATTCACTGGAACTTTTGCCTCTGTTTTAGACAAAGGGCGTTCGTAAGTAAATCTAAAACGTATCCTACTTGAGAAGTCAAAACTTCGTAAAGATCGATCGGTTTGTAAAGGCAATTCTTCTCTAAATCGATGTTCCAAACGAATCCATGTAGATAAAAGACCTTTCTTTAAGGGAACATTGTAGGATACTTGTTCCCACAGGTTGTGTTCGTTCCTAAACCTAGGATCGGCATTTACATCCGCATTGAAGTTTTTTAAATAACTGTAACCAAACGTCCATTTCATTTTTTTGGAGTCTGTGTAAGTTAGCTGAGGTCTAAAAATTTGTTGATCCCAAATTCCAAAATAATCGATTGTTCTTGAATGGAATTCTGAACGTAAACTTAGCTTATCAGACAAGGGTACGTCTACAAATACTGCATTCCAAATTCCTTCAACTTTATCGTATTCCTGTGCTAAAAGTAGTTGGCAAAAAAAAAGGGGGACAATCCCGCTAATTAAAATCTTTTTCATTTTTATTCTTATTTAAATTCCCTCATTAATCCTTCTTGCGACACCGACGCCACCATTCTTCCTGATCGGTCAAAGATACTCCCTCTGGCAAAACCCCTAGCGTTTGATGCACTTGGACTTTCAATGGCGTACAACAACCAGTCGTCAATTTCAAAATCACGATGAAACCACAGTGCGTGATCTAAACTGGCGTAATAAATTTTTTGCTTTTCAAATTTTGCTCTGTGGGGCAATGTAGCCGACAATAATAAACTGTAATCAGAAGCAAATGCTAAAAGTTGATGCTGCAAAGCGGTGTCTGCTTTTATCTTATTCTTGGTTTTAAACCAAATATGAGACATTGGGGGTTTGTTCTGTGTTTCTAAATATATTGCTTTTCCTACGGGTCGGAACTCAAACACTTGTGGGTGAGCCATCATCAGTCGTTCATAGCGCTCAGGATCTTTCTCTTTAAGCAGTTCTGCCTGTTGAATATCGGTGAGTAAAATTTCTGGAGTCAAAACATTTGGCATCGTTATTTGATGGTCTGCCCCTGCTTCGTCCAAATGGAACGAGGCTGCCATATTAAAAATAGCCTTCCCCTCTTGGTAAGCCACAACCCTTCTTGTGGTAAAACTTCTACCGTCTCTGATGGCATCAACATGAAAATCTATGGGGATGTTGATGTCTCCTCCAAGAATGAAATAACCATGCATGGAATGGGCTAATCGATCTTTATGAACCGTTTGATAAGCAGCATGAAGTGCCTGACCCAATACCTGACCTCCAAAAACTCTTCCCCATGCCGTCTTGTAATTTTGACCTACAAAATGATGGGTGTCTTTTTGTTCTAGCTGGAGTAATGAAATAAGTGAATTGAGATCGATCATTGATTTTTTTTCAAATATAGTGATACATCAGGTCGATGGAAAATGAATCAACTATTCTTGCAGTCTCGCACTCCAAATTTCATACATTGGAGCTCCCTTACTACTAAACCCTTGATGATGCCAATCCGAACCTTTGACACTGTATTCAAAGGGTAATACTGCTCCTACACGACTGTTGTCTCTCGAAAAATATTCAATATGTTCTGTGTACTTTCCTTTTTCTGTAGTGTAGTACCCTCCTCCCGATCCAAAAAACTGAAAAGTTTCCGTGTTGTAGGCTATCCACTGAAAATAACCGTCTAATAAAATTTTCATTGTCTTTCTTGGTCTAGTGGTATCGCGTCTTCGTTCCCCTTCATCAGTCATACGTCCTGCCATAAGCCACTTACCATTGAGATCTTTAGGTTTTTGAGACAGCTTTTGCCAATCACTAGACTCAAGTATCTCCAACTGTTTTAATCCATCCTTTTCAAAATTGGAATTGAATTCAAAATCAACGGATAGTTCTTTTCCTTGTTTTTTATAAAAACCTCCTCGCGTTAAAATAAATTCAGCAGGTTTGCTTAGGTATTGTGTTTCTACTAAATAGTTTTTATCCATCAAAATTCGATGGGTAATTGTTTTTCCATTTTGTTCTGATTGAAAAGTGAACACTTGTGCTTTGCCACAAAACAGAATGAGAAAAAAGAAGTAAAAAAATTGAAGTTTCATCCGAATTAATTTCTGTAATCTAGTGCTGGTTTTCGATCTCCTAACATGGGATTGTACTCAAAATCCTTTCCTCTTTTTTGCATAAAATCATCTTGTGCAGCTTTAATAATTTTGGGGTTGTCGATCAATTGCATTCCAGTCAGAGCGATCGTTTTTGCTGCGATGATCATCCCTTTGTTTCCAATATTAGTTCCACCAGCGGCTACGGCTTGCCAACTGTGTGCTGGAGTTCCAGGCACCCATGTTGCTGCTCTTAATCCAGCAGTGGGTACTGCAAAACTTACATCCCCTACATCCGTTGACCCGCCTGCTTTTGAACTTTCATCATAGGGAGCTACGCCCTCAACAAACTGGGTGTTCAACGGTTCTCCTAGGCTTTCTGCAATTTTTTGAGCAAAGGCTTTTTCTTCTTCAGTGTAGGTGTAGCCTCCAATACTTTCCAAGTTTTTGTGAACCATAGGTTGAAGGACATCATTGAATAACAATTCGTGAGTTCCTCCAATCATTTCATAATCCATTTCAGTTCCTGTGCCAAGAGCTGCTCCTTTGGCTGCATCAACAATACGATCGAATACATTGGTTACTTCATCTCTTGTTCGGTGCCTTGCATAATAATAGACTTCTGCGAAATCAGGCACGACATTTGGTGCTTCCCCTCCACGTGTAATTACATAGTGAATTCGAGTACTTTCAGTAACATGTTCTCGCATCATATTGACCATGGTGTTCATGGCTTCAACTGCGTCCAATGCTGAACGTCCTTTTTCTGGGGCCCCAGCTGCATGAGCAGATACTCCATAAAAGCGAAATTTTGCGGATTTATTAGCCAATGCTGGGCGTATGCTTGCAGCATTTTTATTGTCGGCATGCCAATGTAAAGCAACATCCACATTGTCAAATAATCCAGCCCGAGTCATGTAAACTTTTCCCGAACCTCCCTCTTCTGCGGGACAACCGTAAAATTTAACTGTTCCTGATTTGCCTTCTTTTAAAAGATAATTTTTAATGGCAATTGCTGCAGCTGCAGAGGCGGATCCGAAAAGGTGATGTCCACACGCATGTCCTGCTTTTCCATTATTTGAAACTTTGTAAGGGACCGCTTTTTGAGACAAGCCAGGCAATGCATCGTACTCTCCCAAAATAGCAATTACTGGACTTCCAGAACCGAAACTGGCCACAAAAGCTGTAGGGATTTCAGCTACACCAACTTCAATTTGAAACCCCTCTTGTTCCAAAGTTTTTTGCAACAGCTTACTGCTTTTCTCTTCTTGGTATCCCATTTCAGCAAAAGACCAAATTTGTTGAGCAATATCTGAGTATGTTTCTTTGTTTTTGTCAATATCGTTCAAAATTGATTTGTACTTTGACTGAGCAAAGCTCATCGTAAAAACGAATAAAAAAATAAAGTTTGTAAGTGTACGCAAAGGTGAAATTTTGTTATGATACTCAAATGTATTAATTTTAATGTAATCTAAAATTGTAATGCTCCAAAACCACTTACATTAATTTTTTAAACTAATGATTATGAAACTAACTACTTCCTTTCTATTTGTACTTTCTTGTTGCTTTGCTCTGAATGCACAAGAAATTTCATTTCAAGAATACGACTTAGACAATGGCTTACACGTCATCTTGCATCAAGACAATAGCGCACCTTTAGTAGTAACCTCGGTTCTGTATCACGTTGGAGCCAAAAATGAAGAAAAAGAACGAACGGGTTTTGCACATTTCTTTGAGCACTTGCTCTTTGAAGGAACTAAAAACATTGAACGAGGCGAATGGTTCAAAATTGTTAGTGCCAACGGGGGAACAAACAACGCCTACACCACAGATGATTTTACCTACTATTACGAAGTTTTCCCTTCAAATAATTTAGAGTTGGGATTGTGGATGGAATCCGAACGAATGTTGCATCCCATAATAAATGAAACGGGAGTTGAAACCCAAAATGAAGTTGTTAAAGAAGAAAAACGTCTGCGTTATGATAATAGTGCTTATGGTAACTGGGCCTTCGAGGTTAGAAAGCGAATGTTTGATAAACACCCTTACAAGCATATTCCCATCGGGGAAATGGAACATCTCGATGCGGCCTCTCTAGAAGAGTTCATCGCATTCAATAAAAAGTTTTACACCCCAAATAACGCTGTTTTGGTTGTTGCTGGTGATTTTGAAATGGAAGAAACAAAAAAAATGGTTGCCGACTACTTCGAAGAAATTCCAAAAGGGGTGTCAATCGAATCAGAAGTAATTTTGGAAGATCCTATTGTCGAACCTCTAACAGGTGAAGCTTTTGATAAAAATATTCAGATTCCCGCGTTGTTTACAGCCTACAGAATTCCAAAAAAAACTTCAAGAGAGTCAAGAGTCCTCGATATGATTTCTACTTATCTCAGTGATGGAAACAGCTCAAAGTTGTACCGCAAACTTGTGGACGAGAAAAAAATGTCACTCCAAGTCGCCGCTTTTAATATGAGTATGGAGGATTATGGACTCTATGTTATTTTATCACTTCCTGTAGGCGACAACAAATTAAGCAGCCTAAGGGACGAAATCGACATAGAGGTTGAAAAAATTCAAACAGAACTTATCAGTGAAACAGATTATCAAAAACTACTCAATAAATTTGAATCCAGATTTGTGGACTCCAATGGCTCTATCGAGGGAATTGCAAATTCTCTGGCAGAATACTATGCCATTTACGATGACACGAACTTAATAAACTCTGAAATTGACGTTTATCGTTCCATTAGCCGAGAAGAAATTCGTGAGGTTGCAAAAAAATATCTTAATCCCAACCAAAGATTAACCCTCAACTATCTCCCCGAATCAAAATAATTTACCATGAAAAAAATATTAATTTTTAGCTATTTTATCCTTTTTACGTATGCTGCTCAGGCTCAAATTGACCGATCGCAACAACCTGAACCTGGCCCTGCTCCTTTAATTCAATTAGAAGATCCTGAAGAATTTCAATTGAGTAACGGATTGCATGTATTACTGGTAGAAAATCACAAACTTCCACGTGTTTCGTTAAGCCTTCGAATAGAACATCCGCTTATTGTAGAATCAGACCATGCGGGTAGCAACGCCATGCTAACCAGTATGATGGGCAAAGGGTCAACTTCCATTTCCAAAAATGATTTTGAAGAAGAAATTGATTTTATGGGGGCACACTTTCACTTTAATGCTGACGGTGCTCATGCATCCTCCTTAAGCCGATTTTTCCCGCGGGTCATGGAATTGATGGCTGATGCTACTTTACATCCAAATTTTTTGGAGGAAGAATTTCAAAAAGAAAAGGACAGATTAATTACGGGTTTAGAAACCGGAGAAAAAGATGTAAAGACCGCTGCTAGACGTGTTGAAAATTTAATTTCGTACGGTTCAGACCACCCCTATGGGGAATACCTCTCTAAAGACAAAGTTAAATCCTTGACTTTAGACCAAGTGAAAAAAGCTTACGACTACATTTACGGTTCAAATAATGCTTATTTGATCGTGGTTGGAGATTTTAATCCTGCAGAGACAAAAAAATTAATTAAAGAACATTTTGGAAATTGGAAGCCTAAGGAAAGACCTAAAATGTCCTTTCCCGATCCTACTAATTCGGCACGAACAGAAATTGCCTTTGTTGAAATGCCCAATGCGGTTCAGTCGGAAATAGCCTTCCTTAATACAATTCCGCTGGACAAAAATAGTTCTGATTATTTTGCAGCTCTATTGGCCAATCAAATTTTAGGTGGTGGTGGTGAAGCCCGATTATTTCTGAACCTAAGAGAAGACAAAGGCTTTACCTATGGCGCTTATTCACAACTCCGTGATTCCCACAAAACCAAGGGGAGATTCAGTGCCTCTACCAGTGTAAGGAATGCTGTTACAGACAGTGCCGTAGTAGAAATTCTCCATGAAGTGGAAAAAATTAGAACCAATTTAGTAACTGACGATGAATTGGAATTGGTTAAAGCCAAATATGCAGGAAATTTTGTGATTTCACTTGAAGATCCAGAGACCATTGCCAACTTCGCTTTCAACATCAAAACACAAGATTTGTCTCCAGATTATTACAAGCAATTTTTGAAAAATATCAATAAGGTTACAAAAGAAGAAGTTTTGAATGCCGCCAAAAAGTATTTTTTAAGTGATAATGCCACAGTAGTCGTTACAGGTAAAGGAAGCGAAATACTGGAAGGGTTAGAGCAAATCTCTTTTAACGATGACCCAGTAAAAATTCGTTATTTCGACAAATGGGGAGTAGAAATAGAGCGTCCAGATTACTCTAAAATGACTCCAGAAGGGGTTACTGCCGCTAGTGTAATTCAAGATTATTTAGAGGCCATTGGAGGAAAAACGAAACTGGAAGAGATCCGATCGATCAAAGAACTCGCGCAAGCTGAAATGCAAGGAATGATTTTAGAGGTAAGCTCGCAAAAAACAAATCAGTTACAAGCTTTAACTGAAACAAAGGTTATGGGCAATGTAATGCAAAAACAAGTAATTAATAAGGATTATGGTTACATGGAAATGCAAGGTCAAAAAATCGATCTCGAAGGTGATGTTTTAGAGCAAATGCTAGATGGCGCTTCAATTTTTCCTGAATTAAACTATGACCTGAATTCCATTGCATTAAAAGGAATTGTTGATTTGGATGGTAAAAAAGCATACGAAATAATGGTTATTGAGGGAATAATAAACTATTACGATGTTGAAAGTCATTTAAAAATTCAACTCTCTCAAACCATGGAACTGATGGGTAGTTCACAAACTACAACAATTAAAATGGGAGATTACAAACCGGTAGAAGGAATCCTTTTTCCCCACAAATTAACGATGAGTATGGGTCCGCAAGAGGTTGACTTTTTAACTCAAAAAATTGACCTAAATGTAGAACTAGACCCAGCTATTTTTAAATAGCTCAGTGCTATCCTATTGAATTTAAGTTTTAGACGCCCCTTTTTTGGGGCGTTTTTTGTCTGTGATTAAATAAACCCCAAGTAAGATCATAGCGCATCCAAACCATTGAACAAATGTAAAATGCTCACCGTCTAAAATACCCCATCCAATGGCAACCATAGGAAGCAGATACGTGATGGAAATAGAAAAAACTGGAGTAGAAATAGAGACCAGTTCATTGAACATTACTTTTGCCAAAGCAGTACCCAATAAAGAAAGAATGAATACGTAGCCCAAAGAAGTGCTTACATCAGAAGCAACTCCGACTTCGGACCAAGGAAAATCTACAAATAAAAGGACTCCGATGGCAGGTAAAATGATAGATACAAAATTTCCCAAAGCAATTGCAATAGCTGGCACTCCCTGCAACTTGTATTTGATTAAATTTACATTGATCGAATAACATAAGGTAGCAGCTACAACCAAAAAAGCGTACCAACTTTGTTCTCCTGATCTCAGAGTAAATTCATTCGAGACAAGAACTAAAGTTCCTGCAAAACCAACCAGAACTCCAAATATTTTTACCCATTTAAATTTGGAATTAAAGAAGAGTAATCCTAAAATTAAAGTAAACAAAGGAGTCATTCCATTTAAAACCGCCGCAACGGAACTATCGATTACCGTTTCTGCAAAGGCAAACAAATAACTGGGGAAAAATGTACCAACAAAACCCGTAAATACAATCCATTTCCAAGCCTCTTTTGGGATTTTTTGAAGCTGTTTCCATCCAAAAAGAGCTAGTATCATGGTAGTCATTATTATTCGACTTGAGCCCAATTGGAGTGGGGTCAAACCCACCAATCCTTTTTTAATTAAAATATAGGAACTGCCCCATATAATGGAAAGAAGAATAAGATATACCCATTTTTTAATAGAAATAGTCATTGAATTACAAATTTGCACTTTTTTAAAATGCCTATTACACTTATCTTTGTGTTTTTAAGAAAAATATGAAACCTTTTTCCCCGTTTTGTTTAGTAGTTTTTTTATTTCTTCTGATGGCATGCCAAACTTCAACAAAGCCAAAAGTAATAACCGTTAATACCTCAGAAAAAGTAAGCCCCCCTAACCCAGAATTAGTTTCAGCTGATTACGCAAAAATGACTATCGAGGGAATGACTTGTGCTATTGGGTGTGCTGCGACAATTGAAAAAAAATTAAATCAAACCGCTGGAGTAGTCTCAGCAACCGTTGATTTTGAATCTGAAACGGCTTGGGTTGTTTATGATTCAAATTCAATGAATTTAGATGGTCTCACAGGGGTGGTTAAATCTGTAAGTGATACCTACAGTGTTTCAAGTGCTTCAAAAACGGACCGTAACTTTAAATAAAAAGTTACTTCCATTGAAAAGATTCAACTAGGTGGAATATGTCCTTTTCTAAGTATTTGACCGCTGGTAATATGGAGTCATAATTGGGCCTTGCATAAAAATATACTGACCCTACCAAAAAATGCCGGGTGCTGTCCGTTAAAAAAAATTGAAATTGAGACGCTGCATTACCCTCTACGGAAAACAGCGTGCCAAATACCTTTTTATTGGGGTTTACAAAAACTTTTTCAGGAATGGATACTGCTTTTGAAATATGCTTATATGGAAGCTTGTATGCGTCATTTAAAAGTGAATCTAAGTTGTTCTGGACCGAATTGTAATTCAAATACAGCGTAGCCTTCATTTCAGGATAAACCACCTGAGAGTTAAATGAATTTAAAAGCGAAACCTCCGCAAAACGATTGTATTCAAATGAAAACTGCGAATAATTCTCAAAACTCTGATAGTGTGCCTCAGGATAATCCAATCGTAAATAACCCAAAGGTTTGGGTTGTAAATCTGATGTACAACTTAAAAAAAAAATCAAGCTTAGAACAATAATTCGATTCATTAAGACTTAATTTTTGGGAGTTCCACCTTAACTTGCTTGATTCTCATCTGATCTAGTTCTTCAACGGTAAATACGTAGCGTTCGTACTTGATTTTTTGCCCTTTTTTAGGGAATTTTTTTGCGATTTCAAGAAGGAGCCCTGCCAAGGTTTCTGAATCCCCTTTAATCGATTCAAAAAGGTCGGTTTCCTCAAGATGAATGACTTTAAAAAAATCTTTTAAACTGATTTTTGCTTCAAAAACAAAAGTACGCTCGTCCAGTTTTGAGTAACTCAAATCTTCCTCGTCAAATTCGTCACTAATGTCTCCAACAATTTCTTCCATAATGTCCTCCAAGGTAATTAGTCCAGAGGTTCCTCCATACTCATCCACTACTATGGCCAAGTGAATTTTTTTCTGCTGAAATTCTTTTAGCAAATCATCTAACTTTTTATTTTCAGGCACATAGATGGGAGGTTTTAAAACATCTTGCCAAACAAAATCAGAGTTGTCCAAATTAGGCAATAAATCCTTGGTGTATAAAATTCCTTTTATGTTGTCTTTTTTTTCTTGGAATACTGGAATTCTAGAGTATCCCTGTTCAAGAATGATGGGAATAATTTCGTCTAGAGTAAGATCATCAGACAAGGCAAACATATCCATTCTGGGACACATAACTTCTCTCGTATCCGTGTTTCCAAAATTAACTATTCCTTCTAATATGCGTTGTTCATCGGAAGTGGTTTCGTTGTCCCCAGTAAGTTCAAGGGCTTGAGAGAGCTTATCAACTGAAAATTGATTTTTCTGATCGCCCAATCGTTTTTCAAAAAACCCTGTTATTCTGCTCATTGGATAGGTAATCCAAAATAAAATGTAGCGATCAAGAATTGAAATAACCAACGCCATTCGCTTAGAAAATTGAAGCGCATTCCTATTGGCATAAACTTTAGGTAAGATTTCACCAAAAATCAAAATAAGCGTGGTAATGATTCCTACTTCGATGAGAAGGACCACAACGGGATTTTCTATGCCTCCTAGAAAAGAGTCGCTGAGAACAGTAAATACAAGGACAATAGCAATATTTATGAAATTATTGGCCACCAAAATAGTGGCTAAAAGTCTTTTTGGTTTTCTGAGTAAAGCAATGACACGTTCTAAAGCTGCATCTGGAGTATTTTCATCTGAGTCCTCCAATGATTTGAGTTGTAAGGAAAAGAACGCTACTTCAGTTCCTGAAATAAGTGCCGAACACAACAGTAGTATGCAGACCACTAACCATTGAATCCACAGCAAATTAGAAACTGCAAACAATGTACTAAGCAAAGGCAAAGGGTCTGGATCCAATGAATACTAACTTTTAAAATGGTAAATCATCTTCGGGTGGAGGTACTTCCGTTTTTTCAGGAGTGGCAGCTCCTGATTTTTGATCAGCAGCTGGACTCTCTTTTTTGGTACTGAGAAAGGTAAATTCATTAACATTGATTTCTGTTGAATACCGATCTGCTCCATCTTCTCCTGTCCATTTTCGAGTTTTAATTCGACCTTCAATGTAAACTTTATCTCCTTTACTTAGATATTTTTCACAAATCTCTGCCGCTTTGTTTCGCACCACTATGTTGTGCCATTCCGTGTTGGTTACTTTTTCCCCTGTGCTTTTATTCACATAGGTTTCGTTTGTTGCTAAAGGAAAACGACCCAAGGAACCGCCACCATCGAAATAATGCATTTTTACATCATCTCCTAAGTGTCCTATTAGCATGACTTTGTTGAGTGTGCCGCTCATAGTTTAAAGATTTTGAGTTAGATGTATCAGTAAATTTAAGCAAACCGAGAGCATTTTAAAAGAATTCCTCTATAAAATTTTGAATCACAACAGGTACCGCAAGTTTTTTGATGGATTCCTTTGTTAGGGTATTTACTTTTTTTTCATTTAATTCGATTAACCAAAAATTAACGATCAACTTTTGATGGCTCAATTTGTGAACTATGGGTTGGACATTCCACAGTTTAATTTTAGTGGTTTTGAGTTTGAATTCTTCCGGATAATTTGGATGAGCAGAAAGTGTCTTTTCAGATTTTAGTGTTTTGGTGGATTCGATCAAAGGAAATTGATGTAAATTTTGCCATATGCCCTTACCTGATCTTTTTTCAAATAGATACTTCCCTTGAACATCGGAAACTACGAGATAATTAAAATAACGCTTTGTGATCTTTAAAATTGATGTTTTAACTGGAAATTCTAGAATTTTACCCTGATTAAATGCACTACAATTTTCTGAAAAAGGACAGTCAAAACACTTAGGGTTTTTGGGAGTGCAGTGCAATGATCCAAATTCCATCAAGGCTTGATTGAATGTTCCGGGGTCGTCCTTGTCCATTAATTGCATCGCTTTTAATTTGAACTCTTTGTGGGCAGCACTTGAATTTATTGGAGTAAGAATGCCAAAATAACGGGATAAAAATCTGTAAACATTTCCATCTACGACAGCCTCAGGAATATCAAAACAAATTGATGCAATAGCACTTGCGGTGTAATCACCCACTCCTTTGAGTTTGAGAAGAGAATGAAATGTATCGGGAAAATTACCTCCCAATTCGTGGTAGATGTATTGAGCAGTATGGTGAAGATTTCTCGCCCTAGAATAATATCCCAAACCTTGCCATAATTTTAAAACTTCGTCCTCATTGGCTAAAGCAAGCGACTTAATCGTGGGGAAAGATTCTAAAAAACGCTGGTAATACGGAAGCCCCTGGGCTGTTCTAGTTTGCTGAAGAATAATCTCAGAAAGCCATACTTTATAGGGGTCTCGAGACTCTCTCCACAAAAAAGAACGTTTATTTTCAGCATACCACAATAGTAGTTTTTGGGTCCAATTCAAAATACAGG
This sequence comes from Flavobacteriaceae bacterium, assembly GCA_029243165.1. Taxonomy (GTDB): domain Bacteria; phylum Bacteroidota; class Bacteroidia; order Flavobacteriales; family Flavobacteriaceae; genus MS024-2A. The sequence continues at coordinate 32,871 of JAQWSN010000003.1, forward strand.
TCCTAAAATCATAAGGCTAAAAGTAGAGAAACAGAGACAATATAAAAACTTTATACAGAGCATTTTATAATTAAAATTTATATATTTGCGAGCCTTAAATTTTAAGCTATAAATAAAACATTATGACAAAAGCAGACATTGTATCTAATATTTCAGATCAGCTAGGAATGGACCGCGCTGATGTACAAGCAACTGTTGAAAAATTTATGAAAGAAGTTAAAGTTTCTCTAGAAAAAGGAGAAAACGTGTACTTAAGAGGCTTTGGTAGTTTTGTTATCAAAACTCGAGCAGAGAAAACAGGTCGCAATATTTCAAAAAATGTGGCTATCAAAATTCCAGCACACAATATTCCTTCTTTCAAGCCTGCTAAAATTTTTGTTCAGGGAGTGAAGTCAAAAGTCCCTGTTGCAAAATAATTTTATAACCCTTTAATACCAATCTTTATATGCCTAGTGGTAAAAAACGTAAAAGACACAAGGTGGCGACGCACAAGCGTAAAAAACGCAGAAGAGCAAATCGTCACAAGAAAAAATAGTGTGGGTCAAAGCACTTAAAATATTTACCAAAAGTTCATTGAAATGGCAAGATTCAAAGAGTTTGAGACTTGCCACAGGAAAATCCTGAAAATAATGTTTAATCCGTTACTGCAAGCTCGCTTGTAGTTACACAAAATAATTCAGAGTGAATAAAGAATTAATTATACGTTCGCATTCCTCTGCTGTTGATTTTGCACTGCTCAAGGATGGAAAATTAATTGAGCTAAATAAAGAAGTTGAAGACAATAACTTTTCTGTAGGCGACATTTTTGTCGGAAAAGTCAGAAAAGCAATGCCTGGGTTAAATGCCGCATTTGTAGATGTGGGACACGACAAAGATGGTTTTTTACACTATCATGACCTCGGCCCAAAATTCCCTTCACTAGTTAAGTATATTAAACAGATAAGCACAGGTAAAAACAAAGATTATCTTTTAAAACAATTTCGATACGAAAAGGATATTGAAAAAGACGGTAACGTTTCTGAAGTAATTTCTCCAAAACAAACGGTCTTAGTTCAAGTTGTTAAAGAACCAATCTCCACAAAAGGACCTCGATTGAGTTCTGAAATCTCCTTAGCTGGTCGATTTATGGTATTGATGCCTTTTTCAGATCGTGTTTCGATTTCACAAAAAATCGAAGACCGTGCAGAAAAAAATCGTCTTAAAAAATTGGTTCAGAGTATTCGACCCAAAGGTTTTGGCTTAATTATTAGAACGGTAGCCGAAGGACAAAAAGTAGCTGCTCTTGACGCAGATATTCAACAACTGCTTACGCGCTGGAAAAATTTATCTGGCAAACTCAAGCAAATTGATAAATATCCTGTAAAAGTGCTAAGTGAAATTAACCGTTCTTCAAGTATTCTTCGTGATATATTTGATGATCATTTCACGGGCATTCATGTAGATGATGCTGCAATGGAATCTGAAATTAAAGACTATTTGAAAACGATTGCACCGGATAAAAAATCGATTGTTAAATTGTACGATCACCACCTCCCTATTTTTGAAAAATTTGGAATTGAAAGGCAAATTAAATCTGCATTCGGAACTACGGTTTCCATGCAAAAAGGAGCCTATTTAGTGATTGAACATACGGAGGCCTTGCACGTAATTGATGTCAACAGTGGCAATCGTTCAAACCGTTCTAAAAGCCAAGAAGACACCGCCATGGAAGTTAACATGATAGCAGCTACAGAAATTGCTCGGCAGTTGCGACTCAGAGACATGGGAGGAATTATTGTTGTCGATTTCATTGATTTAAATGCTAATGCAAATCGAAAAAAGCTTTTTGAACACCTTCGTGAAGAAATGAGTATGGACAGAACCAAACACAAGATTCTGCCGCCCAGCCGTTTTGGTCTCATTCAGATTACACGCCAACGCGTAAGACCTGAAATGAATATCAAAACCAAAGAGCCCAATCCCAACGTCAATGGGGAAGTGGAAGCTCCAATAGTACTAATTGACAAAATCAACACAGAGCTTAGTAAAGTTACTAAGAACAAGCGTAATCAAAAGGAAAAAATATTTTTACATGTTCATCCTTTTGTAGCCGCTTACCTTTTAGACGGGACTCCATCCCAACGTTTAAAATGGTATTTTGAATACAAAAAGTGGATTCGTATTGTTCCACGCCACGCTTATCAATATTTGGAGTTCCGCTTCGTAAATAAAGACCGAAGAAGACTCCGCCCTTAATATTTAAAACCACCCGTCTCACGATTGGGTGGTTTTTTTTTGCACTCATAATCATGTGTAATTATTCATTAATATCCAGTGGTTTTAGTTTAAGTTTTTTAACTTCAAATCATGCAAAAAAAACAATCGTTTACGGTAGTAGAGGCACAAAAAAAATTAGAACACTACTGCAGTTATCAAGAGCGGTGTCATCAAGAAGTACAAGCTAAATTAAAGACTTTAGGAATGATTCCTGCTGCTTGTGATATTATCATCTCCCAATTGATCCAAGAAAACTACCTTAACGAAACCCGTTTTGCTCAAAGTTTTGCTCGAGGAAAATTTCGAATTAAAAAGTGGGGTAAAGTCCGAATTCGAAAAGAACTAAAGGCGCGTCAAATTTCTGATTACAACATTAAAATAGGCCTAAAAGAAATCAAAGAAGCTGATTACAATATTACCTTTTGGTCTCTTTTTGAAAAGAGAAAAGAAGCGGTAAAAGCATTTTCTGTTGCGGTACAAAAGAAAAAAATTCTAAGTTACTTGATGTACAGAGGGTGGGAAACTCAAAAAATTTATGCCGCTTTACAAGACTTGTAAACCTACACTTTAATCCGTAAGTAAAATGACCTTGTTGTCACTGAGTTCAATAGCTCCAGACCGAATATCGAGGTACGTATGCTCGCCTTCTTGGGTAAATTTTGCCTGATTGGCTTCTTCTAGGGAAATTTTTCCCTGAATCTTAACCCGTCCTGCCACCAAAGTAGAAACGATGGGGGCGTGATTATTTAAAATCTGAAAAGAACCTGAAGCACCCGGTACAGTAACACTGGTTACTTCACCGCTAAAAAGTTGAGCTTCGGGAGAAACGATTTCAAGTTGCATATCTTTAAACTTCAGCTAACATTTTTTCACCTGCCTCAATGGCTTCTTCTATGGTACCTTTCAAGTTAAAAGCAGCCTCTGGAAGATGATCCAACTCTCCGTCCATAATCATATTAAACCCTTTGATGGTCTCTTTAATGTCAACCAAAACTCCAGGGATACCAGTAAATTGTTCTGCTACGTGGAAAGGTTGTGACAAGAAACGCTGAACACGACGTGCTCTGGAAACGGCTAATTTATCTTCTTCAGATAACTCATCCATTCCTAGAATAGCAATGATGTCTTGTAATTCTTTGTAACGCTGTAAAAGTTCTTTTACACGTTGTGCGCAATTGTAATGCTCATCACCCAAAATTTCAGGTGTTAAAATCCGAGAAGTAGAATCTAAAGGATCTACCGCTGGATAAATTCCAAGCTCGGCGATTTTACGAGAAAGTACAGTTGTTGCATCTAAGTGAGCAAAAGTTGTTGCTGGTGCTGGATCTGTTAAGTCATCTGCTGGTACATAAACCGCTTGAACCGAAGTAATGGATCCTTTTTTGGTTGAAGTAATCCGCTCTTGCATCGCACCCATTTCGGTTGCTAAAGTAGGCTGGTATCCTACTGCTGAGGGCATTCGCCCTAATAGCGCGGAAACTTCTGATCCCGCTTGCGTAAATCGGAAAATATTGTCTACGAAAAAGAGGACATCTTTACCCTGTCCGTCTCCTGCTCCATCACGGAAATATTCAGCAATGGTCAAACCCGATAAGGCCACTCGAGCACGTGCTCCAGGGGGCTCATTCAGCTGTCCAAACACAAAAGTCGCTTTGGATTCTGTCATGGCTTTGTTGTCCACTTTTTTCAGATCCCATCCTCCTTCTTCCATAGAGTGCATAAAGTCGTCTCCGTATTTAATAATCCCTGATTCCAACATCTCACGAAGCAAATCATTTCCTTCACGTGTACGCTCTCCAACTCCTGCAAACACAGAAAGTCCTCCGTGTCCTTTTGCAATATTATTAATCAATTCTTGAATCAAAACGGTTTTACCTACTCCCGCTCCTCCAAAAAGACCAATTTTCCCTCCTTTTGCATAGGGCTCAATTAAATCGATCACTTTAATCCCAGTAAACAATACTTCCGTTGAGGTAGACAGCTCTTCAAAGGCTGGTGCTTCTCTGTGGATAGGTAAGCCGTTTTCATTGTCTTTAGGCAAGTTCTCCATCCCGTCAATGGCATCTCCAATTACATTAAATAATCTTCCGTACACATTATCTCCAATCGGCATTTGAATCGGACTACCGATTGCTTTTGCATCAGTACCTCGACTAAGGCCGTCTGTTGAATCCATCGAAATGGTTCTTACCGTTTCTTCACCAATATGGGATTGCACTTCAAGGATTAATTTAGATCCATCAGAATTTTCAATTTCTAAGGCGTCGTAAATACTTGGAAGTGGGTTGTTTTCACCACTAAATTCTACATCTACAACGGGGCCAATAATTTGGGAAACTTTACCGATACTTTGAGCCATTTTATCTTTCTTAACGTTAGTTATTTAAGGACGAATTTCGAGTTGCAAATATATGGGGTTAGGCTCAAATAGCCATTTAATTGCATTGTTTTTTTTGTAATTATTTAATAAAAAAGGCAACGATAAATCGTTGCCTTTTAAAATGTTAATAATCTAATTTTACAACTGGAATGTTGCTCTTAAGTTAACTCTTCTTCCAATAATGGGCATGTTTGGGAAAGCTCGGTATTGTTGGTTAAATAAGTTTGTAGAAGAAAGATCCAACTTTACTCCATTGGATAATTTGTATCCTAAGCTTGCATCTACAAGGTTTTTAGCCTGAACGGTCCCTGCATAAAATCCCTGGTTTGAATTAAATTCATCATCATGTTGGAAAGATAATGAAGCTTGAAGCCCTCCCTTAACAATGTAATTCATTCCTAATCTGTATTTGAACTTAGGTGCATTTAAGAAATCTTGGAAAGGCAGTCCATCATCATTTGCTTCTCCTGGATTCCATTCGGTTTGACTTAACCACGAAGCGTTTGCCCAAAAAGTGAGTTTGTCTGTCGCGAAATATTCCATGGAAAGATCTGTACCCCAATGCGATCGAGTAACATCTTCAAAAATCCTATATCCTGCTGAAATGTGCGTTATGCCATCTCCTTGTGGCACTCTTTGCGATTCAATAACTCCAATAGCAGCAGGCTCTATCGCGGCTGTGTAGCCTTGTCCTCCTTGGACAAAAGCACCTCCAACCAACTGTTCAACTTCAGCTAACGTAGAGGGAACTGCCTGTTGAATTATTGGAGCTGCTGTAGCAGCAACTGCATCAGCTACAGGAGCAATAGCAGGTGAGCCTGGAAATAAGGCTCCTGCAGGAGCACCTGTTTCCCAAATAGATTCTGGAATTCCACTTGCAGTGTACTGAGCTTCTACTCCTGCCTGAACTTGTGCATTTACTCCAGCCGTTACCGCTTGTGTTATGGCACCACTTAAAACTGGGTCAGAAATAAAATCTGATCCTACCTGAGCCCCTAAATCAGCAGGGATCCCATCTGCGCCATTAAGACGGAAAGTAGGTCCAATTCCTGTAAACTGTGTTGAACCTGTTCTTGCGTAGGTATAAACGTCAACTCCCAAAGCAAACTTATCGCCTAGTAATCCTTTGTATCCAATTTCTAATGATTTTGTTGTTCCTAAAAGTGCTGAAGGCGTGCCTACAGCTGTAGGCAACGAACTTCCATTAAATGCATTGTAGCCTTCGATTGTTCCTGACGCCCCAGTAGGTACATAAGAACTAAAGTAATTCTGAACTAAAGGCAATAAAGGTGCATAAGCTGGATTTGCTCCTAACCCTTGATAAAGCGCAGGAAGAACTTGTCCTGCAACAGCACCGTAAGGTACGGCAAGTGGCCATTGAGTTGTTCCAGCTGGTAAAACTGCTCCGCCACCTCCAACAATTTCTATGGGAGCGTTTGCGTCAAAGTTTTGAGCCGTAGCTTGTCCTGATAACCATACATCTAAAACTCCAGGTGCTTGAATTTGTACAGGGAAATCGACATAGACTTCTAATGCACTGGGTCCAAATATGGCTTCATTGTAAGTTACCCTAAAGCTGTTTTTACTATTGGGCTTGTAAACCAGAGCCAATCGCGGGGCAACTTTCCCCTTGTCTACGAAATTAGGCTTGTCGTATCGCAATGCATAAGTCAAATCAACTTTATCGCCTAATCGAGAGGTTCCTTGACCATAAAGACCATAAAGTACATAGTCATTATTCCCGTCATTTCTTCCAAATAATGTATTTTCAGAATCTGTCCCGATATCTCTGTAGTCCAATCCAAAAGTATAATTGGAATTCAAAAAGTTTTCAGCATCAAAATTGTACTGCAATTGACCTTCTAATGCCGATCTTTTAGTAATAATTCTTTGCGCTGTAAGGTACAAATAAAAGGGGTTGTCAATATTTCCCCCGTCATTGTAGTTGTATGAAAGCTGTCCAAAAAAGCCTCCTGATCTAAGTCTAGCTTGAGCCCAATAATCATTCCCTGAAGCATACCCGGGACCTTGAGATTGATTAATCAAACCATCTCCAGCGTTCCATCCTCCTGAAACTACAGCATCTGTGTTATCATTAGGTCTGAATTCTAAATGTGCATTGATACTGTAATTTTCATATTCTCCCATGTAGGCATTTCCGTCACCGTCCGTATCGATTTCATCTCGAGTCAAAATAGGAGTTGTTGGCGTCTGACTTGGATCAATTCGGTTGTTTACAATAATGGGTTGGAAAATACCATTTGCAGTTGAAGCATTAATTTGGTTAATCCAATCACTGTCTTCAACTGGGTCGAGACTAAATTCATCTCCTTTTTTGTACTGAGCATTGATTTTAAAACCAAAGGTCTTTGCATCATTTGCGTATGCGTGACGAACTGCTGCTGAGAGTGTACTCAAGTTTCCTCCAATCAATTCAACAGAGGTGCCAGGATTGTCAATTGCTTTTTTAGACATAAAATGAACCACTCCAGATTCTACACCAAATCCGTACAAGGCAGATGCAGCTCCACGCACAACTTCAATCTTATCAAGATCCAAATTGGATAAGCCCGATTGGAAATTGAAAAATGATCCTGACGCTGGAGACTGAATAAATCTGTAATCTAAAATAGGGAACGCTCTTGTTCCAAAAACTCCAGAACCAGCTCGCATCTCAAAATTTATTGTATTGGCTGATTGCTGTTGAACTTGAATCCCAGGTACGTTTACTAAATTTCTGATGGGATCGTTTACATTAGCAGAGTTTTCAATGTCCTGAGAAGATACAATAGAAATTGAGGCAGGGGCATCCAATACCTTTTCTGTTCTTCTTGAAGCAGAAATGACCACCTCATCTAGATTTTGTCCGTACTCTAAAGAAACTACAATTGATTCGTCAGAAGAGGTTAGTTCAATTGTTTTGGAGCCAAAACCTATGTAGCTCACTTCAATGGTAAGCGGAAACTCTGCTGAGGTGTTCAACTTAAAATTTCCGTCAAAATCCGCAACAGCTCCAGTATTTGAACCAACAACAATTATGTTTGCTCCAGGTATTGCTTCATTGTTTTCTGAGTCAATAACAGATCCAGAAATGGTTGTTTGAGCCAGCACAAGATTTGCTGTCAATAATAAGAAGGCGAGCACACCTCTTGATAATACATTTTTTGTTTTCATATTTTTTGTTTTCAGTTACTTGAGAACGAGTCAGGTTTTAATTGATGATAATCAATTGGGGAATTATTTAGTTTAATTGCCTCTAAGTTAGTACATTTTTATTTTGGATTTGAATTTATTCAAAAGAGTTCTGAAAAAAGAGAGGTCGTACAAGTCTTACTCAGCTTTAAAGGAGTTTTATTCTATGAAAAAATCATTAGGTAAAATGATCTATATCATTAACTTTAGGGAATCACAAAACTTCTCTTTTGAAAGGTATTTTTTATTTTTTGATCAAGCATCTACTTCGTTATTACAATCGTATTTATTTCAGAAACATCGAAGTTTATGGATATGAGAACATTCCAGAGGATGGGGGAGTCTTGTTCTCTCCGAATCATCAAGGGGCATTTTTGGATCCGCTAATCATTGGCTCGATGACTCCGAAAAAAATTACTTCCCTCACCCGAAGTGATGTTTTTGGAGGTCCTTTTCAATGGTTTCTCGATGCTTTTCAAATGCTTCCGGTGTATCGTATCAGAAATGGCTACAGCAATCTGAAGAAAAATGATCAAATCTTTGCTCAATGTTACGAGCTACTGAGTAAGGGAAAGTACATGATGATGTTTTCTGAAGGGGGGCACCACGACGAATACTTTTTACAAAGACTCTCTAAAGGAAGTAGTAGACTTGTTTTCCAAGCCCAGAAACACTATCCAAACAAAAAAATTTACCTACAACCCGTAGGAATAAATTACGGACATCATCGACAACCAAGGTGTTCACTCCATTTGGTGTTTGGAAAACCTATTGAAATTAATCCGTCGTTAAATCCCAAACTTACCGAAGCTGAAAACATAAACAACCTAAGAGAAATTCTTCAAGAACGCATGAGAGATTGTCTATGGATTCCTGATCATTCTGAACATTATGGTGAGCTGAAAAATAAAGTTAACCGTCAAACTACACAAATGTCTTTCTATGAACTGAAAGATGCATTACACAAAAATCCTTCTGGACTTCCCACCCGAAAAAATCACAGTAAAATTGTTTCAGTTTTGGCCATCTTATTAAGCATTCCCAATATTTTCCCATTATGGATCACACGCAAAGTCATCTCAAAATTTGAAGATGTCGTCTTTGTTAGTTCTCTTAAGTATGCAATGGGAGTCTTTTTCTTTCCTCTTTGGTGGTTTTGCAGTGGTCTTGCACTTGCTTACCTCTTTGGAAATCCAGTAATGACATGGTACTTGCTCATTTGCATTTTCAGTTTATTTATTAGGCAAAGATTTTTGTTATTGTAAATATTGTTTTAATAACTTAAACTTATTATTAGTTTCTAAATAATTAATATATTCGATTTGATAGGCTTATTAATAGAATATCAATATGAATATTTATTTTTTAATAGGTTAAATCTATGTAATGGATTTAACATCAAGATTTGTACCTTAGCCTTATGTATGACGTGATTATTATCGGAGGTGGGCCCATTGGGCTTGCTAGTGGGATTGAAGCTGAAAAAAAAGGGTTAAACTATCTTATTATCGACAAGGGAACTCTAGTCAATTCTCTATTTCATTACCCCATGAATATGACTTTCTTTTCCACTTCAGATAAACTTGAAATCGGAGGAATTCCCTTTATTTCACACAATTCAAAACCGACTCGCTCTGAGGCGCTAGAATATTACAGAAGAGTAACCTCTCATTGGAAATTAAATATCAAACTGTACGAAGAAGTAACTTCAGTTAGCAAAAAAAATGAAAGCTTTGAATTAATTAGTACCAAAGGCAGCTACACTTGTTCCAATCTCATCATAGCCACAGGATTCTACGATCGGCCCTTTTTACTAAACGTGGCGGGGGAAAATTTATCCAAGGTAAAACATTATTACAGTGAACCTCACCCCTATTTTGGCATGGATCTAGTAGTAGTGGGCGCTGCCAACTCTGCTGTGGATGTAGCCCTAGAAACCTATCGTAAAGGAGCAAAAAGTGTAACGATGATCATTCGAGAGAAAGAAATTGGTGATAATGTAAAATACTGGGCACGCCCTGATATTGTAAATCGAATAAAAGAAGGCAGTATTAAAGCTTTTTTTGAATCTGAAATTGAACAGATCACCCAAGATGAAGTTCACTTTAAAAACCCCACAGGAAAACAGATCCTCAAAAATGATTTTGTTTTGGCAATGACTGGCTATGAACCCAACTTTGATATGTTGGAACAGTTAGGTGTAAAATTTCACAACGACGAATATCGTACACCAATTTACGATTCTGAAAACATGCAGAGTAACGTCAAAGGAGTCTATCTAGCAGGAGTGGTTTGTGGTGGGTACAAAACAAATAAGTGGTTTATTGAAAATTCAAGGATTCATGCAATTCAAGCCATCGAGGCCATTTCCAAAAATTAATTTTTGGAATTAAAAAATAACGCTACTTCCTCTCTCTTTTATTAAATTGGAGAAAAATCCAAATTGAAAGTACTCATCATTCCGGATTCATTTAAAGGAAGTTTAACCGCGACTGAAGTTTCAGAAATCATGGTTAATTCAATTCAATCTGTATTTCCCAACAGTAATACTCTTTCTTTTCCATTTTCAGACGGCGGTGAAGGAGCATTAACTGTTTTGAAAACTCATGTCAAAGGCAAACTAAAAGTATGTAAGGCCACAGACGCTTTAAAAAGACCTTTAGACGCTCCCTATTTTTTATTCCATGATCAGAAAAGAGCCTGGATAGAATTATCTCAAACCGCTGGACTAACCCAACTGCATGAAACAGAACGCAACGCTTTAACTACAACGACATGGGGAACAGGGAAAATGATAGAGAACGCTCTTGATAAGGGATGTGAAACAATCTATTTGGGAATCGGTGGGAGCGCAACTCAGGACCTTGGAACAGGAATTATCTCTGCATTGGGAGGACGTTTTCTAGATCAAAACGCACGTGAGCTTCCCTTCGGGGGTGGAGAACTCCATCGGTTACAAAAAATTGATCTTAGAAAATTAAACCCCAAAGCAAGAAATTGTAACTGGATCATTGCTTGTGATGTGGAAAATCCACTTTTAGGAAAACAAGGAACTGCCCATACCTATGCAAAACAGAAAGGTGCATCTCAAAAAAACATTGAAAAACTAGAAAAAGGAGGGGTTCGTTTTGCTGAAATCGTAAAAAAACAATTTGAAATTGATCTTGGACCAGTTAAAGGTGGCGGAGCTGCTGGAGGAGTTGGCGCTGGATTATTCGGGCTATTAGGAGCCCGAATAGAAAATGGATTTGAATTGCTCGCTGAACTTTCAGGTTTGAAAAATCATCTCACCAATATGGATTTGATCCTTACCGGTGAAGGCAGCTTTGACCAACAAAGTCTCTTTGGAAAATTACCCATACAAGTAGCAAAATTAGCCAATAAAGAAGAAATTCAAACCCTTATTGTGGCTGGCAACGCAAAACTCGAAAAACTTAAAGATATGCCTTATTGTAAAATCTTAAATTGTACCCCTGATGGAATTCCTATCAACGAGGCATTAAAAAATGCAGAGTCCAATTTGAGAAATACCTTAGTAAAGGAACTGAAAAACTTAAAAATGCAAAACAAATGATCTTCTCCCTTTTCTGCATTGCAATAACCATTGTTTGGATTGTACTTGGCACATCGCTGGCAAAATTCCATCCGTTTTTGGTTCTGTTTTCAGCAGCTTTATTATTAGCATTACTCCTAGGACTTCCTCCCTTAGAATCCCTAAGCCTCGTTCAAATAGGTTTTGGAAAAATCATTGAAAGAATTGGTCTCTTAATTCTTTTTGGGACCATTATTGGGGTAGCCATGGAGCAATCAGGGGCTACTTTGTCCATAGCTCAAGGAATCTTAAAAAAGTTAGATCGCTTACCTCTTCCCTATGCCATTAGCAGTATTGGTTATTTAGTATCGATTCCTGTTTTTTGTGATGCTGCCTTTGTTATTTTATCTCACTTAAACAAGACCCTGTCTCAGCAAACCAAAACCCCATTGGTTGGTCTCACAGTGGCTTTATCAACAGGGCTCTTTGCTCCACATGTTCTTGTCCCCCCAACCCCAGGTCCCCTTGCTGCTGCGGCAAACCTTGAGCTAGAAAATTTATTTTTACTCATCGCAATTGGTGCTAGTATCGCTTTTATCCTCATTTTAGTAGGAGGGGCTTACGGGCATTATTTGACCCAAAAAAAGGACTACGATCCAATCCTTACAGAAACCAAAAAAAGTAATCCAAAAACAGTCAAAATCCCTTCTTTTTTCAAAGCTTTGCTCCCCATTTTAGTGCCCATACTACTTATGTGTATTGGGACCTTATTAAAATTTTTACCTCCTGATTTTCTTGGTGTTACTTTCTTGTCTTTTATCACAAAACCAACTTCTGCATTGGGCATTGGAATGCTATTTGCTTTTGGTCTTGTTCGTTCTAAAAGAAAAATATTTTTGAATAATTCCATAAAAAAAGGAATCGAACAAGCTGCACCTATCTTGATCATTACAGGAATGGGAGGTGCTTTAGGGAATATCATTCAAACAATTCCTCTGAAAACATATGCAGAATCCATTGCTTCTATGGAAAGTTTAGGGATTTTAATTCCCTTTTTAATAGCCGCTTTATTAAAATCCGCACAGGGCTCTTCCACTGTAGCCATCATTACTACTTCTTCGTTAATTTTTCCATTATTACCCATCTTAGGATTGGACTCTGAAATGGGAAAAGTTTGGGCCATTATGGCACTTGGAGTGGGTTCCATGACCGTTTCTCACGCCAACGATTCGTATTTTTGGATCGTTACTCAAATGAGTGGAATGGATGTAAAAACAGCTTACAAAACGCACACTATTGGAACCCTCATTCAAGGGGGTGTTGGGCTTATTGTGGTTTGGCTATGCCACTGGATCTGGAGTATCGCTTAATAACTAGAATAAATAAGCTCTAATTTCACTTTCTTAGCACTTAAGTCATTTGATGCAGGGTTAGAACCAATTAGCACTGTCCCCAGGGGGTTCAGCGTAGCCGCTCTAGGATATTTTAAATTTGCCTCTTCAAGATTAGCACTCAAAGCATCTAATGTCGAAATATCATCGATATTTGAAGTCACCACCAAGCCTAGGTCAATATTTAAAGAATCGTTTCTAATAATATTAGAAATATGGTTGGTAATATCAAAGCTGTATTTATTAGGTCGATTATTTTCATCGTACTCTAAAACTCCACCAAAAACATACTTATTCGCATTTAATGCTGTATTGGAAATGGTATTATCAGTTGTGTAATCCAATAAAGGTGCTCCATTTTCATAACGATACAAATACAATCTTTGGGCAAAAAGTTCAGGTGCTACTGAACTCTGATCTGGATCAACATAAAATTCTAAAACTGCTTTGTTGATAAGCCAATTCTTATTTCTGAGTTCACTCAATAAAGTATCTTCATCCTGATCTTCATTCGAAAACAAACGGATCTTACCTAGGTATTTTCCTCCCTGTACATAAATCTTATGGGTTGGACTTTCTGAATTAGAAATGTTTAACTGCTCTTGGATTTCAAAATTCGTAACCTGGTTTTTCAGAGTATTGATCTGGATTCCCGAAAGACCAATTGAAAATTCTTTTGTTGCTCGTTCCGTTACGTCGTCTGCATCATCGTCGGGTGTTCCGTTAGTATTGTACTTGTCGTAATCATATTCAACCTTGATCGTTGCTTGTGCTATGTTTAATAGCATGTACAAGTCTTCAGAAAAATTTTCAGTTCGAATGATCATTCCTTTTACCGCCTCTTGAAAGGCAGCGTTGGATTCTAAAGAAGTAGTTCCTTCCATATTAATGATCCGTTCTTGAAAAAAGGTAGGATCAAGCGGCACCCTAATTCTTGGAGAGAGTCTTGTCTCTACTCGGGTTGTTTCATCCACGTCTTCGGTCTCAGGATCATCTTCTTCATAATTGAATCGAATTTCTTCAAAATTTAGGGTTATGCGTTCGTCAAATAAAACGGCATTGTAAAACCCCATTTCATAATAATCTTCATCGGAATAATACACTTCTCTGGATTCAAAATTTTTAGCTGGATCAAGCGCATTTAAGTAATACGTCAGTTCATAGATCTTCAAGTCAAAACTAGCTTTTGAGTTTCCATAAAGAGAATCAATTTCATAGACTTTGTTTTCTGATTCATAGCCTTCATTTTCATCGTCATTATGATCTAAAATTCCATCCCCGTCACTATCATCACTCAATGGATTAAGTCCCGATTGTGTTTCGATTATGTCGGTCAAATCATCTCCATCAGAATTACTTTGAGGATCTTCTGGATCGGCATCTAACGAGTCAATAACGCCGTCATTATCCTTATCATTTTGATTGGTAAAAAAAGGAATTTCTAAGTAAACTGAAGTTACCGTTTCATTTTCAGGAATGATCGAAATTGAAGAGGGAGTCTCCAAATCTTCTTGTTCTTGTCTAAAATCACCAAAAAACAGATTGTTGGTAATGGAGAGTTGGGTTACTACACTTGCCTCGGACCGACCGAAAACAGGATGCTCTATTTTACCCAGTTGGATCATGGACTGCACACTAGTCTCTACTTTTTCTGTAGCCTGCTGAAAGGTAAATACAGGATAGGTTTCTGTTTCAGCGGAAAGCGTTTGATCTGCAAATAATTCTTTCCCAACAGGATAAAAATCCTTATTACAAGAAACCCAAAGGGTGACTAAACTAAGACTTACAAGAAGTTTTAATGGAATACGCATAAGAAAAACGGGGGTATTAAAACTTTTTTGAATAAAATTCAATGTAAACTTCCTCATCTTTTGATTCAGCAAAATTAAGTTGTGGTTTTTTACTTCCTTTAATTTCTTTTGCAACTGCTTCTGGGAGGTTTTCAGAAGCCATAATAAGTCCGTCTGAGTGCTCGATTGCAAGTTTTGTTAAAGCTTCATAATTTGCTGTTGCTAAGTCTTTTATGGAATCTGAATCGATTTTATCAAAAGCCACTTTTTTCTCAAAATCACTTGAAAAAGTTCCTTCAAAATCTGGCTCATAAATCGAACTCAGTATCTTACTATCTGCAAATAAGGGCTCATCGCCATAATACGTTTTAAGATACAATGGGAAAAGCGCAGTAAACCAACCGTGCAAGTGAATGATGTCTGGTGCCCAATTCAATTTTTTGACTGTTTCTACAACTCCCTTGGTAAAAAAGATCATTCTTTCATCATTGTCTTGATGACAGTTTCCTTTTTCGTCGTGTAAAATTGTTCTTCTTTTAAAATATTCCTCGTTATCAATAAAATAAACTTGCATTCTTTCTTTGGGTATTGAAGCTACTTTAATAATTAATGGCATATCCATGTCATTGATTACAAGGTTCATTCCCGAAAGACGAATAACTTCATGGAGCTGATGTCTTCTTTCATTGATTAAACCATAACGAGGCATAAAAATTCGGGTCTGCCCGCCATGCTCATTAATAGCTTTTGGGATCTGAAATGAATTGACTGCTTGTTCGGTCTGAGGAAGATAAGGCACCACCTCTGAGGAAATTATTAAAACTCTTTTATCCTTCATAAAAAATTTATCAGTGGGGAAAAGCTTTGCAAAAATACAAAATTAATGCACATATACTCAAAAACTACCTACTTTAGCTACGTTAATCATTTGCTAAATGTTAATCATTCACAAAGCAGCAGAGCTACAAAAAAAACCAAAATCAAGGAAAACATCACTCGGCTTAGTCCCTACCATGGGAGCCTTGCACGCAGGACACCTCTCCCTGATTGAACGAGCAGTCGAAGAAAATTCTTCTGTAGTGGTGAGTATCTACGTAAATCCTACCCAATTTAACCGAAATGAAGATCTTGAAAACTACCCAAAAAATCTCGAAGAAGATCTTGAGATGCTCAAACCGTTTTCAAAACAATTGATTCTTTATGTCCCAAACCACGACGATTTGTATCCGGAAGGAATTCAAAGTAAACATTACGACTTTGGAAGTCTTTCCCAATTCATGGAAGGCGATGCAAGACCAGGACATTTTGATGGAGTAGCTACCATTGTTGAAGCTCTTTTTCAAAACATAAATCCAGACAAGGCTTATTTTGGTGAAAAAGATTTTCAACAGTTGCAAATAATTAAAGCACTTAATGAAACCCTAAATCTTGAGATCGAAATTGTAAGTTGTCCCTTACTTAGATCCGAGGACGGTCTAGCTTTGAGTTCGAGAAATAGATTGATGTCCGATCAACTCAGGTCTGATTCCAAAATAATTTATCAAACACTAAATTACATAGTAGAAGAAGCTTCAGACTGGAGTGTAAGTCAGATGGAAGTTTATTTTAAATCGAAAATTGCTGAGAAAGATAACTTTAAAGTAGACTATTTTTGTGTTGCAGACCCCAATGATTTGATTCCAATTACACATCTAGATTCAAGAAAAAACTACAGAATTTTTGTCGCCCTGTACGCAGGTAAAACAAGGCTAATTGATACAATAGAATTGGCTAGAAAATAATACCTTTGCGGCATGCAAATTGAAGTCTTAAAATCTAAAATTCACAGAGTAACTGTAACCGATGCCGAACTCAACTACATTGGCAGTATTACCCTTGACAAACAACTCATAGAAGCAGCAAATATTATTGTTGGTGAAAAAGTTCAAGTAGTAAATATCAATAATGGAGAACGCCTCGAAACCTACGTTATTGAAGGAGAATCAGGATCTGGAGAGGTCACCTTAAACGGTCCTGCTGCACGAAAGGTTCAAAAGGGGGATGTGGTGATCATAATCAGTTATGCTCAAATGGACATACAAGCCGCAAAATCATTTAAACCAACACTTGTATTTCCAAATGAAAAAAATAATTTACTTCAATAAAGTTTGAAAAATTTCAAAGCACTTTTAAAAATCATACTTCCGTTAGGTGTTGGGCTTTTTTTTATCTACCTCAGCTACAGCGCAACATCTGCTGAAGAACGTGAATTGATTTACACCTACATTCAAAAAGCAGACCTTCGCTTTGTGTTGCTTTCTGTAATTTTTGGGATTTTAAGCCATCTTTCCCGAGCTTACCGTTGGAAATTTTTACTAGCTCCTTTGGGGTACCGCCCCCGATTTATTAACTCGGTTTTAGCGGTTTTAATTGCCTACATTTCAAACCTTGGTATTCCTCGCTCTGGAGAAATTCTAAGAGCCACTACATTAACTACCTATGAGAAAATTCCATTCGAAAAAACATTCGGGACCATCGTTGCTGAAAGACTGATCGATCTTTTGATTTTACTCCTTTTTATTTTGAGCGCCTTAATACTTCAATTTGAAATTATCTGGGAAATTTTGAGCGAAAAAAAAATCTCTACATCTCAGATTATCATTGGGCTTGCAGGAATGATTATTGCTTATTTGACTATCAAAAAACTCTTTTCTAAAACGGACAATCCAATTATCCAAAAAATCAAATCCTTTTTATCGGGTCTAGCTGAGGGGATCATGAGTTTAAAGAAAATGCCAAATAAGGGGGCATTTGTCGTTCACACCCTATTTATTTGGGTCATGTATCTTGCCATGTTTTATGTTATCAAATGGACCGTTCCTGAAACTGCATCATTAGGTTTAAATGCTATTCTTCCTGCCTTTGTGGTTGGTGGATTGGCAATTTCTGCTACTAATGGTGGTGTGGGGATCTATCCATTCTCAGTTGCCTTAGTTTTAGCGGCTTTTAATATTTCAAACGAGTCTGGTCTTGCTTTTGGATGGATCATGTGGACCTCTCAAACCTTAATGATTATTCTCTTCGGTAGTCTTTCATTTTTTGTACTACCTTTAGTTAATCGTCAACAGAAGAGTTAAATTTCTTAAATGGCTAAACTAAAAAAAGCATATTTCTGTCAAAGCTGCGGGGCACAGCATGCACAATGGCAAGGGCAATGCAATGCCTGTAAAACATGGAACACCCTTGTCGAAGAAGTCATAGAAAAAGAGGCAGTAAGTCCTAAATGGTCTGGCGACTCCAAAAATTCTGTTGCCACTCCTGTGCCCATAAATGAGGTAGATACCGCTCAAATCCCTAGAATTAAAACAAATGATCTTGAGTTAGATCGCGTATTAGGAGGTGGGCTTGTTCCCGGTGCTGTAATTTTATTAGGAGGAGAGCCTGGGATTGGAAAATCTACTCTTTTACTTCAACTTTCTCTAAGTATTAACCAAAAAGTACTTTATGTTTCCGGCGAAGAAAGTCAACAACAAATAAAGCTTCGCGCAGATCGTATGGGACTCAGCGCGGAATCTTGCTATTTGTTAAGTCAAACTGAAACCTTAAAAATTTTTGAACAAATCCCTAAACTGAATCCTCAACTCCTCATTATTGATTCCATTCAAACCCTACAAACCCCTTACATAGAAAGTGGAGCCGGTAGTGTTTCCCAAATCAAAGCGACTACAGCAGAGCTAATTAAATATGCCAAAACTACCAATACTCCTGTTATTTTAGTGGGTCATATCACTAAGGACGGTGCTATTGCCGGACCAAAAATTCTTGAACACATGGTCGATACGGTACTTCAATTTGAAGGAGATAGAAATCATGTTTATCGAATCCTAAGGGCACAAAAAAATCGTTTTGGAGCAACCTCTGAAATTGGAATTTATGAAATGCAAACCCAAGGGTTACGCCAGGTCATAAACCCCAGTGAAGTCTTGATCTCTGCTAAAGACGAGATTTTAAGCGGTCACGCTATTGCTGCTACGGTAGAAGGCCTACGCCCAATGATGATTGAAGTCCAAGCCCTTGTTAGCTCAGCGGTTTACGGTACGCCTCAGAGAAGTTGTACAGGATTTAATAGCAAACGCTTGAACATGCTCTTGGCGGTATTGGAAAAAAGAGCTGGTTTTGCGCTAGGAAGTAAAGATGTTTTTATCAATATTACCGGAGGAATCAACATAGAAGATCCAGCCCTAGACTTAGCCGTTATTGCAGCCTTACTTTCCAGTTATCACGATAAGCCCATTTCACAACAAATCTGTTTTGCAGCAGAAATAGGACTCTCTGGTGAGATAAGACCTGTAGCCAAAGCTGAACTTCGAATTCAAGAAGCTGAAAAATTAGGATTCGAAAACATTGCTATTTCTAAATTTTCCAAACTCGGAACAACTCCAAAAAAAATCAACCCTCTCCCGTTTACAAAAGTTGAATCCTTGGTTGATTTCTTGTTTTAAAAAATTAAGATTTAATAAAAAGACGCTATCTTCGAGAGAACAAAATATGAATTTAAATGGATAAAATTGTCTCTCAATTTTTAGCTCAAGTCAATGCTCGAAATCAGAATGAACCTGAGTTTATGCAGGCTGTTACTGAAGTAGCTGAAACAGTTATTCCTTACATTGTTCAACAAGATATTTATTATGGTCAAAATATTTTGTTGCGAATGGTTGAACCCGAACGAGTTGTCTCTTTTCGTGTTGCCTGGATTGATGATAACGAAGAAATTCAAGTAAATAGAGGCTACCGAATTGAGATGAATTCGGCAATTGGTCCCTACAAAGGGGGCTTGCGATTTCATCCTAGCGTAAATTTAAGTGTACTTAAATTTTTAGCCTTTGAACAGATTTTTAAAAACAGCTTAACAACCCTTCCAATGGGAGGCGGAAAAGGAGGCTCTGATTTTAATCCCAAAGGGAGATCTGATACTGAAGTCATGCGTTTTTGTCAAAGCTTCATGACAGAGCTTTTTCGACATATTGGCCCCAACCGGGATATTCCAGCAGGTGATATTGGTGTGGGGAGTAGAGAAATTGGATACTTATTTGGTCAATACAAAAGATTAAAAAATGAATTTACCGGAGTCTTAACCGGCAAAGGCGTTTCATGGGGCGGATCTTTAATTCGTCCTGAGGCTACAGGATATGGTGTGGTCTATTTTACCCAACAAATGCTAGACCATCAAAACGACAACTTAGAAGGGAAAAAAATTGTCATCTCTGGGTCTGGAAATGTTGCTCAATTCGCTGCAGAAAAATGCATTCAACTGGGGGGTAAAGTGATGACGCTATCCGATTCATCTGGGTACATCTTCGATCCTGACGGAATCGATGAAGAGAAACTCGCTTTTATCATGGATCTTAAAAACGTGAAAAGAGGAAGAATTCATGAATATGCAGAGCACTATCCGTCCGCTTCATTCCACTCAGGCAAAAAACCCTGGGAAGTGCCTTGTGAGATTGCTTTACCCTGTGCTACACAAAATGAACTCAGTGGAAAAGACGCAGAGCTACTGATTAAAAACGGATGCCGTTGTGTAGGTGAAGGAGCTAATATGCCAAGTACTCCTGAAGCCATTACTCTATTTGTAAAAAATAAAGTGTTGTTTGCTCCAGGAAAAGCTTCAAATGCTGGAGGGGTTGCTGTTTCTGGACTAGAAATGGCGCAAAATTCTCTACGCTACAGTTGGACTCGAGAGGAGGTAGACCAAAGGTTACAAACCATTATGAAGGATATTCACCAGTCTTGCATACAGTTCGGAACCGAAAAAGAACAGGTGAATTACGTAAAAGGAGCCAACATTGCTGGTTTTGTTAAGATTGCCGATGCCATGCTTGCGCAAGGGGTTGTTTAATAACACTCAAATTGAATGAATGATACTGTTCAAGCTATTGCATTAGGTACAGTACGCTACGGAGACTCTAGCCTCATTGCCGCATGTTACACCAAACAGTATGGGCTTCAGTCATACATGCTCAAGGGAATTTTAGCTACCAAACGAAAGAAAAAACTGTCTAAATCTTTTTTCGAACCGCTTAGTCTTTTAGAGTTTGAAACAAAAAAAAATAGAGAAAATAAATTGGGGTATTTACAGGAGGTCAGTTTATCTCAACCCTACATTTCTATTCCGTTTGATTTGAGGAAAAAGGCAATTGTCTTTTTTTTAGCCGAAGTTCTACACCAAGTTGTAAAAGAAGAGCAACAGGAGGCCGACCCTAAACTGTTTGATTTTATTAAAAAACGTCTTCTCTGGTTGGATCAGCATGACAACATCGGCTTGTTTCATGTTAAAACCATGCTGGATTTGACACAATTTATGGGTTTTTATCCCAACGTATCAAACCCAAACGCTCCTTATTTTGATCTTGAAGCTGGCTGTTTGACCCTAAAAAAACCTCAAGCCCAATTCATAGAAGGTAAGCTTAAAGAACTTTGGATTTTTATTTTAGGCATGAAATTTGAGGAGGTTGGTAAAATAAATGTGCCAAAAAAAGAAAAAACAGCATTATTAGAAAATGCAATAAATTATTTCAAACTACATTTACAACAATTCAAATCACCAAAATCTACAGAGATATTGTATGAGCTATTTAAAGTTTCATAGCATACTTTTTTTGCTTGTTGCTCCACTCTGGGTAATGGCTCAGGATGTTTTGATCTTAGATGGTGTCTCTGGATTTCCATTAGAGGGAGTGGCCTTGTTTAACAATTCTAAAACCAAAGCTATTCTTACAGATGACAAGGGTAAAGCTTCATTGGAAGGCTTTTCAGTAAACGATTCAATAAACATCCAATTCTACGGTTTTGAAAGTCTTAAAATGGCATGGGGAGCCCAGGAGTTTGAAAATGGGGTTACCGTAGTTCTTCAACCTAAAAATCAGACTCTGGATGAAGTAATTCTCTCTGTAGCCCGAAATGCCACCACTCGAAAGCAAATAGCTGAAAAGGTCGCTGTGATTAATGCAAAAACCATTGAGCTCCAACGCCCTGCCACTGGCGCCGAATTGGTTAGCTTAAGCCCTGGAGTTCGGATTCAGAAATCACAAGGAGGCGGTGGAAGCCCAGTAATTAGAGGTTTCGAAGGGAACAGGATATTAATGGTAATTGATGGAGTTCGGATGAACAATGCGATTTACCGAAGTGGACATCTTCAAAATTCCATTACTGTAAATCCTAACATAATAGAACGACTTGAGATTGTTTATGGATCGTCCTCGGTGGGGTATGGCTCAGATGCCTTAGGTGGCGTGATCCATTACTACACCAAGAGTCCACTAATCAATAGTGATCAAAAAGTATCAAATACTTTTTCAAGTGATTATTACTCTGCGAACAATGCAACAATCAATTCTTTTACAACTGAATTAAGTTTTAAAAAATGGGCAAGTCTAACCAGTATTAATTATTCTGATTTTGGTGATATTAGAATGGGTACTAATAGAACCCACGGGTTTGCCAATTGGGGACTTACACCCTACTATTCAAATAATTCTCGAAATAATTTTAACCCGGTTCAACTTATCAATGAAAATCCTCTGATTCAGAAAAATACCGGTTACAATCAAGTGGATTTTTTTCAGAAATTTTTGGTTCAATTAAATGATCAAAATCAATTTGTACTAAATTTTCAGTTTTCAAATTCTTCCGACATCCCACGTTACGATAAACTAGTAGAAGAAAGAGACAACAAACTCCGTTTTGCTGAATGGTATTATGGTCCTCAAAAACGCCTTCTCATTTCTCCTCAACTCAAACTCTTTCCCAAAAAGAAATTTCTAAATTCTGGACGAATTACCTTGGCATATCAAGCCATCAGTGAATCTAGAAATAACCGATCGTTTGGAAGTTTGGTTAGAAAAACTCAGGAAGAAAAAGTCAATGTATTGAGTCTCAATGGGGCCTTTGAATTCAACTACACCGAACAGCATTCGTTTTCCTATGGATTTGAAGCCACTTACAATAAAGTAAACTCAGAGGCTTTTGAAAAAGAATTAATAATAGAACAAAATAGAATCGTTAGCTTCGATTCCCCTAGTCTGATCCCCACACGTTACCCGAGTGACGGGAGTACTTATGCCAGTTTTGCTGGATTTGTAAATTGGATTTGGGATTTAAATCCTAAACTTACTCTTAATTTTGGTGCTCGCTTGACCAACACTAATCTAGACGCTAATTGGAAAGAGAATTTCAACATAAATGCCTTACTTGAAAATGTAAATCTTGATGCGGCAGCACTAACTCAAACCTTAGGCTTGACATATCGCCACACTAAAACTATTCAATGGAATGCTATTCTCTCAAATGGATTTAGAAATCCAAATATTGATGACGTTGGAAAAATTAGAGAAAGTAACGGATATTTAGTAGTTCCCAATCCGTCCTTATTCCCCGAATATGCATACAACTTTGAATTGGGGTTCAAAAAATATTTAAATCAATCTAAGAACTACCTTTCAATCAGAGGATTTACAACCTTGATCTCTCGGCATATTGGAAGAGATGATTACATCATTTTTGCCGATACTTCTACCGAAGATAACACCACCATTTCTTACAATGGGGAAGAAGTCAAAACAATAGCTAATAATAATTTGGGTAATCGATACCTTTACGGGGGCTCACTAGACGGGTACTTCTCAATCAGCAAACTTTTATCAATTCGAGGAAACTTGTCCATAATTGAGGCTGCAAAAAGCAATAAATACGGACCCTTACCTTCTATTTCACCGCTTTTCGGACGTCTCTTTTTACAATATCAGAAAGGAGATTGGCTGAGTCATTTCAGTTATCAGTTTAGCGATAAAAAACACCCTGATGACTACAGTTTTGGGGGGGAAGACGGCTTAGAAGAAACTCCATTGATCACGGCAAATCCAATAGTTTATGCCGGTACTCCAACCTGGAGTGAACTTTCATGGCTTGTCCAATATCGCTTCAAAGAGAATACGATTTTTAGAGTTGCATTGGATAATATTTTTGATGTTCATTACCGTCCATTCGCTTCTGGTATTTCTGCACCAGGTAGAAATCTTAAACTCGGGATTAACTACCGATTTTAGACCCTGATATTACACCCCGTCTCCAAACCTATTTAAGTTACGCTATTTCCCTGAAATTAATTACTTTCGCAGATTAAGTTGCATGTCTAAAGCATCCTAATCTCTTTTGATCTGTAAAGTATTTATAAAAAATAAAATAAGGGTGAAGTTTAAAGAATACAAAAAGCTAGATTTACCACACATTGCAAAGGAAGTTCTAAAGCAATGGCAGGAAAATGAAGTCTTTTCAAAAAGCATAAGCAACAGAGAAGGAAACCCTCCCTTTATTTTTTATGAAGGTCCCCCGTCTGCAAATGGAGTTCCAGGGATTCACCATGTAATGGCTCGTGCAATCAAAGATATTTTTTGTCGTTTCAAAACACAAAAAGGCTATCAAGTTCATCGAAAAGCCGGTTGGGACACACACGGTCTCCCCGTAGAGTTGGGTGTAGAAAAAGAGCTGGGTATTACAAAAGATGCTATTGGAAAAAGTATTCCCGTAGCTGCTTACAATGATGCCTGTAAAAAAGCCGTAATGCGCTACACTGATGTCTGGAACAACCTTACTGAAAGAATCGGTTATTGGGTTGATATGGAAAATCCCTATGTCACTTACACCTCAAAGTATATGGAATCTGTTTGGTGGTTGATCAAACAAATCCACGAAAAAGACTTACTCTACAAAGGCTACACGATCCAGCCTTACTCTCCTATGGCAGGAACGGGATTGAGTTCCCATGAACTCAACCAACCAGGAACCTATCAGGATGTTACAGATACCACTGTTACTGCACAGTTCAAAGCCGTTAATTCTAGCTTACCCGAAGATTTAAAAGGAAAAATTCCGCTTTATTTTTTAGCCTGGACAACCACTCCTTGGACATTGCCTTCCAATACCGCCTTGACTGTGGGGGCCAAAATTGACTATGCTCTGGTCCGAACCTTCAACCAGTACACCTTTGAGCCCATTCGAGTAGTAATCGCTAAAGACCTTATTACCAAACAATTTGGAAAAAAATATGATGCTCAAGAGGAATTGGATCAATACCAAGCCGGGGATAAAAAAATTCCTTATCTGATAGAAAAAACCTTAAAAGGAAGCGCATTACTCAACATACGTTATGAACAACTCTGGTCTGAAGCACCCTCACCTCTTTCTGGTGCAGAAAACGCCTTCCGTGTTATTGCTGGAGATTTTGTTACTACCGAAGACGGAACGGGAATTGTTCATACAGCTCCAACATTTGGTGCAGATGACGCTAGGGTTGCAAAGGAAGCTGTCCCAGAAGTCCCCCCTCTTCTTGTAAAAGATGAAAATAATAATCCTGTGCCATTGGTAGATTTGCAAGGACGTTTTAGAAAAGAGGTAGGGCGCTTAGGAGGACAATTTGTCAAAAATGAATATTATCCCGATGGAAAAGCCCCCAATCGTTCTACAGACGTGGATATTGCCATTCAACTCAAAGAGGAAAACAAAGCCTTTAAAGTTGAAAAGTATGTTCACTCCTATCCAAACTGTTGGAGAACAGATAAACCTATCTTGTACTATCCTTTAGACTCCTGGTTTATCAAAGTAACGGAGGTCAAAGATCAAATGACCTCCCTCAATAAAGAAATTAATTGGAAGCCAAAAGCTACCGGTGAAGGGCGTTTTGGAAACTGGCTCTCAAATGCCAATGACTGGAATCTTTCACGTTCTCGCTTTTGGGGTATTCCTTTACCTGTTTGGAGAACCGAAGACGGTAAGGAAACTCGGGTTATTGGTTCTATTGAGGAACTTAAAAAAGCAATAGACGTCTCTATTTCCAATGGATTTATGACCGATCATCCACTGAAAAATTTTATTGAAAATGATTTTTCAGATAAAAATTACGGCAAGGTAGACCTTCACAAACACAATGTAGATCAATTGATACTTTCGAGTACTAATGGCAAACCCATGTTTAGAGAAACTGATCTAATCGATGTTTGGTTTGATTCGGGTTCCATGCCTTATGCCCAATGGCATTATCCATTTGAAAATAAGGAATTAATCGATGAAGGAAAGTGTTTCCCTGCAGATTACATCGCAGAGGGAGTTGATCAAACCCGAGGCTGGTTTTATACCTTGCATGCAATTGCAACTTTAGTTTTTGATCAAAAGGCGTACAAAAATGTCATTTCGAACGGATTAGTTTTAGATAAAAATGGACAAAAAATGTCTAAAAGACTGGGGAATGCCGTTGATCCTTTTGAAACATTAGACCAATACGGCCCTGACGCTACACGTTGGTACATGATTTCAAATGCCAATCCTTGGGACAACTTAAAGTTTGACTTGGAAGGGATCGCAGAAGTACAACGTAAATTTTTTGGAACACTTTACAACACCTATTCCTTTTTTAGTTTGTATGCCAACATTGATGGGTTTTCTCCTGGAAAAGAAGTCACTATTCCCCTTGAAGATAGGCCTGAACTTGACCAATGGATTCTCTCAGAATTGCATTCGTTAATCCAAAATGTTGATGCCTCTTTTGAAGATTACGAACCAACAAAAGCTGCAAGAGCAATCTCTGATTTTGTTCAAGAAAAACTTAGCAACTGGTACGTCCGTCTTTGTAGAAGGCGTTTTTGGAAAGGAGAATACGGCCAAGATAAAATTGCAGCCTATCAAACGCTTCACGAATGTTTGATTACCGTATGTAAATTGGCTGCCCCAGTGGCCCCATTTTACATGGATGGCCTGTATCAGGATTTAACACTGGATACAGAATCTGTTCATCTTACTGATTTTCCTAAGTCGAAAAAAGAATTGATTAATCCTGAACTGGAAACTCAAATCAATACTGCTAGAAGTTTGACATCACTTGCCTTATCACTAAGGAAAAAAGAACAAATTAAGGTTCGACAGCCTTTAAATAAAATGATTATTCCAGTAAAAAATAAAACTGAACGAAAACGAATTGAACGTATTAGTCAACAGCTTAAAGGAGAAATTAACCTCAAAGAGGTTGAGCTTTTAGATGACGCTAATAGCCTCTTGGTCAAGGAAATTAAACCCAACTTCAAAACTCTAGGCCCGCGTTTTGGAAAAGATTTAAAAGCAGTCACCCAAGCAATCCATAATCTAAACTCTAGTCAGATCCAAGAACTGGAAGAAAATAAAACCATTTCGTTACAAGTCAATGGGAGCTCTATCCAGTTAAATGAAAACGATGTGGAAGTCTTTTTTAAAGATATTGAAGGATGGCAAGTAGCACAAGGCGACGGGTTAACAGTAGCTTTGGACATGTCATTGACACCAGAACTGATCAAAGAGGGCTTGGCTAGGGAATTGGTTAATCGAATCCAAAACCATAGAAAAGACAGCGGATTAGAGGTTACGGATAAAATTGAAATTTATTTAAAAGAAGATGCTGCCTTACAAGCTGCGGTTTCAGAAAATAAAAGTTATATCTTGTCTGAAACTTTAGCTGATACTTTAACATTCAAGGCGAGAATTGATCAGGGAGTTTCCCTGGAATTTGATAACATAAAAACAACCATTGAAATCAAAAAACTACAGTCATGAGTAATAAAACTAGATACACCGATGCAGAATTGAAGGAGTTTAGAGCCTTAATCGAAGAAAAAATTCAAAAAGCCAATGCAGATCTTCAACTTTTGAAAAGTGCCTACATGAACAATGGAAATAACGGTACTGAAGATACAGCTCCTACGTTCAAGGCTTTTGAAGAAGGGTCCGAGACCATGTCCAAAGAAGCCAATACTCAATTGGCAATTCGTCAAGAAAAATTCATCCGTGATTTAAAAAATGCCTTGATTCGTATTGAAAACAAAACCTACGGTGTTTGTCGTGTAACAGGAAAATTGATCAATAAAAAACGCTTGTATCTTGTGCCTCACGCCACCCTAAGTATTGAGGCTAAAAACATGCAGAAATAGTAGCTCTTTCACCCTGAAAACAAAAAATACATACTTCACTATTCGATGGGCAGTAGTATTAGTGATTCTAATATTACTACTAGATCAAGCAAGTAAGTTTTACATCAAACTTAACTTTCCGCTTTCAGGCTATGGTGTCCCTGCAATTCTAGATTGGGGCTTTTTCAAAATCCTCTTTGTGGAAAATAGTGGAATGGCCATGGGAACCAAGCTCAACGATTTCATTCCTTTCATTACAGAAAAAAAAGCAAAACTCATCCTGACTTTGTTTAGAATAATTGCCATTTTTGGTCTTGGTTACTGGCTTTGGGATACAATTAGAAAACCGACTCACATTTTACTAAAATGGGCATTAGCTTTAATTTTTGCCGGTGCCTTGGGTAATATTATCGACTCTGTTTTTTATGGAATTATTTTCTCTGATAGTTACAATAACGTAGCGACCCTTTTCCCAGAACAGGGGTATGCTCCTTTATTTTACGGACGTGTTGTTGATATGCTTCAATTTCCGCTAGTTGAATGGGACTGGCCAGATTGGATGCCTTGGATTGGTGGTGAGCACTTTTTGTTTTTTCAATACATTTTCAACATAGCCGACACCTCCATTAGCACAGGGGTGGGTATTCTAATTGTTTTCAACAAAAAAATATTCTCAAAAGCTGAGAATTAAAACTTGTACGTTTTTTCTGGACAAACGCAATAATCTAATGGAATGTCTCCTTCATAGATATCTTCAATAAGTGGAATAGGATCAAAAAAAGAAAGCCCAATTTTTAAACTCTTGGGGTGGCATTTCTTTAAAAATCGATCGTAATACCCTTTGCCATAACCAACTCGATGACCCCTCAAATCACAAATCAATAGCGGAACAAAAATAACGTCAAGAAGTTTAGGATCAAATGGAATTCCTTGAATAGGCTCAGGAATTTTCCAAGCATTGGTTACAATTCGAGTACTATCGGTCAATAAAATATGTTGTAAATCCAAATCATCAATCACTTTAGGAAGTATCACTTCTTTGTCTCGTCCTTGTAAAAGAGTAAGGACAAGAGAAGAGTCAATTTCTGCTTTGGAAGTCATGGGAAGAAACAAATGAAAGTATTGATAGTCCCAAATGGGCAATTTCAAGCACTCATTGGCTACGGAAAAACTCAGATCCTGATGTTCATCCATAGAAAGTGCCATCCGTTTTTTTAGGTACAAATCTCTAAGAGCTGGCTTGGTGTGTTTCATTAAATCCTTCGGACAACTATTTCAATACCAAAGAAAATCAATATTTTCGTTTTGTGAAATCAGAACAGCTTGAAATTCAAATAAAAAGTTTGCCCGAAGTGGCTGGGGTTTATCAGTATTATGATAAGCTAGATGAAATCATCTACATTGGTAAAGCCAAAAACTTAAAAAAGCGTGTAAACTCTTATTTTACAAAAAATCATGACAACAGAAAAACAGCCTTATTAGTAAAAAATATTGTCCGTGTTGAACATATTGTAGTCTCCTCTGAAATGGATGCCCTTTTGCTTGAAAATAATTTGATCAAGAAGTACAAACCACGCTACAATATTTTACTCAAAGACGATAAAACCTATCCGTGGATATGCATTAAAAAAGAGCCCTTTCCA
Organism: Flavobacteriaceae bacterium; assembly: GCA_029243165.1. GTDB lineage: Bacteria > Bacteroidota > Bacteroidia > Flavobacteriales > Flavobacteriaceae > MS024-2A. The sequence goes on from JAQWSN010000003.1 coordinate 62,020, forward strand.
AGAGTGTTTTTTACCCGAAGAGTTATCAAAGACGGTTCGGAATACTTTGGTCCTTTTACCAGTATGAAAACCATACGTTCTTTGATGGACTTAATCCGAAGTTTATATCCATTGAGAACTTGTAAATACGATTTGAGCAAAGAAAAAATAGAAGCTAAAAAATACAAAGTATGCTTAGAGTTCCATATTGGAAATTGTATGGCGCCTTGTGTTGGAAAGGTTGAGCTAAGCAAATACAATGCGAATATTAATGCCATTCGAAACATAATTAAAGGGAACTTTAAATCAGCCCTTCAAGAACTTCGAAAAGAGATGAATATTCATGCAGAAGCAATGGAATTTGAAAAAGCGCAATGGATTAAGGAAAAAATCGGAAACTTAGAAAATTATCAAGCCAAGTCTACAGTAGTAAACCCAAAAATTAGTCATGTCGATGTTTTCTCTGTCATTTCAGATGAAAGCTATGGCTATGTCAATTACATTCAAGTTTCTTTTGGAGCCATCGTTCGTTCGCACACCCTTGAAATCAAAAAGAAACTGGATGAATCCGATGCAACCTTATTACAATTGGGAATCGTGGAAATTAGACAACTCTTTTCCAGTGCTTCAAAAACCGTTTTCCTTTCGGAAAGAGTTTCTTTAGGCGATACTTTGAAAGTAGAAGTTCCTCAACAAGGTGACAAGCGAAAACTGGTAGAAATGTCACTTAGAAATGCTAAATATTTCAGAATGGAACGCTTCAAACAAATCAAAATTGTAGATCCTGATCGGCATGTAAAGCGGATCATGGAGCAAATGAAAAAAGACTTAAGACTCCCTAAGGCGCCCTATCACATTGAGTGTTTTGATAATTCTAATATTCAAGGAACCCATCCCGTTGCGGCTTGTGTAGTTTTTAAAGACGGGAAACCTTCTAAAAAAGAATACCGCCATTACAACATTAAAACGGTAAGCGGTCCCGATGATTTTGCTTCTATGGAAGAAGTGGTTTTTAGAAGATACAAAAGACTTCAAGAGGAAGCCTCTTCCCTTCCGCAGCTTATTGTTATTGATGGAGGAAAAGGGCAACTATCGTCTGCAGTTAAAAGTTTGGAGTTACTCGGTCTGAGAGGAAAAATTGCTATTTTGGGAATCGCAAAAAGATTGGAAGAAATTTACTTCCCTGATGATTCTATCCCTCTGTATCTTGATAAAAAATCAGAAACCTTAAAAATTCTTCAACGCGCACGAGATGAGGCACACCGCTTTGGTATTAGTTTTCATCGGAACAAAAGGAGCCAAACCAGTTTAACTTCTGAATTGGATCAAATTCCGGGGATTGGTCCTGCAACTCGAGACCAATTATTAACCCATTTCAAATCCCTAAAGCGAATTAAACAGGGAACTGAAAAAGAAATGATTGCCTTATTAGGTCCACAAAAAGGACAAAAAATATTCCAAGCCTTACACCCTTAATTTCTTCCCTAAAATTAGGAATTGCATAAAAATTAGAAGAAGGTATTTAACAATTTTTAAACGTGATTTGTGAAAATCATCATTCGGGATTGCTTACCTTTGACCCATGGCAAAACGTTTCGTAATTGTACTCCTTTTGACCTTGTACGCAGGAACTTCGCAAAGTTTTCCTTTAGATTCACTAGCCCCTACACCTTCCTTTCAAAACGGAGAATGGTTTCAACTTCGGTTGCATTATGGATTTTTTAATGCCAGCTATGCTAGCTTTTCTTTAGAGCGGGATACCTTGGATACCAAGCCAGTATTCCACGCCAAAGGTTTCGGAGAAACTACAGGTCTGGCACGATGGTTCTTTAAAGTTGAAGATTACTACGAAAGCTATTTTGATGAAAAAACAGGAGCCCCCTACAAATTTGTTCGAAACATCAATGAAGGAGGTTACACGAAAAATATTGAAATCGATTTTAACCACGAGCTCAAAACAGCAAATGTTCTTGACAAGAAAAAAAATAAAACAAATCAATACAAAATTGAATCTAATGTTCACGACCTAGTTTCTTGCTTTTATTATCTGAGAAATCACTATCCTCAACAGGGTATTGCAGTAAACGAGACTTTTGATATCAATATGTTTTTTGATAATGAAAATTATGTCTTCAAACTTAAATACTTGGGAAAGGAAAAAATAGACAGTAAATTTGGGGAGATAAATTGTTTAAAATTTAGACCCATGGTACAGTCAGGAAGAGTTTTTAAGGAACAAGAAAGTCTGACCCTTTGGGTTTCAGACGACAAAAACAGATTGCCCATTCGATTGCAAGCAGATATCTTAATCGGATCAATCAAGGCAGATTTAGAAAATTTTAAAAATCTGAAGCACCCATTTAAAATTGTGGTAGAATGATGAATTCCATAAACCCCTTTTTGAAATCCTTTAGAAATTTTGTACTCCGTTTTGGAATACTCATCTTCATTGTGGTGGGTTGTAAAGAAAAAGAGGAAGTAAAGACCCCTGAACAAGAAATAATTGAAGCCCCAGTTCCAGATTATTATTTTGGAATTGATCGAAATGAATATGAAGCCAAGGAATTCAAAATTCAACGCGGTGATACTTTTGGAAAAATTTTAGAGAAAAACGGTATTGATTACCCTGAGGTTTATGCTGTTCTCCAAGCCATTAAAGGCAAAGTTGATGTCCGTAAATTAACTCTCGGAAAACCTTATACTTTATTTTTTAGTAAAGATTCTGTACCCACACCGGAATATTTTGTGTACCATCCAGGCGTTTCAAGTTTTAAAAGAATTCACCTTCGTGATAGTTTGTTTGGAGAAGAAATCGTCAAACCTTCTCGTCTTGTAGAGCTAGAAGCATCAGGTATTATTGAAAGTTCGCTCTATGAAACCATGCTAAACAGTGGTATTAATGAATCATTAACCTACTACCTCTCGGATGTTTACGCCTGGACTATTGATTTTTTTCGTTTACAAAAAGGCGATCGCTTCAAAATTATCTACACCGAAAAGTTTGTAGACAATAGTATTTCTATTGGAGTTGAACGGATCAAAGCTGCTTATTTTGAACACAAAGGAAAACCACTTTATGCCTTTGAGTACATAAGTGACGAACAAAAAGGAATTGTAGATTATTTTGACGATCAAGCTAAAAGTCTTCGAAGGGCTTTTTTGCAGGGTCCTCTAAAATTTAATCGAGTCTCATCTCGGTTTAATCTTAGAAGAAGAATTGCCTATTACGGCAACCGAATTAGACCTCACAAAGGGACTGATTTCGCTGCAGCTGTAGGAACTCCTATCTTGGCTACTGCAAACGGTACCGTTGTCAAAGCTAGTTACACTAGAGGAAACGGAAACTACGTCACGATAAAACACAATGCTGTGTATTCTACTCAATACCTTCACATGAAAAAAAGAAATGTGAAAGTAGGAGCTTTTGTAAAACAAGGAGATGTCATAGGATGGGTAGGAATGACAGGGAACACCTCTGGACCCCATGTCTGTTATCGGTTTTGGAAAAACGGTCTTCAAGTAGATCCTTTTAAACAAAAACTCCCTGAGGCAAAACCCATAGCACCTGAATTAAAAAAGAAGTTTGCCCAACATATTATTCCTTACAAAACCAAATTAGATTGCATTACTTTTGAAACTGAAATTGATTCAGAAATTGCTGTAATCAACAACCAAAAAGATAATGCAAAAAAAGATCCTTCTTGATAAAGCACTCACTGCAAATCCTTCATGGAAAGCACTTGAAACGCATCAAAAAAAAATAGCAGAAACCTCAATACTCACCCACTTTAAAAATGAACCTCATCGGCTGGATTACACCAGCTTTGATTGGGAAGATTTCTATGTAGATGTTTCTAAAAATAGAATCGATCAAAAAGGGTTTGAACTCTTGATCAAACTTGCTGAAGAAAGTGGACTCTCTGAGGCCATCAAAGCTCAATTTTCTGGAGCCATCATAAATACTACAGAAAATCGAGCGGTACTTCATACGGCTTTGCGAACACTAAAGAAAGACCCCATTTTGGTCGATGAGAAAAATATTCTTCCTGAAGTGGAAGCTGCTCAAAAGAAGATGTTTGACTTTTGTGATAAGGTAATCTCTGGAGACTGGAAGGGGTACACTGGAAAATCCATAACTCATATCGTCAATATCGGTATTGGAGGGTCTGATCTCGGACCCGCTATGGTGGTAGAAGCTTTAGCACATTATCAAAATCATTTGGAAGTTCGCTTTGTCTCAAATGTTGAGGGCGATCATCATGTAGAGGTTTTGAAAGGGTTGAATCCAGAAACTACTTTATTTGTGATTGTATCCAAAACCTTTACTACTCAGGAAACACTAAGTAATGCCAACAGCATTAGAGAGTGGTTTTTAAAACAGGCTCCAAAGCAGGGAATTGCACAACATTTTGTAGCAGTTTCTACCAATTTGGAAAAGACCCAAGAGTTTGGTATTGATCCTGAAAACACCTTTCCCATGAATGACTGGGTAGGAGGCCGCTTTTCTTTGTGGAGTACCGTAGGACTAAGTATTTGTTTGGCCGTAGGACCCAAACATTTTAAATCCTTGCTCGAAGGTGCTGGAAAAATGGATCTCCATTTTAGTGAAACCCCCTTTGAGAAAAACATCCCAGTTGTACTCGCACTTCTAAGTATTTGGTACAACAATCTTTGGGGTGCGGAAAGTGAAGCTATTATTCCTTACACACAATATTTACGAAACCTCCCAGCCTATTTGCAACAGGGAATCATGGAAAGCAATGGAAAATATGTAGGAAGGGATGGAAAACCAGTAGATTACCAAACAGGAACCATCATTTGGGGAGCTTCTGGAACCAATGCGCAACATGCCTTTTTTCAACTTATTCATCAAGGCACAAAACTGATCCCAGCAGATTTTATCGGGTTTAAAAAGTCCCTAAACGGAAATTCTGATCATCAAAATAAACTCCTCGCAAATTTCATTGCTCAAACCGAAGCCCTTTTGGCTGGAAAAACCGAAGCCCAAGTAATGGAAGAGTTAAAAAAATCAGGGTTGTCCGAAACCGAACAAAAACAACGGGCTCCTTTTAAAATTTTTCAAGGAAACAAACCCACCAATACCATTTTAATAGAACAACTGACTCCTAAAAATTTAGGGGCACTTATTGCTTTGTATGAGCACAAAATATTTGTTCAGGGAATCCTTTGGAATATTTACAGCTATGACCAATGGGGCGTTGAACTAGGAAAACAACTGGCCAAAAAAGTTCTAAATGACATAGAGGGAAAAGAAAAAAATACACACGATACTTCCACTTTAAACTTACTTTCAAAGATATAAACAAGAGTTATTAACGATTGTTTAATTTTTTTTGGAATTCATAATGTTTTGTTAAAGTACAGCTCCCCAGATAATAGTATTTTTACCCCATCAAAAAAAATAAATTTTAAATGAAAAAAACAGTTCTATTAATTTTTGCATTAAATCTTACTTTCGTTTTCGCACAAGAAGCTAAAGAAGAAGAAACAGATTCTCTAGGTACTTATCAATTCTTAGAGGAGGTTGTGGTCTCTTCGGGTGTTATTGATATTGCAAAAGAAAGAGAAACTCCAATCGCTGTGAGTCAGATTTCTGCTCAAGAGGTTCTTTTAAAAGTAGGAAATCAAGAATTTCCCGAAATTATGAACAAAACTCCTGGAGTTTATGCTACCAAACAAGGAGGTGGTTATGGAGATAGTCGAATTTCTTTAAGGGGATTTGATCAGAGAAATACTTCTTTTCTTATCAACGGACAGCCTGTTAACGACATGGAAAATGGATGGGTTTATTGGTCGAACTGGCAGGGTCTTACTGATGTTGCTTCAGGGATTCAAGTACAGAGAGGTCTTGGAGCTTCTAAACTTGCTGTTCCTTCAGTTGGGGGAACCGTATCTATTTTTACAAAAAGTGCCGAAAAACAACAAGGAGGTTCAATTACCCAAATGATTGGAAATGACGGATACATTAAAACTACGGCTGCCTACAATACTGGAGTCAATGATAAAGGTTGGTCTTCTTCCTACTTATTAACCAAATGGTCAGGAAACGGTTATGTTTACAACACCAGTGGAGCAGGGTGGACTTACTTTGCTGCGGTTGGATACACTCCTGAAGGATCCGCGCACAGTTTAAATCTATCTTTATTAGGAGCTGGGCAATGGCACCACCAAAGAGATGTGTGGGTGTCCATTAGAGATTATGAAAACTTTGGTGAATCAGGAATTGATCAAAGATGGAATACAAACGGTGGAACACTCAATGGTGAAGAATTCAACATGAGAAGAAACTTTTACAACAAACCTCTCGCTACATTTAACTGGGACTGGAAAATCTCTGAAAATATCAATCTAGCTACTTCACTTTACGGCTCTGCAGGACGCGGAGGAGGTACAGGACCTCGCGGTAAAAATTACGACGTACTTCCTTTCAGAGAAGATCTAACTTCATTTTTCATTGAAGATGGAAAAACTGACTTTAGACGAACAGATGGAACCGTAAATTACGATGCCATAGTTTCAGACAATCGTGCAGGGGCAAGTCCTTACACTGGTGCCATTTCAAAATTCGAAGGGTCGCTTTTAGGGTCTAATGGATACAGTGACGATGGTGTCTTTAAAAGTGGAATGATTCGAAGAGCTTCAATGAATTCTCACAACTGGGTTGGAGGTATTTCAAACCTAAACATCAACGCAGATAAAATGCGCTACAGTATTGGTGTTGATCTCAGAAACTACAAAGGTTTTCACTACAGAACTTTGAACAACTTGATGGGGTTTGATGGTTATTATTCTACTGGAAACAAAAACTCTGCAGGTCAAATCATTGAAACAGTTATTGAGGCGTCTCCATTCAATAATACTGGACTTCAAGGTCCAAAAATTGATTATTACAACATTGGTTATGTTGGATGGCAAGGTGTGAACGGTTTAGCAGAATACTCTGGAGATAAGCTTACAGCGGTATTACAAGCAGGATTATCCAATCAGTCTTTCCAAAGAGAAGATTTATTTGACCAACCCGGCACACCTCTTTCTGAAAAGAAAAACGTGGGTGGAGGATATCTCAAAGGAGGAGCCAATTTGAACTTAAATGAAAATTCAAATGTTTTCTTCAACGCTGGATACATTTCACGTCAGCCTAACTTTGACGGTGTCTTTCCTAACTACGCCAACGTAGTCAACAAAGATCTTCAAAATGAAAAAATTCAATCCATTGAATTGGGTTACGGATACATTGGAAACGGATTCAAATTAAATGTCAATGTGTATTCAACCGTATGGGGAAATCGTTTCGTGTCAAGGAGTTTATCCAACCAACAAGGTGTTGACGGATTTGCTCAATTCAATGACATCGACGTTGTTCACAACGGTATTGAGATTGAAGGACAGTACCGCCCTTCAGGAAGTACAAAAATTAGAGGAATGCTATCTATCGGCGATTGGACTTACACCAAAGATTTCGAAGCAGAATTATTTGATGACAACCAACAATTGGTGGGTACAGGAACCTTGTATCTAGAAGGGGCCAAAGTAGGAGATGCTGCCCAATTCGTAGCCTATGTTGGAATTGATCAAAGATTTGGTGAAAAAATCAATGTGGACTTGGATTATCGTTTTGTAGACGGACTTTATGCTGATTACAGCATTACTGACTCAGCTTTTACCGAAGCTAATAATCCCGGTGCCTTAAAACTTCCTTCCTACGGTCTAGTAGATTTGGGAGCTACCTTTAGATTTTCATCAGGGTGGAGTCTTAGAGCAAATATCAACAACCTCTTAAATACTGTTTACATTGCTGAATCTAATTCTAATATTCATGCATCAGCGGGTTCTGATACATGGAATGGAATTGATAAGCAAAATTCAGTTTGGTTTGGATTTGGAAGAACTTGGAACTTATCCTTGCGCTACCAATTCTAATCCATACTATCTTTTTAAAAAACCTCCACTCTAGTGGGGGTTTTTTTATGCTTCAAATTGAATGTCTTTTACAACCAATTGCAGACTTTTTGTCCCATTGAATTCATTTTCATCTAGGACATACAAAATGGAAAAAGTACGTTTTTGTTTCATTTTGGTGTAGTGTTGGGCTAAAGAAAAACCAATCCCCTGAAAAACAGCTCCAGTGGCATCAGTAACTTCAAGTTTGAGATGCTCTTTATTACTACCTACTAAACGAGTTCCTCCTTGGTCTCTACATTGGTGGGTTACAAAAACTGGCCTCATATTTTTAGGGCCAAAAGGTGCCATTTGAATAAGTATTCGATACAATTTAGAAGTAATTTTTTTAAGAGGTATTTCAATGTCATAAAGCAAAACAGGACTGCGTTGAGAGTCTAAAATACGTTCTTGAACAGCTTGCTCAAAGGCCATTTTAAATGCATCTAATTTCGATTCTTCCAGGGTCAGTCCCGCAGCATATTTATGCCCCCCAAACTGAATCATGTGGTCTTTACATGCCTCGAGTGCTTGATACACATCAAACCCTTTTACAGAACGAACCGACCCTGCTAAAATCCCTTCAGATTGGGTCAAAACTACGGTCGGGCGATAGTAATGTTCTATTAATCTAGATGCTACAATCCCAATTACTCCTTTATGCCATGAGGGATGGTAAACCACAGTACTTAGGCTATTTACATTCTCTTCAAGTTCAATTTGCTGAAGGGCTTCTTTGGTAATGCGCTCGTCTGTAGATTTGCGTTCGGTATTAAAAAACTCTATGGAACGTGCCAAAGGTAAAGCCTCTTCTTGATCTTGAGCTAATAACAATTCCACCGCACTAATTCCTTGATTCATTCTTCCAGCAGCATTAATTCTTGGAGCAATAATAAATACTAAGTCTGTTACTCGAACCGGTTTTTTGAGATTGCTCAAGAAAAATTGAAAACCAGGACGTGGGTTTTTTCGCATTTGTTCAATTCCCAAAAAAGTTAAAAGTCTGTTTTCTCCTGTCATGGGGACAATGTCAGCAGCTATGGCTGTGGCTACCAGGTCTAAAAAATAAAATAAATCGGTTACTTCTAATTTAAAGTGTTGCTGTAATGCTTGAATTAATTTAAACCCTACACCACAGCCACATAATTCTTTGTAAGGATAATTACAATCTACTCTTTTTGGGTCCAAAACAGCTACTGCTTTTGGAATTGAATCATCAGGTAAATGATGGTCACAAATAATAAAATCTATTCCCAAGGAATGTGCATAATCAACTTGTTGGTGCGCTTTAATTCCACAATCAAGAGCGATAATTAAACCAATTCCTTGCTCGTGAGCGTGGTCAATCCCAGCCTTAGAAATTCCATAACCCTCTTTGTATCGATCCGGTATGTAAGGAATCACGACCCCTAAATGATCTTGAAGGTAAGAAGTTAGAAGTGCAACAGAAGTTGTTCCATCTACATCGTAATCTCCATAAACCATGACAGGATCTTGATTTTCAATAGCATGACTGATTCGTTCTACCGCTGCATTCATATCCTTCATCAAATAAGGATCGTGGAGGCTGCTCGGAATGGGTCTGAAATAGTTTTTTGCTTGATCAAAAGTTGTTATCCCTCTTTGCATCAGTAAATAAGCAAGTTCATAAGGAATTTTAAGGAGGATACTCAATTCCTGAACTTTTACATCATCAGGAGGACTTACTGCTTGCCACAACATGATTATTTATTTTTTTTACCTTCAACAACAATTACGAATTCTCCTTTGGGTGGGTGACTTTCAAAAAAATCAATTGCCGCTTCCAAACTTCCTCTAAAATTGCTCTCAAATTTTTTACTTATTTCGCGAACTACAGCCAGTCTTCGAGTTGAGCCAAAATAAGGTACCATCTGTCCTAATGTTTTTTGAAGTTTGTGAGGAGATTCGTAAAAAACTAACGTTCGTGGTTCTTGAGCCATCTGTTCTAAACGACTTTGCCTACCCTTTTTGGGCGGAAGAAACCCTTCGAAAATAAATCGATCAGCGGGAAGACCACTCTGAACAAGGGCGGGAATCAAAGCCGTAGCACCGGGCAAACATTGAACTTCAATCTCTTTCTTTAGGGCTTCATAAACCAGCAAATACCCAGGATCGGAGATCCCTGGGGTTCCTGCGTCAGAGATCAATGCTATTGTTTTTCCTTGAAGAACTTCTTCGACGATTTGAGGTACTTTTTTATGCTCATTGTGCATATGAAAGCTCAACATCGAAGTTTTGATTTCGTAATGGTTGAGCAATTTCTGACTGGTTCGTGTATCCTCTGCCAAAATCAAATCTACCTCTTTTAATAAGCGGATGGCTCTTAAGGTCATGTCCTCTAGATTGCCTATGGGTGTTGGAATTAAATAAATCAATTTCTGTTGTTTAGCTAGGGTAGATGAGCCTGTAAATTAAGCTCCAAAATTATTTTGTAAAATGGCCATAAAACGCGCTTCTATGACTTCTTTCTCTTTCCAATGAGGATATTCAACTTTTACTTTATTTTCGATAAAATTCTGAACTTCTTCCCATGAATCAAAGGTCACAATCTGGGAAATCACCATTTCATATGCGGAAACTTTTTCTTCAAATAAATGTTTAATAAAAGCCAATCGATCATTCAAATCAATTGAAATTGATTTTGCAAAATGATCGTTCAAATTTTTTCGCTCTTCCGCTTCTGTTTGAATAGGAGTTTTTTCCCTACTCAATTCAGAATCTCTAGAAGTTTTAGGAACAAAAACTGGAGGTTCTTTTACCACTTCAAAAAGCCGCTCATAATTTTCAGGCTCTGGCATTTCAGTGACCATGTTTTTTATGGTTTCCATCATAGGAGGAACCTCTAACTCTTCCTCTTTTTCAACTTTAGTCTCACTAGAAGTTCCAGTCAGTGCCTCTAATACGGATGACAACTCAGCTTGCTGACGTTTCCACAGGTCTGTTGCTGGTGAAGTATCCTCCATTAAAACTTTTTGGCAAACAGACAGTTCGTACAACTTTTGAATGGTCTGATGAACAGCATCAGAATCCCATTGGGCTTCGTTTTTTAAAACCTTTTCCGCCCACTCTTTCAAAGCCCTTTTTATTTTTTCTGTCATAAAATAATCTGCCTCAACCAACCTAATTTAATACCTTTGACAATACCGTATGGGTTGACTGCCATTAATTTAGTTGAAAATTACAAAATGTTTTTAGAAAATACCGTTAACACAAACGAACAATTTGGATGGATCGAAGTGATTTGCGGTTCTATGTTTTCAGGCAAAACAGAAGAATTGATTCGTCGTTTAAAAAGAGCGCAATTTGCACAGCAAAAAATTGAAATTTTTAAACCCGCTATTGATCTGCGTTACGATGACGAATTGGTTACCTCTCACGATCAAAATCAGATTCCCTCAACACCCGTACCTGCTGCTGCAAACATTCCAATCCTCGCAGATGGTTGTGATGTTGTAGGCATAGACGAAGCTCAGTTCTTTGATGATGAAATTATTCAAGTCTGTAACGACCTTGCCAATAGAGGGGTTCGTGTCATTGTAGCCGGTTTGGACATGGACTACCAAGGCAACCCCTTTGGCCCAATGCCAGCGCTGATGGCAACTGCAGAGTATGTTACAAAAGTACATGCAATCTGTACCCGCACAGGAAATTTAGCGAATTACAGCTACCGAACTTCCAAAGAAAGTGACTTGGTTCTTTTGGGGGAAAAAGAAAATTACGAACCTCTATCGCGTGCTGCATTTTTTAATGCTAAAAAAAAGAAAAACGCGCCCAAGAAAAAGAATAAAAATTCCTAGCCACTTTCGCTCTTGAACACTCTAAACATTTATCTGTCGAATCTTAATCATAATTACGAATGCATTCGGAAACAACTCCGTAATTCTACGCAATGTATTGGTGTAGTAAAAGCGAATGCGTACGGTGGGCAATCTATTGAGATTGCGAAACGTTTGATTCAAATAGGCATTGACAAACTCGCCGTTGCTTATGCTGAAGAAGGGATTCAGCTTCGAAACCATGGAATCAAAACGCCCATCATGGTATTTTACCCTCAGAAGGATTCCCTCGCCGATCTGATCACCTTCGATTTAGAACCTTGTATCTATTCTAGAAATATGTTCTTGGCATTGGAGCAGCAACTGAACCTATTACAAGTCAAAAATTATCCGATCCACATTAAATACAATACAGGTTTGAATCGTGTGGGTTTTCCCAGTTCAGACGTGAATTGGGTGCTGGATAAAATAAAACAACCCTATTTTAAGTTGGAGAGTGTTTATTCCCATTTAGCCGCTTCGGAGGAGGAGCGTCCATCAAATGGATGTTTACAACAAATTGAACAATTTGAAAAAATCAAAAAAGAACATACTCAAGCCACAAAATCACCACCAAAGTTTCATTTACTTAACAGTTCTGGAATTTTCAATTATCCCGAATATCAATACGATGCTGTTCGTTGTGGTATTGCCCTTCACGGTTATGCAAATCAACCTAAATGGGATCGACTCCTAAAACCTATTGCTGAACTAAAGTCAAAAATTAGTCAAATCCACCAAGTACAAAAAGGAGCAGCAGTTGGATACAACAATGGATGGGTTGTTCCCAAAACAAGTCGAATTGCAACCCTCCCTCTAGGTCACGCCGATGGTATCGGACGTCATTTTGGACACCATCGGGCTAGTGTACTGATTCAGGGTAAAAAGGCTCCTTTGGTTGGAAATATTTGCATGGATATGCTGATGATCGATATCAGCGGAATCGACTGCGAAGAAGGCGATGAGGTTTCTTTTTTTGGTCCATCCAATTCTGCAGAAATTTTTGCTGCTCAAGGAAGTACAATAAGCTATGAATTACTGACAGGGTTAGGCCCAAGAATTAAACGCATCTTCCATCAATAAATTTTTTTGTTACAAAAACAACATTTTGTTATTTTTTTGAAACAAAATAAGATTCTATTTGATTGCCCTGGAATTAGTAGTATTTTTGCCCAGAATTTAAAACGCGAAGGATGAAAATAGCAGTAGTAGGTGCCACGGGAATGGTGGGAGATATCATGCTAAAAGTATTGGAAGAAAGAAACTTCCCAGTTAGTGAATTATTATTAGTTGCTTCTGAACGATCCGTTGGAAAAAAAATAAATTTTAAAGGGACTCATCACACGGTCATTGGTTTAGAGACAGCAGTTGCTTCACGCCCTGACATTGCCTTATTCTCAGCAGGAGGAACCACTTCTGTGGAGTGGGCACCAAAATTTGCTGCAGTTGGCACAACAGTTATTGACAATTCCTCTGCTTGGCGTATGGATCCTTCCAAAAAACTAATCGTCCCTGAAATTAACGGTCAGTCCTTGACTCAGGAAGATAAGATCATCGCAAACCCGAATTGTTCAACCATCCAGATGGTAATGGCTTTAGCGCCACTTCATCAGGAATACAAAATAAAACGACTGGTCATATCTACTTATCAATCCATTACAGGAACAGGTGTAAAAGCAGTACAACAACTTGATCGAGAATCCAAGGGTCTTGAAGCAGAACCTGCCTACCCTCACCCCATCCATAAAAATGCAATTCCTCACTGTGATGTGTTTTTAGAAAATGATTACACTAAAGAAGAAATGAAATTGGTTCACGAAACCCATAAAATATTGAACGATAAAACCATGGGAGTTACCGCTACTGCAGTGCGGATACCTGTGGTAGGAGGACATAGTGAAGCCGTCAATATTGAATTTGAAAAAGAATTTGAGGTGGAACAAATTCGTGAAATCCTTCAGAACACCCAAGGGATTGAAGTTCAAGACAAGCCTTCAGACCAACTTTATCCGATGCCTATTTTAGCAGAAGGGAGTAATTCGGTTTTTGTAGGACGTATTCGTCGGGATACTTCTCATTCAAACGCAGTAAATATGTGGATTGTAGCAGATAATCTTCGGAAAGGAGCCGCGACAAATACCATTCAAATCGCCGAGTATTTAATAGCGAATGCGTTGGTTAGTAGTAACTAATTTAGAATCCCTGAAAATTTGACTCGTTGCTTGAGTTTTTTTTATAAATTTGCCGATCAATTGTGGATGAATGGAAGCGATTAAGGAATTTACAATCCCATTTGTGGGACTGAAAGACGGAAAGCACCATTTTGAATTTACCATTGACAATACGTTCTTTACGCATTTTGAGTTTAGTGATTTCAATAAAGCAGCCTTATCTGGTCAGCTGATTTTGGATAAAAAAACAACTTTCCTAGAGTTGCATTTCGAAGTGAATGGACCTGTTGTCCTTCCGTGTGATGTCTCTACAGAATTGTTTGATTATCCTATTCAAACTGAATTTGATTTGATTGTTAAATTTGGTGAGCCTTCAAACAACACTACAGATGAAATTTTGGTGTTATCCGAAGGAAGCTATCAAGTTAACGTGGCTCAATACTTTTATGAAATGGTTGTTTTGGCACTTCCGCAAAAACGCGTTCATCCTGGGATTAAGGATGGAAGCCTAAAAAGTGAAATTGTTGACAAACTCAAAGCACTAGAACCGAAAGAAACGCATTTAAAAGGATCTGAAGATCCACGTTGGAATAAATTAAAAGATCTTTTGTAAAAAGGATAAAAATTAAACATTATGGCACATCCTAAAAGAAAAATTTCTAAAACAAGAAGAGATAAAAGACGTACGCATTACAAAGCTGCCGATCAGCAAATAGCGACCTGCTCTTCAACTGGAGAAGCACATCTTTATCACAGAGCGCACTGGCACGAAGGAAAACTTTACTACAGAGGTAAAGTGCTGGTAGACGCTACTGCTACAGCCGAGGCCTAAATTATTAGGCTTGAAAACCATACGACCTTCCCTAGTGCTTTTTTATGCCATTTATTTTGATTGCATAAAAAAACCTTTATCTTCACTTACGAATAGATTATTTTACTGCTACGCAATAGCATGAATCTAACAAGGACGAATCAAACAAAAGCAGCGATCACAGCTGTTGGCGGATATGTGCCTGAAACAATTTTATCTAATGAAGATTTAGAAAAAATGGTTGACACTAACGATGCATGGATCACCTCAAGAACGGGCATTAAAGAACGTCGAATTCTCAAAGACAAAGCAACCTCTTTTTTAGCCATTGAAGCAGCAAATGACTTAATTTTAAAACATCAGGTCAATCCAGAAAGTATCGACTTAGTTCTTGTAGCTACCATTACCCCTGACATGCCTGTTGCTGCAACTGCAGCCTATGTAGCATCATCCATAGGTGCAAACAATGCCTTTGCATATGATTTGAGCGCTGCCTGTTCCGGATTTCTTTATGGAATGAGTACCAGTGCTGCCTACATAAACTCTGGGCGATACAAAAAAGTTCTGCTAATCGGAGCAGATAAAATGTCATCAATAGTAGATTACACCGATCGTACTACCTGTATTATTTTTGGAGATGGCGCAGGCGCAGTATTGTTTGAACCCAGTTCTAATGAACATGGTTGGGAAGATGAATATTTTAGAAGTAATGGAAATGATCGTATGTCATTGCGAGTAAAAGCAGGAGGATCACTACATCCTACCACAAGAGAAACCGTCGAAAATCAATGGCATAATATTGAACAAGATGGAAAAACAGTTTTTAAATATGCTGTGACTGAAATGGCTCATGCCACAGAACAAATTATCAAGCGTAACGATTTGAAAGGAGAAGATATTAGCTATCTGGTTCCCCATCAAGCAAATAAAAGGATCGTGGATGCTACCGCAAAAAGAATCGGGCTGAAAGACGATCAAGTTCTGATGAATATTGCCTATTACGGAAATACTACTGCAGCAACAATACCGCTGTTATTAAACGATTACAAATCAAAAATTAAAAAAGGAGACAAGTTGATCTTTGCAGCATTTGGCGGAGGATTTACTTGGGGTGCAGCCTATCTAAGTTGGGCATATTAAAAATTAAACAAATATTTATGGATATTAAAGACATTCAAAACCTAATCAAATTCGTGGCTAAGTCTGGAGCTCAAGAGGTTAAACTTGAGATGGAAGATGTAAAAATCACAATCAAAACTGGCTCTGATCCACAGCAGGTAGAAACTGGATTTGTACAACAAATTCAAGCTGTTCCTGCACCTGTAGCAGTTCCCCCTGTAACCGTTCCAGCAGCTACTCCGGTCCCTGAAGCCTCAGAGGCCCCTAAAACAGATGATCATCTGATTACAATAAAATCCCCTATTATCGGTACTTTTTACAGAAAAGCTTCCCCCGACAAACCTGCTTTTGTTGAAGTAGGAGATACAATTAAAGACGGAGATGTATTGTGTGTGATCGAAGCAATGAAGCTTTTCAATGAAATTGAATCCGAAGTAAACGGAACAATTGTCAAGATCCTCGTAGATGATGCTTCACCCGTAGAATTTGATCAACCCTTATTTGTAATCAATCCATCCTAAATCAACCTCATGTTTAACAAAATTCTGATAGCCAATCGTGGAGAGATTGCAATGCGTATCATACGCACGTGTAAAGAAATTGGCGTGAAAACTGTCGCTGTTTATTCCAAGGCAGATGCGGATAGTTTACATGTTCGTTTTGCAGATGAAGCGGTCTGCATAGGTCCTGCTCCAAGCAATGAGTCGTATTTAAAAATGTCAAACATTATCGCTGCAGCTGAAATAACCAATGCCGATGCGATTCATCCGGGTTATGGTTTTTTGTCTGAAAATGCGAAATTCTCTAAAATTTGTAAAGAACACGAAATTAAATTTATCGGGGCTTCTGCAGATATGATAGATCAAATGGGCGACAAAGCCTCTGCAAAAGCTACGATGAAGGCTGCAGGAGTTCCTACAATACCCGGTTCGGAAGGGCTTTTAGATTCATTAGAAGAAGCGGAATCCCTTGCCGTTGAAATAGGGTATCCCATCATGCTTAAAGCAACTGCTGGAGGGGGTGGTAAAGGAATGCGAGCCGTATGGAAACCCGATGAACTTCAAAAAGCATGGGAAAGTGCACGCCAAGAAGCAGGTGCTGCTTTTGGAAACGACGGAATGTACATGGAAAAGCTCATCGAAGAACCACGACACATAGAAATCCAAATTGTAGGGGATTCTTCTGGAAAAGCATGCCATCTGTCTGAAAGAGATTGTTCGGTTCAACGTAGACATCAAAAATTAACAGAAGAAACTCCCTCTCCATTTATGACGCCAGCGCTTAGAAAAAAAATGGGAGAAGCTGCAGTCAAAGCTGCAGAATACATCAAATACGAAGGTGCTGGAACCATAGAATTCTTGGTAGACAAGAATAAGAATTTTTATTTTATGGAGATGAATACCCGGATTCAAGTTGAACATCCCATTACGGAACAAGTTATTGATTATGACTTGATTCACGAACAAATTAAAGTTGCTTCAGGAGAAATGATTTCTGGGAAAAATTACTTCCCAAAGCTGCATTCAATTGAATGTAGAATCAATGCCGAAGACCCCTACAATGACTTCCGCCCTAGTCCTGGGGTAATTTCTACGCTACATTTTCCTGGAGGTCATGGGATTCGTCTAGATACTCACGTTTACAGTGGCTATGTAATCCCTCCGCATTACGACTCCATGATTGCAAAACTAATTACCACCGCTCAGACCCGAGAGGGGGCAATCAGCAAAATGAAGCGAGCTTTAGAAGAGTTTATTATTGAAGGAGTTAAAACTACTATCCCTTTTCATTTAAAGCTAATGAGTCATCCTGATTATGTAAAAGGGAATTACACAACGAAATTTATGGAAGACTTTTCTATGGAAGATTAGTTTCAATTACAAATTCAATTCCCAATAACCCACATCAATCCAACGATTGAATTTAAATCCAACTTCTTCTAGCTGACCCACCTTTCTAAACCCTAACTTTTCATGAAAATGAATACTTTCATCATTGGGAAGAGCGATGCCTGCTAAAAGAGTATGAAGTCCACTCTTTTTGAGTTCCGATATTAAATGGCTGTAAATCTGCTTTCCAATCCCCTTTTTTTGATGAGCTGGTGCTACATAAACACTAGTTTCAGCCGTGTACCGATAAGCCGATCTTGGTTTCCAAAGTGCAGCATAAGCATATCCAACAATTTCATTTTGAATTTCATAAACCCACCAATCAAGCTTTTTGTTTGAATTCAATCGCTCTGAAATAATTTGCCCATCAACTGCTTCCTCCTCAAATGTAATTGTGGAGTTTAGGATGTAATGATTGTAAATTAAGGCAATCAAATCAACGTCTTTGCTTGTCGCTTTTCGAATCATTTTGAAAGCTTATCCCTTAATTTTATTTTTCACCTTATTGGGTAGTACCTCAAATCCCATATTGAATAAAGTAAAGCCAAAAATATCTGCAAATTGTTCGATCCTCTTTGAAACTGGAGTTCCTGCTCCGTGTCCTGCTTTGGTTTCAATTCTAATAAGTACTGGATTTTGTCCCTGATGCTTGTCTTGTAATTCTGAAATAAACTTAAAAGAATGCGCTGGAACAACCCGATCGTCATGATCTGCAGTGGTAACTAATGTGGCTGGATAGTACGTTCCCTTTTTTACATTGTGAACCGGTGAATATCCTTTTAAGTAGTCAAACATTTCTTCAGAATCATCTGCTGTTCCATAGTCATATGACCACCCAGCCCCTGCAGTAAATTTGTGATACCGCAACATATCTAATACTCCTACAGCGGGTAGAGCAACTTTCATTAATTCTGGTCTTTGAGTCATTGTGGCGCCAACTAAAAGGCCTCCATTAGACCCTCCCCTAAGGGCAAGGAATTCTGGACTTGTAACCTGCTCTGAAATAAGGTATTCAGCTGCTGCAATAAAATCATCAAAAACATTCTGTTTTTTCATCTGAGTACCGGCTTTATGCCATTCTTTTCCATATTCACCTCCACCTCTCAAATTGGGAACAGCATAAACCCCTCCCTGTTCCATCCAAACCGCATTGGCAATACTGAATGAAGGTTGTAAACTAATATTAAACCCACCATATCCGTATAAAATTGTAGGATTCTTCCCGTTGTATTCAATTCCTTTTTTGTGAGTAATAATCATGGGCACTTTGGTACCATCAGAAGAGGTGTAAAAAACCTGTTTAGAAACATACTTTTCAGGATCAAAATCAATATCAGGAGACCAATATTTTTCAGAAGTGTTTGATTTGGGATCGAATTCGTAGATAATTCCAGGCGAATGATAATTGGTAAAGCTGTAGTACAATTTTTCTTGTTCTTTTTTTCCATTCCAACCTCTCGCGGTTCCAATTCCAGGAAGGTTAACGGTCCCCATTACATCACCCTCCAGATTAAATTGTATCACCTGAGAAATAGCGTCAATCATGTAGTTTGCAAAAAAATAACCCGCTCCACTAGTTACGGATAAAACATGTTCCGTTTCGGGAATAACATCTTCCCAATACTTTTCATTTACCTTACTGAACTTTGCACGAACCAGTTTTTGGTTGGGCGCTTCTTTATTAGTAACAATAAAAAAAGTATCTCCTTCGCTATGGAGTAAATAGCTGTCGGTGCTGTAATCCTCATCCACAGGTAAAAGTGGGCTGTCAGGAATTCTCAAATCTTTTACATAGCTTATGTTTCCAGAAGTCGTTTTAGAAGCATAAATAAACAGATAGTTGCCATCTTCTGAAACACTAGCTCCGATGTAACGATGCTTTTCTTCCGGAGTTCCTCCGTAAATAATTTGATCCTCTGACTGAGGCGTTCCTAACTTGTGAAAATAAAGCTTGTGTTGATCTGTCATTTCACTCAATTCACTTCCCTCAGGTTTGTCGTAGCTAGAATAAAAAAATCCTGCTTCCTTTTGCCATTGTATTCCGCTAAATTTAATATCGACTAAAGTGTCCCCGATAACTGAATTCTTGACTGCGTCAAGCACAATAATTTTCCTCCAATCACTTCCTCCTTCACTAATGGAATAGGCTGCGAAAGTTCCATTCTTAGAAAAACTCAATCCTGCTAACGAGGTTGTACCGTCTTCCGAAAAACTATTGGGGTCTAAAAAAACTTCTTCTTCTGTATCGTCTTTCTTTCGATAAACCACATACTGGTTTTGAAGACCATCATTTTTGTAATAGTAGGTGTAATCCCCTTCTTCAAATGGAGCAGTTAACTTTTGGAAGTTCCAAAGTTGTTCTAATCTATTTTTTAATTCATTTCGAAACGGTATTTTATCCAAATAAGAAAAAGTAACTTCATTTTGTTCCTTTACCCAACTCTTCGTTTCATTACTGTTATCATCCTCCAGCCAGCGATAGTTATCTGTAACTTCTTTTCCAAAATAAGTATCCACTACTGGAACTTTTTGGGTCTTCGGATATGTCAAGGATTCTGTGGACTGGGAACACGAGAAACCAAGGCTAAGTACTAAGGTGTAAATGAAAAATCTCATAAGTTCTATTTATTTTTTTCAAGATACAACTTAACAAAAAAAACCCTTTTTCAATAGCTATTGAAAAAGGGTTTGATAGAAATTAATGATTTTTACTAGTAAATAGTTACTTTACCTGATTGAATATCATACATACCCCCAAGAATTTGGATCTCGCCAGCATCTTCCATTTCCTTGAGTACCTCACTTTGATTTCGAATGTTTTCAATGGTCATCTTTACATTTTGAGCAGCAACTTCATTTACAAAATCACTATTAGATGAATTTCTGATACTTTCATCTGCAGGTTCTTTTACTGCCTCAACAGCGGGTTCAATTTTGTTAATTAAAGCTGTGAGATTTCCCAAACGAGCATGGTCACAGGCTCCTTTAACTGCTCCACAGGCAGTATGCCCCAGAACGAGAACTAATTTAGTCCCTGCAAGTTTACAAGCAAATTCCATGCTCCCTAAAATGTCTTCATTGACAAAATTTCCAGCGATTCGTACGCTAAAAATATCTCCAATTCCTTGGTCAAAAATAAGTTCTGATGAAACTCGAGAATCGATGCAACTTAAAACTGTAGCAAACGGAAATTGTCCTGTACTGGTTTCTGAAACTTGTTGTAATAAATCTCGATTCAACTGCTTTTTTTCGATAAATCGCTGATTGCCGTCTTTCAGTTCTTGCAATGCAGTTGTTGGGGTCATTAAATATTGTGTTTCTTTTGTTTGTGCTTTCATAATTAAAATTAATTAGGAAGTACCAAAATTGGTGCTTCAAGGTTAGATAATTTATTGATAATTATTTTTTTATTAAATGAGTTTAAATTTTTGTTAGAAAAAAGGGCTTTTTGAATGCAAAGAATACTAAGATTACTTGCTTCAATATACCTTAAAAAGTTAGAGAACATACTTGCCTTATCTTCAAAATCATAGACCACGACTTCTTCTTTTTCATCATGTTTTTTATGTTTTTTTTCTGATGAAAATTGAAAAAGTTTGTACGAGGGATTTGATTTTCTTGATAAAGATTGAAGGAAAGGATGCTGTTTACTGAACTCGTTTACAAAACCAAGTTTCAAAGTTTTATTGTTATTAAATTGGGTATTGCTGGAAGCCAAAAGAGTCACCCCTGAATGATGGTCTAGGACCGTATTCAAAAGGTTCGAATTTATCCATTGTTTTCCAAAGCCTTTGTGGTTTCCTAAAATAACGACATCTGGCTTGGTCAATCTAATATGTTCCTGGACTAGATCCTTAATTACTCCAACCTTAGCATTGTAGATTACCGAAATATTCTCTTCTTCTACAAGGATATCAACTAAGCTACTTAAATGCGATTTCAGCCTCTTTTTTTCATCTTTATAAATTCTGATCAAAGCAACTTGATTGCTCTGATCTTTGAGTGGTTTTAAAGAACTTACACTGAGAATATCAATAGCTGCTCCTGTCTTTTTGGCAATAGAAACCGCAGTGGGTAGTGTTGTAGCCATACGATTCAGCGGGTTGTACAAAACCAAAATTCGATAATTTGGAGTAGCGTAATTCATATTGTAATTCTTAAGCGCTCTTGCGTTTTTTTTCGAAAAAGTGGAAGAGGCTCTTTGGGTTATCAGTAATTCCTTTCTCAGAAATAATTTGAAGTTCAATATTCCTTTGACGTGCTTTTTCAGAGAAATCATCTAAAATTTCAATGATATCATAATCCAAAAAACGCGTATTTCTTACATCCAGCTGCAAAGAAGTGTCTCTAGGAAGTGAATCCAGTTCCTTCAAAATAGCACCTTTATTAATAAAGGTTACTTCTTCTGCTAAGGTCATCTTAATTTTGTGCTTCCCATTACTTTTATCTTCAATATGAAGAAAATGTGAGTTTTGAAAACTCTTAATTAAAATAACAATAATTCCCACTGCAAGACCTAAACCAATTCCGACTAATAAATCAGTGAAAACAATTCCAACAATCGTTACAATAAAGGGCGTAAACTGTTTCCATCCCAGTTGATACATAGTTTTAAATAAGCTGGGTTTTGCCAACTTGTATCCTACTATTAGTAAAATAGCGGCAAGAACTGAAAGAGGAATCTTATTCAATACTGTTGGAATTAAGATCACCGAGATCAATAGAAAAAAGCCATGGATAATAGCAGACATTTTAGTCCTCCCACCCGATTGAATATTCGCTGAGCTTCTAACAATTACCTGTGTGACAGGCAAGCCTCCTATCATCCCTGAAATAAAGTTTCCTGCTCCTTGAGCTATGAGTTCTCGGTTTGTTGGAGTGACACGTTTTTCTGGATCTAATTTGTCAGTAGCTTCAACACAAAGCAAGGTTTCTAAACTTGCAACTAAAGCAATGGTAAAGGCTGTAACCCAAATATCTGGATTTCCAATTTCACCGAAATTAGGGAAACTAAATTGCCCAAAAAATGAACTCAAATCACTTGGAATGGGAACCGATACTAGTTGTGATGCCTTGATTTGCCAAAAGGGATTGCTGTTTGAGAAAATTGCATAAACAATTCCAATGACTACGGCAACTAAAGGTCCCTGAATCAGTTGAAAGATTTTTCCTTTTTTACTGAGCACATTAGACCACAATAAAAGGATTCCTAAACTTAAAACTGCTATGAGAGTAGCCCCCGGACTGATGAAATTGATGGCATTAAAAATCCCTGAAAAAGTATTTTCTCCATTGGATTGAATAAAGGAAAAATCTCCTTCAGGACTGTAATAACCAAAAAAGTGGGGGATTTGTTTAAGAATAATAATAATTCCAATACCCGTAAGCATCCCCTTAATTACTGAAGAAGGAAAGTAATATCCAATAATTCCTGCTCGAAGAATCCCGAAAAGGAATTGGATTACACCACCCAATACAACTGCTAAAAGGAAGTTTTCAAAACCTCCCAAGCTGCCTATGGCAGTAAGAACAATAGCAGCCAAGCCGGCTGCTGGACCACTAACTCCAACTTGAGAATTACTGAGTATCCCTACCACGATTCCTCCTACGATACCTGCAATCAAACCAGAGAAAAGAGGAGCTCCGCTGGCTAAAGCAATTCCCAAACATAAAGGAAGTGCTACAAAGAAAACGACAACACTTGCTGGTAAATCGTGTTTTAGATTTGATAATAAATTTGAATTTTTCATATAATTTTTTTTAAACTGAATTTCAAAATATCAGTTTAAATGATTTTAAAATAAAAATAGAAAGTGTAGTTGGGGCTAAAAAAAGAGCTAAACCAACTCAGGAGGGGGGCTGTAAATCTCTAAAAAAGAATCTTTATACGATTCCGAGAGAACATAAAGAAGTGTATTGATTTTTAAAGAAAATAAATGATTGTAAGACAGTATTTGAGGCTGTATTTTCTTTTCTAGTTTTTCCCTTTGGTCTTCTGTTTCCTCTTGCGAATCTTCCTGCCATTCCCCTTTTACAATCTCAAATGAATTTTCACTTAATAAAGACAAAGACTCTAAAGTAGTGGATAGTGTA
The DNA here is from genome assembly GCA_029243165.1 of Flavobacteriaceae bacterium. Taxonomy (GTDB): domain Bacteria; phylum Bacteroidota; class Bacteroidia; order Flavobacteriales; family Flavobacteriaceae; genus MS024-2A. The sequence continues at coordinate 85,877 of JAQWSN010000003.1, forward strand.
AGAGAAGTAAGAATGCCTATCACAAAAAAATACTTCATCGTATCCAACGAAAAAATGTTTATGAATTTCATTGCTTCAGTGCATCTTTGGTTAATTGTTTGTAAAACTCAACAATGTTATTTTTACCCTCTTCAAAGTCCGTTAATGAGGGCAGGTGTTCTGAAAAAAAGCGTTGATGGTGTGCTCCTTCAATAATGGTAGAAACCAACATATGTGGAAACTTGAATTGAGGATTAATCTCCAAAACAAAATCACATACCCTTTGAACGACTCGTTTGTATGTCTTGTAAAAGCCTTTTTCATTTTCCTTATCTACTTGCTTAGTATGATATGCTTTGACAGACTCTGCAATGATGATTTTATTCAACGTAACTTGGTTAATGAAAGTGAAGGTGTCATCTTCCTTAACCTGCTCTGTCAATAGCTGAACGGCTTTATCCAATTTTTCTTCGGCGGAAGAAACATTAGTCGTTAAAAGTTCAAGTTTAAATTCTATCCAACTCCAGTACCAATTCACCAGATAAATTAAAAAAGTGTGTTTACTTTCAAAGTATCGGTAAATAGAACTTTCATTAGAATGGATTTGAGCCCCTAGTTTTTTAAATGTAAACGATTCATATCCAAGTTCATGAATCATTTTAATCCCATTCATAACAATCTTCTTTCCCAAATCAGATGACTCAGGGTCTTTAAAATAAAGATTGGAATCGATGGCCATATGGACTTGCAAATCATTCATAGAGGTGCAAATATAATAGTAATACTATTAAGGTTTCTTTTTTACTTAAGCTTTTTTAAAAACTCTTAAACAAAATGAGTCTTGCGTAGTACTACTTAATGATTGGTTTTGTTCCCTCTGTCCAAGTTTTTTACGTTTGAAAATAACCTTCTATTTTCTTGAGCAGCATCAATTCAGCAGTAAACTGCCAGTCAAAATTTATCGTTTGATTGGCGGGATGTCTGTGATGGTCCTGATCTAAAATATAATCTTGAGGTTTATTTAAAATTCGTGATTTACTGTAAGTGTCCTCAAATTGTTTTCTTATTGTAACAAACTCATTTGCAATATTTTGAAGATCTTTAATCCGTTCTCTTTCTTCAGAAATAGTTGTGGTAAGGTCAATGTTTTTGATTGCATTCATAAGCTTAAAATTATACGCTACTAGATTGGCTACCTCATTGTAAACTGCAAGATTAAATCCTGCTTTGGTATCCAAAGATTGGAGTGAATCAAGCTTTTTTTGAGCTTTTTTTAATACTTTTTGTTGGGCTTCTAATTGGATCAATCTTTGGGCATACTTTTCTGTCCAAATTCCTTTTTTGTCTAAAGAAGGAAGATCAATTATGTGAGTTTCAATGGGATTTTCACGCTGATTTAAGGAATTTCTATGAGTCTCTTCTTCAACAAAAAGATTGGTCCACAGTGCAACAGGCTCGTCAAGGTCATCAATAAAAGCAAACTTCTCAGATTGATAACGAGGTCCAAACTTTCGGTGTCGATACGCTTTTTTGAAATCCTCTTTGGTACGTTGAAGTCCTCCCCAACTAAACTCAGCAAAGGCTGAAATCCCTCTTTTATACAATTCAAAATGGGGAGAATCATCGTCCCATAGGGTCAATAGCAATCCATTGTAATTTCGCTTGATGGACTGCTCAGCAAAGGTGCGTATTTGTTCAATATTACTTTCCCTTTGGGGCATTAAGGTCCATCGTGTCTGACCCGCCGTTGCTCCCATTACATGAAATCCATTTGACGAAAACCAGTCCATCGCCTTACTATTACCATAGGTTTCTGCCATAGAATAGTTCCATCGCATGTAAACACAATTTTTCGGAAATTGTTCAATAAAGCGATTCAGCTTGGGTTCATTAGCTTCCCAAATAGAATCCACAGTTTGAGTAGAAATAGTTGCATGGTAGATGGGACTCATCAATCCCGCTTGCTTGAGAGGCATATCATCCCAAAAGATCGGAATCCGATTGTGCTCTGCTGCAAATTTCGTAACCTTATTCAACCAAAACAAATTTAGTTCTAAAGCGCTTTTACCGCTCCCCCTTCCCGTGGTTTGCACCTCATCTCCTCCTACATGGAGGTACTTACCGTGAGGAAAAGCCTCTAAAGCATCCAAATACAAATCGTACTGGAGAATATAGGTTTCAGGGTCGAGTGGATTGAAGGCCCAATCGCTTTCTGGATCATCTCTCAAATGCTTATTCTTATCGTGTTTCAAAACAAATGAGGCATGACCTAAACCCTGCACCAAAGGACTGATAAATATATTTCTGGCAGCGGCATAGTCACTGATCGTTCTCCAAACTTCAATTGAAAATGCATCGGAGGAAGCAATTTCAGGACGTCTTTTGTATTTTAATTTATCCTCTATTTCAAGGATGATTCCATTGATTTTTAGTTGTGCTAACTCGTCTATCAAATCGTAGTAATACACTTCCTTTTCTAAGTGGTGTTTCACGTCAATTTGTATGGGACGAAAAGCAATTTTTGGAGTATCCCTAATTTCCACTAAGGGTAGTGAAAGTCCTTGGTCATTGGCATCTTCAAGTAATTGATTTAGTGTAATAAAGGCATAAAATAGCCCTGCTTGATCTTGAGCTTCTAAAACAATTTTATCTTCTTTTATTTGTAGGGTGTAAGATTCTTTAGCCTTATTTTTTTTTGGTTTTATGCTGAAAATAAGTTGAGCTGTGTCGGCATTATTTGTCAGTTCAAAACTTTTTGTAATCCCATAACGAAGAGGCAGAGAATCAGCCGTAGGACTAAAAGCCAAATCCAAAGTATTGACTGTAAGATTAGAACGACCTTGGTTAAATTTACTTTCTGTCACTGAAGGAAGTAATAAAAATGAGGATGGGGGTGTAGTAGAAGGTGAAGAACACCCTAGGGCGAGTAGTATTAAAACGACAAATTTGAATTTTAATAAATCTGAATGAAACATAGGAGCTTTTTTTAAATGGTCAAATTACAAAAAGAGTTCCTTAATTTTATTGTTTTTAAAAATTTATACAATTGAGATCACATAAAATAACTGCGTCTTTTCCCTGGATTGTTACCACTTTTTCAATAATAGGGCTGATTTATCCGCCCCTATTTACTTGGTTTCAAGGGTCCTTAATTACGCTAGGGCTAGGAGGCATAATGCTCGGTATGGGATTAACATTAAAAGGAAGTGATTTCATTCAAATTGTAAAGCATCCCAAATGGGTTTTCCTTGGCTTAGCGATGCAATTTCTTGTTATGCCACTATTAGGCTGGATGCTTGCGTATCTTTTTCAATTGCCTCCACTATTTGCTGTTGGAATGATTTTAGTGGCTTCCTGTCCAGGGGGCACTGCCTCCAATGTGATCGCCTATTTGGCTAAAGCAGAAGTAGCTTTGTCCGTAACCATGACAGCATGCTCAACACTTGCCGCCATTTTTATGACTCCCTTTCTAACCCTCCAACTCTCGGGAAGTTATCTTGAAATTCCCGCCGAAGGACTTTTTTACAGTACACTTAAAGTAGTTCTTCTTCCCATAGCTGCGGGTATTCTTGTAAATCGTTATTTCCCCAAGACCACGGAAAAAACAGTCCCTTATGCGCCTCCAATTGCTGTATTACTCATTTCTCTAATCGTTGCAAGTATTGTAGGGCAAGGAAAGGAGATTATTCTTAGTTCAGGAATCCAATTGATTTTAGCCTTAATTATTTTGCATCTTTTAGGTTTTACTTTTGGTTTTTTAATAAGCCTTGGTCTGCTAAAAAATTGGAAGGTTGCAAAAACAATCTCCATAGAGGTAGGAATGCAAAATTCAGGACTTGGTGTTGTTTTAGCAAGAGAAAACTTTACCAACCCCGCCGTTGCTATTCCAGCTGCAATTTCAAGTTTGATTCACTCACTTTTAGGAAGTTTTTTTGTCAAGCTTTTTAAAAATAAAAAGTAAGGCTCTAATATTTAAGTTCCAAAAAAAATAAAATTCATTGTAGTATCTTTAATGATAACTATTTTTGATCATGAATTTATTTAAATGCCTTTGGTTTTGTTCTCTTCTTTTTTTCTCGTGTAGTCCAGAAAAGACAACCCCCACTGCTCCAAATATCATTTGGTTGGTTGCAGAAGATCAGTCCCCAGAATTTTTTCCAATGTATGGGAATGCTTCGGTACAACTCCCTTATCTGTCTAGTTTGGCTAAGGACGGAGTCGTCTTTACCAATGCTTACAGTCCTGTTCCTGTATGTGCTCCAGCACGGAGTGCATTAATAAGCGGTCTTTATCCTACAACCTTGGGAACTCACAATATGAGAACTTACAACGCCTACAAAAAAGAAAATGAACCCAGTATTGGGATTCCTAGTTATTCACCGCCTGCTCCTCAAGGTGTTAGAATGTTTCCTCAGTACCTTCGAAGCAAGGGCTATTACACAACAAATAATGCTAAAGAAGATTACAACTTTCAAAAAACAGAAGGTGTTTGGGACGAAAGTAGTTCCAAGGCCCATTGGAAAAATCGCAACCCGAATCAGCCCTTCTTCGCCGTATTTAACTTTGGAATTACCCACGAGTCCCAAATATGGAATCAAGGAAATGAACCGCTTTTAGTAGATCCTCAAAAAATCCCTGTACCTCCCGTTTTCCCAGATACAGCGGAAGTCAGGAAAGATCTGGCAGTAAACTACAGCAACCTAATTCGGCTAGACAAACAAATTGGTAACCTTATTGAAGAACTCAAATCAGAAGGACTTTACCAAAATAGTATCATTTTCTTTTACGGAGATCACGGAGGACCATTCCCTCGGTACAAGAGAGCCCTTTACGAAACGGGGATTAAAGTTCCTTTGATCATCAAATTTCCCAATCAAAAAAGAGCAGGAACCAAAAATAAAGACTTGATCAGCTTTATTGATTATGCTCCTACAGTTCTTTCTATTGCAGGAATAAAACCTCCTGATGTAATGCAAGGGAAAGCACAATTTGGACCCCATGAAGCATCAGAAAAAGCTTCTTTTATTTTCGCCTCCTCTGACCGTTTTGACGAACAAGTCGATCGGTTAAGAGCTTTACGCTTCGGTACGTTTAAATACATTCGAAATTTTAATCCTGAAATCAGTAATGCACTCCCCGTTTCCTATCGGGAACAGATGCCCATGATGCAACATTTAAACCTATTGTGGGAGGAACAAAAACTTGAGCCAAAAAGTGCTGCTTGGTTTAAAACTCCCAAGCCAAAAGAAGAACTTTACGATCTTGAAAAAGATCCTTATGAACTGGAAAATTTAGCAGGCAAATTACATTTGCAAGACACCTTGGACTTCTTCAGAAAAAGTATGGATAAGTGGATTGTAGAAACGGGAGACTTGGGTCAATATCCCGAAAAGGAATTAATGGAAAATTGGTTTCCGGAGGGAAAGTCCAGAAAGCTAACATCTTTAATAAGTAAAATCAAAGGTGGAAAAATCCACCTAGAACATCCTGATGAAGGAGCAACTATTGTCTGGAAAAAAAGTCCCGATTCCGTGTGGTCGGTCTATTCCAACGCTTTAGATTTTAATAAATCCATAGAAGCAAAAGCGGTAAGGATTGGCTATGACCAAAGCCCTTTAACTACTTTTAATTAAGTTGTCTCAAGTTCTTTGCGTTGGAGGAAAATTGATCTCGCAGCAAATAAGGCCTCTACAAATGAACTCGAATCCGCTTTCCCTTGTCCTGCAATATCAAAAGCAGTTCCGTGATCAGGTGAAGTTCGTACTCTATTGAGTCCAGCTGTAAAATTGACTCCTTTCCCAAAAGAAAGAGTTTTAAAAGGAATCAGCCCTTGATCGTGATACATGGCTAAAACGGCATCGTAGTTAGAAAATGACTGACTGCCAAAAAACCCATCGGCTGGGAAAGGCCCAAAGACTAGATCTCCCTTTTGAAATAGCTTTTGAATCAACGGTCTAAGTACCTTGTCATCTTCTGTTCCGATTACTCCCTGATCGCCCGTGTGAGGATTGATACCCAGTACGGCAATTTTTGGTCGTGAAATTCCAAAATCTTGAATGAGGCTTTTTGATAACAACTTAATTTTTTTAGTGACTTCTTCCTCTGTCAAGGAATTAACGACGTCTTTAAGGGGAATATGATCGGTAACCAACGCTACTCTTAAGTTTTCTGAAATCATAAACATCAAACTTTCACCCTCAAGTTGTTGATTCAAATAATAGGTATGACCAGGAAATTGAAATGCATTTGTTTGAATATTTTTTTTGTGAATTGGGGCGGTGACCAAAGCATCAATCTGATTGCTTTTTAAAGCTGCTGTAGCAGCCTCCAAAGAACTAAGCGCTGCATCACCGCCTGCTGGCTCTGCTTTTCCATAATTAAATTCGAATGTGTTTTTCCAAGTATTGATCACGTTCAACTGACCTTGCTTTGGGGTTTTTAAATTTTTTAAAGAAAAAATTGAAGTTTGCAAATCCAAACGGTTCTTTTCATTAATCAGATTATCACTATTTGCAAATACCACAGGGGTAAAAAAAGTAAAAAGACGTTTGTCCTGAAATGCTTTTAAAATAATTTCTATTCCAATTCCATTGGGATCTCCAGCTGAAATTCCAACGCTAATTTTAGAGATATCACTCACACCTTGTCATTTATAACTACTTTTGTAAACAAATGTACTTAATTTTAAACGCATGTTTACAGGAATCATAGAAGCTTTTGGACGTGTCATTGCACTTGAAAGAGAGGGAGAAAACCTTCACATAAGCATTGAAAGTTCGTTGTCTAAAGAGCTCAAAATAGACCAAAGTGTTGCCCATAACGGAGTTTGTCTTACCGTTGTAAGATGCGATCCTAAAAACTACACTGTAACGGCTATTGACGAAACTTTAAAAAAAACCAATCTTGGGACTTTAAAAATGGGTTCTTATGTCAATCTCGAACGTGCCATGAAACTCGGAGCTCGTTTAGACGGTCATATGGTTCAAGGTCATGTAGATCAAACAGCTAAATGTATTGAAGCCAAAACATTAGACGGTAGCTGGTTTTACACATTTGAATACGACAAGAGTTCGGGTCATATTACCATAGAAAAAGGTTCAATTACAATAAATGGAGTAAGCCTAACAGTGGTCAACTCGAAAGAGAACCAGTTTTCTGTAGCCATCATTCCTTTTACCTACGAACACACAAATTTTAATCAACTCAACATAGGAGACCCCGTCAATCTTGAATTTGATCTGATTGGCAAATATTTAGCTAAATTGTATTTAAGTCGTTAATTTTTATATATTTAGGTAAACTATATCATAATGAATTTACTCGAATTATCAACTGTATTGTTGCTCCTAGCATCTGTCTTTTCCATTATTAATCTTAGAATTTTAAAACTCCCACAAACCATTGGCTTAATGGTTTTAGCCATTGTACTTTCCTTGGGTGTTTTAGTGATCGGTTTGATTGCTCCAGATTTTTTATCTCTGGCCACATCGTTAACCCAGCAATTTGATTTTAGTGTATTACTAATTGACGTCATGCTCCCGTTTTTATTGTTTGCCGGTGCCATCAGCGTCAATGTTCATGAATTACTTAAAGATAAAGTCACCATCCTTTTATTGGCAAGCTTTGGTGTTGTTTTTTCCACTTTTGCTGTAGGTACAGGTCTTCACTGGCTCGTTAGTCAGCCCTTTTTAGGGATGACCTCCGTCGGTTTGACTTATGTTGACTGCCTCTTATTCGGAGCCCTTATTGCGCCTACAGATCCTATTGCTGTTTTGGCCATGGTCAAGAAAATGAATCTATCTACCGTTACCGAAACACGAATTGCAGGCGAATCTCTATTTAATGATGGAATTGGCGTGGTTGTATTTCTAACGCTCTTAAGTATGAAAATAGAAGGAGTAGAAAATATTACCGCACAAAGTGTTACTGCTTTATTTGCAACTGAGGTCATTGGAGGAATTTTACTTGGAGCTGCTATGGGATATTTAGGTTTGAAACTTGTAAAATATATTGAAAATGAACACGTAGAATTGGAGGTCCTCATTACCCTCTCGTTGGTTCTTTTAGTTCCTGTAATTTCTCATATGTTTCACTTCTCCGCAGTTTTAGGTGTGGTTATGATGGGACTTTTTTTAAATCAAAATATCGATACCGATAAAGATGCAGAAGGAGTACAAAAAGCCATGGGAGATTATGTTTACAAATTTTGGCATTTGATTGACGAAACTTTGAATGCTATCCTGTTCATCCTTATTGGTTTGGAAATTATCCCCATCCTTCAAAACTTTGATTTAAGCTATGTCTTGATTATCCTTTTAGTCATTTTTTTGGTTGTAATTTCAAGAGGTATTGGTGTTTTTGTTCCCATCAAAATTTTATCCATCAAAAAGTCTTTTGAAAAAAATACCGCTCTCATAATAACTTGGGGAGGCTTACGAGGGGGCCTGAGTATCGCCTTGGCGTTAAACTTGCCAGATAGTATCGGTACAGGAAAAGATTTAATCCTAATCCTTACTTATGGAGTTGTTTTATTTACAATTTTAGTACAAGGACTTACTTTGAAAAAAATCGTCAAATAAGTTTCTTCTCAAGATTGGGATTCCTATATTTGAAATGAGAAGTTCGAGCTGTGACAACAGCTAAGTTTAACTAAATGTAGAAAGGAGGTGTCTTATGTCTTATGAAAATCATTTGAGGAATTCAAGACAGCAGGTGCCTACTCATGGCCCGCTGTAATATTCCTTATCTATGTATAAAGCGAGCCGATGGGCTCGCTTTTTTTAAACCTTCAAACCATGCAAAAAATTCCTCAGGCCGACTTAAACGCTTTTCTTTCCGAAGATATTCAACAACAAAAAGCATTTGTACAAAAAGTAGGGAACGCCTTTGAAGAAATCGGATTCTTGGCCCTCAAAGGGCATTTCCTAGATCGTGAACTGCAAACAGCTCTTTATCGAGAAATCAAGGCTTTTTTTGCTCTCCCTGATGAAATAAAAAATTCCTACGAAATAAAAGGAGGCGGTGGACAGCGAGGTTACACCGGTTTCGGAAAAGAACATGCTGAAGGAAGAAATGTTGGCGATTTAAAAGAATTTTGGCACTTTGGTCAAGATCTAGAAAGTCATCCTAACCTAAAATCTAATTATCCTGAAAACATTCAAGTTAAACAATTGGATGCTTTCAATTCCATTGGTAACACCGTTTTCAAACGTTTAGAAAAAACAGCCCAAATACTTCTTCAAGCCATTGCTTTGTACCTGGATCTCGATCTAAACTATTTTGATCGTTACATCTTGGAAGGAAACTCGATACTAAGAGCCATTCATTACCCTCCAATAACAGAAGCCCCGAAAGAAGCTGAACGTGCTGCTGCTCATGGAGACATTAATCTTATCACCCTTCTCATGGGAGCTCAGGGAAGTGGATTACAGGTTTTAAATAGACAAAATGAGTGGATTGATGCCATTGCCGAACCTGACGAATTAATTGTAAATGTTGGAGATATGCTTTCCCGTTTAACCAATAACAAACTTCCATCCACCATTCACAGGGTTGTAAATCCACCCGAAAAAGATTGGTCTAAAGCTCGTTACTCCCTCCCTTTCTTTATGCATCCTGTACCTCATATGCCCCTAAACTGTTTGTCACAAACAGTTGATGAAAAGCACCCAAAAAAATACGATGATATTACCGCAGGTGAGTTTTTGCATCAACGACTCGTAGCATTAGGGCTCTTTGATAGCTGATTTATTTTTTCTTAATTCCTCCAAAACAAAACGCCCTAGCGAAGCTAAAAAAGGAATCCCTACATTGTCAAATTCATAAATGTCGTCGTTAAAGATTTCATTTTCGTTTACCAAAATAGTAGCCGTTAAGAAAAAGGCCAAATCGAATTCCTTGTCTTGAATAAATGCTACATCTGTTAGCGTGCCATAAGCATATCCCACCTTGTTATGAATCCGGATTTGGTCGGTCATCATCCCTTTTTGATCTCCATGAATAAAAAACTTGTTGTAACTGTCCCAATATTCCCCATTATCATAATTTGGGAATTGACTTTCTAAGGTGGAACGACTCATCCAAAAACGTAAGAATTCATAATCCGTATCTGCTAATCTGAATTGTTTTGATTTCGGAAAGGCTTGTGGAAACATAAGTCGTTTTAAAATTCCTTCTAAATCCAGGATGGAAATTCTGTTTTTTTTGCTAAAATCCATCGGACTATTGACCAAAGTCCCTTCAGATAAAAATCCCTTCCCCTTAACTACTCCTTTAAGGTTTTGGTTGCTTTGCTTAAAGCTTGAAGTTATTGAGCCTTGATGATAAAGTGTATCGCCCTCACTGTTAAAAAAAGTGTATTCCCAAGTCGTTTCATTGTCTGCACCAAAAAGAAACTTGTGAAAAATCTGAGTATTGTTAAGCCCAACACCCTTCAATTCGGAGTTGATGTAATCCCTTCCTAAAAAATCAAACAAATAGTTGTATGCATCGTTATCACTAACTAAAAATATTTTTTTAATAAGGTGAGAGAATGTCAACGCTCCCTCTTCCTGACTAGGGTCATTTAATTTTACTGGGACTCCTTGCTGGGTTCGAATTGTAAATGGAGTATCCGCGTCAATCAGAATCCCGCTACTTTGAAGTTCTCTGAGTTTTTGCAATGTTAAAGCAGCAATAGGAAGCTTGGCAGTACTGGCCGGATAAAAATAATGACCCTCATCTAAGTTAAAAAACGAAGAGTGAAAGTTCGTCTCTGTTGCCTCATTTGTATCAATCTGGGTTAAAAGGAGTTGAACTTCGTGCTTATCAAGCTGTTCAACAACTCTTTGAATGGCGCTATCAGGACTCGACATGGCACGCTCAAGAATTGACTCCGTTTTACTACATTGAATACTAGTTAAGATCAATCCCATCAGGCAGATTAACTTCCTTTTTTTTAACATAATTTGTTTTCCGTTTAATAGAACAATTGAATTTCAACTTTGGAACTCAAAAAATAGAAATTCGCAGCTGCTTAGTCATTATTTTATTCATTAAATTTTAAAATATCCTCCGCTGAGGTTAAATCCGGAAGGTGTTCATGAACAGGTAAACAAATCGTCGTTTTCGGAAGTGTTTTATTCATCATTCTCAATGCTTCAGGCAGTTCCTTTTCATTTCGTTCGGGATGTATCGGACATTGCTTTAAAAAAGGGTAGAATACCTTCCCATCAAAGCTAAAAATATTCATGCTTACCCGAATTTCGCCTGTTCCATCTTTGTATTGATCTACTTGTTCTGGATCTGGTTTTTCAATAATATTTTTTAAATACCCTTCTGAATCGATATCCATGACCGCAAATTTGGAAATCCGCTCATCAGAAAAAGCCAATCCAGAACGGGCATAGCTGATTAACGCATGCGGTTCCATTCTTTCCGTTCGGAGCATTTCTAAAACCTTTGTTGAGTACAAATTATCCCCATTACAAACGGTAAAAGTGGTTTGCATTAGCTCTGGATGTTGCTCTAAAGTCTGCTGAACTGCATCTGCGGTTCCAAGGGGTTTTTCTCTATTTTTAGGAAGGTATTGAAGTGCAAAACGGATCTCAATATCGTTCAATAAAGTGTCGGTTTTCCACTGCTCCAATTGAGATTTAAACGCCTCATTCTCAGGGCTGGTTATCAAATAAATATTTTTGTACCCTGCAGCTTTTGCGTTTTTTACCAAATAATACAAGAGCGGATGTTGACTCAAGCCAAGGGGTATTAGACTTTTGTGTACTGTTGCAGCTTGCTTTTTTATTTCGTCTGCTACTGCACTTTTTTTTAGGGAACGTTTCATCCGCGATGAGGCTCCTCCTGCCATAATCAATAATGAATTTGAATCTTTCATTTATTCGAAACTAATTGTACTTCATAGGCGTCAGCAGCTCCGGCATCTTTGAAGGCTTTTATGACACGTTCTTTAGCGGATTCATTTGTTATTGCAACCATACAACCGCCGCCGCCTGATCCAATAATTTTAGCCCCTGAAGCTCCCGCTGTCAAGGCCGCCTCCATTTGATTAATCATTAGAGCTGGAGTGTTTTGAATACAGTCTTGTAAAATTTTTTGATGTGCATTCATAAGGGTTCCTATTTTATTAAAATTAGGTTCGGCAGTGATCAATTCCTGTTTGGCTGTTTGCGTGATTAAATGGTTGTGAATTGCAGCGTACCAATAGGGTTGAAATGGCTTTGATACTAGGGAAAGGTAATTTTTAAAATCCTGCTCTTGTGCCTTTTTTAGATCAAATTCAGGATGTTTACTTTGTACTTCTTCTATTGCATTTTGAGCATAATTTCGCGCATTTTGAAGTACGGATAGGGTCTGTTTTGGAATTCCTGACTCGGCCAAGATCAACGTTCCTAGTTTGGGAGTTAAATTCGTAGTTTCACCCGATTGGGTATCGATAAAAATCAACCCCCCTTGTGCAATCGTAAATTGATCCATCAGCCCTCCCGGCTGATCAAAATAAAGGACCTCGGCTTTGTAAGCCCATTCTCCAATTTGCTTATCTGTAAAATTCCAAGTGGCCTCTTGAGCTTGGAGTAAAAATCGAATCCAAGCCACTACCAAAGCAGATGAACTCGATACACCCGCATTTACGGGCACATCTCCTGATATTTCCACAGTGTAGCCTTGTAAAAATTCTGCCCCTTCTTTTTTTAATACTGCCATACAGGAACGGAAGTAATCTTCTGTTAAAATTGAATTAAAGTTATCGTTTAGATTTATGATTACTTCTTTATCTAAATCAAGAAGTTGAATAAAATATTTTGAATCTGAATTTGGGGTTCCATTAATCTGAATATGTCGGTTTATTGTTCCTGCAATCACAGGGAGTCCTAGGTAGTCTTGATGGTCTCCAAAAAAACAAATTCTCGCTGGTGCTTGAACTTTAATTCTCGCTTTGATAGGCTTCATTAATTAAGAAATTATTTTCAACGGTTGGGTTGTTGACCAATTTTTACGCGTAAAGTCTGGAAATTTTTGAGGCATTCCTCCTTGGGCAACGGAAGCTTCACTCAAAGGCGATACTGCACTCCACAAGCATCCTTCATAAACATTTTGATCTAATGCTTCCCCACCTCTTAAACACTCTACGATCCGATAAAGCATCATAAAATCCATTCCACCGTGTCCTCCCATTTTTTTGGCCAAAGCGCCCAGACGTTTGTACATGGGGTGTTCGTGTTTTTCAAAAAGTAAATCCAATTGCTCCCCCTGTGCCCATTCATGGTGGCTGTCCGTTGCTCCCTCAACACCACCTTCCAAAGCAACTCGGGTTGGATACCCTGCTAACGTTCCTTTTGTTCCCTGGACTAAATTGTGTCTAGAATAAGGGCGTGGACTGGTTTCGTCCCACTGAATCATGACCGTTCTTCCTAGAGCTGTTTTGACTAAAGATGTGTTTAGATCTCCTCCTTCATAGGAAAGTTGATTCCATTTATGTTCTTTAGGATAATTTTTTTCTGCGTACATATTTCTCCCTTTGGCCGGTGATGAAAAAGAGACTAAGGTCGAAAATTGATCTTCACCACGACCGATGTTCATGTACTGAGCTACAGGGCCTAGACCGTGGGTAGGATAGAGATTTCCATTTCGGTTTGCATAATGTAAGGTTCTCCAAGAGCCCGTTCCCCGTTCTTGTTCTTCCATTTGAAATCGAAGTTCATGAATGTAGGCTGCTTCGGCATGTAAAATTTCTCCGATCAACCCTTTTCTGCAAAGGTTTATGTAAAGTAACTCCTCCCTTCCATAGTTAACATTTTCCATCATCATACAGTGTTTTTGGGTCTGTTCGGATGTATCCACAATATCCCACATCTCTTGAAGAGTGACTGCTATGGGAACCTCCACAAAGGCATGCGCACCTTGCTTCATAGACTCAATGGCCATAGGAGCGTGATTTTTCCAATTGGTTGCAATAAAAACTGCATCGGGCTGAACTTGCTTCAACATTTCTTTCCATTGCGTCTCGTCTCCAAAAAAGCGTTGGATGTTTTGATGGCGACCCTTGCCAACTGCTTGGCAATTCGTTACAGATCGATCAACCAAATCTTCGTACAAATCAGCAATGGCAACAATCTCAGTTCCTTCAATAGCCGCTAATTGTTTAGCGTGTCCCGTCCCCCTAGCACCAACTCCGATGATGGCGATCCGTACTTTATCAAGCTTTGGAGCTTGATAATCTCCCATGTAAATTCCCCCGGAAGGGTTTAATTCCTTCTCTTGTGAGCATGCCATCGAACTTGCCAAATAAAGAGAAGCCGTTGACAAGGAGGTCTTTTTAATAAAATTTCTTCTGTTGATTGATTTCATAATCCTATTTTTTGTTTTGTAGTTTTGGGTAATGATTTTTCTAAAGTAAAAAATCTTCAAAGAACTCCCTTATTTTAAAACGTCTTTAAAAATTTTATTTTTAAAAATTTCTATCTTTAGATAAATTAATAAATTATGGGAGTCGGTGGAACAGTTTTAGCAAGTCTTGTAGTATGTTTAGTAATTGGTCTAATCATAGAACTTAAAGAGCGGCATTTAAATTAAAATGGGCTATTTTTTGAAAAATATCTTAGTCTATGGAGCGATCGCACTTGTAGCTTGGATGCTTTACGCAGCCATCCGTGGAATGAAGAATAAAAAATGATCTTCTATGAAAAACAAATTAAAAAATAATTACAAGTTGATTGTCGCACTTGGAATTCTCAAAAAAGTAGGGATCCTTCTTTGGATTCTTTTCTTTTAAAAATCCAAAACGAACATTTTAGAACTGACTTATTTATTAATTCTACTTCCTTCTAAGTCAAACATACCCATTAAAGATCCAGACACAGCATCTTCATCAATTGAAATTTCAAAATAGATATCGTAACCTGAAGCATAAGCTTCAATAGTGAAAACACCTTCATCTAAAGTGGTCCCTTCGATTTCAAATTCTACCTGTTGATCTGGATTTCGAGGTTTAATGGAGGCTACATAAGCATCGGCTTCTTTATTGATCTCAAGAAAAAGTTCAATGTCCCCGAAATTATCAACCTCAAAAACGGTTATTTCGTAAGAACCAACATAAGGGTCTTGATTGATGTTTTTTTGGACACCACAGGATACAATAAGAAACAGGCTTAAAAAAAATACTAATTTTTGCATGATACAATTACGTTGTTTTAGTTAACCCAATGTACCATTTTATTCTGAACTTTCCGCTGTTGCTTGCACTACGCGATTCCATACCGTAATGGCCCCATTGGATTGATCCTTCCATGTCATTTGATTATCCCCATTTGAAAACGTAATCATGTAGTTAATCACATTATTCCCTTGAACATATTTGTAAATTCCTGTCTCTGGATCCGAAGACCAAGTGTAAATAGAAATTGCTGGAGCAAGACAGCCTCTTGAGTTAACATCGACAATCGTGTATTTTGTGCTCACAAGACTACCCGTAATCGTTGCGGTGAAATCCATACAAGAATATTCAGAGATGAGCCCTACTAAAGATTCTTTTAACTCATTCCAAACGGTAAGGTTTCCCTCAGCATCCGTAATGGAATAAACTTGCCATTCTCCAATCGATTTATCTGGAATAACCTCTTCTTCTGAACAGCTTAGGAAAAATAAAATCGTTAAAATTGAAATTGAAAATTTGATAGATGTATTGAGTCTCATGATTTATGGATATGATTCAAAATTATTAAAAATTAAACTATTTAAGATCATTTTTAGTTTTCTTTTTAACTAGGGGGGTAATCCATTTTAAAAAGCTAATTCTAAGATGAATTCACTATTTTTGAGATGGATCTTAACTCAAAAAAGATTTAAAACATCTTATTCATGAAAATAAAACTCTTAATTTTTTGCTTTTCATTGAGTTTATTCGTCTTCGGTCAAAAAGAGATTGAAGCAAAAGAACTTACCAAAAAAGAAATTCGCGCTTTAAAACGTCAAAAAAGTTATGAAAAACAAAAAGAGCGGTATGCTAAAAGAGGTTTAAATGAATGGGGCATTAATGAAAATGCTCCCAATTTAGTAGCTGCAATTAGAGAACATCTTGGTTCTGCCAGATTGGATCTCCAAAGAGGAAGGGTAATCATTCGCCAATCAGAATCTCTAAATAATGCGCAACCTTACCCTTTGTGGGTCGTGGATGGACAACTTTACACCTTTCCACCAGACAACATTGCCTATCAAAACATCCGGGAAGTAAATGTTTTTGAATCCTTAGCCGAAACAAACAAATGGGGGCAACAGGGTCGTGCAGGAGTTATTCAGATTAAAACAATCAATAATACAAACTGAATTGGTAAAGTCTTCTGTTTTAAAAAATACGCTGCTTTGTGTCTTAATCGCATCATCCCACTTAGCTGTTTTCGGTCAGTCCAAAACACCCATTAGTCCGCCTTTACTTACAATTCTAGGTACCGTTCAAGACGGAGGTCTTCCCCATATCGGTTGCCAAAAAAAATGTTGCAATAATCTTTCTCCTGAAGGTAAAAACAGCCTCCTTGTTACCGCTTTAGCCATTCATCAACCTGATCTCAAATCAACCGTACTTTTTGAGGCTACACCTGATATTATTGAACAGTGGAGTATTTTAAAACAGCCTCCCTCGGCTATTTTTTTAACACATGCTCATATGGGACATTATGCTGGATTGATGCATCTTGGAAGAGAAGCTCTCGGTGCTAAAAACATCCCTGTTTTTGCCCTGCCTAAAATGAGAGCTTTTTTGAAAGAAAACGCTCCTTGGAGTCAACTTATTTCGTTAAAAAACATCTCCCTTATGAAGTTGGAAGCTGGACTCAAGACCTCGCTGGGTGCCCTTGAAATAACTCCCATTTTAGTACCGCATCGGGATGAGTTTTCGGAAACCGTCGCTTATCGGATCAAAGGACCCAACAAAACCGTTTTGTTTTTACCCGATATTGACAAATGGAACCGCTGGGAAAAGGATTTAGCGGTAGTTTTACAGTCCGTGGACTACGCTTTTATTGATGCCACTTTTTTTGACGAAGCAGAGATAAATTACAGACCCATTGATGAAATTCCACACCCCTTAGTTACAGAGACGGTTGCTTTGATTAAACCCCATTCGGATTCCCTCAAAAACAAAATTTACTTCATCCATATGAATCACACCAATCCCATGCTAGACGAAACTAGTGATGCCACAAAATGGGTGCTCAAACAAGGATTCCATATTGCCAGAGAGGGTCAAACTTTTGAATTGTGATCTCTTTGTTTTAATGAACTTATCTTGTACGGAGTAGTAAAAAAAACTACCTTTAAAATTCATCAAACGATCTTCCAATTAAAATTGCCAAAATGGAGAAAAAAAGAAGAACATTTATCAAACAATCCCTTGCAGCAGCCAGTGGCATTGCAGCAACCCCTTTTCAAGATATTTTCATCCTAAACAAATCTTCAGAAAAAATGAATCCTATTGTTGGACACGGCGATTTCACCTATCGAGTAGATAAGGAATGGGGAATTCAGGATCCTTCGCAATTTCCTGTAAACGATTGTCATGAAATGATTCTTGACAAAAAGAATCGGATCTTTATGACTACAACCCATCCGAAAAATAATATTTTAATTTATGATCGATCTGGAAAAATATTGGATGCATGGGGAACAGAATACCCTGGAGCTCACGGGCTAACAATCGTTTCTGAAGGTGAAGAAGAATTTTTATTTATTACCGATCCAGACACCCATAAAGTTTGCAAAACCACCCTAAAAGGGGAAAAATTATTAGAGTTTTCTGCCCCTAAAGAAATCTCAAACTATGCTGATGTAAGTCAGTTTAAACCAACTGAAACCGCCGTGGCTCCTAATGGAGATATTTACATCGCAGACGGATACGGTTTGGATTTTATTATTCAATACGACTCCAAAGGAAATTACATTCGACATTTTGGAGGAAAAGGAGAAGATCAATTTGATTGTTGCCACGGAATAACACTGGATACACGTGGAGGAAATGTTCCTAGTTTACTGATCACCTCTAGAACTGCAAATTGTTTTAAACGTTTCACATCAGATGGGAAACACCTAGAAACCATTGCACTGCCCTCTTGCTACATTTGCAGACCCGTCCTCAAAAATGACATACTTTATTTTGCAGTCATAGTAACCAAAGATTGGGGAACCTATGACGGTATGCTTGCTGTTTTAGATCAAGACAATAAAGTAGTCTCCCTACCCGGCGGAAGCTTGCCCTCTTACAGCGGAGGAGTTCTTAATGCGCCTACCTACGATCAAAAAACATTTTTGAACCCTCATGACGTTTGTATTGACGACGATGAAAATATCTATGTCCCCCAATGGAATTCTGGGAAAACCTATCCCATAAAATTGGAGCGTGTTTAATCCTTTTCTCAAAGCGAAACCAAAAGCATTTGATGAAATAAGACGCTGTACCGCGTCCGTTAAAAAACTTTTTTAGCCAACGAATTTGACAGCAGTACATTTTGGAACTCTGAGGCAGAAGCTAAACTTTTAGGGGAAAAACCAATAATCGTTTGTCGTTAGGGAAGAATTTAATTTGGTTATAGCGAATTACATACTAGATTGTATTTCTTTATTATTCCGTCAGGTTTTTTAACTTTACTCCGTGTCAAAAATTGTTATTGTTATGGGTGTAAGCGGATGTGGAAAAACCACTTTGAGTAAAGCTCTGGCAACGGCATTCAACTACGAATTTTTAGAAGGTGACGCCTTTCATTCTCTTGAGAATAAGAAAAAAATGAAAAACGGAATCCCGTTAACGGATCAAGACCGTGAACCTTGGTTGATGTCAATCAATCAGACACTACAAAAAAAACAGGAAAAAAAACGTGTTCTAGCCTGTTCTGCTTTAAAAAATAAGTATCGATTATTGCTTAGTAAACAGCTTCCAAAACAATCTGTTTTATGGGTGTACTTGCACTGCGAATTCTCTGTCCTAAAAAAACGTATGGAAACACGCAATCATTTCATGCCAGTAGCACTCTTGCAAAGTCAATTGGATGCCTTAGAACCGCCTAAAGATGCCGTAGTATTGAACAGCTCAGTTCCTCTCGAAAAAATGATTCAACAATTAAAACCACATCTGAATGAACAGTAAAGCGCAATGGGGAATCGCCGGAATGGGAGTCATGGGAACCAGTCTGAGTAGAAATTTTGCTCAGAAAGGAATCCCGTTGGCATTGTTTAATCGTCGAGTTGAAGGAGTCGAAGAACAGGTCGCTTTAAAAAAGATAAAAAAATACCCCGAACTGAATCAAGCTCAGGCTTTTGAAGATTTAAAAGGGTTTGTCGATTCTATTGAACGCCCTAGAAAGATCTTTCTTATGCTTGCTGCTGGAAAACCCACAACATCCTTTCTAGAACTACTTAGCCCTTTGTTGTCAGAGGGAGATGTTCTTATTGATGGAGGCAATACCCATTATCAACAAACGGAAAAACGAGCAACTTCATTAAAGGAAAAAGGAATTCTGTTTTTGGGAATTGGGGTCTCTGGTGGAGAAGAAGGAGCACTAAAAGGGCCCTCTCTTATGGTTGGCGGAGATCAAAAAGGATATGAGATCGTAAAAGAAGATTTATTTTTAGTTGCTGCCAAAAACAGTAAAGGAACCCCTTGTTGTTCTTACTTTGGTTCAGGAGGAGCAGGTCATTTTGTGAAAATGGTTCACAACGGAATAGAATATGCTGAAATGCAACTGGTAGCCGAAGTCTATGGATTAGCTAAAACTAGCACTTTAGATACTACTTTACAACAAACACTCTATCAATGGAATAAAACAGAAAGTAAATCTTATCTTTTAGAGATTACAGCTGCACTTTTACAGCATCAAGAAGATGGAGTATCTTTTGTTGAATTCATTCAAGATGAAGCGTCTAATAAAGGCACGGGGGCTTGGGCCACCGCTGCGGCTACTTCATTAGGCTATCCAAATACCCTAATGGCAAGTGCACTACATGCGCGATTTATCTCTTCTACCAAGTCCGATAGAGTGCGTTTCGCCAAGCAATTCAAAACCCCTTCTAAGCCTTCAGAAATAAACTTTTCCTTGCTTAAAAAAAGTTATGATCTTTCTCGTTGGATCAATCATCATCAAGGGTTTGAAATGCTAGCCTCAGCTTCTAAATCTTTTGGCTGGAAGCTCAACTTAAGCGAAGTAGCTTCTGTTTGGGCAGAGGGATGTATTATCAAATCTGAACTAATAGATTTTTGTATTACCCTATTCAAAAAAGAGTCTTCGCTTCTCTTAACTCCCGCTTTTGAATCCCTTTTAGCTAGCGGTAAAAAAGATTGGAAAGAACTCCTTCAACTGGCAATAAAAAATGAGACCCCAATCCCTTGCATGCAAGCTGCATGGACTTATTTTTCCAGTTTAAAAACAGCAAAAAGCAATGCCAACATCATACAAGCCCAACGGGATTATTTTGGTGCACATGGTTTTTTAAGAATTGACCAACCCAAGGAACAGCTTCAACACGGCCCTTGGGCTTCAATTTAGTTTATCCGTCCCACAGGACGAACTTCAGTGCCCTTAATTCCAGTCAATTTATCTCCTAAAATCCCTCGGATTGAATCCGCAATTTTAGAAATTTTTTCCACTATTTCTGGATGGTTTTCAGCTACATTTTCAAGCTCTTCAGGATCTTCTATGAGATGATAAAGCTCAGATTTCTCAATTTGATTCTGATCGTAAGGAACAGGAAAACCGTCATTGGTTCCGGCTCTGCCGTTTAAACTTCTGTAAGTATGAGGTACGTAAAGTTTCCAATCTTTATGCCGAACAGCATGCAATTCATTTGTCCGGTAGTAAAAGAAAAAGTTGTCGTGTGGGGATTCTAAACTCACACCCGTAAGTAAGGGAACAAGTGAAGCTCCGTCAATTTTTTTCTCAGGGGGAGTACTCTGAGTAAACTCGACTAAGGTTGGCAACCAATCAATTCCCATTGCTGGGGCGTCAATACGTGTATTGGGTTTTATTTTTTTCGGATAACGAACAATTCCGGGCACACGATGTCCACCCTCCCAATTGGTTCCTTTTCCTTCTCTAAAAATTCCTGAAGAGCCAGAATGCCCGCCATAAGATAGCCATGGGCCATTGTCTGAAGTAAAAACTACTAGGGTATTTTCTTCCAAACCTTCTTCTTTAAGCGTTTTTAAAATACGCCCTACAGAATAATCTATTTCATGGATAACATCGCCGTACAAACCACGCTTTTGGGTGTCTTTAAAAACATTGTCTACAAATAAAGGAACATGCGGTTGTGGATGCGGTAAATACACAAAGAAGGGTTCGTCTTTATTTTTTTGAATAAAATCAATCGCTTTGTCTGTAAGTGCATCAGTCAAAAAGGTTTGATCTTCTAAAACTCTGAGTGGTGTTTCATTTTCATACAGGAAGATATCTGGAAAATTGAAAACCGTTCCTTGTTGTGGGTGTTTGGGCCACATATCGTTGGAATAAAGTATTCCATAAAATTCGTCAAAACCGTGCTTGCGCGGCATGAATTCGGGCGCATCCCCAAGATGCCATTTTCCGAAAATTCCTGTTTTGTATCCTTGCTTTTTGAGCACTTCCGCTAGGGTTGTCTCCTCTGGATTAATCCCTACTTTAGACCCTGGACCATAGGCATTATGAATCCCAATTCGATCTGGATAGCAGCCCGTAAGTATGGATGCTCGTGAGGCGGAACAAACGGGTTGCGTTGCGTAATAAGATGTAAACATAGCCCCCTCAGCAGCCATTTTATCTAAATTCGGAGTGCTAAGATCCTTCGCTCCATAAACCCCAACATCTCCATATCCTTGATCGTCCGTTAAGATGAAAATAATATTAGGGGGTTGCTCTACTGTTGGGGTGTTGCATCCTAGAACAAAGAGCGTAATGAATAATAATAAAATAGACTTCATAGAGTTAAAAATAGGTTTTAAACGTTTTTATTTTACCTCCTTAAGGACATTCTCAATCAGCGTATTCAAATGTGTTTTATGCGCTACGGAACTCAAATTTCCTTTTGGTTTTTTTACCCAATCTTGAATCTGCTTTAAATTGTAAAGTGCCAAAGATTGAGCCGACATATTAAATCGAGAGGCCTTGCTCCCCTTAATCATATCAATTAGCCTTTTTACATAGGTCAATTGCAGATTTTGACGGAAGGTATTGATATTTCCTTTAACGTCAGAGGAGAACATTGTCTTGTTTAGCTCGGCCATAAAAGAATCTAGCGGGTATTGATTTCCATACAATTCTGAATCCAAAATACGCTGTAAGGTGTTTGGATGAAGCAGATGCGCTAGCACCCTTGCCTGATAGCCTAAAACAATTTCGTGAATTTTAGGATCTTCCGGTCCAGAGAAAAAATCAAATCCCCTTCTTTTCTTGGCGAGGTAGTTGTAAACTTCCTTGGGAGTATTGAATGCGGCGGGTGAAAAAATGTAGGTGCTCAAGGCATTAAAAGCTCGTTTCTGATCTTTTAAACTTACCGGCGTGTAAGGTTGCTTTGCCCCTTTTTGCCCTGCTGCGGTTCGTTCTACATAAACACCGCCAATAAAACGGGAAAGAATATCTCCAGCTCGAGCCGATTGGCTGTTAAGAACATAAAAAGAACGTCTCAAGTCGTCATAGAATTCTCCCTCTACACTAAATTGGTTTAGAATATCTTTTTTCAATCTGTTGACCAACTTAATACGATCAATAGAATACTGAATTTGATCCGAAGAAAGGTCTCCTGTCATTACGCGTGGGTCTATTGCTTTTCCAGGAGAACGCATGTCGTCAGCGTCATTCCCAAAGATCAATTCCGGCTCTGTAGAACGTTCGAGTAATGCTTCCCGATCATTTTCATTTTCAAAAGGCTGATACCCGTATTGGATCGCCCAAATATCGTAAGGCCCTACTGCCATATCAGCATAGTGCCCTTGTTTATCCCGATCGGGATTGATGTTAAGCCCTGCATAATCCATAACTGAACCGGTAAGGGCTTTTCCTTGGATGAATTCAGCATCGTACAACTCTTCTGGACTAAACAGTTGGCTTGCTTTCATGTTGTGATTCAACCCTAAGGTATGCCCAACTTCATGCATGATTAAGGCCTTCATGCTTTCTTTTTTTACTTTTTCCAGTTCAAAATCAGGGGCGTTCATCATTTGTAAAAAAGTTGTGCCAAAAAGAAGATTTTCGTGCATTACACTCCCTAGAGAGCAATACAAAGGAGATTCTTCAATCCCTTTTTTTAGTTGCATTTCTTCTAACGTTTCTAATTCCATAACGCTAGTGGGATCTACAAAAAGTTTGTCATAAAACACACGGTTGGTGAAATGGACAAACTCCAACATGATGTCTGCGCCAATAATCTCTCCGGTTTTAGGATTGGTCATACTGGGTCCATACCCGCCAAATGGGGGTCTTGGTGAAGAGGTCCAGCGCAATACATTGTACCGAATGTCACCTGCATCCCATTCTGCATCGTCTGGTTGAACTTTGACTTCAATTGCGTTTTTAAAGCCTGCTTTTTCAAAGGCTTCATTCCATGCTAGTACTCCTTCTTTGATGACCTCTCTCCATTCCATTGGAGTCGAATTTTCAATCCACCAAGTGATGGGTTTCAACGGCTCTGAAATTGCCTGCTCTGGATTCTTCTTTATTAATTTCCAACGATGAATTCTATCCCGATAATTCGTTGTTGTGGTCGCAGTTTGGTCGTTAACTTGGGTAATAAAATATCCTACTCTCGGGTCATCCCTCCGAACCTCATAATCTTCTGTTGGAAGATTTAAAAAGGTGTGAAATACTTTAATCGAAACGTTTCTTCCGTCGGTTACGGCTTCAGATCCTCCATTTCTAACACTTGGGTTTTTAAAAACATACTCTGTTTTTATGTTGGTGTTTTCTGGGTAGTTTTTAATTTCCTCAATTTTGGACTTGTTTTTGTCAAACGAACCTAGGCTAAATTGATTTGGAGGAGAATTTGGTCTTTTTGGCTGTTTTACTCGAGTCAGGGTTTCAGATAAAAAGAGGTCGTTTGCATTAATTAAATAAAGCCCTTTTTCTTTATCGTGTGCTAATATTTTACTGCTTGAGATTAATGCCTCAGAGATATTGGCGTCTTTTGATTTAGACAATGGATTTTCAGGGTCGAAATAAAAGTTGGTATTCGGAGCAATGATCTCGATTTTATTAAAATACTTTTTGATTTCAAACAAGGTTGATCCTCTGTAGGATCCTCTAAAGCTTCCCGCTTCGTAAACTCCATCGGCAATTTGAGAAAAATAAATAAACTCTTGTTGAAGCTGTTCTTCTTTGATGGACATTTTAACCTCTGCTGTAATGGTGTCTTGATAAATGGTGAAAAGCCCTTCTATTTTCTTACACGACTTGGTCAGTTCTTCAATGGTTTTTTCTTTTTTTTCAGGTTTCTCCTTTTTCTTTTCGTCCTGAGCAAAACTCAATCCACAAAATAAAAAGACTAGCGTTACAATTCTGAATTTCATGATTTCAATTGTTTTTAAAATTTGTTTTTTAGAAAAGTACTGGGTTCAAATAAGGGTAAAACTCGGGGGTTCCTTGTTGAAAATTGAATTAGAGAACTCAATGTATTGGTGCTTTTCAAATTTGTTTTGTTAAATGTACAAAAACAAAAGTGATCTTTTAACTTGTCTTGTTTAGCAGTTGTTAATCGAAAAGCAATCTGGCTGTAGTCTGACCTATTTTACTGCCTATTGCGATTCCCATTCCTCCCAACCGAACCCCCAGCGCAATATGGTCTCCTTCTTTTTTAATCAGGGGGGTTTTATTTTTTCCAAACGCCATAATTCCCGACCATTCCATTTCTAAGGTGTACTTATGGTCTGGAAGAATAAAATCGTTAAGATGGCTTATTAAGTTTTGTTTTATGGTGGGGTTTGATCCGAATTCAGCTGTGGTTTCAGTTTCAAAATCCAGTTCTCTCCCCCCTCCAAGAAGAATTCTATTGTCGATGTTTCGAAAATAGTAGTATCCTTCTTTGTAATGAAAGGCTCCCTTAACTTTTAAATCCTGTATGGGTTTGGTCAAAAGAACCATTCCCCTTCCGGGTTTTAATTGAATCTCTGGAAAAAATTGCTTTGTAAACGCATTGGTACAAACCGCTAGCTTTTTTGTTTTTAGTGAAATTGTTTGGTTTTTTAAATTGAGTTCTAATTCCATTTTATTCTTGTCTAACTCAAAAGCGGTTAGCTCGGTTTGTGAAAAATAATCAATCGTGCTACTGTTGATTTTAGATCGAAGTGCACGCATCATTTTACCTGTGTGAATTTGTCCTTCAAATGGATTTTCTATGAGGTGTTTTACCTTTTTAGGATGAAATCCAAAGCTTTCAATTTTGGCCTTGTTGGGTGTAAACACCTCTTTATTAAATATCGGATTCAACAAGTCGTTGATTTCATCAATTCGATCAAGAGCTTTGGGTGATTTTTCGAAAAAAAGTTCATAGCCTCCATAGGGCTGAAAGTCGATATTTTGATTTCCTAAGCTGTCTTTTAAAAGCTGGAGCCCCTCCAAACGCAATTGCACTAAATCCAATAAGGCTTGTGTTTCCATGTGTTGGGTGTCATCAACCAATTCAGATAGGGATCCAAAACAGGCAAAACCTGCATTTTTGGTACTCGCCCCTGAGGAAAATAACCCCCGTTCTAGAATTGCTATTCGGGCTTTAGGATACCGATCTCGATAGGTTTGAGCACAAAACATTCCTGTAATACCTCCGCCCAAAACAACCAAATCGTAATCGAGCAATGCTGATTTTTCCCAATAACTCAACATCCGTTACAACTTAAAAATTTGTTCCATTAAAACCCATTTTTCTCCCGGTTTTGCGCAAGGCAAAGCTTGCTGATAATTGGACATCAACGTTTCCCATTGTTGAACCCTAGGATTGGCTGCATCCTTAGCTTGCTTTTGGGTAAAGGAAAATTCAGGAGTGGTTTCCATAATCATAAAGAGTCGGTTAGAAACCTGATAAATTTCCATGTGTTCAATTCCTGATCCTTTAATTTGCTCAAGAATCTCAGGCCACACTTTTTTATGATGCTCTTTGTAGGTCTCTATTAAAGCTTCATCTTCTTTTAAATCCAGAGCAAAACAGTATTTTTTTCGTTTCCTTTTCATCCTACGTTTGTTTTCATACTTCTGTAACCGAAAAGAGCCACTACTCCAAAACAAATTAGTGGTAAAATAAAAGAAAAGTTAACTTCAGGTACTCCTAAAATTAAGGTGTCGTTGTATCCTTGCCCGCCAATATCTAAAATCATGCCTTGCAAAATGGGCATGAATGCACCCCCCACAATGGCCATAACTAAAAATGCAGAAGCGGGTTTAGCATCGTCTCCCAAACCGTTGAGGGCAATACCATAAATGGTAGGAAACATCAAGGACATACAAAATGAGGTCAATACCAAAGCATACAAACCTCCCATTCCTTGAATGAAAATAGTCCCTAAACAACAGCAAACAGCCAAAAAGCCAAGGATCATTAATAGTTTTCCAGAATGGATAAATTTCAATAAATAAACACAAATAAATCGGCCCAATAAAAAGATAATAAGTGCTGCATACGCATAATTGACCGCACTTCTGTTATCAATTCCGAGGTTTTCTGCATATTGGTAGATGTACGTCCAACACATGATCTGTGCACCTACGTAAAAAAGCTGGGCGATGACTCCCCCTACAAAGGCCTCTTCCTTACAGATCCGCTTGATGGAATTCCACAGGTTCAGTTTCTTTTTTGTTTGCGCTTCCTCTGGCATTTTTACAAATGCAATGACCACGAACAGTAGCGCTACAAAAATACCAAGTCCGACGTAAGGATTCCGAATCAGTTCAAGGTCGGCTGTTTTAACAGCAGCCTTGGCTGAGGTAGAAAGGGTTTCGTAAATCCCATTTCCTTGTGCATCCAAATCATCCGACTGTAAAGACCCCAAGATAAATGTTTGAGCAACCAATAAGCCCATCAGAGCGCCTAAGGGATTAAAGGCTTGTGCCAGATTCAGCCGCAGTGTTGCAGTAGCCTCATCTCCCATAGATAGAATAAAAGGGTTGGCGGTAGTTTCCAAAAATGCCAAACCAAAAGTAATGATGTACAATGCCGCTAAAAAAAATGCATAATTTTCTAGAGCTGCTGCAGGAAAAAATAAAAGTGCTCCGATTGCGTAAAGAGCCAATCCTACTAAGATTCCTGTTTTGTAGGAGAATTTTTTTACAACATAAGCTGCGGGTAACGCCATCGTAAAATAACCTCCGTAAAAAGCCGCTTGAACCCAAGAGGCTTGCGTATTGTTTAGCTCTAAAATTTTTTTGAATGCTGAAACCATAGGGTTGGTAATGTCATTTGCAAAACCCCAGAGCGCAAACAAAGAAGTAATCAATACAAAGGGAACCAACATTTCTTTTGGGACAACTGGAATTTTCTTGTTCTTGTTCATAATTTGGTAATCATAATGATCGATCTAAGTGACTGTATCCTCCATCCACAAAAAGAAGCTGCCCTGTGGTGTGGCTTGATTTTTTTGATAATAAAAAGGCGACTGTACTGCCGATTTCTGTCGGGGTAGTCATCCTATTTTCCAAGGGTATGTTGGCCTCAATTTGTTTTAATTTTTCCTCGGGATTTGGATATGTTTGAATCCATTTCTGATAAAGCGGGGTAAAACATTCCGCTACGATAACTGCATTGACACGAATAGAAAATGGCAACAGCTCAACAGCCCATTCGCGGGTTAAGGCATTTCGTCCTCCATTTGCTGCAGCATAAGCAGACGTGCCTCCTTGCCCTGTAAAAGCTGTTTTGGAACCAATATTTACAATGGCTCCTTTAGCCTTTTTTAATGCGGGAAGACAATAATGTGCCATCATAAAATAATGTGTTAGATTCCGATGGATGGATTGTGTAAACGTTTCAAAGTTGCCTTCTGAAAGGCTTACCCCATCATTAATTCCAGCATTGTTTACCAAACCATCAATTGTTCCGTAGTCTGCTAGTATTTGTTCTACTGCGGTTTTACAGGCTTCAGGATTCGTAAGTTCAGCATAAGCAAATCCAACTTTCCCCCCTGCTGCTTCTAATTTCTTTACAGCCATGGGAATGGTTTCTTTATTTCTTCCTACAATTACAGGAACTGCTCCTTCTTGCAGCAATTGCTCACAAATTCCATAGCCAATTCCCTTTGATCCTCCCGTAACAATGATGACTTTTCCTGATAATTGTAAATCCATAGTTTTAATTGATAATATTGTAAAATCTCTCGGCATTTGCGCCAAAAAGCTTGTCTCTTTGCTCAAGAGAAAAGTTGACCGTGTAATCTGTAATTAGTTGATACACTTCTTGGTAAGAAGCTGCCAGCAAACATACGGGCCAATCCGATCCGAAAAGGATACGATTTTCTCCAAAAGCCTCAAAAACAATATCCAAATACGGAATAAAATCACTGGGTTTCCATTGTGCATGATCGGCCTCTGTGACCATTCCTGAAATTTTACAGCTCACATTGGAAAATTGAGCCATCCGCTGGATTTGATTTTTCCATGGATCGATTTTGCCGTTCTTAATGTTGGGTTTTGCCAGATGATCCAATACAAATTTTTGGTTTGGAAATTGAGAAACCAGTTTGATCGCCGCCTCGATTTGGTGCGAATAAATTAGGAGGTCATAAGTCAAGTTTAAGTTGCCGAGTTTCCCAATTCCATTTTGAAATGCAGGATCAAGAAGAAAATCTTGCTTTTCAGACTGAACAATATGTCGTACCCCTTTGAAATATTGATTTTGGGAATAAAATTGTAGTCGTTCTTCAACATTTTTTGCACGTAAGTCCACCCATCCTACCACACCTTTGATGAATTCATATTGTGTTGCCAGTTCCAATAAAAACTCCGTTTCTTTTTCTGACTGATCTGCCTGAACTACCACACAAGCCTCAATTTTATTTTCAATCAAATGGGGCTCTAAATCGTTAGGGAGAAAATCCCGTTTTAGTGAAACCATAGAATCGTCTATCCAGTTGTGTTGCTGCGGACTGTACTTCCAAAAATGCTGGTGCGAATCAAGTTTCATTTTTAATTAGAATAAGCAACTACTTTTTGTTTTGATATTCCAAGACCTTCAATTCCTAATTCAACCTCATCCCCAGCTTCTAAGTATTTTGGAGGGTTTAATCCCAATCCCACTCCAAAGGGAGTTCCGGTGGAAATTACATCCCCAGGAAGTAAGGTCATGAATTGGCTGATATGACTGACCACTTCTTGAATATTGAAGATAAAATCTGAGGTATTGCTGTCTTGCATGGTTTTTCCATTAAGCTTAAGCCACAGTCTGAGGTTGTTCGGGTCTTTAATTTCATCGGGTGTAGCAATAAAGGGTCCTAAAGGAGCAAAGGTGTCACAACTTTTTCCTTTGACCCACTGTCCGGATCGCTCGATTTGAAATTCCCTTTCGCTTACATCGTTGTGAAGTACATATCCCACAACATGATGGAGTGCATCTGCTTCAGTAACATAGGATGCCTTAGCTCCAATAACGACAGCAAGCTCTACTTCCCAATCGGTTTTAACACTTCCCTTGGGAAGCATAATGGAGTCATTGGGTCCTACTATGGCGGTTGTTGCTTTAAAAAATAAAACCGGTTCTTTTGGTGGTTCCATTCCGCTCTCTTCTGCGTGTTTGGCATAATTGAGTCCAACACAGACGATCTTAGAAGGTCGCGCTAGAGGGGAACCCAAGCGGGTATCTGGATTTACTATGGGACAGCTGTCTTGGTTGTTTTGCAACCAGAGCTGAAGGTTTTCAATTCCCTCGGTTCCGAAAAAGGCTTCGTTGTAGTCCTCTACAAAAGCGCTTACATCAATACGAGTTCCGTCTTGAAGTTGTACTCCTGGTTTCTCATTTCCTTTTGTTCCAAATCGAATCAGTTTCATCTTTTATTTTCCGTTTAATTTAATAAATCCTCCATCAATGGGATAGTCTGTCCCCGTAATGAATCCCGCTTCATCCGAACACAAATAAAGTGCTAAAGATGCGATTTCTTCTGGGGTACCCATTCTCCCTATGGGTTGAGTTTTAGAAAGTTTTTCAAACATTTCTTCTTCCTTTCCGGGGTAATTGTTCTTGATAAATCCATCTACAAAAGGAGTGTGAACTCGGGCAGGGGAAATGGAATTGCAGCGGATGTTGTGGTCTAAATAATCTTTCGCAATGGAATAGGTCATGGACAAAACCGCTCCTTTGGTCATGGAATAGGCAAATCGATCGTTGATTCCCACAGATCCTGCAATAGAACCCATATTTAAAATGCATCCCTTTTTTGCTTTTTTCATAAAGGGTATGCATGCTTTTACACAGTTGAAAACCCCTTTTACATTAACCTTGTACAAGCGGTCAAAGGCTTCTTCATCGGTAGATTCAGCAGTGCCGATGTGAGCAATCCCTGCATTATTGATCAGAATATCAATTGAACCGTTTTTGGCTATGGAATTTACCAAAGGATGAATTTCATCGTACTGACTTACATCTGCTCTATGCGTTTTAATGTTGAGACCCATTTGCTTGAGATCCAAAACCGCTTGGTCTCCCGCTTTTGCATCATTTTCTATGATATGAACTGAAGCGCCTTGTCGTGCAAAAGCAATTGCTATTTCTTTTCCAATACCACTACCTCCTCCAGTAATTACTGTTGTTTTGTTTGCCAGACTGAATATTGCCATACTAATTCTACCGCTTTAAAATGATTCTTTAACACTAAAAATACGGATTTGAATTTATCCTCCAAGGGTATTAAAAAAATAAAAGGATAAGTCCAGCCAACCATAGCCTTGTTATCCTTTTAAAAAAGTAGGGTGTGAAGCCCTACGGGGTAAAAGTATGTAAAATAAATTCATTGGTGTGCAGTTTTATCTTTTTATCGTAAAACAGGAGGCGGATTTGCCGAGTCCTACTCAGTCGTTCCTTATGCTGTGCCTAAACCCGTAGTTTTTATTTTTTGTGTTGGCATAAGGTTTTGGGGTGGGTGTAAAAATTAAATACTTATTTAAATAAGTATTTAATTTAGCGTTTAATTTTTCTTTATCCTAACACCTAAATTTGAGGATACGAATAAAATGGCAATTGTGTACCCCTAAACGATTCCGTGCCCTCAAAAATAAAGCCTTCTTTCTGTTGCAATTTTAATTTTCAGATTTAATATCTTTAGAGACGCTTTGCCTTAAATCATTTATCAATAAAAACCTCCTTTTTTGTTCTGGACACACGCTATTGATCATTAAAAAATGATTGATTAGAAATGCCTGTGGGATAAACATCTACAAATGATGTGTTTCATAAGGATGAATCAAAAAAAAAAAAGAATGAAACAACAAGGGATGGTAATCGCCAGTGAAAAAGAAGAGTTATTTAAATACAATACCAAAGATCAAAAAAAGGAATGGAGTACCAAGTTTGAAAAGAGTATTGTAGGTATTTCGAGAATAGAGGATTTCGTTTTTGTAAGCACAACCCGTTGGGGTAAAATCTACACGACCTTGGTAGATTATCACACTGGAGAAAAAAAATGGTCACTTAAGAAAATACTGTACAATATTCATATCCTTGAAGATACCCTCCTTTATCTTGATACATCAAAAGAAATTGTATCCTTGTCAATTGAAACAGGAGAAGAGCGTTTCAGGGTCAAAACGGGCTTTCGGTGGACCTCACCCAAAATGACCCTATTAGGAGGTAACGTTTATTTGTTTTCACCTAAGAAAACCCTGTTGCTAAATCAAAAGAACGGTGCTTTGACCGAAACGCAATTGCCTTCTAAATTGAATTCCAAAGAAATAACCTTCATTATTGATGAATTTCAAATGAATATCAACACGCTGGGGTCTGCTGATACGGGTCATTATTTGATGCACGATGGTGGTGGTGGTGATGCTAGTGGTGGTGATTTTGGAGGTGACGCTGGAGGAGGAGGAGAATAAGAACCGCTTAAAAAAAATCTACAAACCCAATCTAAATCCTTTGTTTTGACTGAGATTCAATTTAAAAAAGCACTGCATCACTATTACAAAAACGTGACTTCTAAACACTTTGCAACTTCTCAAGATGCGCGAATTGAGGCTGCAAAACTTTCAAAAGAGCTTTTTGGGTTAAACAAATTTGATTTAAGAGGGACCGAAAACTTGCCCCCAAAGCAGGCCGTTGTATTCATTTACAATCATATTTCTAATAATGCAGCGTACACTCTGGATAATAATTTTCAAATTACTTTAGACAGCCATTTTATCAGCAGCTTGGTTTCTTACACCTATTACGATACGCCCGGAACAAGAATTATTCGTCACGGTCTTCCCTCCGAAAAAGCACATCGGAACTATTATGATAAATTCGACTACATAAAGGTTTACTCCAAAGATTTTTTACCTGAAGATGTTTCCGAAGAAGCTATTGTAAATTGGAAAGAAAAGTTTTATTACGAATCAAAAAAAGTCTTGGCGAAAGGGGAAAATTTGATCATAAGTCCCGAAGGTAAATCGGCAACCACAGAGAACTCTCCAAGTGAATTTAAGGCAGGCGTTTTTAAAATGATCATCCGTTCTGAATTGGATCCTTTAATCGTTCCCTTAGTGATGGCTAACTTTGACAAACACAATTCAGAAACTGTTTATCGGTGTGAAATTAAGAAGCCTTTTCGTTTGTCTGAAGTAATTACAGATTTGAATAATAAAGAACAACTCAGTCAGTTTCTGATATCGATTAGCAATCAATACAAAGGGTGGGTAAATGATTTAAGAAAAATAACACCCGGATACGATCAAGAAATTAAAAAACTAATTGAACGCAAGAAAAATCACTTGCAAAAAGAAGATCTCATAGTTTTTTATGGAAGTTCAACCTTTAGACTTTGGGACAACTTAAAATCCGATTTCGATCCATACAATGTTTTAAATTTTGGTTTTGGAGGCTCATTTATTGAGGATTGTATCGACCATTTTGAATTGCTTTTTTCTGACATAAATCCAAAAGCAATTGTACTCTACGTTGGTGGAAATGATATTTCTTTAGGATATTCTGCTCAAAAAATCAATGCATTATTTAAAAAGCTTTTAACGCTCATACGAATCAAATTTCCCGAGGCTCATATTTTTTGTGTTTCGATCAAACCCAGTCGGCATCGGTTAGAACAAATAGAGAAGATCGAAGCATTGAATGAGCTAATGAAAAAGGAATTAGAAAAATTAAAAAGAGCCTTTCACATCAATATTTTTGATTCCTTTTTCGACCAAGAGAATGCAATCATTGATGATTATTTTCTGGTTGATAATCTGCATTTAAGCCGTTCGGGTTATGAAATTTGGAGGAAAGAGATCCAAAAATTTTTAAGTCGAGAGCTCCGTTTCGCATCAAAATAACACCAAATCTGAAGCATAAACCAGACTGAGGGCTAAAGCGAGTTAACCCTTCCAAGTGCCTCCATACCGGTAGTGTTCGTTTTTGGGTTTTACTTCGAGAACACAATTTTTACACAAAAAAAGCCATTTCCTGTTGGCTTGATATTGTACCCTGTACATGAGATCAAATTCAACTTTACAAACTGGACACAACTTTGTTTTTTTCAATTAAATTTAATTTTAACTCGGTGTAAAACAAAAATAATACTTTAGAATTTCCGGCAGATTACAAAGCAAGAATTAAAAATCTTAAACCAAAAAAGTACTTGAGCGTACCTCCTGTCTCACAAAATAAGGTTATTTTGAGTGGGAACTAAAATCAATTTCATATCGCCGACACTACCAAAGACAAAAAAGGCAGTTTTCTAAGCATCTTTCTCTTGATACTCTCTGGGGAATTGGTCTTTATCTTACCCTACTTTTTGTCTCGTGTCTTTAGACCCACTTTTTTGGAGGTCTTTGATCTGTCCAATGTTGAACTGGGAAGTTTGTTTTCCGTGTATGGCACAGTAGCTTTATTTTCATATCTATTTGGTGGTGCTTTAGCAGATCGATTTTTGCCGGGGAAACTGATTGCTATTTCACTGCTTTCAACAGCACTGGGTGGATTACTACTCGCAACCTATCCCTCTTACCTGATGTTGCAAGTGCTTTATGGATATTGGGGTTTTACAACAGTATTCCTTTTTTGGGGCGCCATGATTAAAGGGACACGAATTTGGGGTGGCTCAAAAAATCAAGGTCAGGCTTTTGGATTTTTGGACGGTGGAAGAGGACTTGTAGCCGCTTTTATGGGCTCTTTAGGTGTTTTTATTTATGCTTTATTTTTAGATGCTGATGTTCAAACTGCCAGTATTTTGGAACGCCAAGACGCCTTTCGCTATGTTATTTTATTTGCTTCTTTTATGGTAGGTCTCGTTGGTGTTTTTGTTTATTTCAACCTCAAAATAAAACCTAGCGAACAAAACCCAAATAATAAAACTGCTCACTCATTTAAGAATATTGTTGCGGTTTTAAAATTAGAATCCGTATGGCTTTTGATGATCATTATTTTATGTGCTTATTTTGGATACAAAGTGACTGATATTTATTCTCTTTATGCCTCCGAAGTAATGAATTATGACGAGATAGAAGCTGCCAATGTAGGTTCCCTTCAATTGTATTTGAGGCCTATTGCTTGTGTTCTTTTCGGATTTTTAGCGGATAAATCTCGAAGTATTTTATGGATTATTGTCGGTTTTGTGATCATGCTGATAGGCTCAGTCCTTTTTGCATCGGGAATGATACAATCTCATCTAAGTGCCTTGTTCTTTTTATCATTAACTGTATTAGCCGTTGGGACTTATGCCATTCGAGCATTGTATTTTGCGGTATTACAAGAAGGTCAGGTTTCACTTGCCCTAACCGGTACTGCTGTGGGTGTCATCTCGTTAACGGGTTACACTCCTGATATCTTTTCAGGTCCATTAATGGGTTACTATTTAGATCGATTTCCAGGGCTTTTAGGGCATCAATATGTTTTTATTTATTTGGTTGGCTTTTCTGCATTGGGTCTGTTGTGCTCAATTCGTTTTGCAAAGCGTATGAATTAAACGTTGAAAATTTTTAAAATATATTAAATAATTCAATTGAAAAATAATACTTTGTAGTACACTAAAAATTTGAAATTTATGAAACTGCATTTATTTAAGAAAACGCTTGCCCTATTTCTACTTTTACCTGCTTTTGCCTTTTCTCAACTTAGCTTTGAAGGAATCGTAAAAGATGAAAAAACAGGTACCGAACTCGAAGGTGCCTTAGTAACGGTAAAGCCTTTAAGAATTTCTGGAGGCGGATACTACACTGGTAAAATTACTAGAGAAGATGGAACTTTTAAAACAACCACAAACTACGACTATCCACTTCAGATTGTTGTAACCAAAAAAGGCTGTAAGCGACAAATCGTAAAGGTCAAAAAAGATAAAAATGTAACTCGTTACGTTATTGAAATGGATTGCGAACAAGAAACAATTGATCAAATTATTGTGGAAAGAACTAAGGACACAGATGGAGATGGCGTTCTAGACAAAGATGATGAATGCCCTGAGACAGCAGGTCCCGTAGATAACGGAGGATGTCCATGGCCTGATAGTGATCAGGATGGCGTTGTAGACAAAGATGATGCTTGTCCCGAGCTTGCTGGGGTAAAAGAAAAAATGGGTTGTCCAGTAACCGATCGGGATGATGACGGTGTAGATGACAACAACGACGCCTGCCCAGATGAAGCAGGTAGTGCGAAAAACATGGGTTGCCCAGACCAACCCAAGTCTCTTGTAAATTTAATTTCAGCTGCACAAATTTCGTTTGGGTTTAGCGGTGAAAAGCCAATAGATGACAGTGATTCTTTTTTAGGCGCACTTTCAGAATTACTTAAAAAATACAGCTATGTAAATTTGGTAATTAGCGGATCGGCTTCTAACGAAGGGCC
The DNA here is from genome assembly GCA_029243165.1 of Flavobacteriaceae bacterium. Classification (GTDB taxonomy): domain Bacteria; phylum Bacteroidota; class Bacteroidia; order Flavobacteriales; family Flavobacteriaceae; genus MS024-2A. The sequence goes on from JAQWSN010000003.1 coordinate 121,799, forward strand.
AGAGCAATTTAATCAGCTGCTTTCTGAAAGAAGAGCTGCCCATGTAAAAGTCACCTTAGAAGGTTTAGGGATTGATTCGAGTCGTCTTAAAAGTATTGGTAAAGGAGAAAATAATCCTTCTTATCCGAACGATTCTAAAGCCAACAGAGCAAAAAATAGGGCTGTTAAAATCTCCATAGAATAGAAAATTATTTTTCTTTGAAATAGCAAAAAAGCAACCTTAGGGTTGCTTTTTTTTGATCTCATAAAAATAAAAAACTTTTGTAATGCGCTTAAAAAAAAGCTGTTCGACCTGTTGATTTGTATCAAGTGAAAGGTGTTTTTTATTTCGTTCTACATCATAAATTTGCCTATATTTAGTATCTAAATTTATTTTTTTTGGGGAAAATTAAAGACATTGATGTAGAGGATTACTGGCATGTAATTAACTACAACTACAGCCAAATTCAATTTGCTGAAATTAAAGCCAGTGCTGTAATCTCGATTTACAGTATTTTAATTGGCTTGGGGTTTACTTTGGACATCTTGGACGATGAAAACGACTACAACCTCGGCTTTGATTCCTTTTATTGGATTATCAAAGTGATTCTGTTTATCGCAGCATTTTATTTTACAATTGTTTCGCTCAAACGTTGCATACAGTGTATCCTTCCCATCCTAAATATTGCAGTAAAGAAATCTCCATTGTTTTTTGGAGACATAAAAAATTTCAAAGATTTTGAGAGTTTTAATGGTTCCTTTAACGAACTCTTGGATAGTCCTAAGGAATACAAAACACATCTGACCCAAATGGTCTATGCGACAGCAAATATTACTTCGATTAAGTTTTTCAATGTAAATCTCGCAATGAGACATCTTTTGAAATCAATTGTATTTTACGCTTTATTTTTTCTAAGTCTTTATTTGCTCTAATTCCGAGTGCGTAAATTTCCAGTTTTTAATTGCATTCGATTTCCCTTTCACTTTTAAGTCTTGGTTTTTAATAAAACCTTGCTTTTCCTCTAATTTTTCAAAAACAGACTCTGAAATAATAACTTCATTACTCTTTGCGGCCGAGCACAGCCTGGCTGCTAAATTTACATTATCGCCAATTACGGTGTAATTCATTTGTTGACTGGATCCAATATTCCCCGAAATGACCTTTCCATAATTTATTCCAATGCCAACTCTGATTTCTGGTAAATCCTTTTTTTGCATCTCTACATTAAATTGATCTAGTACCACAAACATTTCTTTAGCGGTTCTGATGGCATTGTCAACGTCCTGTTCATCTTTCTCAGGAACTCCGAATAAGACCATGAGTTCGTCTCCAATAATTTTATCTAATGTGCCCTTGTTTTTGAATAGCACACGGATCATGATTTCAAAATAATGATTGAGTAGAAAAACGACTTTGGAAGGTTCTAATTTTTCTGACATTGCTGTAAAACCCCTTATGTCACAAAACAAGACACAAACTTCTTGTTCTTTACCGCCTAATTCTAATGAAGAATCATTTAACAATAGCTCGTCAACAATACTTTCAGATACATATTTTTTGAATGTTGTTTTTACCTTATTGATATCCGATAAGTCTTCAAAAGAAATGACTACCCCAGAGTTGCTGCCTTCATCAAAAACGGGAGAAATGGTTAAATTGACCTGGGTGGTTTCTTTGTTTTCTTTGTGAATTAAAATATTTTCTTCATAAAAAATATGCTCTTTCGTTTCCGCAAATTCTAGAAGCTCTAAGAGTTGATCGTTGTTTTCAAATACCATTGCGTAATGGTTGTTTAAAACATTTTCTTGCTGAAAATTAAAAATTTCCAAAGCAGAATCATTGATGTATTCAATCTCACCCAACAAATCAATTTTAATGATTCCCGTTGTGATTGAAGACATGATGCTGTCAATTAGTTTTTTGGAGTTTTTGATTGAATCGACCAATAAAATATTGTTGTAAGCCAGTTCAATTTTTTTGAGAATTGAGTCAAAAAGTCTCAAATCTTTTGCATCAAACTTGTTTAAATGATCTCGTGACTCTTTATCGAATAAAAGGATGCAGCCGAAAAGGATTCCGTCACTGAAAATGGGTCCCACCAGACAGTTTTCACTTGCTTGGTTTGATAAAACAAACTTTTCCGAAGGGTCTAAAAGAAATGACTTGGATTTGGTTTTTGCCAATTCTAGTATTCCTTTAGAGTCTCTTATGATCTTATTTTTGAAAAAAGAAGCATCTACGTTTAAAAATGCGGCAAGTTCAAAAATTCCAGCATTTTGGTCACGGGTTAAAATAACTCCCTTAGACGCATTGATTGTAAAAACCAGATATCCCAATAAGTTTTCAAAAAGAGCGGTAGTTTCTTGATCCGAGTTTAATAATTCCGTAATGTCAAATAAGGACTCAATTTCTAAAACTTTATCCCTCAACGCGCTTGATTTTTTCTTTAATTTTTCATTTAAAGAAATTTGATCTAAACAACTTCCAATCAAATGCTTGATCAGATTTAATAATAGAAACAGCTGCGTTTTATCTATTTTGGAATGATGGAGATAAAGGCCCCCATCGGCAGCGCCATTTTTTAAGATTGAGGTTACAAAGCCCTTGGGATTTAGATCTATCGGCAAGGTTTGTGAAAAAAGCGATGCTGTTTGAAATTCTTTAATAGCAGAAGCCGAAATAATTTCTTTTTTCGAAAAGAGTTTTTGAAAATCGAAAGAAGGAAAAACAGAAAAACTTCCCTTTAATTTTGCCCCGATCTCAGGAGCGTTTTTGAGAATCACATGGGATTCAAATCCTTGATCTTTAAGCCATCTAAATAGATAAATTAGCTTCGCCTTAGAAGAAGATATGTTTTTATATCCCTCATTCAATGAGGCAGCTAAATCTTTCATTTTTACCCAATGGCGTTGACCGCCTCTTCTTCATTTTCGTAGGTGGTACAATACTTTGTAAGTCCCATTATTTTGAATGTTTTACCAATAATAGGTGAAAGATTACAAAAGCTGAGAGTGCCGTCAACGGTTTGGAGTTCTTCGATAATTTCAATTAATATGGAAGCCCCAATACTGTTTACAATTTTTGATTCCTTGAGATTAATGAGGAAATGTTTGCCTCCTTTTTTTATTTCTTGATCTGTGAAGTTTTTCAAATCTTCTCCTAGATCTTTGTTGAAATACCCTTCCGTTGAAATGATTGTTATGTCACCCTTGGATTCTGTATTTAAAATCTTACTCATCTTTTTCTTTATTTTTGGTCATGGTTAAGGTAGTTCCTGAATCATCTGATTCAAAATGGACTTTGTCCATAAGTTCTTGCATCAACATAAGTCCCCAACCTCTTTTTCTCTCGGAGGATCCAACTTTTTCGTCAATATTTGGTAGTTTGATAGAAGATGCATCGAATCCTTTACCCTTGTCAATTACTTTGATGGTAAGATTATCGTCATTAATGATAAAATGGATGTAAATTTCTTCTTTAGTTTCAGAATGCTCAAATGCATTGATGCATGCTTCGATTAATGCCATTGAAATTTCAGCAGTATCGTCTTCTGAAAGTTGCATGTGTTTTGAAATTACATCCGAAGTATGAGTTGCAACTAACTCCATATCTTTGATTATCGGAAGTTTTAATTCAACGGTTGGATTTTTTTTCATTTAAAAAAATTTATGGTCTTATCTAATAGTCAATAAATTTATAAAAAAAACATCGGTTAACCATTACAAACACATTGAACCTAACCAAAAAAAGGGATTGCAACCTTTTTAAATTTAAATTTCAAATATTTCAACTGATTAAAGGCTGAAAGGGAGTATGTTTATTCTGTTAGCTGGTTTTTTAAAAAGGCTCCTTTCGTTAGGCTTAGTTCAGTCAAGATTTACAAGGTATTTCTTTTTTGATCTATTTTGTAAATGGTTGAAATGGTTTTCATCGGGAACCATTTTTTTTGGCTATTACAATAAATCAAATGGCAAGTAGATTTAGGGGTAAATAAATTGTTGTTTTTAGCATTCTTAATAATCTCAGATTTTGGAATGCTGTCGTTTTCATCTGTGATGATTTTATTTGAAAAATAATGAATGCGTGTAACTGGTATTTTTTGAAACCCCAATTCTTTTAGAGCTGTGTATCGATGATGTCCGTCAATAATTACATTGGATTTATTACAGACAAGAATCGTTGAAAAAGAGATGGGATCTTTCTTTTTAAATTTTTCTTTTTTTTGCTCTTTTCTGCTGGTAATAATTTCTTCGTGAGGAATTAAGGCGTGAATATCCATCAACTCAGTACCGAGGATAATATCTGTATCGATGCTTAGTTTATCCATTTGTTTTTAATTAATGGGTGCAAGGTAAAATTTTCTTTGAATAGAAATGATCTCTTAAACTTGAGAATTCTTTAAAATAAATTTGACAAAATTTAGCTGTTTTCAGTTCGGAAAGGTTTCTCAACGTAGCTTGTGGTACTTTTCGTTTTTCTTTTAATTTGGCGTTAAATCATAATCGATTTCAGACAAAGAAATTAAGTTATTTTTTTTCGGCGCTGTGTTGAAGACCAATTCTTTTAGTGCTAGAAATTCTGACAAATCAAACACGAGAATTAAATTCTGTAAACTTGTAGTAATGGGGATGTTTCTTTTAAAGTGCTTTTTACTAAAATGCGATTCCCAATACTCCACATCGATATCCTTAACCATGGCTTGAAAAGCATTTAATTCTCTTGGTGTCAATTCAATAAGGATATTGTTAAAAGTCAGGTTAAATCTTTTGCAATCTCTACAAAATGAGAGTTGACCGTTCTTGTTTCTCTTAATGATATTATTCAATTCATCGCACATAACTGAAACGTTTAGTTCATTACGAAGATAGTTATTTTTATTTAATCTAAATAAGATTAGTGTCAAAATTGTAAATCCGATTTCATTTTACTCCGTATCTTAGTAAACAGAAAAGGCCCCAGATCTGTTCTACAAACCCAAACTGTACCCTAGTTTTTGTCTTTCATTTTTTTGGGGAATTTAATTGTTTAAAAAAAGCTTCTTTATTGAGTATTGATGTGTTCTGAATTCTTTCCAAAACAAAACCCTCCAACAGTGGAGGGTTTTTATTCAATGTTCAGAAAATGATACTATCGTTCAGCCATTACTAAAGTAAGAACTTCAACTTTAGTCATTTTCCTTAGGTTTAGAATGGCTTTGTAATTTGCCTTTTCTTGTTTTGATAATTGGGATACTGAGCCCGAATTTTTATGCATATCATTTAAGGTTTCAAAGAAATTGGCAACGAGATAATCATCCTCATCTTCCGCATGAGGCGTGTCAATAGAATGCAGTGCCCAACCCCTAACTAAAGGATTTTTTTTGTGTGCAGGCAAAAAGTTTTTTAATTCCATTTGCTCATACTCATAATAGCTTAAAGGATCAACATTCATGAATCCTAATTGAACAACATTTACTGGCTCTTCTTTAATGGGAGCAAATCCCCCTTTAAAGCTTGTGACCAATAATTTTGAACTAACGATCATTGAAGCCCATTGCTCATTAGCCATTTTTAATTCCGCTTCTGAGAAAAGGTCTGAACCTCCTCCGGACAATTCCATTTCATCTAGAGAATGTTGCAAGTGGGTGTAAACAAAAGTGGTGTGCCCAGCATCGCTTTGATTTTCCATGCGCCACATATCCCAGCCAATTTTTTTACCCGAATCAATATTTTGTTTGTGCATTTTAGAAAAGTAATTTTTTTCTAGTGAAATTAACTTGTCTGCATCGCTGCTTTTGACAGTTACATAATGCATGTAAACAGGCATATTTTCTTGAGCCCAGGTGAGGGTTGTAATCAGTAAAAAAAGTAATAATAATGGTTTTTTCATTTTATTTAGTTTTTGTGTTTTTATTAAGTTGTACAATACTCTGGTTTAAAATCCTTTAAAAGGATTTTCCCTTGAAAAATTATTCCTCTAGAAGTGCCGTTACTTGTCTGATTTTTTGATTGGCAGAATTTGCTCCTGGATAAGCTTGTAATGCTTTTTCATAATAGATTTTAGCATTTTCATAATCCTTTTGGTTGAAGTAAAATTCCGCCATGGAATCATAAGCATTGTAGCCTTCTGGATAAATTTCCATGTATTGTTCAAAGGTTGATTTAGCTTTGTCTAAGTCTCCAGACTGAACGTAGCTGTAACCTAGAACATTGAGGATATGGCCGTTTGCACTTTCTCCAGCCGCGATTCTTTTCTCTAACAAGCTTTCCATGGATGCCATGCGATCCTCTAGGGTGGTTCGGGACCAGGCGTGATAAAACTGGATAAAAGGTCCATCAGGTGCCTCTGCAATCATTGCCTCCCAGACAGCCGTCTTGTCTCCTCTCCCCAAAATGTTTCTATTTCCGTATTGATTCGGATTATCAAGTAATGAGACAAATCTTTTAGAATTTTCGTTTTTCCCTTGTACCAACTCTTTTGCTTTACCGTAGTGATACTCTTGCTGAGGTGAATTAGGTAATGAAATACTAGCTAACATAACATGGGGGGCAAAAAGCGTAGAATCTAACTTGATTGCCTTTTCAAAAAAGACATAGGCTTTTTCAAACTCAATGTTTTCAAAGTGTTGAATTCCTTCAATGATGATGGCCGTATGATCCGGATTATCATTGAACCACATAATTCCAGTGTTAGGAGTTTCTGCAATTTCTGTTTTCTCCTGGCAGGAGAAAAAAAGAATGCTTATTAAAAAAAGGATTTTTTTCATTTCTTTTGATTTATGGTTAATTGCTGTCAAGATAAGAATATGGAATAGGATAAACAAAAATCTTCAGAGGGCAAGCAACCCCCCCCTTGAAGGAGGGGCTTTAATTTAGTTTACGCTACCCTGAAATTGTAACAATTCTAGAAGAACACGATATCTGAAACCGTCTGGATTGTATTCAGACATTTTTGATTTTGACAAAATAGACGCGTCAAAATCCATGGGTGAAAGAGCTTGCATCGCACTTTCTAAAGAAGTGTAATGGTCGTAGGAAAGCAAGCTAGACTCATTCATTCCTTGCGGATAAACACGAGCTAAAATACCCCAGCCTGCAAAGCCATTTTTACCCACTCTTTTCTCGAAAAAGGGTTTCCACAGTTTTAGGTTTTCATTGACAAAACCTCCCATATCTTTTGGTTTAGAATAATTCCACACGGCATATTTAAACTCCCTCAGAGGGCTTAATTCGTCAATCAGTTTGTAGCGTTGAATCATCTTTACTGAAGAGATTTCATTGGTGGATACATAGCTTGGATTCATACCCAAAACTGCTTCTGCACTTGCCCAAATTTTATTTGACTCTGCCAATTGTTTAAAGTCTTTGTAAACTAAAACAAAGGCGTGTGTGGGCATGGATTCGTCTTCCACTAAACCCGCATCAGCTACTCTGAAAAAAGCCGTAGCCAACATCTGTCCGTTGTCAATTGCGTGCTGCTTGACTTTAGACCAATGATCCATTTCTTTTGCTTCAAATTCAGCAATGTGTTCAGAAGGAACATGTCTGTAGTGAATTTCCACAATGTTTTGACCGTAGGCGGTGATGGAAAATAAAGCAAGGGTTAAAAAAATAATTTTTTTCATTTTAAATTGATTTATGATTAGTGAAATCAAGATACGAAGAAAAATTTAGGTCAATTACTAAGTGTTCCCTTCACGTGAAATCGAATGCTGTTCCAAATTAAATTCAGCTCTGCTAAAACCTTACCTTTATTTATTTTTTAGTAATTTCATAACGTTAAAAACCCCAATAAAGACTACTACCGAGAACCTGCATCTGGATAATTGTATCGTTTTTTTGGGAGTGAAGGCAAACAAGACCCTTGGGTTTTACTACTGGGATTTTGTATGAAATCCTTAGGGTTACATTTAGCCAAGCAAAATATAAAATCATAATTAAGTAATTGCCTCTGTATTTGAAAGGCCCCTGACACAAACAGTATCTGGTTAACACCAATAAAAGAAAAAAACTTAAATATTATGGGCAAAAAAGGATCAATGCCAAACTTTAAAACTGTGGATGACTACATCGATGTTCAACCGAAAGAGGTACAACTAATTTTACAGGGACTGAGAAGTATCATCAAAGAAACGGTCCCTGAAACAAAAGAAATTCCAAATTATAAAGTTCCTTCTTTTTCGTTGGTGCCCGATAAAAAACCCAAACAGCAAATAATGATTGTTGCCTATGCAAACTACGTAAGTTTTTATCCTTTTCAAGCAACAATAGAACACTTTAAAGAGGACTTAAAAAACTTTATTTTGGGAAAGGGAACCGTCAAATTTGCATTGAACAAACCCTTGCCAAAAGATCTAATTATGAAAATGGTTCGGTTTAGAAAAAATGAAATCTTAACTGGATCGTAATGAGTCCGCTTATTGCCTCAAAATTCCATTAAAGAGCTCCCTTATTATGAATTTCTACGGCTGTAGCAACTCTTTTGTAAGCCAAAAAAATCAACCGATTATTTTATGATAACGTTTTTAAAAAAAATTAGGATGACCTCGCTTTTCCAAGGGAAAAATAGTACGTATTTAAAATATGCCCTGGGAGAAATTATTCTGGTTGTAATTTGAATTTTAATGGCGCTGCAGATCAATAATTGGAATGAGAATAATAAAAGTAATCAGCGATTGAAATCGGATTTGCTGGAAGTAAGAACAGAATTAAATTCGGATCAGAAGCGGTTAGATTCAGTAATGAATATTGTTGACAGAATCGATAAGGCAGGGAAATATCTGCTGGACTATTTGGCTGAACAACCAAAAACTATTGATTCAGCAAAAGTTCAAGAGGCTATCGTATCGGTGACTATTTTAGCAAGTTTTGGGAAATCAAATGCAGCCTATCAAAACTTACTCAATAATGGGAATTACCAGCTTGTTAAAAATAAAACGTTAAAGAAAAAACTAGGGTTTTTTCACAATACAAAAGATTGGAATAGTGCCTATCATGACGGTCCGCTTTTGACTAGTTATTACGAATACATTAGAAAAATCCACAATTATGTTAAACCCGGTTTTATAAGAAAATCATATGAATCCAATTGGTCAAAAAAAAGTGAACCAATAACACAAGAAAGCCCTTTTAATTCAACTGTTGATTTTGATAAATTAAACGATGGAGCGGAGTTGATTTCCTTGCTAGATCAAGTCCAAGTGGGCAGTTACATTCAAAAAATATATTATGCGATCATCAAAAAAGATATTGAAGAACTGATCCAGCTTATTGATGATGAAATTCAGTCAATAAAATAATGGAAGTACAGGCCGTTGACATCTTTTGGGTGTTTTAAGGTCTCGTAAACCGACCCTTCTTTATTTATTTTTTAGTAATTTCATTACACTAAAAGCTCCAATCAAAACTACTGCCAAAAACCTATGTCTGGATTATTGTTTCGTTTTTTTTGGAGTTACAGAAATAAACGCCTTTGGGTTTACATGGGCTTTGCAAGAATAAATGAAAATGAAATTAGATGGAATTACCGAATTAAAAAGTAAGTCCAAACAATCAAGAAAGGGAGATTTTACAAAAGAAGATAACTGGATTGAATACTTTGAATGGTTAAGTAAAACAGCAATTCAATTCCAAGAAACATTTAATAAATACTAAAATGAAAAATGGATTTCTGAAGATTAGTAAATATCTTTTAATTTTTCTCTTAGGTGTATTTGCATTAATATTTATTGGAATTTTTGTCTTGTTTTTTGCAAGTCCAGGGAAAGCGGAATTATTTGTCAATGAAGACAACATAGTTGAAAATAGTATTTCAACTATCGAGAAAATAGAGCTTGGAGGTGTAGAACAGTATTTAATTATTAGAGGTTTTGATTTGACCAAACCCGTACTTTTACTTCTTCATGGTGGTCCAGGAACTCCCGAATTAGGTTATGTGAAAAAATACAATCCTAAACTAGAAAAAGAATTTGTAGTTATTTATTGGGAGCAAAGGGCTGCCGGAAAATCTTTCAATAAAACCATATCGAGTGAGAAGATGAATACGGAGCAATTTGTTCAGGATACGAGAGAATTGAGTGAATATTTAATTGTACGATTTAATAAAAAGAAGATTTACTTGATGGGACATTCTTGGGGGTCTTTTCTTGGCATTAATACGATTAAAAAATATCCAAATTTGTACCATTGCTATTTTGGGATTGGTCAAGTTGCAAATCAATTCAGAAGTGAAAAAATATCATTTGATTGGGTAAAAAATTATGCAAATAAAATTGAAGACAAATCAGGAATAAACAAATTGAATGCCATTACATTGCCTAGAAAAGATGATGATAGTAAAAATTGGTTAGAGTTCTTAAGGGTTGAAAGAGGGCTTATCGATAAATATGGTGGAGGATTACTTCGAAAGTATAAAGGTAAACACAATACGTTTTTGCCAATACTTTTAGCTAAAGAATATACATTAAAAGATAAACTCAATTACTCAAAAGGTGCTTTTTTTTCCATTGAGCATTTATGGGAAGAAATTATGGCTTCCGATTTATTTGTAACGATAGATAGTATTGAGGTTCCTGTTTATCTTTTTCATGGAAGACACGATTATCAAACAACTCATCTAGTTGCAAAAAAATTTATGACCACTTGAAAGCACCTAAAAAGGGATTTTATACGTTTGAAAATTCTGCCCATAGTCCATTTTTTGACGAGCCTAAAAGATTCAATCAAATACTCAGGGAAATAATAAATGAATAGAAGCAGCTCATGATAAAGGTGTAAAAATGAACTAAAAGCATTTTACACAAATGAGAGTATTCATTAAATTCTTAAATTAGTGGTATGAAAAAGATAATACTACTCTTTGCGCTGCTCCTATTTGGGGTAAGTGCTTGTGAAAAAGAAGACAGTTCAGAAACGTATGAACCCATTCCTAACGAGGGATATTAAAAGGCATTGGTTTTGCTCTTTTCATTTAACTGTTTGGTTTTTATTACCTTGAAACGATAAATAAACAAAAACAATACTAAATAGTTTAATTGATTATGAAAACAAAACGAAATATCCTTTTTACTGGTTTCGCGACACTTCTTCTGCTTGGTTCTTGTCAAACAAAGAGGGTTACGCCACAATCTGTGGGTTTATCTGAAGACTCTTTAAGGGTTGCCACTCAAAGGTTACACAGATATGTAGATGAAGGAAAGCTACCCGGAACTTTTGTGCGAATCATTAAGAACGGTAAAGTGGTCTATGACGACAAATATGGCCTTATTGACATTACCCAAAACAAGCCCATAGAGGAAGAATCATTGTATCGTATTTTTTCTATGACAAAGCCCATAACTGCAGTGGCAATAATGAAACTTTACGATCAAGGAAAATTAAACTTGGACGAACCGGTGTCTCAATACATTCCTGAATTTTCTGAAACCCAAGTGTATAAAAATGAAGACGGAAAACATAGCACTGAGCCTCAAAAAAATCCGATGACCATACGGCATTTATTAACCCATACCTCTGGAATTCCCTACGGTTGGGAAAGAAGTTATACGGACTCCATTTACAATGCTAGACAACCTATGAGACAAGATTGGACCGTTGGGGAAATGAGCCAAGATTTGGCTACCATCCCGTTAAAATTTCAACCGGGTACCCAGTGGAATTATGGCCTTGGTATTGATGTAGCAGGATTTATTGTAGAGGTGGTCTCAGGAAAAACATTGGATGCTTATTTTAGGTCCGAAATTTTTGACCCCCTAAAAATGAACGATACACGATTCTATGTTCCCAAAGAAAAGAAAGCGCAATTGTCCGCATTGTACACCTACGATGAAAACAAAGAACTCGTAGTAGTAAACGATCCCTTAATTGAAAAAATTCCGGGTCAGAATGCCCCTCCGAAACTCTTGCTTGGGGGAGCCGGACTAATATCGACTTTAACCGACTATGAAAAATTCTGTCGCATGTTACTAAACAAAGGAATATTAGATGGTGAAAGAGTGTTGTCTGAAGAAGCTGCTGAAATGGTAATGACCAATCAATATCCAGATGAAATGAAAGCAATTGCTGAAACAGGACACGGACTCTCTGGAACAGTAAATCTTGATAACGGTGAATACTCCTGGGGAGGAGCTGCAGCAACTAAATTTTGGATCAATCCAACCGATAATTTAATCGTCATCTGTTATACTCAGTTATTTTCAGCTCCTACAGAATACGCTACAGAGTTTAAGGCTACTGTGGATAGGGCTATCCTTAACCCTTAAAAAGGGTACTCTTTCTCAATGAACTTTTTCAGTTTTATAAAGACAACATTTTGGAAGACTATTGTAGGATTGTTCTGTCGCTTTAAACAAAGGGGTGTCGTGACCTATCTCAGACAATGCCCTTTGAAGCGATTTTATTTCTACTTTTTTGGGGTTGTAAATCACTGTGATAATATTTGAAGGGATGTCCCAAGTTGCCATCTTTATCCCTTTAACTTTAAGAGATGCCGTTTCAATACGATTTTTACACATCATGCAGACTCCCCTTACTTCAAAGGAAGCTTTTTTGTTTTTTTTCACTTTTTCTTGAGTAAAAACAGAGGGCGTAAAAAATAAAACTGCTAGTATTAAAATTAAATTTTTCGTCTTAATTAGTCTTTAGGTATCTAATGTAATTAATTTGAAACTTTGTTGGAATAAAAATTATCTAAGATAGATTGTCTGTCGAACTGCTCCCAAAGTATCGTTTTTTTCTTTGACTTAGGTCTGTTTTACCACTTTGGCTGGATAATTGTGGGTGATGGGATTCTTCGCTGTTTCCCTATTTTTATTTTTGAGAATTGCAAAAGCCACGAGATCAAATAAGGCTCTAGAGGGGCATGAAAAACACTTTAATTGCACAAACAGATCGCTCTATTCAGAGACATTACGATAACTACAATTGATCCATTATCACTCCATAAACAACTGTAAATCAATAGCCTCCATCTCTTCTGTTTTTTTAGTTTGGTAAGGTGTCATGAAAAGCGACGTAAAGTGTTTTATTAGGTTGATTTACTTTAAATAAATGACAAAAATTGACTGCCTTTTCTTCTAAGAAAAAAACCCCCACTTTCCGTGAGGGCTTATTTTAGTTGGTGTAGTGATAATAGCATCTCTAAATCTTGTCCTAGATTTTGATTTTATAGAGGAAGGTGCTGAAAAGGGAGCCCCCAAATATATGGAGTGGTATGGAGCATTTGGTTTATTAGTAACTCTTATATGGTTATATCTGGAAATTTTAAGGTTACTCGCAAAACTTAATTCCAGAAAATAGTCTTAAACCCCTCAATTTTTGTTTCAGACCTTTAAAACTTTCTGAAGAGGATATGCCGTTGATTTAAATATTAGGAATAATTTCTAGTTGTTGTTCAATTGGGAGCTCAAGAAAAGCATCAAATTCCTCATAAAATTCTTTTGAAGAGTATCCAAATGCCAAATTGAAAGCAGCTTCAAATCCTAGTTCTTTTAGGTTTGGATAAAAAGTATCCAGAAGAATATTTTGGTTATTTACCTTATTTGCTAGATAAGCAACTCCCCAAGACCCTAATTCATATCCTGCTTGAGTACAAAACTGGTAAGTAAACTCATTTAATTTACTGGTAGGACAATTTTCCTCTTTCACAATTTTACCGTTATTCATCTTATTTCGCATTTTTTCTCTCAATGAACCATATGATTGATCAAAATCAAGAGTTCCATTATTAATTAGTTTAAATAATGTGTAATTAGCCATATATTCAGCTCCTCCCTCGATCATCCAAATACCCCCATCTGGTTTTATTTTACTATCTCTCACCTCATCTTCTAAATTATAAACACTTGAAAGTTGATAGACGTGAAAGTATTCGTGTAAAACAGTTTTAAAATCGTCTTGAGGAGGAATTCCTTCGAACAAATTATCAAAACTAAAAGGATATGAACTTGATAATTGATGAATCCCCCATTGAAAACCTCCATTGTGCCCAGCACCTCCTTGAGGCTCGTTATTTAGAATTACATATTCTCCAATTTTTTGATAGGCAATCATAGAATAATCTAATGTCTCATCTGTTTGTTCTCTTAGGCAATCTGAAAGATTCCATTGATTCAAATACTCTCGCCTCTCACAAAATTTATTAATTAGCTCAAGTGCTGCTTGTTTATCTGTACCAAAAACCCAATACTCTACAGGTCCATATTTCCCAAACTCATCTGCTGCTGTTTTTAAAGCAAGATTTATTCCATTAACTACTTTATCGGATAAGTCGGAGGTAAAAAAAGCATTTGGGTAAAAATCAACAATTTGCTCTGTGTAATCTTCATAAATATCATAATTAAACACTGAAAGGTCATTGTTTATATCTGTTGTATTCATTGTCCTAAAATTTGCAATGAGACTAATATTAGAATTTAAAGATATTGTCAAGGATTTTTCAGGTGAGTTGCTTCCTTCCCATCCATCAAAAATATAACCTTGATTAGCAGTTACTGTAATGGTAAGTTCAGTTCCTTCATCATAAGTTCCTCCTTCTGAAGAAACAGTTCCTCCTTCTGCAGCTGTAACGGTAAGGGTGTATTGAGTAGGAGTAGTAGTTGGCTCTGGTTCTGGTTGAGGTGTTTGAACAACTGGTGATACAGACTCTTCTTCTTCAGTTGAACAGCTAAAAACGATTATAAATGATAAAATACAAATGGATAATAAGGAAAGAGAATATTTCATTTAAGATGATTATGGTTATCATAACAATATGCAAATTATTACCTAAACTTAATGAAGAAGATATGCCGATGATTTAGTTTATTATACTTAATAAAAATTACAACCTTCTTGCTCAATTATATTACCTGTTTCAAGAAAATCTTTTGAGTAGTTTTTTTTAGAAGGATGAAAA
>JAQWSN010000010.1 GCA_029243165.1 Flavobacteriaceae bacterium
CGTGTTGAATTAACTCTACCTTGTTTTTGTTGTACAACATGCCATGCCTCATGAGCTAGATGCTTTTCTTGCCCTCCTCCAACATGAATCTGATTTCCCTCTGCGTAGGCGTGAGCTCCTAAATCTGATGGCTTATTAGAATTGTAATTGACTTTAACGTCGTCCAGTGAAATTCCTGAAAGCGATTCCATACCCTGTTTGAGAGGATCTGGGAGCCCAGTATTATTTTGATTTGCTTTTTTTTGAAGATTGGATAAACGACTGTCGCTGGAATGCGCTTCAGATTTTTCCTGAAGGGCATTCAGTTTCTTTGATGCAATACTTTTATCTTTATCAAAACCACTTTGTTCTGATGAATCTTTCTTGCTTTTAGCTGCTGCGGACTCTTTTTTAATTCTTTTTTCAGGAGAAGAAAACATAGTAAATAAGTTTAATTAAATATACAAAAATTACTCATTTTTGGAAGAAGATCGCTAAATTAAAGTTTAGTAATTCCTTGGTGAGTGAATTCAATGCTTTCGATTGCTGCCTCAGATGATTCTGAATTCATTTCTGTTGAGGTGTATTTCAGTGGAAATGCGTTGTTTATCTGCCATGTCATTCTCGGCTCAGTAGTTTCATCCAGCAAACGAATAACAACAGTCATGCGTTTGTATGTGTTGAGTGCAATCTTAGAGATCAAAGCTTGGTAAGTATCGTCTTGAGCAAAAACTCCTTTTTTCAAAGTTAGATTTCCAGATTTTTTGATCCCTGGCATTTGAATGGTACCAAAACTAGGATCATTGCCATGACGATATGAGATATTATCAGCCTCAATTTCTAATCCAGAAACTTCAAGAAAGGGTAAATCTGTAAGGTCATCAATGTCAACCGAAAAATAAAATTTAGGCAAAGGCCAAAACTGATCTTGTTCACCGCCTGTTCCTGCCTTTGGTACTGCCATTTTTTTAATCCGAATTTTAGATTATCTAAACTAATATATTTTTTTAAATTTGGGTGTGTAAATACAAAATTAAGACTTTGGGACTATGTGTTTGTAAAGGAGCAAAAATTAAATGCTCAATGGGTGATAAGGAAGTTGATTTGGGTGCTTTGCCGATTCCAATAAAGAATGAAGGTAACGAATTGATGAGTGTTTTAAATTTTATCCCCTATTTAAATATCCCCTCTTTTGGAAACTGTAAATCACCTGCAAACCCTATGGTCATTGCTGCTCAAGGCGCTCCTCAAACGTGTATTCCAATGGTTGTTACCCCATGGAGTCCTGGAGCTAGTAAATTAAAAATTTTAGGAGGAACAGCAGCATTAATGAAAGACGATACCAATTTATGCTTATGGGCTGGGTCTATCGAAATTACAGATCCTGGACAAAAAACACTTACAGCCAAATAGTACCAAGGGAGAGTTTGACCTTTTTTAAATTCATTGAGAAAAATCAATTATTTAATCACCTCAAATTCCACACGTCTATTTTCTTGATGGATTTCTTCTGAAACTTTAATTGCAGGACTTTTATCAATAAAAGACGAAATATTTTTTGACTTTAGTTCCATCATGAGTTCCTTGGCCTGTTGGTAGTATTCGAATGTACTTATGACTACACGTGAATACTTACCTGAAATACTGTATTTTATAGAAGGATAACCAAGTTTTTTAAACTTGGCGACTAGAGTGTCAGCATTTTTCTCATTTTTAAACCCCCCTCCAATTAAAACATAATTTTTTAGCGAATTTTCTTTAATAGTGCTTTCTCCAAAACCTTTTGATTCTAAATAATTTTGATGCTCAATTTTTGATTGGATGTAGGTTATGATGGAATGGGCTCGTTGGCTTGATAATTTTTGGTTGTAAGTTGCTGAACCTCGGGCATCAGTGAACGCTTTAATTTTTAGTTTTAGATCAGGATACTGATTTAATAGAGCCACTATTTCTTCGAATCGCTCTTGATACTTTTTCCATAATTCACTTTTATTAAATTCATAATAAATCGGTCGAATTGTAAAATCTAAAGTTTTAGGTTTTTCAATACTTTTTTCGACTTCTAAAAAAACAGTAATGGGCTTGGAAGTTGAAAGTTTTGATTTCAGGTGATACTGAAAGCTATCTTTTTCAATCAACGGTTGCTTAGCTAGATACCAAAAGCTTCCGTCTTCTTTAAGTTTTAAATCTCCATTAGCTGTAGATTGATTTAGAATCGCTTGCTTGCTTATTAATGCTTGAAGAGGATCGTTTTTACGCATTGCCTGCTGATCGTTTGTCAATACGCCTTTTGTAGCAGCTACCTTTAGGGTGTCCCTGTTGAAACGGTAGCGGTCTTCTTTTCCAATTATCGGGGGTTGGTAACTAAAGTAGTAGTTGTTATCCACTCCATTCTCACGATTGGAACTTAGGAATCCCAAAAGTGAATTTGCATCTATTGAAAATCCAAAATCATCATTTTCAGATAAAAAGGGAGCTTTGAGCTGAGCAGTAGTCCATTTTTGATCGGGTAGGAGCTGTGCCATCCAAATGTCAAGGGTTCCATTCTCAGAGGCTCTCTTTCTTGAGTAAAACAA
>JAQWSN010000020.1 GCA_029243165.1 Flavobacteriaceae bacterium
TACAAATAACTTCTGTAGTGTCAGAATCTGAAACTTGAACATTACCTTTTTCTAATTTTAAGGCCGTAGCGGGATGATATTTCTTCTTATTGGAGGAAACTACCGATGTTTTTGGATTTTTCAAAGGGGCTAGAGATTTGACTTTATTGGGCGAATTTACTATTTTTTTAGTAAATGTCAGAGTTTGGAGTATTACCAGATTGTTTACTAAATTAATTTAGCTAAACATTAGATCGCAAAAAGTAACTTTTCCTCAGTTATGAGAACGCATACTGAAACAAGAAAACAGATTTACAACTCCCGATACACCTGATCAAAAGGAATTCGAAAGCGCTTTCCATAGACCCCTTCAGGTTTCCGGATTCCGCAACCGATAACCATACTAATTTGCGCTGCAGAAGGGAGGTTTAGAGTCCGCTTGATGCGCTTGGAATCAAAACCTTCCATAGGACAGGTATCGTAGCCTTGAGCGGCCATACTTACCATAAAATTTTGAGCAGCCAAAGCCGTACTTTTATGACCCACAACCCGCAAATCACCTGAGGTTACCTCTCGATAACTAACTTTTCGCATTCCGTCCCAGTTGGCTTTGAGTTTATGTACAACCCCCCTCCAAAATGAAGTTCCACGGTACAGGTTGGGAATAATTTTCTGATAATAAGTCAAAGCTCCTTTGATTTTTGCCTCATCCTCGGGAGTCTTTACGTTAGATCGGATAAAGTCCACATTGGACTGAATGCGCTCTTTCCATAAATCCAAGCGAACAACTGGGATAACCAATTCTTGTGCAGTTTTAGCCGCAGGTTGATTGTAACAGTTTTTAGCGATTTCTTTTTTGAGTTCGGGACTGGTAACGTGATAAAATTCCCAAAGCTGCAAATTACTACTCGTAGGGGCAAGTGAGGCTTGCTCAATACAGTATTTTACCTTTTGGGTATCAATGGGTTTTTCCGGATCATAAACTCGTACGGATCGTCGGTGGGCGATTGCTTCGCTAACTGTTTTTTCTTTCATTGGTCAATTAAATTTTTTTAAGAATCCATTTCAATGCGTTAAGGGATTTTGGATAGGGAGCATAACGCTGAGGTAAGTCAAACCAAAAGGAACGTTTTACAATGGGTTTGACATGACTAAAAAGTTCAAAGCTATGCTTTCCATGATAGCTGCCCATTCCGCTCGGTCCAATTCCTCCAAAGGGTAAGTTGGGATTGGTAAAATGAATTACAGAGTCGTTGACTACAGCACCACCAAAAGGATAATGCAACAACATTTTTTGAATAAATTTTTTGTTTGTACTAAAAATGTAAAAAGCCAATGGATTTTTTAATTCCGAAAGGACTTTGTCCAGCACCTTTTCCGTCTCATAACTGAGAATGGGCAAGATAGGACCAAACACTTCTTCGGTAAATAAACTGCTTTCTGCCGGAGGATCTAATACCAACGTTGGCGCAAAAAAGAGAGAATCTTTATCGTGTTGCCCGCCATAAACGACTTTTTGCCCTTTTAAATCGTTGGTGAGTTTGTCAAAATGTTTTTCGTGAATGATACGTCCATAGTCTTTTGAGCGGGAGCTGTCCTTTCCATAGGCCCTTTCAATTTCTATGCCTAACGCTTTGATCAATCCTTCCTGATATTCTTTTTTAACGAGTATGTAATCGGGAGCAATACAGGTTTGTCCACAATTTAAAAACTTACCAAATACGATCCGACGTGCTGTTTTTTGAAGGGAAGTAGATCCGTCAACAATACAGGGACTTTTTCCACCCAGTTCTAAGGTGATGGGTGTAAGGTTTTTTGCCGCGGCTTGAGCGACAATTTTTCCAACTGCGGTACTTCCTGTAAAAAAAATGTAATTCCATTTGAGTTGGAGTAGGGCTTGGGAAGTTTCTGCATCTCCTTCAATGACTTTTACCCAATTTGAAGTAAAAACACCCTCCAGAAGAGTGAGGAGTAGTTTGGAGGTATGGGGGGCGTGTTCTGAGGGTTTTAAAACCACAGAATTTCCAGCTGCAACTGCACCTATGAGGGGTATCATGGCCAATTGAAAAGGGTAGTTCCACGGAGAAATAATCAAAACAGAACCGTAAGGCTCGGATAAAATAAAATCTTGTGAAGGAAAATTGAGCAAGCTTCCCGATACTCTTTTGGGTGCTGCCCAGTTTTTGAGATTTTTAATAAACAGATCAATCTCTTTTTGCACCATTAAAATCTCACTGGTGTAGGATTCAAACTCGGGTTTTCCTAAATCAGCACGCAATGCCTCAATGATTTGGTCTTCGGCTTTATGAATGCTTTTTTTTAATTGTTTTAAATGTGCAATGCGAGTAGCGACTCCCTCTGCTTTCAGTTTATTAGAAAACAGTTTTAGATCGTCTACCATTTTTTGATTAAGGGTATGTACCTTTAAATCCAAGTTAATTTTTCTCCAAAGATAAGGTAAAAACAACGGACTAATTTAAAGGCTCTGACTGTATTAAATTTAACTTTAAAAGTAACTGATTATCAATTATTTAAATACTTTATTTCTCTGTTGAATGTTGGAGTCAAAACAGGGGAGGAACTAAGGTGATGAAACAAATTTTTACATTCGTTAGACAAAATAGTACAATGGCGTTAAACAAATACAGTAAAGCAGTTACTCAAGATCCAACTCAACCCGCAGCTCAAGCGATGCTTCATGCTATTGGAATGACGGATGAAGATTTTCAAAAACCTTTAATCGGAATTGCTTCCACAGGGTATGAAGGAAATCCTTGTAACATGCATCTCAACGAACTTGCGCAAGAAATTAAAGTTGGAATCAACGCTCAAGCTTTGGTGGGTTTGGTTTTCAATACCATTGGGGTAAGCGACGGAATTTCAATGGGGACGCCCGGAATGCGCTTTTCATTGCCTTCAAGAGATATTATTGCAGATTCTGTAGAAACGGTGGTCCAAGCCATGTCATATGACGGTGTAGTAACGGTAGTAGGTTGTGACAAAAACATGCCCGGGGCTTTGATGGCCATGCTACGTCTGAACAGACCCGGAATATTAGTTTACGGAGGAACCATAGCAGCTGGTTGTCACAACGATAAAGAATTGGATGTAGTTTCAGCATTTGAAGCTTGGGGAGAAAAAGTGGCGGGAACCATTGACGAAAAAGAATACAAAAGCGTAATCCAAAAAGCTTGTCCTGGAGCCGGTGCCTGTGGGGGGATGTACACAGCCAACACCATGGCATCTGCCATCGAAGCTTGTGGGATGGCACTACCCTTCAATGCGTCAAACCCCGCGGTGAGTAAAGATAAAAAAGAGGAATGTGGTGCCTTAGGAGCGCATTTAAAAAATCTTTTGGAAAGAGATTTAAAACCTAGAGACATTGTTACTAAAAAATCACTTGAAAATGCCTTGAGGTTGATTGCCGTTTTGGGGGGATCTACCAATGCAGTGCTTCATTTTTTAGCCATCGCAAAAGCAGCTAATATTGAACTTACAATTGATGACTTCCAAAAAATTAGTGATACAACTCCCTTCTTAGCTGATTTAAAACCCAGCGGTAAATATTTAATGAAAGACTTACATCAAGTCGGAGGAGTCCCAGCGGTTTTAAAATACATGTTGGCACAAGAAATGTTGCATGGAGATTGCATGACCGTAACGGGTAAAACACTGGCCGAAAACCTTGCCGATGTCCCTGATTTAACGAAAGGACAAACGGTAATTCGACCCATAGAGCAACCCATCAAACCCACAGGACACATTCGTATTTTGAAAGGAAATTTGGCAGAAGGAGGATCAGTAGCGAAAATTACAGGGAAAGAAGGACTTTTATTTAAAGGACCTGCACGTGTTTTTGACGGAGAGTATGCTGCCAATCAAGGAATTAAAGATGGCAAGGTAAACGCCGGTGAGGTTGTTGTAATTCGATACGAAGGACCCAAAGGAGGCCCCGGTATGCCCGAAATGTTAAAGCCAACTGCAGCCATTATGGGTGCTGGTTTGGGAAAAAGTGTCGCATTGATCACTGACGGTCGTTTCTCTGGGGGAACACACGGTTTTGTCGTTGGACATATTGTACCTGAAGCTCAAGAAGGAGGAACCCTAGGGTTACTTAAAGACGGAGATCTAATTACCATCGATGCAGAACAAAATACGTTGAGCGTAGCTTTAAGCGATGCGGAACTTGCTGAACGAAAAGCAGCATGGAAAAAACCCCCTTACAAATTTGAACAAGGAGTTCTTTACAAATACATTAAAAGTGTAGCAACAGCTTCTGAAGGTTGTGTTACCGATTCGGATTAGCTATGGAAACAAATACGAATGAAAAATTAAAAAAAGCAGCTAGCGAAGCTTTAAATATTTCTGGAGCAGAGGCTGTGATACGATGCTTGTTGGCCGAAGGTGCTAATCTAGTCTACGGTTATCCTGGAGGAGCCATCATGCCAATTTATGATGAATTGTACAAGTTTCAGGATGAACTACATCATGTGCTTACACGCCACGAGCAAGGAGCAACTCATGCCGCACAAGGTTTTGCACGTACTTCGGGAAAAGTAGGGGTGGCTTTGGCAACCTCGGGACCTGGAGCAACAAATTTGGTCACGGGTATTGCCGATGCTCAAATTGATTCCACACCCATGGTGTGCATTACCGGACAAGTAGCCTCCCACCTTTTGGGTTCTGATGCTTTTCAAGAAACCGATATCATTGGTATTTCTACTCCTGTAACCAAATGGAATTATCAAATTACCAAAGCAAGTGAAATCCCTGAGATCATGGCAAAGGCTTTTTACATTGCTCGGTCTGGAAGACCCGGCCCTGTTTTGATCGACATCACCAAAGACGCACAGTTTGAGAAGTTCGATTTTGCATATCAAAAATGCGATGGCATCAGAAGTTATCAACCCTATCCAACACTTGTTATGGATGCGGTAGATGAAGCCGCAACCCTTATAGCTCAAGCTAAAAAACCACTCATAGTCTGGGGGCAAGGTGTAATTTTAGGAAAAGCTGAAGAAGAGTTTAAAACCTTTGTAGAAAAATCTGGAATTCCAGCGGTATGGACAATTTTAGGATTGTCTGCTTTACCCACTGACCACCCTTCTAATAGAGGAATGGTAGGAATGCACGGAAATTACGCACCCAATTTGTTAACCAACGAATGCGATTTACTGATTGCTGTAGGAATGCGTTTTGACGATCGAGTTACGGGCGATCTGACTACCTATGCCAAACAGGCGAAAATCATTCATTTGGAATTGGATCCTGCCGAGGTTAATAAAAATGTTTTGGCTGATGTTGTTTTGCTCGCAGATTGTAAAATTAGCTTAAAAGCACTTAACGATCGGGTTGAGGAAAAAACCTATCCCCAGTGGTTACAACGTTTTGATGAATTGGATGCCATTGAACATGAAAAAGTCATTCATTCTGATTTAAATCCATCCAAAACCGGACTTACTATGGGGGAAGCCATAGCCATGATCAATAAGCACTCTAACGGTGACGCTGTTATTGTGACCGATGTAGGACAACATCAGATGGTGGCATGCCGCTATGCAAAATTCAATCAGTCTAAAAGCAACGTGACCTCTGGAGGTTTAGGCACCATGGGATTTGCACTACCTGCGGCAATTGGAGCCAAAATGGGAGCTATGGATCGTGAAGTGGTCGCGGTTATTGGAGATGGAGGATATCAAATGACCATACAGGAATTAGGGACTATTTTCCAACAGCATTTGGCTGTAAAAATTGTAGTATTAAACAATGATTTCTTAGGAATGGTGCGCCAGTGGCAACAACTATTTTTTGACAAACGCTATGCTTCTACGGAAATGGTAAATCCAGATTTTGTGACCATAGCAAAAGGTTTTCAAATTGAAGCCAAGCGTGTTAAAGAACGTAAAGATTTAGATCTGGCAGTTCAGGAAATGATGACTTCAAAAAAACCCTATTTCTTGGAAGTTTGCGTCGAAAAGGAAGATAATGTTTTTCCAATGATAGCAACAGGAGCAAGTGTTTCTGACATAAGATTAGAATAAGTATGGAACAAAAAATTTTTACCATTTCTGTGTACACTGAAAACAATGTGGGACTGCTCAACAGAATCTCAGCCATTTTCTTAAAACGTCATATCAATATTGAGAGTTTTTCAACTTCCCAATCTGAAATTAAAGATGTTTTTCGTTTTGTAATCGTTGTTAAAATGACTGCCGAAAAGGTGGTCAAAATTGTCAAACAGATCGAAAAGCAAGTTGATGTAATCCGTGCTTTTTACCATACAGATGAAGAGACCATTTTTCAAGAAAATGCTTTGTACAAAGTAAAATCAAGCGCCTTGTTTGAAGAGCGGCAAATCCAAAACATCATTAAAGAAAGCCATTCCAACATAGTTACCGTCTCTCCTGAGTTTTTTGTGATTGAAAAAACAGGTTTTAGAAATGAAACCGAACAACTGCGAAAAGACTTGGAACCTTATGGACTTTTACAGTTTGTTAGATCGGGAAGAATTTCGGTAACCAAAGCAAAAATGGGAATCTCGGAAATATTGAATACTTTTAAAAACAACAATAAATAAAATCATGTCAAATTACTTTAATCAATTATCATTAAGACAACAACTGGATCAATTGGGTCAATGTCGATTCATGGACGCTTCAGAATTCGATCAAGGCATTAGTGCACTCGAAGGAAAAAAAATCGTGATTGTTGGCTGTGGAGCACAAGGACTCAACCAAGGTCTGAACATGCGTGACTCGGGTCTGGATATTGCCTACGCTTTGCGTCAGGGAGCCATTGATCAGAAAAGAGCTTCTTACCAAAATGCCGTAAACAATGATTTTCAAGTAGGGACTTATGAAGCTTTGATTCCCACTGCTGATTTGGTCATCAATTTAACCCCAGATAAAAATCACAGTTCTGTTGTAAAGGCTGTAATGCCTTTGATGAAAAAGGGAGCAACCCTTTCCTATTCACATGGATTCAATATTGTTGAAGAAGGTATGAAAATACGTGAAGACCTAACTGTGATTATGGTAGCACCCAAATGTCCAGGTTCTGAAGTACGTGAAGAATACAAACGTGGTTTTGGCGTACCCACTCTCATCGCGGTTCACCCTGAAAATGACCCACAAGGTCATGGATTGAATCAAGCGAAGGCTTATGCTTTTGCAACGGGAGGGCATCGTGCAGGAGTGCTAGAGTCCTCTTTCGTAGCCGAAGTAAAATCGGATTTGATGGGGGAACAAACCATACTTTGTGGTGTATTGCAAACGGGTTCTATTTTGAGTTTTGATAAAATGGTAGCCGAAGGTATTGAACCCGGCTATGCCGCTAAATTGATTCAATACGGTTGGGAAACCATTACCGAAGCACTCAAACACGGAGGCATCACCAACATGATGGACCGACTATCGAATCCTGCTAAAATAAAAGCATTTGAACTTTCGGAACAGTTAAAGGAAATTTTACAGCCCCTCTTTGAAAAACATATGGACGATATTATGTCCGGACATTTTTCAAAAACCATGATGGAAGATTGGGCAAATGATGATAAAAATCTATTGTCGTGGAGAGCTGCTACGGGTGAAACGGCTTTTGAAAAAACGACCATCACAGAGCAAGAAATTTCAGAACAAGAGTTTTTTGATCACGGTATTTTAATGGTTGCTTTTGTAAGAGCTGGGGTAGAATTAGCCTTCGATACCATGGTTGCTGCAGGAATTAAAGAAGAATCGGCTTATTACGAGTCACTTCACGAAACTCCGCTGATTGCCAATACCATTGCCCGAAAAAAATTATTTGAAATGAATCGGATCATATCAGACACCGCAGAGTACGGGTGCTATTTATTTGATCACGCCGCCAAACCCATGCTTGCTGATTTTATGAAAGGAATCAAAACAGATGTTGTGGGTTCC
Organism: Flavobacteriaceae bacterium; assembly: GCA_029243165.1. Lineage (GTDB taxonomy): Bacteria > Bacteroidota > Bacteroidia > Flavobacteriales > Flavobacteriaceae > MS024-2A. Next base: position 7,899 of record JAQWSN010000020.1, read on the forward strand.
GGTCTTGAGGTAAAAGATCATGGTGTAGATAATAAGCAATTGATTGATATCAACGAGATTATTCGTTACCACCCTGTAGAGATGGTGGGCTATGAGCTTCGAGCTTCCATGACTGCAATGACCAAAATTGTATGATGTGAAAACACTCCCTTCAGTTGAAGGAGTTCGACAAGCTGCAACTCGGTTGGATAATGTAATCCGAAGAACTCCATGGGAATTTAACAAGCGTTTGTCAGCAATGACAGACGCTTCGGTTTTTATTAAACGCGAAGATTTACAACAAATTCGCTCGTTTAAAATCCGCGGAGCCTACAACAAAATTAGCTCTTTAACTAAGGCAGAACGAACCGGAGGAATCGTCTGTGCCAGTGCAGGAAATCATGCCCAAGGTTTTGCTTTTTCTTGCCAAAAACTCCAAATTCAGGGAGATGTTTACATGCCGGCCACAACACCCCAACAGAAAGTGTCTCAAGTGCGTATGTTTGGAGGAGAATTCATCGAGATCGTTCTCACTGGAGATACCTATGATGCCTGCCAAAAACACGCATTAAAGGCTTCAAAAAAACAAGGTAAAACATTCATTCATCCGTTTGACGATAAAGAAGTGATCGAAGGACAAGCAACTATGGCACTGGAAATTTTAAATCAGTCGTCGGCTTCATTGGATTACATTCTGGTTCCTGTTGGTGGAGGAGGTTTAATTTCTGGAATTATTACAGTAATGAAGTCCCTTTCACCTAAAACCAAAATAATAGGAGTAGAGCCCCAAGGCGCTCCCTCGATGCAAAAAGCACTTGAAGCAGGACAACGGATCTCTTTAAAAAAAATGGATCGTTTTGTGGACGGTGCCGCAGTGCGTCAAGTAGGTGAATTGCCTTTTGAAATCTGCAAATCGAATTTGAGTGAAATCATAACGGTTGCCGAGGGACAGATTTGTCAAACCATACTGGATCTGTACAATAAAGAAGGTATCGTTGCCGAACCTGCAGGTGCACTTGCTTTGGCAGGATTGGAAATGCTGAAAACAAATTTTAAAGGTAAACGAATTGCTGTATTGCTTTGCGGAGGTAATAATGATATTTTACGAATGCCTGAAATCAGTGAACGCGCTTTGCTTTATGCCAATCTAAAACATTATTTTTTGATCGACTTTCCCCAACGTGCGGGTGCGCTCAAGGAATTTGTTACCGATATTTTAGGCCCAAACGATGACATTACGCATTTCGAGTTTTCCAAAAAAAGCTACCGAACAAACGCATCTGCTGTGGTTGGGATCCAATTAAAAGAGGCAACAGATTTTTCGCTTTTGGTAGAACGAATGAAAATCCATAACTTCAAATTCGATTATTTGAACGAAAAGCAAAATTTGTTTCAATTTTTAATCTAAAAACGCTAAGAAAAAGAAGACATTATGACAACTAAAACTGCAGAAATCCCTAAGGAATTTCATGTGAGCCCTTTTGTTTGTGATCGTTATTTAATTGACGGTGAATTAAAAACATGGAAGGGAAATACAACAGAAGTTTATTCGACTATTCAAACTGTAAATAAAGCCGGTGAGACCGCATCTACCTTGTTGGGATCAATCCCCGATATGGAATCTCCAGATGCATTAGAGGCCTTAAAAGCAGCTGAAAAAGCCTTTCAAAGAGGTCAAGGTTTGTGGCCCACCATGCGCGTAGGAGAACGATTGAAATGCATGGAGACCTTTGTTGAAAAAATGAAGCTTCACAGAGAGGAAATTGTCAAACTTTTAATGTGGGAAATCTGTAAAAACAAATCCGACTCTTACAAGGAATTTGACCGAACGGTTGACTACATCGTCGATACTATTGAGGCATACAAAAATTTAGATCGAAAAGGAGCTAAATTCGATAAGCAAGGCAGTGTGTATGCTCATATCCGAAGAGGTCCTTTGGGTGTCGTCCTTTGTTTAGGACCTTACAATTATCCTTTAAATGAGACTTTCTGTTTATTGATCCCAGCAATTATTATGGGAAATACAGCCATTTTTAAACCTGCAAAACACGGAGTGCTCTTGATTGCTCCTTTGCTCAAAGCTTTTCAAGAAAGTTTTCCTCCCGGAGTGGTAAATATTTTATTTGGAAGGGGACGTAAAATTGCGACCCCAATCATGCAAACCGGGAAGGTGGATGTACTGGCTTTAATCGGTCACAGTTCTTCAGCAGTTTCACTTCAAGACGAACATCCCAACAAGAACAGATTGCGATTGGTGCTGGGTCTGGAAGCAAAAAATCCAGGAATTATTTTACCTGATGCAGATTTAGATCTTACCATTAAAGAATGCATCTCTGGAACTCTTTCCTACAACGGTCAACGGTGTACTGCCCTTAAAGTCCTTTATGTACATGAATCTATTGTAGATGAATTTAATCGTCGTTTTTCAAAAGCAGTTGATGAACTCAAGTTTGGAATGCCTTGGGAAGATACCTTTCTTACTCCTTTACCCGAGCCTAGCAAACCCGACTACATTTTGGAACTCATTGAGGATGCTAAAGCTAAGGGAGCTAAAGTCCTAAACAAAAAAGGAGGTGAAAAGACCGAAAATTACACTTTCCCTGCTGTTTTGTACCCCGTAACTGAAGAAATGAAAGTGTATCAGGAAGAACAATTTGGTCCTGTAATTCCAATCGTTTCATACAAAGAAATAGACGAACCCTTGGATGCAATGGCAGCCTCTGAATACGGACAGCAAGTCAGTTTGTTTGGTCGTGACATTCGAAAAATTGGTCCACTTATCGATACTTTGGCGAACTTGGTGTGTCGTGTTAATCTGAATTCTGCCTGTCAGCGTGGTCCTGATGTGTACCCTTTTACGGGTAGAAAAAATTCCGCAGTGAGTACTTTAAGTGTTTACGATGCTTTGCGTTCGTTCTCCATTCGAACCTTTGTAGCTTCAAAAGATACCGCTTACAACAAGGAAATTTTAGAAAGTTTATTGAATTCAGAAACTTCAAATTTTGTTTCTACAGAGTATTTACTGTAAACCGTTTTTATTTGAACCCGATTCATCAATAGATTTTTTGGCTTTAATAAATGAAATAGAATCATGAATACAATTTTACGTTTGCCTCCGCTATTGCTATGGGCCTGCTTGGCCGTACTGACTTCTTGCGCATCATTAAAAAAATACGATGCCAAAGACCGTGCTTGGGCACTTCCCGAGATTGAAGCCTTTGAAGTTCTGGACTCCACTACTGACTATCCTGATGATGCCATCCTCTTTGTTGGGAGTTCCAGCATCCGACTCTGGAAAAGTCTTGAAAAGGATATGGCACCTTATCCGGTTATTCAACGTGGCTATGGAGGAGCGCATTTTAGAGATATGGTATTTTTTACCGAACGCATTTTAGCCGATCATAAACTCAGTATGGTGGTCTGTTTTGTAGCAAACGACATTCGAGGTTCTTCTCAGGATGGAACCCCAAAAGAAGTTTTACGCTTATTTAAAAATTTTGTAGAACAAGTTCGGGAAAAACATCCTACCCTTCCCATCCTCCAAATTTCAGTAACGCCTACTCTGAGTCGTTGGGAACATTGGACTGAAATCAAAAAGTTGAATGAACTCATAAAGGCACATTGCGAAAAAACGGACAATTTATTTTTTGTGGATACCACCCCCACCTTTTTAAACGCAGAAGGACAGCCCAAACCGGAATGGTTTATCAAGGATCAGTTACACCTCAATGCCAAGGGTTACGAAGTCTGGAACAGCCTGATTAGACCCGAAATTGAACGAGTTAAGGCTTTGGAGTAGGGTTTTTAAACCGAGCGATTAGTGCTTTTGCCAAAACACCCGAAGTAGCCGACTTGGGAGCTGTAAAAAGCGAATAAAAATTAAATACTTATTTAAATAAGTATTTAATTTTTTACCCTAAAATTCACTTCATTCGTAACTAACAGTCTTTTTTTTATGTTGAACTAAGTTTAAATACTTGGCTGAGTTCATTTTTTTCTTGATAAAAAAACGAACCAAAAAAATCAAGACCGGCATAAAATAAACTAAAAATGCAGTCCTTTTCCCTAAAAGAAAACGAACTCGCTCGCAAGGCGACCTCAAACATGTTTTCTTTCTTAAAGGGAAAAACCCTGATCTTCTTTACGTTAATTTTATGTAGGCCCTTTGGAGCTGTTTTCATTTGTAACTAACAGTCTTTCAAATTTCGGGAATGCCTACTCTGAGTCGTTTGGAGAACATAGTAAAAAAACGGACAAGTTACTCTTTGTGGATACCACCCCCACCTTTTTGAACGCAAAAGAAAAGCCCAAGCCGGAATGGTTTATCAAGGATCAGCTACAGCTTAATGCCAAGGTTACAAAGTTTTGAACAGCCTGATCAGACCCGAAATAGATTGAGTTAAGGCTTTGGAGTAGATTTTTTTTCAAATCGTGAGAAAATAAACTCTTGATTTGTTTTGAAAGGGGTAGTGTGAGAAACTTCTTTGCATTCCAGTTGATCGTAATGATTAGTGAAAAGTGCAGCAAATCTTTCACAATCATATTGTGTAATTGGGAGCCCACTACATTTTAAAGGACCAAAAGTAGAAAAGGCACCAAGTACCAAATGTTTTGCATTTGATTGGAAAAGGAGTTGATGATATTTTTCTATTGCATTTGGTTCGGTCAAAAAGTGAAAGCAAGCACGGTCATGCCAAAGCGCATAATCTTCTTCGGCTTTGAAGTCCAGTATGTCACTTTCTATCCACTTAACTTTTCTAGCAAGATCGCCCAGTCGATCTTTTGCTCGCTGCAGTGCTTTTCCCGAAATGTCCAAAACCGTCAGATTTGTAAAACTTAGATTTAAGAGGGCATCGACTAGCAAACTGTCACCACCTCCAATATCAATAATAGGTGCGTTTTTATTCAGTTTGAAGGACTGGATTAACCCCACAGATGTTTGTGGGTATGCTTCAGTCCAACTAACTTGATCAGGAGTTTTATTTTGAAAAACGTCTTCCCAATGTTGTTTTTTAGAATTCATATCAAAGAGTGTCAATAAAGTTACCCCATTCTTTTACCCATTGTGACCAACGGTATTTGGGGAGGGATTTGTCTAAATTTTCAAGGGCTTTTTGGGAGGTCTTTTTTTCAAGTAAACTTGAAATACCTTGGGCTATGGATTTCGGATTTTTTGGAACACAAATTCCTGTTCCGTCTTTTTTGATTGGGGTATTCAGCCCTTCAATATCGGAAACCAGCAAGGGTGTTTTGTAAAAATAGGCTAGGGGAGTCACACCGCTTTGGGTGGCGGTATGATAGGTTTGTGCTACAAGGTCAGCAGCCGAGAAGAGGTGCTGAATTTCTTTTTCAGATTTAAATTCAAAATCAAATTCGATTGCATTTTCAAGCCCGAGTTGCGCCACTAAATTTGTGTATTTTTTAGGATTTTCATAGCATTCTCCTACCACTTTGAGCAGGACGTTTTGTGTGTTTAGTTCTTTTTCTGCAAAAGCACGGATCAGCAGTTCCAAGCCTTTGTATTTTCGAATTAACCCAAAAAACAAGACGATGGATGAATCGGTATTCCAGCCTAATTTTTTTCGGGCTTCAGACTTTGAAAGGGGGGGGAGCAAATGGGTGTTAATGGGGTGAAACCCTTCCCATATCGGAACCCGATACAACTTTTTAATTTGAAAAGCGACTCCGGAAGACAAGGTGGTAAATGCATCCATTGGTTTGCCAAAATACCGATTTAGGGCAGTGTCCCAAAACCGTCTTTCGTGAGGAATCCAGTTGTCTACTAGGGTAATTTTTTTAATTTTTGAGTGCGAATTTTTGGCAATCCACCCGTAAACAGGAGCCAAAAAAGGAGTGTAATAACGAAAAATTAAATTTTTTGGATTGAGCTGATCAATTTGACGTACTACCTTAGCCCAAAGAAACGGATTGTACGCATGGATAGATGCTACAACTTCAAAAGGGAATGTTTGTTTTTGTTCTTTTTTTTGAGTTTTTCCAGGGAATAAGATTTTTGGGTACAACTTTGTGAAGGTCATCAACAGTACTTTTTTTCCCATCTGGTGAAGATGCAAAGCCAATTCGTGTTGGGTATCTGCAATCCCGCCTCTAAAAGGTGTGGCAGGACCAATAATAAGGTAATCAAGCTTTTGTTCGGACATTTAATTGAGAACTAAACTTCGGTTTGGTGCTTGTTTTAGGGCCCACAATCCAATTCCAAGTGTTGCCGTAAAATAAAACAAGAGTATTGCAAAGCTCAGTGGATAGCGTTCCATGAGGAATTGATGTTGTGAAAGACTCAAGAATATGAGACCAGTGAATCCTCTTACAAGTTCAAAAAGGGGTGCCCAAGAATAAAAATCCATCAATGCTGTAAATCCAAAAACGGAGAGCATGAGCAAAAGTCCGTAGCTGAGTTGGAAGCTGGTGTCTAATTGATCAAAACGTCCGAGCAAAAAGAGTAGTATGTAAACCAATAGGATGAAGTGAAAGAGGGCGATTCCTTTCCAGTTGTTGTTGTATTTTGGATTGTATCTAAGCGAAGGCATCGTTTCTCTGGATACCAGCGGAAATCGATCCACAACATCTTGGGGTCTCCAGCCCGTAGGCATGAACCATATTTTTAATTTGCTGCCCCAGTCTTTGGTGTGCCATGCGTCTCGTATGAGTAGCCAAAAATGTTGAAAATTGATCCAAACAGGATTCCAGCTTTGAACCGGTTTTAGCGTACCGTAGATCGGCGGTTCGGAATCGAGTTCTTCTTGAAAAGTTCCAAATATCCGATCCCAAACACAAAAAATTGCTGCCAGATTTTTGTCGATGTAAATGGGATTGATGGCATGATGTACTCGATGCTGTGAAGGCGTTACTAATAGGTATTCTAAAAAGCCCAATTTTCCAATATGTCGTGTATGATACCAAAACTGAGCAAACAAATGTAAGGGGCTTAGTGTCAGGATAATTTCTGTGGGAACTCCTAAGAAAGCTGCAGGAATGAGGAAAAGCGCACTGAATCCGATGAGATTGGAAATGCTTTGCCTAAGCGCACAAGCTAAATTGAATTCTTCACTGCTGTGGTGAATGATGTGTTGGTTCCAAAAAATATTGATTTTATGATTGAGTCTATGAATCCAATAAGAAGCAAAATCAATAGCCACAAAGGCTACCACATAAATCGCAAGTGTGGATTCCATTTGAATTAAACTCAAATGCTCGAGTAAAAAAGGATAGGAAATTAGGATCAGCCCCAGCCCCAGAACGTCTTTGATGACGTTGGTCATTCCAGAACTCAGACTTGCTAGAGTATCCATCAAAGAATAAGTCTGTTTTTGGGTAAAATGCCCGTAAGCAATTTCAATGAGTACAAGTACAAAAAACCCAGGAATTGCCCATAAAAGAACTGCAGCATATGCCTCCATACTCTAATCTTTGAGCTAAAGTTAATAATTTAGGAACTAATGACCCAACTTCCTTGTTTGATGAGCGGTTCTGCTTGTTTGAATTTTACCGTTTTGGTTTCTCCAGTAGCAACATTTTTGATGGTGACTTTTTCATTACGTCCAATTTTAGGCTGTTCCCTAACAATGGTGTCAATTGTTTGTCGTTGTTGCTGACTGGCACCGGCACCCACTTGTCTATTTCGTTGTGCCATTTCTTCGGTGTTCAAAACTTCATCTTTGGAGATGTTGAGTTTTTCTTTAGATCTAGGGCGCTTTGCTTCTTGAATATTGGATGGATTTTGACTGGGTAAACTTCCTTTGATTAAGAAAGAAAGCACTTCCTTATTCAATTTGTTCAGCATGGATTTGAAGAGTTCAAAGGCTTCAAATTTGTAGATCAAAAGCGGATCTTTTTGTTCGTGAACGGCGAGCTGGACGGATTGTTTGAGTTCATCCATTTTTCTCAAGTGAACTTTCCAGGCGTCGTCAATCAGTGCAAGTGTAATATTTCGTTCAAAATCGTCAATCAGATTCTTACCCTTAGATTCGTATGCTTCCTTTAAATTGGTGACTACATTTAAAGATTTGACACCGTCAGTGAAGGGTACAACAATTCGTTCAAAACTGTTCCCCGGACGTTCGATAACTTCTTTGATTACAGGGTAGGCTTGTTGTGCATTTTGAAGTTGTTTTTCTTCGTAGTGATTTAGTAATGCCTCGTAAAGTTTTGGGATTAATTCGTCCTCTGTTTGCTCATTAAATTCGTCTGCTGACAGGGGCGCTGTCATGGAAAAATTACTGATGATTTCAAATTCAAAATTTTTGTAGTCGTTGGATGCTTTGTTGTTGAGAACGATTTCTTCGCAAGTATCATAAAGCATGTTGAGGACGTCCAGCTTAAGTCGTGATCCCTCAAGGGCATGCTTTCTTCTTTTGTAAATCACCTCTCTTTGGGCACTCATTACGTCATCGTATTCCAACAGGCGTTTACGAATTCCAAAATTGTTTTCTTCTACTTTTTTTTGTGCTCGTTCTATTGATTTGGTCATCATGGAGTGCTGAATCACTTCTCCATCTTCGAGTCCCATACGGTCCATTACTTTGGCAACTCTGTCGGAACCGAACAAGCGCATAAGGTTGTCTTCTAATGAAACATAAAATTGTGAGCTTCCCGGATCTCCTTGACGTCCGGATCGTCCTCTAAGCTGGCGGTCAACCCGTCTAGAGTCATGCCGTTCTGTTCCAATAATTGCCAAACCTCCTGCATCTTTAACAACTTGTGAAAGTTTGATGTCGGTTCCCCGTCCTGCCATATTGGTTGCAATGGTGACGACTCCCGGGTTTCCTGCTTCGGCTACAATGTCAGCTTCCTTTTTATGCATTTTAGCATTGAGGACATTGTGCTTTATTTTTCGAATGTTGAGCATTTTACTCAGCAATTCTGAGATCTCTACCGAAGTAGTACCGATAAGTATGGGTCTGCCTGCCAGAGAAAGTTCAGTTACCTTTTCAATCACAGCATTGTATTTTTCTCTTTTGGTTTTGTAGATAAGATCGTCTTCATCTTTTCTAGCTATGGGTCGGTTTGTAGGAATTTCAATCACATCCAATTCATAAATTTCCCAAAATTCTCCTGCTTCGGTAACAGCAGTTCCCGTCATTCCAGAAAGTTTTGCATACATTCTGAAGTAATTCTGTAAAGTGATGGTTGCATAAGTTTGGGTTGCGGCCTCAATTTTTACATTTTCTTTAGCTTCAATGGCTTGATGCAATCCGTCCGAATAACGTCGGCCTTCCATAATCCTACCCGTTTGTTCGTCAACAATTTTCACTTTGTTGTCCATCAGTACATACTCTACGTCTTTTTCAAACAAAGTGTAGGCTTTCAGTAGCTGATTCATACTGTGAATGCGTTCACTTTTGATATCAAATTCTTTAAAAAGGGCTTCTTTCTCTTGAGCTTCCTTTTTTGGGTCTAAGGTTTGGGCTTCGATTTTAGCGATTTCACCTCCAATTTCTGCGAGGACAAAAAAGTTTTTATCCTCATTCCCTTCCGAAAGCATTTCAATTCCCTTTTCGGTAAGGTCAATCTGATTGTTTTTTTCATCAATAACAAAATAGAGTGCTTCGTCAATTTTGTGCATTTCTCTATTATTGTCCTGCATGTAGGTATTTTCTGTCTTTTGGAGCAACTGTTTCACTCCTTCTTCACTTAGGAATTTGATGAGTGCTTTATTTTTAGGCAGGCCTCTGAACACTCTAAGCAACAAAATTCCTCCTTCTTCGAGATTTCCAGCTTTGATTGTGGCTTTTGCTTCAGCGAGTACACTCGTAAGCAATCCTTTTTGTTTTGTCACCAAATTTCCTACTTTGGATTTAAGCGCATCAAATTCATGACGATCTCCTTCAGGGGTAGGCCCTGAAATAATGAGGGGAGTCCTTGCATCATCGATCAATACCGAATCTACCTCATCCACTATGGCATAATTATGTTTGCGCTGTACTAGGTCAGCGGAGGTATGCGCCATGTTGTCTCTGAGGTAATCAAAACCGAACTCGTTATTGGTACCGTAGGTAATATCGGCTTGATAGGCTTTTCTTCGTTCTTGACTATTAGGTGCATGATAATCGATGCAATCCACACTTAGGCCGTGAAATTCAAATAAGGGTGCCATCCACGCGCTGTCTCTTTTGGCGAGGTAATCATTAACGGTAACCAAATGCACTCCTTTACCCGTCAGGGCATTGAGGTACACGGGAAGTGTTGCTACGAGTGTTTTTCCTTCACCGGTTTGCATTTCTGCAATTTTTCCCTGGTGCAGGGCAATACCTCCAATGAGTTGTACATCGTAGTGAACCATATCCCAAGTAATGGGTTTACCTGCTGCGTCCCAAGAATTGGCCCAAAGCGCATGTTCACCTTTGAGCTGAATGTAAGGTTTGTCGTTTGCCAACTCTCGATCATTGGAATTGGCTGTCACTTCAAGCCATTCATTTTCTTTAAATCGTTTGGCTGTTTCTTTAACTACAGCAAAAGCTTCAGGTAAGATTTGATTGAGTAGCTCTTCTGAGGCTTTTTGTGCTGCATCATTTTGACTGTCTACTTGGAGGTAAATGTTTTCCTTTTCGTCCAGGTTCTGAATGGTTTTTACTTCCTCGAGTAAGGAGCTGATCGTTTGGTCAAATGGAGCTCTTATTTCTGCAATTTGTTTCTTGAAGTGGCTTGTTTTTGCTCTTAATTCGTCGTGTGAGAGTACTTGTAGTTGCTCTTCAAAAGTCTTTATTTCATGGACTAATGGAGTAATTTTACTCAGGTCTTTTTTGGTTTTGTCACCAACAAAGGTTTTCAGGATGTTGTTTAAAATACTCATACAATTGTTTAGGGGTGTCTTAACATTAGTTCACTTCAAAAGTAATTAAAAAAAAAGCCTCATTGAAGAGACTTTTAAAAGCTTTAATCGAGCCCATTAATATTCATCTTCATTCCAAAGATAATCCTCTTCAGTGGGAAAGTCAGGCCATATTTCTTCAATGGATTCGTAAACATCTTCTTCGTCTTCCATAGCTTGGAGGTTTTCTACCACTTCAAGAGGAGCTCCTGTACGGATTGAAAAGTCAATCAATTCATCTTTTGTTGCCGGCCAAGGGGCATCACTTAGGTAAGAAGCAAGTTCTAGTGTCCAATACATACTATTGTCTATTTATTTTGCAAAAATAATTTTTTATGAAGAGTATGCAACTTTTTTTAAATGTTTTAGTTCCCATTCCATTTCACCTCTTCAATTTCTAAGTCTAATGCAAAGATTCTGGAGAGCGTAAAAAAGTAGTCAGAAAGTCTGTTGATGTAAGCAATTAAAGTAGCCGAAACCGGTGCTTGATGATCGAGTTCGGTTACATAACGTTCTGCTCTTCGACAGACGGATCGTGCTAAATGCGTGTAAGAAACAAGTATGTGACCGCCAGGAATCACGAAGTTTTTGAGAGGGGGTAATCTATCGGTGAGTAAGTCAATTTCTTTTTCGATAAACTGAACTTCTTCGGGTTGAAGAGGGGTTAAGTTTTTTGGAAAATCTTTTTGAGATTCCACTGCAAGTTGCGAAGCAACGGTCATTAGTTGTTTTTGAATTCTCACTAAGGTAGTTTTGGCATAGTCAAAATCGGTAGTATCTCGAATTAAACCAAGCCAAGCAGTGAGCTCATCTATGGTGCCGTAAGCTTTAATTCTAATATCGTGCTTTGGTACTCGTTTTCCAGAAAACAAGCTCGTTACTCCGTTATCTCCAGTTTTGGTGTACACTTTAATCTCTTTCATAATCGCTCTTCATCAGTACTGGTAGGTGTTTTAAATGGGCAAAACAAAGGTATTAAATAATTATTTAACCTTCAGTTTACCAAGTCGTTATTTTGATTTTCTCTGAGTCTGCCGCTTATTGCTAGCAAAAAATAGATGCCAGCAATAAAAATTGCCCAGCGGCCGATGATGTCTCCATAACGGGTGTAAAAAGTCAATCCTTTTCGGGGTGCTACACTGCCACTAAGTACTGTTTTAGTATCGTATTCGGTTTGTTTTAGAATTTCTCCACGAGCATCGATGAGCGCTGAAATTCCGGTATTGGCGCTGCGAACAATATCACGTCGGGTTTCAATGGCTCTCAAACGCGTGTAACTCAGTAATTGTTTGTGACCAGGCGTATTGCCCCACCAAGCATCGTTAGTAATGACAGCAAGAAAATCGGCACCTTCTTTAACATAAGCTGTCGTAAACTCACCAAAAACGGATTCCCAACAAATAATAGGCCCTACGTTAATATCAAGTCTGGGATTGTAAAAAACGTCTCTATTTTTTTGTGTTACTCTGCTGGCTACAGTACCCCCAAGATTGATCAGAACATCTCCGAGAATGGGTTTTAAAACGGATTTCATGGGCATGTTTTCAATACCCACGACCAACTTGGATTTGTGATAAATTTGTTTCTCTTCTCTGGATTGGATGGCTAAGGCACTGTTGTAATAATCGACCCAAAGTCCATTTCTCACTTTGTTAGCGGAAAGTGAAGGAGATTGGACTTGCTTGTAGAGGTCATAAAATTGAATGCCTGTAACCCATTGAAGGTTGGGGAAGTCCAGCACTTCTCCGAGCATTTTTTGGTAGAGTATTGTTTGGTCAAAACTTTTAAGTTCTTCTCCGTAGCCTTCTGCAAAATAGGTTTCGGGGCTAAAAACAAAATCGGTGTTTTTGGTTAAATGGGGTTTTATTTGGGCTGAAAATTCAGTAAGAAATTGCTGGTTTGTAAGATTGTATTTGGAATTGTAAGGGTCAATATTGGGTTGTTGAAGCACGACATCAATTGTTTTTTCAATGGATTCAACGTTTTGATAAAGAGTCAAGGAAAATGCAATGGGAAGTGCAATAGCAACTAAAGGAGCTGTAATTTTTTTGATAAAATTTAATTGACCCTGAGCACGACTGTAGTTTTTGATTTTTGAATAAATCCAAATGTTGATGATTAAAACCCAAAGCGATCCGCCAAAAGTACCTGTGTATTCATACCATTGAATCCAATAGATTTTTTCAGAAAAAACATTTCCTAAGTTGAGCCAAGTCCAAGAAAAATCCCAAGATAAATGGAGTTTTTCAAAGGCAAGCCATAGTGCTATGAGAAACAAATGAGCGCTCCGCTGAGGCAATCTTCCTCTTGACCAGTGAAAGATCCAAAAAAGGATTGCATAAAAAAGACTGTTGCACAGGTTTGCAAAGAGCATTCCGAAAAAAGTAGAGTTGAAGAGCCACCAAGTGGTAATACCGTTCCAGATTAAAAAGGAAAGGTAGGCATAGGCAAAAAGTCTTAAGCCCTTACGTTTAAAAGGGTCTTGCCGGATGCTGTTTTCCAAAGATAGGAGTGGAATCAAGGCTGCGAAAATGAGTAAGGTAAAACCGTTAACAGGCCATGCCAAGCCTAGGGCAAGGCCAGAAGCTACTGCAAGAGATAAATAATGTTTTGTCGTTGACATTTCTGCGAATTTATATTTTTTTGATGCCAATGCAATTACTATCTTGTCAAAAAAATCCATTTCTTGTGCATCTTCTAAAACGGAATATTCCCAATTTTTTTACGGCTTTAAATTTTCTTTGCGGATGCTTTGCCGTTTATTTAGCGTTTAAAAACCTTTTTGAGGCTGCTTTTTTAATGGTTTTTCTCGGAGCATTTTTTGATTTATTTGATGGTTTTTTTGCACGTCTTCTTCGAGTCGAGAGCCAATTCGGACTCCAGTTTGATTCTATGGCAGATTTAATCACTAGTGGATTAGCACCGGGCATGGTGATGTACAAGTTGTTTTTGGAAATAGGAATCCGAGAAATGGATATGAGTTTTATGGTTCTCCGAAATGAATTTACTTTTTCATTTGCTCCCTATGCACTGGTTGGTTTTTTGATTTCATTAGGGGCTGCCATTCGTCTGGCTCAATTCAATATTGATGCTGAACAGCGGGATGAATTTAAAGGACTTCCCGCTCCTGCAAATGCTTTGTTTATTGTGGCCTTACCGTTACTTATTGAACATCCCTTTTTTTTAAGTGTCAAACCCATGTTAGCAACCTATCCGGCATTATTGAGCATCTGTTTGGTATCAGCAATTTTGATGAACATCCGATTGCCTCTTTTTTCGTTTAAAATCAAATCCATGAGGATACAAGATTACGGATATCAGTTTGTGTTGCTCTTGTTTGTTTTTCCTGCTTTTTATTTTTTCCAGTGGGTTGCTTTGCCTCTTTTGATTATTGTTTATTTAATTTTAAACGTAATTCGGAACAGTTTCAGCTGAGTATTATTTCCCTTGGAGCAAACGGATTTGGGTTTTAACAGACTAAGATTGTGTCGTTACTGTTTTAAAAAGAAAGTTTCTTTTTTCTAAGTTCAAAATTCTGACCTAAATACACCTTTCGAACCATTTCATCATCTGCAAGTTCTTCTGGAGTTCCTGCTTTTAGAATACTTCCTTCAAACATGAGGTAGGTTTTGTCAGTGATGGCAAGGGTTTCTTGAACGTTATGGTCTGTTATTAAAATGCCAATATTTTTTTTCTTTAAGTGGGCAACAATACGCTGAATATCTTCTACAGCAACAGGGTCAACTCCTGCAAAAGGTTCATCTAATAAGACAAATTTGGGGTCAGTTGCTAAAGCACGAGCAATTTCTGTTCTTCTGCGTTCGCCCCCTGAGAGTAAATCACCTCTGTTTTTGCGAATGTGGGTCAGGCCAAATTCTTCGAGTAAAGATTCCATTTTTTCTTTTTGAGCGGTTTTACTTAAATCAGTCATTTGAAGTACACTCAAAATATTTTCTTCAACGCTTAATTTTCTAAAGACTGAGGCTTCTTGTGCCAGATAACCAATGCCTTGTTGCGCTCTGCGATACATTGGAAATTTTGTAATTTCCTGATCGTCTAAATAAATGCTACCTCCATTGGGTTTGATAAGTCCAACAATCATGTAAAATGAAGTTGTTTTTCCAGCTCCATTAGGCCCTAGCAGTCCCACGATTTCTCCTTGTGAAACTTCCAGTGAAATTCCCTTGACTACTTTTCTACCCTTGTAGGCTTTTTCAATATTTAATGCACTTAATTTCATATCAACTTATTTGGCATTTGACGCTATGTGTTCCCAGTATTCATTGGCTTTTCTCAGATGAGGAATAACAATGCTTCCCCCTACAACGGTTGCAATTTCTAAAGCTTCCATCACCGCTTTTTTGGATAAATTTTCTTGATGACATTTTTCTAGGTGGTATTTAATACAATCGTCGCAGCGAAGTACTGTAGACGCTACCAAGCCTAAAAGCTCTTTGGTTGAGGTTTCAAGTTCTCCTTTTTGATAAGCGCTTTGGTCTAAATTAAAAATGCGCTTCAATGAAGTGGATGCATCGGTTAGCAATTGCTCGTTCATTCTACTTCTGTAGTCGTTAAATTCTGAAACGGGATTAGACATCTTGAAGTGCTTTATTTTGATTTCTGGTTACCACTTTTGCAATAATGATACTTACTTCATAAAGAATAAGAATAGGAATACTGACAATAATTTGACTTGCAATGTCTGGAGGGGTAATAATTGCCGATAAACTCAATACGAGTACGAGAGAAATTTTTCTATTCTTTCTTAAAAATTCTGGTGTAACAATACCTACCCGTGTCAGAAAGTAAATGATAATAGGTAATTCAAAAATAATACCTGAAGCCAGTACAGAGGCTCTGAGGAGTCCAATGTAACTACTTAAATCAAAATCGTTAAAGATTTCACTACTCACCGAATAATTTCCAAGGAAATTGATCGATAGTGGGGTAACGATGTAGTAGCCAAACAATACACCGATAAAAAAGAGAAGTGAAGCAATAAAAATAAAACCGCGAGCATTTTTACGTTCTTTTTCATAAAGTCCTGGGCTGATGAATTTCCAAAATTCAAAAACGATGTAAGGAAAAGAAACGATAAAACCAGCCAATACGGAAGTCCAGAGATGTGCTGAGAATTGTCCCGCTACGGTTCGGCTCTGAATTCTAAAAGGTAATTCTTCGATGCAAAAACTGCTTCCTTGTCCCAATGTTTGTGAAAGTGAACAAAACCAACGGTAGGTTACAAAGTCCTTATTTTTGGGTCCAAAGAGTAAAACATCAAAAATAAAATCTTTAAAAATAAAAGCAACAGTAGCAATAATAACTATTGCCAGCACCGATCGAATCAAATGCCAGCGTAGTTCCTCCAAATGATCTAAAAAAGACATTTCGTCTTTAGCTGATTCTTTACTCATATTTAAGATTCTCGAATTTGGTTTGGAAGTGCTAAAATATCAAAAACAAATGGGAAGTCTATTTTTTTTTGATTTAAACTTTGATGTTGATAAAAGTTAAAACCTAAGGAACTTGAATTTGAACAACTCCAATAATTATGGTATATTGAGGATGAAAAAGAAAATTAACTCATTCCATATTTTAATGAAAAAGGATGATATAAAAATCAAACTCAAAGAGTATTTCGGTTTTTCATCGTTTAAAGGGTTGCAAGAATCCGTAATTCAAAATGTATTGGATCAAAATGACAGCTTTGTCATAATGCCTACAGGGGGTGGCAAGTCCCTTTGCTATCAGCTTCCTGCCTTGATTCAAGAGGGAACCTCAATCGTAGTATCGCCTCTAATTGCCTTGATGAAAGATCAAGTGGACACCATAAGGGGAATTTCTTCTGAGGATGGTGTTGCTCATGTTTTGAACTCTTCTTTAAATAAAACAGCCATAGCCCAAGTAAAAAGTGATATCCGTTCAGGTATTACAAAATTGCTGTATGTTGCCCCAGAGTCACTTTCTAAGCAAGAAAATATTGATTTTTTTAAATCAATAAAAATTTCCTTTCTCGCCATTGATGAAGCGCATTGTATTTCCGAATGGGGTCATGATTTTAGACCAGAATACAGGAATTTAAGGATCATTTTGGAGCAGTTCAATCAACGGGTACCCATTATTGCCCTTACTGCTACAGCTACCCCAAAAGTTCAGGAGGACATTATGAAGAATTTGAGGATTACGGATGCAAAAGTATTTAAAGCCTCGTTTAACAGACCCAATCTTTATTATGAAGTTCGACCCAAAACGACACAGGTAGATTCGGATATTATTCGATTTGTAAAGCAAAACCCGAATAAGTCTGGGATTATTTATTGTCTTTCGCGTAAACGAGTTGAAGAATTGGCACAAACACTTCAGGTGAATGGTCTGAATGCATTGCCTTATCATGCTGGTTTGGATGCTAAGTCGAGAGTTATTCATCAAGATCGCTTTTTAAAAGATGATTGTGATATTATTGTTGCAACCATCGCTTTTGGTATGGGAATCGACAAGCCAGATGTTCGATTTGTCATTCACCATGATATTCCTAAAAGTATTGAAAGTTATTATCAAGAAACGGGAAGAGCGGGTCGTGATGGTGGAGAAGGGCATTGTTTGGCTTTTTATGCTTACAAGGATATTGAAAAGCTCGAGAAGTTTATGTCGGGAAAACCACTGGCAGAACAGGAAATAGGAATGGCTTTACTGGCAGATATGGTAGCCTATGCAGAAACATCGATGTCGAGAAGGAAGTTTATCCTTCACTATTTCGGCGAATCTTTTGATAATGAAACGGGAGAGGGAGGCCAGATGGATGATAATATGCGTTACCCCAAAAAACAGGTCGAGGCTCAAAAGGAATTAGGAATTTTACTGAAAGCTATTCAGCAGACCAAAGAAAAGTTCAAAGCAAAAGAGATCGTAAAAACATTACTAGGAGAAACAAATGCACTGATAAGTTCTCATAAAATAAATGAATTAGAAGTATTTGGGACGGGAAGTGCACAAGATCGATCTTATTGGATGGCATTAATTCGGCAGGGACTTGTTGCAGGATTTTTAGCCAAAGAAATTGAAACTTACGGTGTTGTTCGATTGACGGATAAAGGAAAACAATTCCTCCAAAGCCCTATGCGTTTTAAAATGACCGAGGATCACAAATATGAAGATGTAGAATCTCACAACGTGGTGATCAATAAATCGAAAGGGATTGACAACGTTTTGATGAAACTTTTACTAAGTTTAAGAAAAGAGGTTGCAGCGTCTGGAGCCGTACCACCCTATGCTGTTTTTCAGGAGTATTCTTTGGAAGACATGTGTCTTAAATATCCAATTAGTGAAGAAGAATTGGTCAACATCAATGGCGTAGGCGAGGGAAAAGCAAAACGTTATGGTAAAAAGTTTATCGAACTCATAAAAAACTACATTGAAGAGAACCAAATTTTAAGACCCGATGATTTAATCGTTAAGAGTACCGGGACTAATTCCTCACTAAAGCTTTTCTTAATTCAGAGCATTGATCGGAAATTACCTTTTGAAGACATTGCAGATGCCAAAGGGATGGAAATGAATAAACTAATTTCAGAAATTGAAACTATTGTTTTTGCAGGGACGAAACTGAACATAGATTATTATTTGGAAGATTTATTTGATGAAGATCAGATGGAAGATTTGTATGATTATTTCATAGAAGCTGAGTCTGATTCCATCGCTGCAGCTCAGGAAGAATTTGAAGGAGATTATGAAGAGGAAGAACTTCGTCTCTACCGGATCAAGTTCATGAGTGAAATTGCCAATTAAACTTTTTGGTCTGATCGGGATTGTTATCTTTGCCACTTAATTCAGTTCTATGGAAGGTATTTACGCAAAATTTGAAACAACAAAAGGGTCGATTTTATTACAACTTACTTACAAAGAAACACCAGGTACAGTGGGGAACTTTGTGAGTTTAGCAGAAGGAAATCAGAAAAATGATCATAAAACTGCGGGAGAACCGTACTACAATGGTCTGACTTTTCATCGTGTAATTCCAGATTTTATGATCCAAGGCGGATGTCCACAGGGAACCGGTGCCGGCGGACCTGGATATCAGTTTGATGATGAATTTCATCCTGAACAAAAGCATGATAAGGCTGGAACACTTTCTATGGCCAATGCTGGACCAGCAACCAACGGAAGTCAATTTTTTATTACTCATGGGCCCACCGCTTGGCTTGACGGCAAGCATACTGTATTTGGATACGTAGTTGAAGGTCAAGCTATTGTAGATCAAGTAGCACAAGGGGATTCCATAGACTCACTAACCATAGAGCGTCATGGAGAAGAAGCCTTGCAATGGGATGCATTGAAGGCATTTGAAACATTTAATTCCAGTGGTGAAGAACGAAAAAAAGCTGCGGAGGCAGCTGCTAAAAAAGCATTGGGTTCATTAACCGATGGCATGGAAAAAACTGCCAGCGGATTGTATTATCAAATCACTAAGGAAGGAAACGGAGCTACTCCAGAAAAAGGGGCTAAAGTTTCTGTACATTACAAAGGAACTTTAGTAGATGGAACCGTTTTTGACTCTTCCTATCAAAGAGATCAACCTATTGAATTTGCGGTGGGTATTGGACAGGTAATACCAGGCTGGGATGAAGGAATCATGCTCTTGAGCAAAGGTGCTGGCGCCCGACTCGTAATTCCGAGTAATCTTGCTTACGGCTCCCAAGGTGCTGGAGGAGTTATTCCTCCCGATGCAACTCTTATTTTCGATGTGGAACTGGTTAATTTTTAGGAACGGTCTTCGGGGCTATTTCCTTCCAACCATTTTATGTTACATCCCATACTGGGATACTGCATCGCAGGGCTGTCTTGTTGATTGAGCATGGCTTGTGTAGCATCATGTAAATCTTTTCCCGTTAGGGGTTGTTCGTTGCCAGGTCTGGAATCGTCATAACGTCCTCGATAATAAAGATTTAGATCTGCATCAAAAAGATAAAAATCTGGAGTACATGCAGCTTTGTAGGCATGTGCTACCTCCTGAGTCTCATCAAACAAATAGGGAAAAGGAAAGTTTTTTTCCTCAGCAAGTTTTTTCATGTGTGTGGGTCCATCTTGAGGATGACTCAACAAACTATTGCTGGAAATGGCTATCGTATTGATCCCTTTAATTGAAAGCTCTTTAGCCGATGAAATCAGAGCATCCATCAAATGAATTACATAGGGGCAATGATTGCACATAAAAACGATGAGGGTTCCCTTTTTTCCTTTGAGTTCATTTAATGATTCTTTTCTATTCGAAGTCACATTGCTCAATGAAAATGGAGGAGCTTGAGTTTTTAAAGGGAGCATGTAGGATTCTGTCAATGCCATAAAATTGATTTTAAATACTGAATTTAAAAGTAGTATTTTTACACGAATCAAAACACATACATGATTGATTTTACCACTTTTGAGGAGTTGGATTTTCGAGTAGGAACGGTAGTTAAAGCCGATGACTTCCCCGAAGCGATAAAACCCGCTTATCAGCTTCAAATTGATTTTGGTCCGTTGGGTATTTTAAATTCTTCGGCTCAGATCACCAAACGTTACAAAAAAGAGGAATTGGTAGGCAGGCAAGTTATTGCCGTGGTAAACCTTGGGACTAAAAAAATTGCACATTACAAAAGCCAGTGTCTCGTCTTAGGAGCCAAAGACGCCAATGATGTCATTCTTTTAGCTCCTGAAACGGAACTGCCAAACGGGCAGCAGATTTTGTAGCTTACATTTTATCCGAAAGGTAAAGCGCATTGGTGAGGATTCTGTTGGTTCCGTACCAAAAGGCTCTAAAATTGGTGTTGTCTGTTAAAACAATAACCTTTCCTTTCCCCATAGATTGTGTTTGAAAGGGAACTGTGTTTTTTAACAATTCCAGATTTTCCTCGGAAACATAGCCACTCATTAGGGGGCTATTCGTGTATTGAATGGGATTATTAAAGCTTTGTTTATTGGGTTTGATAAACAGGTTAGTATTCCTGAAAACAGGCAAGCTTGTGTTTTGAAAACCGAAATTAATCGGGTGACTTCGGTCAATGTTGGTTTTGAAAACCGCGCCACTTGTTAGTTGTGCTCCTGAAAATTTATCCTTGTTTTCAAAGCTAATGTTTTCGGCCACAAGTTTATTCTCTACAAATTCCAATTCGATAAAATCATTTTCCTTTAACCAACGACTTGTGTAACGATACCCGATAAGGGTTCCTCCTGCTTGAACAAATTCTTTTAGTTGTTTAACATGAGTATTGAGTTGGCTTCCAGAATAGCTTGGGATAATAAAGTGAGTGTAACGGCTTAGGTCAGTTCGGCCCAAATCTCGCGTATCAATTTTAGTGATTGCAATTTGATGTCGAGTATCGAGAAGATGCCAAATTTCGCCAGCATCATAGCTTCGAACACCGTCGCCAATCAAAAGGGCGATTTCAGGTTTTTTCACACTAGTAAATTTACGGGAACCCAAGTCAATACCTTCTGCATATCCTGTGTCGGAACTTAAAACGCTAATGTGGCTAGCCTTTGCACCCTCTTGGAGGAGTGTGTAAAGCTCTTCTTCTGATACCTCTTGATTTTTTACTGGAATCATAAAGGTGCCATAGTCATAGGGTTTCCCATTCAGAGTAAAAGGTGTCAGGCCTACTTTTACTCGGATGTTATTTTGCTGAAGATGGTTGAGAAGCTTTGGAGTGTAATAGTGTTGGGGTTCAAACAGATAGGCATACTTAGCTTTTGAAACCACGTTACCTTCTGGGGGTGAAATTGAAGTAATTTCTTCCCCTATCAAGGACGTGCTATTTTCTATGCTGTGATCGATATTAAAAGCATAGGGTAGGGTCCAAGCAGAGACATCGTAAAATAAACTGTCTCTAAATTTAGACTGTTTGGTAAACATGGCTTGAATAAGTTGGTGTTTTTTTTGTTCCAGAGGAATGACCAAACTATTTTGCGGGTTGTATTTCTTTCCATTCCGAACTAGAGTTCCATTGAGTTGATGGATTTTAATCTTGTGTCGTTGTAGCATTTTGGAAAAGTGGTAGTTCGTTGCAGCATCCTTACCACTACTGTAAACGATTGCTTTTTGTTTGTTTTTTGAGGCAGTACTTCGGACATTGGCATAGAAGTTTTTAAAATAATTTAATAACTCCAAGCGCATAGAAATTGCAGCTTTTAGAGTGGAAAATCCAGCAGTTAACTGATTCCTAATTGTAAAAGGAAACGTGAGTAGTCCGTTGTCGCTTTCCTGAATATGTCCTCTGGAACTCGCTTGTTCAAAAAGAATTCCGATACTTCCATTGACATCTGGATAAGTTGAACCTTTTCCATAATAAAAATCATCGTAATCTTCTTCTGAATAATACAGTGATCCTAATTTGTCAAAAGCTTCTACATGGAAGGAACCAATTTTTTGAGTTAATTTTTGATTCATTTTGGGAGTGAGAGGATTGACACGAGAGGGAATCCCGGGTTGAAAGAAAAAAGTAGCATTGGTACCCATTTCGTGATGGTCGGTCAAAATATTGGGGAGCCATTTCGTAAAAGTTTTGATTCTCGCTTGAGACTCGGGCAGCTGTGCTGGCAGCCAATCCCGATTCATATCAAACCAGTAATGATTGGTTCTTCCTCCGGGCCATACTTCGTGGTATTCTCTGTCGTTAGGATCAGCGGTAAGAGTCTGATTTTTATTGGTATTTGCCCAATAGGAAAAGCGTTGGAGCCCGTCAGGATTAAAACTTGGATCGAACAGAATAACCAATTCATCCAACATTTTAAGGGTCTCAGGGGCTTCGCTAGCTGCAAGGTGGTATGCAAGTAACAATCCTGCGTTGGCACCGCTAGGTTCGTTGCCGTGGATAGAAAATCCTTGATAAACAACCAAAGGCTGGCTTTCAATTTCAATTTGATCTGCACCCGGTTCGGTAAGTGCCATATGGTTTTTTTGTATGTCATCAATACGCTGATAATTCTCAGGGCTTGTAATGGTAAGCAATAAGATGGGTCTATCTTCGTAGGTGCGTCCTCTATTTTCAATATGAATCCTATCCGAACTTTCAGCCAGTCGGTACATGTAGTTGACTAACTTGTCATGCGATACATGCCAGGTGCCTACCTCAAAACCAAGGAGTTCTTTAGGTTGCGGAATGTTTTTATTGTAAGGGTGATCAGAGTCTAAATAATAGTCTAAGGTGACTTGACTAAAGAGGGAATTGCAAAGCAACAGTCCCAATAGGGAAAATATTTTTTTCATTTACCAGTTTGTTTTGAACTTCTAAAGTTTCAAAATATTACCAATAAAAAAAATTAAATGGGTCTTTTTTTATCTGAAGCCTCTACTAAAAAGTTTTTTAGTGCGATTCTGAGTTGATATTGTTTGGCGAATAATCTTTTTGATGTCTTTCGCTAATCACTTCTTGACCTCTATTTTCAAAAATAAATGAAATGGAATCCTGAAGGTAATTGGTAAAGTTTTCAAAATCTTCTTTGTAAAGGTAGATTTTGTGTTTTTTGTAATAGTAAGAGCCGTCCTCGTTAGTAAACTTTTTGCTTTCCGTGATGGTCAAATAATAGTCACTAGCTTTAGTTTCTCTTACATCAAAGAAATAAGTTCTTCTTCCGGCTCGAAGAATTTTAGAGTAAATTTCTTCAATATTATCATCTTCGTGATCCCTCATTTTGTCTAAGTAATTCTTTAATTATCTAACAATTTTATTAAAAAAACTAAACAATACCAATTATTTGGAGCTATTGGCCTTTTGAATCTCAAATAATTCCCTGTAATAACCTTCAACTTCAATCAAATCAGCATGTTGGCCTTGTTGAACAATTTTGCCATTTTTGAAAACAACGATTTGATCGGCGTGTTTTAGTGAGGAAATTCGATGACTGACTATGAGAGTGGTTTTGTTTTTAGTAAGCGATTTGAGGTGTTTTAAAATCTCTTCTTCTGTATCTGTATCTACAGCTGAAAGGCAATCATCAAATAATAAAATTTGCGGGTCCTTAATTAAAGCTCTCGCTATGGAAACTCGTTGTATTTGTCCTCCTGAGAGGGTAACCCCACGTTCTCCTAATAGGGTTTTGTAACCTTCTTTAAATTTGACGATGTTGTTGTGAACAACCGCTTTTTTTGCGATACTTTGAATGGCTTCGTCAGTAGCATCTGGATTACCAAAACGAATATTGTCTTCGATACTTTCAGAGAATAGAAAAGCATTTTGAGGAACATAGCCTATTGCACTTCTCAATTCATCCAGTCGGTATTCTTTTAAATCACGACCGTCTAAAGTGATGGTTCCCTCTGTTGGATCGTAAAGTCTTAAAAGGGTGTCAAGTAGTGTAGATTTACCAGAACCAATATTGCCAATAATGCCTAAAGTACTTCCTTTGGGAATACTCAAATTCACATTGTTTAAAGCGTTGATTCCTGTTTCTGGGTACTTTAAGCTAACATTTTTAAACTCCAAATTGCCAACAATCTTTTGGTCAACCCCTTTCCCAGATTCGATTTCAGGTTGTTCTTTTAAGAAGGCATTGATTCGTTTTTGTGAGGCTTCTGCTTGTTGTACGATAGAAGTGATCCATCCTACTACTGCAACGGGCCAGGTTAACATATTTACATAGATAATAAACTCGGCTAATACACCAATTTCTAAAGTTCCTTGGATGTATTGATTTCCCCCTACAAAAATCACAATGAGGTTACTACAGCCAATCAATAAAATCATCAGTGGAAAAAACCAAGCTTGAACTTTGACTAAATCCATATTTTTATTGTAGCTCTCAGTGGCCAGCGAATTGAAGTCTGAAGCAGACTGCATTTGGAGATTGTAAGATTTGATAACTGCAATTCCACTAAAACTTTCTTGTGCAAAAGAGGACATTTTGGATAGCATTTCTTGTACCAGAGTACTTTTTTGGTTTATGATTCTACTCAATTTGTAGATCGTAATTGATAAAATGGGTAAAGGGAGCACTGTGTAAAGTGTTAATTCCGGTGCAATACTGATCATGTAAGAGATTACAATAATAAATAAAGAAATGGTGTTGATGCTGTACATAAAAGCAGGTCCAACGTACATTCTTACTTTTCCTACATCTTCACTAATACGATTCATCAAGTCGCCCGTACGATTGTTTTTGTAAAAACGCTGGGTCAACCTTTGGTAATGCCAAAAGACTTCATTCTTTAAGTCAAATTCTATGTAGCGAGACACATTTATTATGGTTTGCCGCATTAAAAAAGTTAAGAATCCAGAGACTAAAGCTGTGCCAACAATAATCAAAATATTGATTAAAAGAATTTCTTTGATAGCTGAAAAATCACTCTGATCCGATTGAAGATAATTTTCAACGGCTGTTAGGGAATTCCCAATTAAGCGGGGTGTTACCAGTGAAAAAATACGTGCTACTACTGTGATCAGGAAACCCAAAAGTAGTTTGGTGCGGTATTTTTTAAAGTATTTATTTAAGTAGCGAAGTTCTTTCATAAAGCGACACGACAAATGTAGTCAAATGCCAACGCTTATTAAGAAATGCTTTTCGAAACTTTTTAAATAGTTCCACCCTAGATTCAGTTTATTAAATTAGTTTTGCAGCAATAAAGTTCTGAAACATGCTCACAAGACGTCATATTCGCATTAAAGTAATGCAATCTGCGTATTCCTTTTCTCATCGAGAAAACAGTAAATTCGAAGACGAAATGAAGTTTTTCGAAGCCAGTGTTTCCCAGTCTTACGACCTCTATGTTTCTTTACTCGGATTGATAAAATCCTTGATGGATTTCAACGTGGATCAGTTAAAGACATACAAAGAACTGGGTTCTGAAGAAGTTAAATTCAAAC
Source organism: Flavobacteriaceae bacterium (assembly GCA_029243165.1). Lineage (GTDB taxonomy): Bacteria > Bacteroidota > Bacteroidia > Flavobacteriales > Flavobacteriaceae > MS024-2A. The sequence continues at coordinate 33,540 of JAQWSN010000020.1, forward strand.
ACCTTAAACACCTTTCTCAAAACAAGGTTTTGTTGATGATTCAAAAACATCCTGTTTTAGAAAAAAAATTAAAATCAAAAAAAGCCATCCGATGGGATTTAGAGTTTGTTTTTCTAAAGGAACTTCTTGACCGTATTACTACTAATAAGACGTTTGTTGAATACCAAAAAATTCCTGATCCTACTTGGGAAGAAGATATTAAATGGTTTGCGAAGTGTTTTAAAAATGATATTGCTGCATCCGATTTTCTGTACGATTTTCTTGAAGATCAACACCTTACTTGGATTGACGATTTACCTCTGGTAAATACTTTTTTATCCAAAACTTTAAAACAATTGAAGTCAGATCAAATGGGATCTCTTCCTTTCCCTGAATATTTTAAAAGTGAAGAAGATGTTTTGTTTGGTCGTGAACTACTTGAAAAAGTAATCGCTAATGACGAAAAATTACAATTCGAATTGGAAGGTAAAACACCCAATTGGGACGCGGATCGTATTGCATTGCTGGATCGTGTTATTTTGAAGATTGCGATTACCGAATTATTGTTTTTCCCAAGCATTCCTTCCAAAGTTACATTGAACGAATATCTTGAAATTGCCAAAGATTATTCTACACCTAACAGCAATAATTTTGTAAATGGTGTTTTAGATAAATTAGTGAAAGAATTTGAACAAGAAAATCGATTGAACAAAAGCGGCAGAGGCTTGTTGTAACAAGTTTTTTTGTTACTTTTGAAAATCACTAAAATATTCGTAATTATGAAAAAAGCTTTGATATTCACCTTGGCATTTACCTTTGTTATTTTCACAGGTTGTCAGGAGGGTGCAGCGAAAAAAGTAACCAGTTCTAACACTGCGGCTACTCCTGCAGCTAAGGCAACTTCGGTTCAAACTTCTTCTGCAAAAACTTCAGGAACTCCTGTTATGACTTTCGACAAAACATCCCATGACTTTGGGGTCATTAAAGAGGGTGAAAAAGTAACTACCTCTTTTGGATTCACCAATACGGGTGATGCAGATCTTATTATCGTTGATGCTCGCGGAAGTTGTGGATGTACTGTTCCAGAATATCCTAAAAACAAACCGATTGCACCTGGAGAGACGGGTTCCATTATGGTAAGTTTTGACTCTAGTAACAAACCCGGTGTACAACAGAAATCGGTGACATTGTCAGCGAACACCTCTACAGGAAGAGAAATGTTACGAATCAAATCTAACGTTACTCCCGACCCCGTAAAACAACAACAAAGAGAAGCTCAAGCCAGAGCGCGCCAACAAAACTAAACCCACAAATCATGTCAGAAGGTCTTTCAGGTCAATTACCGTTTTTACTCTTAATGCTTGTCGTATTTTTCTTTTTTATCATTTTGCCACAACAGCGTAGACAAAAAAAAGAGAAACAATTTATGCGTGACATGAAAAAAGGAGATCGTGTGATCACTAAAAGCGGAATCCATGGGAAAATCATGGAATTGAACGATAAAGACAATACTTGCATAGTGGAAACCTTAGCTGGAAAACTCAAAATTGAACGCTCTGCGATTTCATTAGAGATGAGTTCAAAGTTGAATACACCACCAGCAAAAAAGTAAATCATCATCCCGCTCCAAAAGGCGGGATATTTTTTTAGCATGTACAAGAAACTAGTACAACCCTTGTTGTTTCTCTTTGATCCTGAGAAGGTACATTACTTTACTTTTTCGATCATAAAGTGGGTTTCTTACCTTCCTGGAGTTTCTTTTTTGATAAGAGCTTTGTACCAAGTAAATCATCCCAACTTGGAACGCGAAGTGTTTGGATTAAAGTTTCCAAATCCTGTAGGTTTGGCTGCTGGTTTTGATAAAAATGCGGTTCTCTTTAAAGAATTGTCAGACTTTGGTTTTGGGTTTATCGAGATTGGAACACTTACCCCCAAAGGACAAGAGGGAAATCTTAAAAAAAGACTTTTTCGACTTAAAGAAGATGCGGCCATTATCAACCGATTGGGCTTCAATAATGATGGGGTAGATGAAGCAGTAAAGCGATTAAAGAAAAATAAAAATATTCTTATCGGAGGCAATATTGGGAAAAATAAAGTTACCCCCAATGAAAATGCAGTTGACGATTATGTGTATTGCTTTCAATCCTTATTTGACTATGTAGATTACTTTGTGGTCAATGTAAGTTCGCCCAATACTCCTAATTTGAGAGCTCTGCAAGACAAGGAGCCTTTAACCCATTTACTTTCAACACTCAACTCACTGAATCATAAAAAAAGTAGCCCTAAGCCGATCTTATTAAAAATCGCACCCGACCTAACTCATTCCCAATTGGACGATATTATTGAGATTGTGGTTGCTACCAAGATTGATGGCGTAATTGCAACCAATACAACGCTAAATCGAGAAGGGTTACAATCTGGAAACAAATCCGAAGCGGGTGGACTGAGTGGAAAACCTCTTGGAGAAAGAAGTACAGAAGTCATCCGATATTTGGCAGACCAAAGCAAAAAAGCCTTTCCCATTATTGGAGTGGGAGGGATTCACTCTGCCGAAGACGCAGTTGAAAAGCTAAATGCAGGGGCTTCGCTGGTTCAGCTTTACACAGGATTTGTCTATGAAGGTCCCGCCGTTGTAAAGCGAATCAATAAATTGTTGCTTAGTCAAAATAGCTAAACCCTTTTTGAAACTCTAGGAAATCCCACTACGTTGAAATTCATTTTCAAGATTTGGATTTTTTTTTTAGAAAAACTATCTTGTGGCTTATTCCCTAAATCACCTGCTTATGATAAGCTAATAAAAATCAAACCTTAAGTATTAAAATAGCACTCTAGTCAGTAATTTTTGGACTAGAGCAAGACGTCAGTTTAGACCTAAAAGTGACGTAAACAGAAGTAAGTCGTATCCCCAAAATCACGCCATGATTAAAAAATCAACTCTTATTTTGATTGGAATCATTCTAGTTCAATTTAGTTGTCAAAAAGACTATTACTTAGAAGATTTAAATGCTGCTGAAGCAGAATACCAATCCTTGAATCTCAAGTTGAAACAAATAAACTCGGAAAATCAGCAATTGATCTCTGAAAATCAGCAATTGGCATTTCAAATAGACAATTTAAAAAGTCAAATAGAATCTTCGTCCACTAGTGTTGCTTCTGCATTAAGCCAAATTGAAGAGATTGAAGAACATATTTCTGGTTTGGAACAAGAAATTGAGGAAACCTTCAATGCTATTGAGTCACGAACTGTGGAGTTGTTAAATCAACTTCAAAACAGTTATCCGGAACAAACCGATCTGAAAAATAAAATTGATGACCTCCTTGAACAGTTGAGTCAAAACACACTCTCAACTTGGGAGGCAGATGCTCTTTATCTTGAAATAGCGAATGATTTTGCCATAGTTATTGGTGTTCAAGATGGATTTTACAAAACATACAAGCGGTCTTTTGGAATTACGAAAGAAGACTTTCAAAATCAAAATTTTGAATTACGACATGAATCCAGTCGTCATTATTATTACGAAATCAAAGACAAGGAGACTTTGGAGGTTTCCATCGTTAGGAAGCACAATGATCCTGAGTATTTTGATAATCCCTACAGTTCGGAACCTTATTTAGATAAAAACATTTGGTTTTCCGATACTTATGAAATGGAAGTATTAGGAGCTGATCTGATTAAAGTTGTGGAATGGTATGAAACCGGTGACGGTACGAGGTATGATGTAATGCATTTAAGTAAAGTTGACTCCATTCCTTATGATCGAACCAATGAGGAACTTCAGACTCTTTTTAGAGAAAAAAAGACAGGTTTTTTTTCAGACCCAGTGTACAGTCAAGTTGATGTTACGGATTTGTCTTCTTTTTTATTGACTTTTATCGAAGACGGAAAACGATACGGTAGGGACATGAGTTGGATTAATCCGTCCAATTACAACTTTAGGTTTGATGAGTTTTTACCCGAGAAAGCCATTAATGGATCTGCTCCTAATTACCAAGTTGGTTACGATCTCTTTGTTTGTAAGGGGGGAGGAAGAACTGAAAAGGCTACTTTTAGAATAAATAGAGATTGGTGGGATAAGATGGCATTTGTTGACCAAAGGAATTTACACATCCAAATTTTTTGGCGAATTTTTGCTAGAACACTTTTTACCTACGATTATTTTGAAGGGGAGGATCATCTCTTGTCTTATGGAGGAAGCGATATTTACCAGATGACTTTTGATGATGAGGAAGAAAAGTACAATTTCCAAGAAGCTGCCAGAAAAATGTTTCAAGGAATAGACCAGATAAGTTGGAGTAGTTGTAGTTCTAAGGGAACAGTACCAATTAATACATCTCCAAATAAGATACCTTTAGATTCCCGGAAAGTTAAAACCCTAAAAAAGAGACCATGAAAAAATTAGCTTACCTATTGTACTTATCCCTTTTGGTATTTTTTAGTTGTCAGAAAGATTTTTATTTGGAAGATCTCAATGAGGTTAACAGTCAAATTGAAGCCCTCCAATCTCAAATTGTAGTTTCAGAAAATGAGGGGAAATCGTTATTGTCGGAAAAAGAAATTCTACAAACTCAAATTATTGATGTCCAAAATCAGTTGAAACAACAGCAAATGACGCTGGATGAGGCTTTGGAGAAAATAAAGGAGCTGGAAGAAAAAATTATTGAAATAGATGGAATTAAAGACGGGATTTATGAGATTGTTTTGGAAAAGCAAATTTCAACTACCGAGGGGGAGGGTTTAGAAGTTCTGGAGTCTTGGTGGCAAACGGACCCCAATACCAGTACATTTGTAAAAATCCAAGCTAGAGAAATCATAAACCATACAATTTACAGAGGTTATTATGTTGGGAAAGGAAGTGATGGTGACGAGTTGGGTTGGTTGCACACAAGGAAACTGTCAAGCTTTCCTTATTACACTGACTTGTCTGTTATTGACACTTCAGATCAAAATCAGAATTATTTAGTAAACCTTTCTAAAGAACGAATTAGTTTGGACTCCCTATTAATCATTGACAAAAAACGTTATCGATCTCATAATTTAGATGATGGAAGTAGTGCGGTTTTTACTGATAAAGTTTACACAAAATTAGTTGAGAGAGAATCTTTCCCACCTTTAAACACAGAAGAGGAATTAACAGAAATTTTTAAGATTACAGGAAACGGGTTTTATTCCGATTCGTTGTACCTGACCTTAGATCCTTCTGACCCTTATGACTACATACGCGTATTTATCGAAGATGCAAAACGACATGGGGTGGATTTGAGCCACATAACCAATAAAGAACCTTATTTGCATGAAATTTCAATTGATAGTGAGGGAGCATGTGCCTGGGCATCAGACGTCTGCGATAGGGAAAAAATTTGGATAGAATACGATTCAGCTTGTTGGGAATATGGTTTGCCTGATCCCTATTTTGCTGATCGTTTGCAAACTATGTACCACGAATTGGGACATACAATTTTAAGCTATGATCATCCTATGGTGGAAGATTGAGAGGAAAAAGGATTGGAATGGCCTGAAAACGTGGCAGAGGGTTTCAACGGGCGGAAAGATGACATTATGGGTTACAGTTTTAATAACAATTGGGAGCATGACGATGATCCTGAGCAGACCTGGTATCAAAGGTTGGATCGCTTTTTTAAAGGCATTGATCACGAATATTACGATTGTACCAACTACAAAGGAAGACGCATAATTGCGGATTAAAACAATGCTTATTTAGTCAAAATAGCTAAACCCTTTTTTGGGATCGATAGTTAAAAGACTTTCGTAAATGAGTCGGATTACGTTTTCTACATCATCTCGGTGAACCATTTCAACGGTGGTGTGCATGTACCGCAAGGGCAATGAGATTAATGCAGAAGCAACTCCTCCATTGCTGTAAGCAAAAGCATCGGT
>JAQWSN010000023.1 GCA_029243165.1 Flavobacteriaceae bacterium
GGAAAAGCCTCCCAGGGATTCCGAACAGTCAATTTTTTTTCCAATTAAAACACAGCTCAAAAACGAATTGGCAAGGGACACTTTCTCTAGAACATGTGGGAGCGATCTTTGCCAACAATAGTAACAGTGTAGAAATTAAGGACTACCAAAAAATGCGTATTCAAGGACAAAAAACGCTTAATCTAGCTTGGGGGTCACTCGACTTTTTTGGAGGAGTGAACAACTTACTCAATACCGTTTACTACGATAACATCCGATTGAATGCATTTGGAGGGCGATTTTACGAACCTGCTCCGGGTCGAAACTTCTATTTGGGACTGAGTCTCGGGTTGTAATGCTATTCAGCAGCTGTTTTCAAATAAAAGCGTCCGTTCCAGTTATGTGATTTATTTAACAAGATGTACCACCCCTTCCATAAATGAATCGGCATAGGAATCTCGATTGGGATCACGACCGATGTAACTCATAAACGTACTTTCTTTGCTATGTCCGGTCATTTGCATCAATACAGGAGTTGGAATTTTTCCAAAAAAGTTGGTTGCAAAAGAACGCCGTAAGTCATGGGAAGAAATAACCTTGTATTTTGGAAAAACGCCCATTTCTTTACGTTGTGTTTTTGGATTGAATTTAAAACTGCTGACCTGCTGATTCAGTCCAGCGGCTTCAAGGACTCGTTTTAAGTACAAATTAAACCGTTGCGGGCTGAGTTTTTTTGGGAACTGATGGCGTAAAATTTGAATTGCTCTGGGATCAATCACTCCTACGGTAATCTTCTTTGTGGTCTTTTTTTGTAAAATATCCACATACAAGCCGCCGTTGGGGGCTGCTCTTAGTTGGTGCGGACGCAAAGAGAGTAAATCAGATACGCGTTGACCCAACCAAAAACCTAAAATGATCCAGTTGCGAGTCGTGTTTAAATGTTCTTTGTCTAGCGGAACCTGTTCAATGGCGTGTAAATCTTCAAAGGTTAAAATATTGATGATTCTAGCGGTTTGCCGTTGGGTAAAACCCGAAATATGCCGAACATAAGGATGGGTTTCAATTTCACTTTTTTTGGCATCTAGACACAAGGTTTTAAGGGTGCCCAGTAGCCTACCGGCATAGTTTTGACTGAATTGTTTTTTGTCTAATAGCCATTGGATAAACCCCTCTACCACCTGGCGGTCCAAGTCTGAAAAAGTTAGGGCTCCTTGATGAAATTCTGCTTCGAAGTCACCAAAATGTTGGCAGAAGATAACATAGTTACGCAATGCATTTTCGCTCAGACCCATTTGTCCTCCCACTTTTTTTCGGTAGGGAGCCCGTTTTAGAAAATAGGTGCAGTAAGCAATAATTTCTTTAGGGGGGTTGGCAAGTAAAACTGCGGTTTTTTGGCTGGTTGTAGTAGGGTTCATCGAGGGGTACTGATAATAAGCAGCCAAAGCTGCATCTGAATTTGTCATGTGAAAAATAGTATGAAAAAGCGCTGTTACAAAAACTTTTATTAAAAACTTAATGTTGTAGGTGTCCTCGATTGGGTAAGCGAATGTTCCTTTAGCCCATAAAAAAGCCCCTGTTTTATTGTAAACAGGGGCTTTTCGGAATGTTGACCTTATTTTTAATAAGGCTTACTAAATTTATTTAGCTGTTTAGAGCCATGAAACATGGTCTACATCTGTTCCTGAAGCTGAACCAGAACCGTAGGCTACAGCACCGGGTGAATCGGTCAAAGCAGCCGTACCACTGGAAGGCGCACCTAATTCAGCAGCGGTTACTCCAGTAGCTACTATGCGAGCTTGCCCTGCTCCTGTACCATCATTAGGAGAAGTACCTGCTGTAGCGGACGGAGGGTTACCAATTTCAGACGGACCTCCCGTACTGATGGATTCTCCGGCTGTTTTGGACTCCAAAGTCAGTTGAACCCCATAACCTTGCAACCCAGATCGGTTGATGCCACGCTCATCACGGATGTATTTAGTTTCAATACCGTTTGAAGCATTGGAGTTGTCATAAGAAACCGCTGTTCCATGGTGCTTTGTACTTAAATCTTTAGCAGAAACTGCCAAGGTTGCACTTGCTCCTGAAGAGATAACACTTACCAAAAATGGGAAGTCAGAGATTGCATTAAATCCAAGAACAATTTCGTCTAAAACAGAACTTGCTGTATTGGCACCAGAGGCACCTGTTAATTCTCTTGTAGCGTCTTTACCGCTTACTCCGTTAGAGAATGAAGCATCGTCTGTAGTGGTCAAATAAACTTTTGAACTGTAGTCTCCAATTTTTATCTTAACACTATCTGCAGAAGCTGTTGCTGAAGCGGTAGTAACGGTAACCGTCGTTAAAGGAGCCGCGTCTAGAATGAGGTCTGCTTTTGGATAAGCTCCTTGAGCAACCGTTAGCGTACCCACACTAGGATCAAAATTACCTTTAAAGCCTGCTGCGTTTAGAGCAGCATACAAGTTGTCAATACCAGCAGCAGCAACAGTGGCAGTACTCTGAATAGTATTAGCGGTCAAAACAACATTTGCACTAGCTGAAACACTACCTCCGAAAATCCAACTTCTTTTGGATTTACCAGCACCAGCTTGTCCGTAAGAATTGATTACGGTAAGGGCTTGGTCGTGAGATCCGCCAATTTTAAATCCTCCTGTAGGGACTGTCTGTACATTTCCATCTACAGTGTACTCATCGGCACGGTCAAAGAATACTCTAAGGTCAGAACCTGTTCTACCGTCAGCTGCAGCCAAATAGGTTTTCAAATCATCCAAACCGGAATCTGTTGTAAAACTACCTCCTTTGGTGTGGTCTGTTTCATCTTGGTCTATCAATTCGGCATTTAGGTCGTTGGCATCTGTAGCAGAACCACCAATTTTAACTACTGGCAAGACGGTTGCTTTAGTAGGAATAGCCTGTAGGGCGTCAAAACTTACAGCGGTCAATTCATCATTATCAGTAATGGTGAGTGTTGCTAAACCATCCACTTTGTCCACATAAAGAGCAGTAAGGTCTTTGTTCCCCGTTACTACCAGCGATCCTTTTTCAGCAAGGTTGGCATTGGTGTAGTCTAGAGTGGCCTCTGTCAAATCGGTATTATTGATTGTCAAGCTTTCAATTGCAGCGGTAAGGTCTAGGGTAGTTAAGTTACTGTTACCAGAAAAAGTAACGGTTTTAACGGCTCCGGCAATGGTAGCACTTTCCAAATCAGCGGCACCCGTAAAGTCTGCTTTTTATCAGAAGCATCCATAGTAAGGTCAGCAGTGATAAGATCGCTTGCTGCTGTAGAGTCAAAGTCATTTTTCAATGCTCCAAGAGTAACATTTTCAACCCCTGCTTTTACAGTAATTTTTCCTTCAAAAGCGCTAAGGGTTACGTCAGCTACATCTTCAACAGTTACGGTACCTTCAACCAAACCAGGGACATTGAGTGTTTTCGCACCGTTAACGTCTAGGGTGTAGCTTCGCGCTCTTCCGTTAGCATCTTTAGATTCTAAGGCACCTAAATCCAAGTTTGTATCGTCGTCGCCATTGATGGTTAAGTTTCTTGGGGTGTAATAGGTCATGGCACCTAGGTCAATAGAGGCCGCTTTAGGAGTGGTGATGGTATTGTTTTGAGTTCCACCTACTGCAAATCCAGCGTAGGTATTTGTTCCATCGCCGATGCTTCCAGAGATGAATTTAGACACCCCCGTAAGTGAAGAAAAGTCAACCGCTCCGTCAACTCTGTAGTTGTTTCCAATAACGACTTCCTGAGCACTTGCTAGGAGAGGAAAAGCAATACTACCAGGTTGTGCAACTTTTAAATTGGAAACGCCAATTAAGCTATCAAGGCTAACGCCTCCCACAGTACTTGCTTGAGCTCGGATTACCAAGTCTCCAGTAATGGTTTTGATTTTACTGGCAATCGTTTGCAAACGAGTAGAATCCATTTCGGTACTTTGCTCAATAAAGACATTACCGTTAATGATGCCTACTTTACCTTTTAAGTTTTCTGCAAACTCCAGAGTAGCATCTGAATTAATGATCAAATCACCCGTAAAAATATTATTGGAAGCCAATAAGTCTTCTAAATCGGTTTCTAAACCGTCTAGAGTGGAATTGATGCTGTCCACATCTTCACCAGTTGCAACTTGGCCGATTTGTGTTTCCAATTCAGCAATTGCGGCATTAATGTCCGCAAGACCATCAGCCAGTGCAGTATCTACTGCGGTACTAATACCGCCTTCAATACCGTTTACCGTATTCGTTAAAGCGGCTACGGTAGAGGACAAGCTGCTGAGGTCAGTCTGAACCTGAGTAGAACTCTT
>JAQWSN010000025.1 GCA_029243165.1 Flavobacteriaceae bacterium
GATTTTGAATTATTTATAAGGTAGTGAAAAAAAATGAAAGTAGAAATAGAACTAACAAAGTCCGATGTAGATAAGTTAAGACGCTTAATCGGACTAAAGACACAAACAAGAGCAGAGGTAGTATTAAAATCATTTGTAAAGATGGTAGTAAACGACCCTGACGCATTAGAAATTATACAGTATGAGCAAAGAAGTTAAAGACGCAAAGAAAAAAATAGAGATGTTAACCAATCACTTACTTGACAGTATAGATTGTGATTTGCTTTCAGATAATCAAAAGATAGCATACCTAAAAGCTATTCAACCTTTCGTGATGCCTAAACTACAAGATGTAAAACAACAAACCTCTTTTGAAGTGAGCGAAGGGTTGGAGTGGTTAATTGAGAGTGACGAAAAGGATATAGAAAAAGACATACACAGAAAACTTGGAATCGGAACTCATACAAACAACGAGGGATTGGCTTAAAAGTCAAGAAGAAGATGGGTATTCAAAAAGCCACAAAGCTGCTATTATTCGTAGTAGTGACCCTTTTGGGTTGTTTGCTACCTATATAGATGAAATGGGAGTTAGATACGAATACACTAACGGTAAATTAGAAAGTATAGAATACGATGGAAAGAGTGTTGATTACACCTAAAGAAGATTGGATACATATCTTAAAGCAGGAAGCGTATAAAGATGCTTACGGATATAAAGGAGAGGTTGCTTGGTACACCGATAGAAACGAAAAGATTCAAAGGATTAGTTCAATACACCTTGATTTGAGTAGTAGGTTTAGAAGATTATTTAAAATAGAAAAGGGCGCTAATTAAAGCACCCTCTTCATTAACCATAAACCAATTCGTAATGAATTAGTATTTATAAGACAAAACTAAAAAGTAAAGGTTTAATTGAATGTGACTTGTGTTACAAAAAAAACCGCTATTAAAAAACAGCGGTTTCCTCTTAAATTCAAATTGGTTTATAATTACACTTAATTGCTAAATGCAAATAAATATAGTAAAATTTAATGAAAGGTTACGAAAAATTTCCATTTGAAGAACGTAAATACTACGAAGAAACGTTCGTAGAAAACAATAGTGCTTTAATAGAAGAACTAACAGGTGCGAGTAGGGTATTTGATATATCTCAAACACCGATGGATAAAAGGTCAGGTGTTGATGCAATACTTCAATTTGATAGAGGACTATCAGGAGTAGCATTAAGGATACGTAAACCACAATACAAGAAGTTTTCTAAAAGGTTCACTATAGGTCATCATATAAGCCAACCTAATAGCCAAATACACTGTATACTAAACAGTACAAACGATTCTAATGTATTCTATCCTCATTTAGTTTTACAAGTGAATGGAGTAGACGAGGAGGGATACTGTAAGGAGTGCTAATCTATAATGCTACAAACAAATGTATTTGCTAATTATCTTAAGGAACTTATAGAAACAAATACGTTAGAAGATTATTATATACCTGTATTACGCAGTTACGAGTTTGAGTTTACAGAAGTGTTCTATCAAACCGATACAGGAGTAGATTTATTTCACATTCAAAACAATAATATTAAGTATGTCAAAACTCACGAAGAAAGTAGTTAATGGAAAGGTGCAATTCTTTTATAACTCACAGATAATCAACGCTTCACGATATTACGAGTTGAGTTACGAATTGAGTAAAAAGGTTTAATAAATAGGTAAATCGTTACCCTAATCGTTACCCTAAAAAAGAAAGAGGAAGCGTTAACTTCCTCATTTTCAGTGACCTCGGCAGGATTCAAACCTGCAACCTCTTGAGCCGTAATCAAGTGCACTATTCAGTTATGCTACGAGGCCATTTGATGGATGCAAATATAATTAAATTCTAGAATCGTCAAGGCTTATTGATTTCATTTTTCCTAAGAGCATTTCTGTTACAGAACTTAAATGTATCTTGCTTTTTTTTTAAATGGATTACATTGCAATTGGAATCGGATTAATCTTACTCATAAAAGGAGGAGATTGGCTTTTGGATGCGGCAGTAGCCTTGTCTTTACGGCTTAAGATACCTAAAATTGTGATTGGGATGACTGTGGTGTCTTTTGCTACCTCAGCTCCAGAACTGATTGTTTGTGTGAAATCTGCTTTAAAAGGGTATCCTGATCTAGCCTTTGGCAATGTGGTTGGGTCAAATATTGCCAACTTGGCATTAGTGTTGGGTACGGTTTTGTTGATTCATCCTATCGAAGTTACCAAAAGCTTTTACAAAACAGATTGGCCGATCATGATTTTAGCAACCTTGGTGTTCTTTTTTTTCATTAAAACCGATGGATTTTTAAGTCAAACAGAAGGGGGAACGTTACTAGTTTTACTTTTTGTCTTTTTGGGTTATCTTTTGTTTTTTCAGAAAAAAGCAATTGTAGAAGAGCAAATTGAGGTTGAGGAGATGGAGTTTTCTTTCCAAAAATTAATTTTATTATTATTTTCAGGAGGCTTTTGTTTGTGGCTTGGTTCAGAGGTCTTGGTTGAAGCTGCAGTATCTGTGGCAAAGTCTTTAGGGGTAAGCGAACGGATCATCAGTATTTCAGTAGTTTCTGTAGGTACTAGCATACCTGAATTGTCTGCTTCTATCATTGCAATTATTAATAAAGAGCGAGCAATTTCTATTGGAAACCTAATAGGATCCAATATTTTTAACATACTGGCAGTAATGGGAACTACTGCTTTGATTTATCCAATTAAACTAATTGATCAAGCAATATTAGAAGTTGATTTATTTTGGATGCTTGGAGTTTCCTTACTCATTTTACCTCTGGTTTTTTTTCCAAAAAGAATGCGTTTGGGAAGATTTGAAGGGCTGATTCTTTTGGTAGTCTATGGCGCTTTTTTAGTTCAAATGTTTTCTTAAAAAAAACATCCCTAAGCATTTTGCAAAGGGATGTTGTATTTATTCTGAATTTGTAAAACTAGATTTTCGCTGATTTTACAGTTTTGATAATTCGAGAGGCAATTTTGTATGGATCTCCATTAGAAGCAGGTCTTCGATCTTCTAACCATCCTTTCCATCCTTTTTCTACGGTCAGGATAGGAATTCTGATAGAAGCTCCTCGATCGGATACTCCAAAACTAAATTCATCTATGGATTGGGTTTCGTGTTTCCCTGTGAGACGTTGATCGTTGTATGCTCCGTAAACTTCGATGTGTTCTTTCACTACAGGACGGAAAGCTTCACATATTTTTTCATAAGTTTCTTTAGAACCACAAGTTCTTAATACTTCATTAGAGAAGTTGGCGTGCATTCCTGAACCATTCCAGTCTGTATCTCCAAGGGGTTTTGGATGCCAGTCAATTGCAAGTCCGTATTTTTCGCCAAGGCGTTCCAGTAAATATCGAGAAATCCACATTTCGTCACCAGCTAATTTTGCTCCTTTAGCAAAACATTGATATTCCCACTGTCCTGAAGCAACCTCTGCATTAATCCCTTCAACATTGATTCCGGCTTCTAAACACTGATCTAAATGCTCTTCTATCATTTCACGTCCAAAAGCATTTTTCGCTCCTACTGAACAATAAAATTGTCCCTGTGGAGTCTGATCTCTTGGAAATCCTAAGGGAAGGTTAGTTTCTGGATCCCATAAAAAGTATTCTTGTTCAAATCCAAACCAGAAATCATCGTCATCATCGTCGATTGTAGCTCTTCCGTTAGAGGAATGGGCTGTGCCGTCAGCGTTAAGAACTTCCGTCATGACCAACCAACCGTTTTTACGATCAGGGTCTTGATACAATGCAACTGGTTTTAAAAGACAATCTGAAGAGTTTCCTTCAGCCTGAAGCGTGGATGATCCATCGAAAGACCAAAGCGGACAATCGTCTAGGGTTCCTTTGAAATCATCTACAATTTTAGTTTTACTTCGAAGATTTGAAGTGGGTTGGTAACCATCCAACCAAATGTATTCTAGTTTTGATTTACTCATGATATTAATTTTTGGTAAAATTAAAATTTTCTATTACCCCCCAAAGAAAGAATGGCTTAAAGAAATTAACAATACCTAATTTTTACGAACACCCTATTTTTTTATGGGTAAAATT
>JAQWSN010000033.1 GCA_029243165.1 Flavobacteriaceae bacterium
TTTTTTTCCTGCTTGAGAAGCCAACGGATGGGCAGCAGCAATAGTACTATTCTTAAAAGCTGTACTTAAAGGTTCTTGGCAACTCACAAGTAAAAGACCCGCCAGGATTGAAAATAAAAGTGATTTTGACATAATAAAAAAGGTTTGTAAGCAAGTTACAAACCTTTTTAAAAAGTATTTAGAAATTATTGATTAACTGCTGTTTTGGTAAAAATCCCTGGATCTTCAGCAGGTGCATTTGAATTGGAGTTCAATTCATTTGTAGCGTAAGGCATTCGCTCTGGATAAGGCGGATTGGGTCCGTTTACAAGAACAAAAGGTACAGCATAGGCAGTGCCAGACTTTCTAAGTCTTCTCGCATCATTGTAGGCCATATGCGTTCCAAAACCACTTACGTAGCGCTCCTCTATGACCTCTCTCAAAAAGGCAGTAGTTGCATTTACATTGTCTTGATTTTCAATTCCTCCTGCATCAAAATCAGCAGCAACATAAGGCTCGTACTTAGTGGGATTCCCTATGTGATTTTTATTTAAATGCCCTCCATCGTTTAACCATGCTCTAACTTTATTTAAGTGTACCAAGCCATCATTCAGTGATCCGGCTCTTGCCTTGGCCTCGGCTAAAATTAATTCGTTTTCAAAATAGGTAACCATATTTTGGGGCTCTGTTCCAGCGATGATTCCATCATTAACACTTCCTCCAGAAGAATTGATTCGATAATAACCCAACCGTGCCGTTTCGTCTGTTTTGGAGTTGTTTCTACTCAAGTCAGTACTGCTATCCAGCATTTGAATCAGATAACTTTCTACTCCTGCATTTGAATTACCAATATCTCCAGCACGAGACCCTTCCAAAATGGTGTAAAATAAGTTTTTATCTCCAGAAGTATTTGCAGATTCTTTAAGGTCTGAATCGCACATCTCCATCGGGAGAACTTATTCCATTTGCAGCTGCACTGGCAGCAGCAGCGTAATCTTTTTTATGAAGGTAAAATCGAGCTTTAAGTGTGTAAGCGGCGGCGATCCATTTATTTTTATCTCCTTCAAAATAAATGTCCTCAGGAAGATTTGCACTGGACGCCCCTTGCAAAGTAGAAATTCCTTGATCCAATAAATTAATCGCAGCATTGTAAACACTTACTTGATCATCAAAAATTGGGTCTGAAATTTCTGGATTTGCGGCCTCAGTGTAGGGAATATCACCCCAAAGTGAAGCTGCTGTGCCTGCCGCATAAGCTTCAACGATTTGTGCAATACCCACGAGTAAGGGATTTGTAGAATTTGCTGATACATTCCGCATATTGGTCATTACCCCTACATAAAGTGCATTCCATTCGCTATTGGCTTCTGCAGTAGAAAGGTTAAAGCCGTAAATATTTGAATAGAGTGAGGAAAAACCAATCAATTGACCCGAATACATTTGACTGATTCTATTCAAGTGACCCAATTGCAATTGAACATTGGCAAGTAAAGCTCCTGTAAGGAAGAGTTTATCTTCTACATCTGAAGTTAAAATATCGTTAGGATTCGAATTGATATCTTCAACGATACTTTCACAGGATGAAGCAAATAAAATTCCAAAAATTAATATTGATTTAATAATTAAATTTTTCATCTTTTAATAATTTAAAGTTACACTGAAGAAAGTTGATTTTGTCTGAGGATTGGTAAAGTATTCAAGTCCTTGAGCTTGACCCACTCCTGTTTGATTGATCTCAGGATCAATACCTGGAACATTGTTAATGTTCAATAAATTTCTCCCCGAAAGGCTTAAAACTATGTTACTTAGACCTGTACTTGATTTTAGGTTAGGACCGTCAATTACATAACTCAAAGTAACTTCCCTAAGTTTGGTGAATGTAGCATCGTAAATTGAAAAATTATACGCTTGGTTATCACCAAAGCCTCCTCCAATTCCCGTTCGGTACCAGTTTTCGTCTAATAAGACGGGACC
Organism: Flavobacteriaceae bacterium; assembly: GCA_029243165.1. Taxonomy (GTDB): domain Bacteria; phylum Bacteroidota; class Bacteroidia; order Flavobacteriales; family Flavobacteriaceae; genus MS024-2A. The sequence continues at coordinate 1,954 of JAQWSN010000033.1, forward strand.
TCCTCCGAAATCTTCAATATTCCCTCTTACGGTTGTCCCAGCGCTCACAACATTCCCTCTAAAATTGACAAGGTCTTGAGAAAGTGTCACACGGTTAGCCGTTTCTTCTGTGGTTCCAAAGCGTCTGAGTACCCAAAGCGTTCTGGGTGAGAATACACCACCTTGAGAATGTTCAATCAAAGCGTTTAATCTAAAATTTTTGTAATTCATATTAATTGCCAAACCTCCTCTCCAGTCCGGATTTGGATCTCCTAAAATTATCTCACTGGAAGTAATCTGCGGAAATCCGTTTTCATCAAGATCCAAAGAGCCGTCTGGTTTTGTTTTGGATCCCGTACCAAATAAAACACCCAAAGGTTGTCCAACAATAGCTCTTGAACTGACCGAAGCTCCTGGAGATAAATTGATTGATTCTGTGCCAAAAAGATCAATAACCTCGTTTTCGTTTTTAGACCAATTGATGGAAGCCGATAAACCAAAATCTTCTTTTTCCACAATATTCAACCCTAAATCCAATTCAATACCCTGATTTACCATCTCACCAAAGTTCCCGTACTGAGTGGCATATCCTGAGGAGGGCGATAAGGTTACATCTAAGAGAATCCCCTCAATTTTATTATCGTAATAGGTAAAAGAAAAAGATAAATCATCATTTGAGAATCTTAAATCGGCTCCTACTTCCCATTCCGTTTTTATTTCTGGTTCTAAATTTGGATTTCCAAGGTTGTTATCCAACCGAAAGCCTCCTCCGAATAAATCGACATCTAGAGGATCACTGTAAGTAGAGTAGGTAAAACTTCCTTCTGCCAAAGTTTCAAATCGGTGCGGTGAAGGCTGAACACCTACTTTCCCCCACGAAGCTCTCAATTTTCCAAATGAAATAACATCTGACTGTAGAACACTATTGGTAAAATTCCAAGCGAGATCTGTGGCAGGATAGAAAAAAGATCCGTTAACGGTTGAAGAAGCCTCAAGTGCTCCAGAGAAGTTGACAAAAAGTTCGTCATACAAATCAAAGTTTAAGATTCCATATCCTCTATTTGACCTTCTAAGTGTTTTAAAATTTTGAAAGGACGAAGCTTCGGCTGCTGTATTTAGTGAAGTGGTTTGTTTTGTAGAATTCACTAAAAACCCAGTGATATTTCCAGAGGTTCGGTTGTACTTTCTGTCATTAATGCTCCATCCGGCTGTAGTGGTCAAATTAATTTGAGGAGTTAATTAAAAATTTGCTTTTCCAATGGCATCAAAGTTTAAATTTCGAGTACCGATAACATCTTCCTGAAATACTCCCACACTTCGACTTCCAGCAGATCCAATTGGGAAGAAATACGTTCTTCTATCATCTCCCACATCAACATTTGCTCTTGAAATAATTTGCAACCAATTGTTGGGTTTGATGGTCAACTGAGGTGTTGCTGTTACTCGGTTAACCTTGGTGTCAGCAATTTGTTCATTAACCGTCCACAGAGGATTATTGTATGTTGGATTCACTGTCTGTCCAATTGGCTTTCTGTAAGAACGGTGCCTGTTGATAAAAACTTCTCCTCCGCTAGAATAGTATGTTCCTCTGTAATCGGTTCCATCAAAGTCAGGGGGTGTACGTAACAAACCTAACATGATTCCGGCAGTGTTAGAACTTTGTTGAATTCTGTTAGAATCCGTGTAAGTGTAAGCTACTTTTCTGGAAAAAGTAAGATAGTCATTCAATTTAGACTCATAATTCAAGCGCAAATTGGTTCGGTCGTAACTCGATTCTTTAATGATTCCGTCCTGTGTTAAATACCCCAAACTAAAAAAGTAGGTGCTGTTTTCACCTCCACCGCTGATGGTTAAATCATTTTGCCAAACAGCTCCTGTCTGGAATACCGAATTCCAGTTTTTTTCAACAAAAGTTTCCTTAGAGTTTTTTTCCGAGATCGGATAATAAACGGTTCCGTTGTCCGCCTCAAAATAAGCTCCTGAAGTGTTAAAAACATCACTTCCTCCCGAACGTTCGGGAATGTAATCTCCCCAAGCTTCGGCTCGATTGCTTCCCCATACACCAGAACGACCTTGACCCCAGGTAGATTGCATTGGAATGCGCTCCGAAATTTCATCAAAAGAATAGCTGGATTTAAACGAAATTTGGGCTTCCCCGCGTTGGCCTTTTTTTGTTGTGATCACTATCACTCCATTTGCAGCTCTACTCCCCCACAAAGCGGCAGCAGATGCTCCTTTCAACACTTGCAAGGATTCAATATCGCTAGGGTTAATGTCGTTTAGGCGAGAACCCTGACTGACTCCACCAGTCCGACCACCAGTAATGCTATTACCTCCAGCATAACTCGTTGTATTGTTCAAAGGAACTCCATCAACAATAATTAATGGCTGGCTACTTCCATCTATTGTGTTTGCTCCTCGAATTCGGATGGTACTTCCTGCACCTGGGTCTCCGTTGGATCGTGTAATTCGTACACCAGATGCTCTACCACTTAAAGAGTTTGCAATAGTAGGCTCTCCCGATCGGAGAACGGATTGCGTATCAACAATAGAAGAAGTAGATCCTTGCTGATCTTTTACCACTGTAAACCCTAAAGAAGTTACTACAACTTCCTCCAACTGGTTATCCGGTTCGAGCGATACATTTATCGAGTCTTGAGCACCAACAGCGACACTCTGAGATTTGTAACCGATGTAGCTAAACTGCAATACTTGGTCTTGATTCGCTTGGATTTGGTAATTTCCGTCAAAGTCAGTAGAAACTCCAGTTGAAGTTCCTTGTATGATAACATTTGCTCCAGGCAAGGGTACCCCGCTTTCATCGGTTACATTGCCGCTAATTGTTTGGCTGAAAGTATTTTGTGCAAAAAGTCCCAAACACAAATAGAGCGAAAGAATGATTTTTGTGTGAAGTTGTTCCATGAAGTAGGTTTGTTTTTAGGTTAGAATTGGAGATTAAATATACCATCTTTTTAGATATTTAAATACGATGTTATTCAACATTTTTTAATTGTAAATATTCCAATAATATATTGAATAATAAATAGTTATTAAATTTACTTAAGATAATTTTAAAGCATTCTTTGATGGTTTTGACTACCTGAAGTTTAAAGAAGTAAATCGAATAAAATTTAGAAAAGAACCCATCAAATTGTTAAAACTTGAATATCATCTTTACCATCAAGAAAAGTCCAGATTTGCTGCTTGAGGAGGACAAACCAAAATTGGTAAAATTGAAAAATCCGCAACATCATGTAAAACATTCTATTACGGATTTGCTTTGTACCTCGGGTGGGAATCGAACCCACACTCCCGAAAGAACTGGATTTTGAATCCAGCGCGTCTACCAGTTCCGCCACCGAGGCATTTAAAATTCATTTAGGTAGGGCACAAAAATAGCAAAATATTTTACCCTTCAATTTAAAATAATCAATAAGGTGATGCATAATTTTATTTTTACATTTGTCTAGATCTATTTTATATGAAAACTCCAGCTAAAATTTTTGCGTGCACACAAAGCACAGAACTCGCTAAAGCCATTGCCAATCAATTTGAAATTGAAATCGGCAAAGTCAATTTTTCACGTTACAGCGATGGTGAATTCCAACCTTCTTTTGAAGAATCGGTTAGGGGTACTCGTGTTTTTATTATTGGATCTACACATCCTTCTTCCGAGAATTTGATGGAAATGCTTTTAATGCTCGATGCTGCAAAGCGAGCTTCGGCAAGACATATTACCGCAGTATTGCCTTATTTTGGTTGGGCAAGACAAGATCGAAAAGACAAACCAAGAGTTCCCATTGGGGCAAAACTGATTGCAAAGCTTTTGGAATCAGCGGGTGCTACGCGAATCATAACCATGGATTTACACGCAGATCAAATTCAAGGATTTTTTGAAAAACCTGTAGATCACCTTTTTGCATCTACTATTTTTCTACCCTACATCAACTCCTTAAAACTCTCAGACCTTACCATTGCCTCTCCAGATATGGGTGGATCAAAACGTGCCTATGCCTACTCCAAATTTCTTAAAAGCGACGTAGTGATCTGTTACAAACAAAGAGAAAAAGCAAACATTATCTCTCACATGGAGCTTATCGGTAATGTTGAAGGTAAAAACGTGATTTTGGTTGACGATATGGTTGATACAGCAGGAACCCTGACCAAAGCAGCCGATCTTATGAAAGAACGCGGTGCCATTTCAGTCCGCGCCATCTGTACACACGCTCTTTTATCAGGCAATGCATACCAAAAAATAGAAGACTCCCAACTGGAAGAACTTATCGTAACCGATTCTATTCCTCCAAAAGTTAGTCACCCTAAAGTAAAAGTATTATCTTGCGCCCCGTTATTCGCTGAGGTAATGAAAAATGTTCATTACAATCAGTCAATAAGTTCAAAATTCATAATGTAAAAAACAATATCATGAAATCGATTACCATTAAAGGATCTAAAAGAGAAAGCGTAGGCAAGTCAGCGACAAAAGCTTTACGCAATGCTGGAAGAGTTCCCTATGTATTGTATGGAGGTGGAGAACCCCTTCATTTTGATGCACCGGAACTTGATTTCAGTAAACTAGTGTACACCCCCAATGCTCACACAGTTAAAATTCAACTTGAGGGCGGTGATAAAATTGATGCCATCTTACAAGACATCCAATTTCACCCCCTAACAGACAAAATTCTTCATGTGGATTTTTATCGTCTCTTCGACAACAAAGAAATCTCAATGAATATTCCTGTTAAAATTGAAGGCGCTGCTCCAGGTGTATTAAACAGTGGTGGAGTCTTGTCTCTCAATAAAAGAAAACTTCGAGTGAAGGCACTCCCAAAAGACTTGCCTGACTTTATTATCGCAAATATTTCAAAATTAGAATTGGGTAACAAACTGTACACTTCTGAATTACAAACAGAAACCTTTGCCATACTCCACCCAGACAATACGGTGGTTTGTCAAGTTCGTACTTCAAGAGCATCAATCAAACTAGATGCAGATCTTGATCCAGATCAAACTCAAGAAGAAGGAGCTGAAGCTACGGAAGCTGCTGCTGAAAACTAAGCATTGCTTTCTCCTAAAAACAAAAGCATGTGACTTCTCACATGCTTTTTTTATTTTAGCACATGTTTTCTTTTAAAAATATTTTTAAAAAAGATCAAAATTTGGCAATGCGAAAATTCTTAATCGTTGGCTTAGGAAATATTGGTTTAGAATATGAAAACACTCGTCACAACGTTGGTTTCGATATTTTGAACAATCTCGCCATATCCAATGATTGTAGTTGGGAAATAAAGAAATTAGCTGCCTACTGCACTTTTAAAAAAAAAGGACGACAGTTTGTACTAATAAAGCCAAGTACTTTTATGAATCGCAGTGGAAAAGCGGTTCGTCACTGGGCACTGAAAGAAAAAATTCCTTTAGAAAATATTCTTGTACTCACTGATGAACTTCACCTTCCCTTCGGAACCATACGCATCAAATCTAAAGGAAGTCCAGCAGGACATAACGGCTTAAAAGACATTCAATCTGAATTAAATACTCCCAATTACGCCAGACTGCGTTTTGGTATTGGACCCGAGACCAAACCTTTTGATCAAGTAAAGTTTGTTTTGGATTCATGGACTACAGAGGAAACACAAAAACTCCAAGAACGGATAAAACACTGTTCAGAAGCAGTAGTAAGTTTTGGACTGCAAGGAATTCAAAATACCATGAACAATTTCAACGGAAAATAAAACTATTCAGCCGTTTGAAAACTAAAAACCTCTGACTTAGAAACATTGGCTTCTAAATCAAAAGTAAAAACTTGCCAAAAATAAGTGGTTCCCGAATCCAAGCTAATTAGCACCTGTGAAGCTGTCAATCCTTCCTTATTGAGAATCAAATTCTCCTCATCTGTACCCAGATACAAGTCATATCGATCGATGTCTTGGTCTAAGTCATGCCCCTCCCATAAAAAAGAGACTTTTCCTTCAGCATCTAGTTCAACAATAGATTGATGGTCTGGCTGCGAAAGAACAGCAGGGAAAGGGATAAAGCTCGAATTAGGAGTTCCCTCTAGATAAAACTGCCAAACATCACTTTTAGCAATTGCAGAAGATAAAAGTGATTCGGAATTCACATACCATCGGTAAGGTGCTCCACTGGGTAAAATGAGGGACTCGGTAAGTAATGAGGAAGATTTACCGTATTTTTCATTGGTTAAAGCATTCTCAACAACCAATTCGTAACTGTCCGTATTTAAAGCAATCGTCCATTCAAATCGTACCTGACTTTCAAGTTCATTCAAAACGCTCGCTGTAGTACACTCGTTTAGGTTAGCGGGAGCAATTAGTTGGGTTGGTTCTGGTTCAGGTATTGGTTCAGAACCACAACCCCATAAAAACACAAATATTATTGCTAAAAAGTTCGATCTCATCGTTTAAGTAACTTAATGGATTCAACTTTGTTGGGATAGATTACCTGAAGTAAATAAAAACCAGGAGCCAATCGACTCATAGGAATTTGAACTGAAACATTATTGGCTCGGATATTTTTCTTTTCCCAAAGAGGACTTCCACTTCCGGACAAAAGTCGTAGATCTACCCCAGTATTTTCGGGTAAAATCAAGGTCGCATTCTCGACAATTGGATTGGGAAATACAGAAGCCGTTTCGCTTGTATTAATCCATTGTTCAAAAACACCTTGACAGTTTTTAGATGTGCTGACTTGAATTCGATTTAATTTTCTTTCCAAAGGCAATGCTAATTCTTGCTTGTTTTGAACTTCAATGCTTGTCCCATTTAAATCAATCCAGTAACGATCACTTCCTGTTAATGACAGATTTAAAATTGAATTTTGCGCATTTAATGACGTAATTACCTCAAGCGGTTGCGGGGCTTCTATTTTTGTTTCAAAACAAAATTCAAATTCCTCAAATGAAGGGGAGTAAACACAAATTGAATAGATACCTTCTGCCAAATTCGAGATCCCGTTACCTAGCTTTGTAAACGTAAGGTTCTTTTGATAACCGTTGTTACCCAAAATTTCAGCTCGATAAATAAAATCTACTAAAGCGTTAAAGTCTATGCTCCCATTGGTCTGATTTGGACAAGTGACATCTTTTTTTGTGATACTGATGTTTTTAGCTGAAAAAATATCACATACATCTCCAATTCCATTATTGTCCATATCCGACTGATCTTCATTGGTAATTTCAGGGCAGTTGTCATTTTCATCTACAATAGAATCATTATCACTATTGGGCATAGGGGTTCCCTCCAAACAAATGGAAAGCTCAAAACCTACTAATCGGCCTGTATCCTCAACATAATTATCTTCCACAATTAACGACCAACTCCCAAAAGAAGAGGTTCCGTAAAGTGGAGCTAAGCTTTGTATGGGTCTAAACCTTCCCGTGTAGGGTGCTGTTCCATCTTTGATCGAAGTTGTTGCTTCCTGATCAAAAACGGTATCAGAATAGTCATCTGCAGAGTCTCCTAATTCATTAGTCAAAAGATAAATTGTTTCATCGGGTGCCTTCAAATACAATGTAAGATCTTCAAGCCAAGTATGCTCAATGTCAACCAAAACATCTATGTCTTGAATGGGTAAGTCATAATTTACTTTTATCGAGGCTGTTGTAATTCCTTTGGTAAATTCACTGGCATCAGCTAAGTTTTTTGGTACGCCTGATGAGGAAACATCCACACAAGAAACTCTAGTTGTAGCAAATGAAAAAGGATCAGAAAATAATGAAGTACCACAACTATTTTGCTGTTGTACACGCCAATAAAATTGTTGATTCGAATTCAACTTTAAGGCCGTTAGTTGATTTTGACTTAGAAGAGTGTCCACTACTAAACTTTGGAACATTTCATCTGAAGCAATTTGAACACGAAATGCATCTGAATTCGGATCATTTTCCCAACTTAAAGTAGTATTAAGGCTTTGATTTTCTGCCGCATCAGATGGACTATTCAGCAAAGGAACAGCAAGATTAGATTCCCGTTGTTTCAAACGCACCGAAAAAACTTCTCTTTCTGTGCCGTAAATTGCCTCAATATTAAAGTCATAATCACCCACTGGCAATTCATTTAAACCAGTGAAAACAAGGGAGCCTGAATCATCGTTTGCTCCAAAAATGGCTTTAGAAGAAATCACCTCTACACCATTGGGCAATGCATCGGCTTGAATAGAAAAAGAGGCATCAAAACCAGCTTTCCGTTCAATGTCAAAGTCAAATTGGATACGATTAGAATTACAATTTTCAAGTTCATAATTATTAAAATTGAGAGCAAATTGACGAGAACTTATTTTAAAGTCTTCACGATTAATCGCAAAAAAGATCCCTTCCTTAGCCTTTACCTTGATTCTTGCCTCATCAGTCTCAATAGAATTTGGAATGTAAATTATCGCTTCTCCTGTATTGGGAACATTGTCTGCTAAAATGATATTAAAATTTCTTCCCCCATCTATTGAAAGTGTTATTTCTACTTCAGTGAGGTTGATGGGTGCTAGATTTGTATCTGCCACATCCCAAACAATCGTTTGTTGAGAACCGCCTTCCCAAACCAGCGAGCTACTTGCCTGTGAACTGACAGCAAACGGTGAAGAGGATGCCACAACAGTGATCTTCATATTGTCTTGAGACAGTTGGGAATATTCTCCAAAGTTTTTTCTAACCGTAAGTCCCCATTCAAGATCTCTTTCAACCAAGGATACCGTTTCCCAAGAATCGCCTACTTCCGGATTCTCTTCAGTCAAATTATTTGATAAGATCCTTTGCAAATTCGGAATGGTCCTAAATGCGTTGGTCTGAGGGGGAAGTGATCGAGCCATGCTTCCCGTGACATTGTATGGTCCAAAATTATCTGAGGTAATTTGACCTGAATCCAACTGTTCCCAGCAGTAAGAAATATCAGAACCCTCCAAGGGTGAGATTGCCAATTCGTAGGGTGTCCCCATGGGAATAAAATAATCTTGTCCCGCATCTACTGAGAAAGGTTCCGTCGGATAAATTTCGGACTCACCGCAACTCAAGCTAGCAACAAATTCTTTGATATTTTGAATACTGTAATAGTGAAAATAAGGATCTCCATGTAGTTGTACATCATCAACAACTGTGATTCCAGCATATCCCATAATGGTTGATCCACTTCCTGGTTCTGCGTTGACCCCCGTACCCTCAGCATTGTAAGAAAACGTATGATAAGCACCAAATTGATGTCCTATTTCATGCCCAACATAATCTAAGTCGAAATAATCATTGCGATATTCACCTCCAAAGATATCAGTAAAGGGATGGGTACTGTATCCTTGCGCTTTAGCTTCCGATTCGCAAACACAACCAATACAACCTGCATCACCATTTGGTTCTCCAAAGTCAAATAAATGTCCGATGTCGTAGTTCGCATCCCCAATTAGTTTGTCAACAGTTGACTGAAGTTCAGAAGAAAAATTGCCTGTAAAAGGATCTGTAGTAGAATCCTCAAAAAGCAAAGAAGCATCTGAAACTAATTCAAGACGAACATTCAGCTCGTCTTCGAAAACTTGATTGACTCGGTTTATTGTACTAACTACAGATCCAAAAGCATCTTCTGCATTGGAACCATTTAAGGGATCGTCATCTCCCCAAAATTCGGTGTACTCTCCTGTTGCTGCTATTGCAATTCTAAAAACTCGTAATTCTGCATTTTGTTTTGCAGTTCTCGGTCTATCTATCGTGATTTTATTTCTTATTTTATTTTCGACAGTCTTACAAAAAAATTCCTGAGGTGTATCATTTTTTGTTTTCTGATAAGCAAAATGAATTCCTTTTCTTGATTTAACAGGCTGTATGAAATAATCTCCTGAATTCGGTAAAGTAATCCAAGCATTTATTCCAGAGGAATGGGAACTGAGACGAACTTTTACCTCAGGTCTAGTCAAACTGTATCCCTTGTACGTTCTAATATTGGAATATTTTATTGAAAGAACAGATGACATAACAGGTGCAGGCTTTAGCAAAAAAACTTCTTCTTCCCCTTTTTCATTAGGCAAAGTTATTTGATCAATTGAAGAAGATTTCGAGGAAAATGGTTTGATCACATCTTGACTATGTACCAATTCATAATACTGTTCATTGACTAATGGAACGGGGTACTGGGAAAGTTTTGAATTTCCTATGACTTTCCAAGAATCTTGGCCCTGTGCTTGTTGCCCAAATAAAAAAAAGCAACACCCAATAAAACTTAGTAGGAGATTAAAATAATAATCTTTATTCAGCACAAAAATGTTTTAAACTAGTTAGGTTAAAAATAAGGAAACAAATTAGTCTTTATACGATATTGCTGTACTTTTGTCGATCGAAGACAATTTAATTGCTGAATATGAATGTTTTCCGAAACATAGAAAACTACATTCCCGATTCAAAATGCATCCTAACCATAGGTACTTTTGACGGTATTCATGTGGGGCATCAAAAAATTATCAAAAGTATTGTTAAACTGGCCCGAGATAAAAATCTACAAGCAACAATTCTGACATTTTTCCCCCATCCTAGAATGGTTCTCCAACACGATTCCAACATAAAATTGATCGATACCCTAGACGAGAAAATAAAAGGATTAGAAAATCTTGGGGTAGATAATCTAATAATCCATCCTTTTTCAAAAGCTTTTTCTAGACTGACTGCACAAGAGTTTTGTCGTGATATTTTGGCAAATCAACTTCAAATTGATGCACTTTTTATTGGTTATGATCATCGATTTGGAAGAAATAGAGAGGCCACGGCAGAAGATCTAGTTACACTGGGAAAGACGTACAACTTTAATGTACACATTATCCCAGCGCAAGACATTTCTTCAATAACAGTGAGCTCTACTAAGGTTCGCAAAGCAATTGCTGAGGGAGATTTTGACTGCGTAACTAATTTTTTGGGTAGGTATTTTGAACTAACTGGCACTGTTGCTAAGGGTCAAAAACTGGGAAGAACAATAGACTTTCCTACTGCAAATCTTCGCATAGAAGAAAACTACAAACTAATTCCACCAATAGGAGTTTACTTAGTATCCGTGGAGCATAACAAACAGAAGTTATTCGGAATGATGAATATTGGTACAAGACCTACCGTAAACGGTGAACATGAGACTTTGGAAGTACATCTCTTTGACTTTAACGAGAATCTGTACGATCAAAAGTTAAGAGTCCTCTTTTTGGCAAAAATCAGAGATGAAGAAAAATTCGAATCCCTGTCTGCTTTAAAAATACAGCTAAAAAAGGATAAAGAAATTTGCAAAAGAAGCTTGATCAAAAAGGGGTTGCATTAAAATTCCTTTATTTTTGCAAAAAGATTTTTTATGCTTGCACTGCAGTACATAAGAGAAAACAAAGAAACCATTCTAGAGGGACTCAAAAAAAGAAACTTTCAATTTCCTGAAAAAATTGATCAGATACTAACCCTTGATCAGGAACGCAGATCAAAGCAAGCAGCATTGGATCAGCATCTTGCACAAGCAAATACATTAGCTAAAGAAATTGGAGTTCTTTATAAAAAAGGTGAAGCTGAAAAAGCAAACGAGCTAAAAAAAGAGACTGCGAGCTTAAAAGAGCTTACCAAAAAATTACAAGAAGAATTACAGTCTACAGCCACCAAACTGAGTGAATTAAGAACTCAGATTCCCAATGTTCCGCACAAATCAGTGGCAGCTGGAAGTTCGGAAGAAGACAACGAAGAGATATTTAATTCAGGGAAAATTCCAGATTTAGGGGAAAACCCACTACCCCACTGGGAGTTAGCTCAAAAATACGACCTCATAGATTTTGAATTGGGCAACAAAATTACGGGAGCAGGATTCCCTGTTTACAAAGGGAAAGGAGCTCGTCTTCAACGAGGACTCATCAATTACTTTTTAGATAAAAACACTGAAGCGGGGTATAAAGAAATGCAAGTACCACATCTAGTGAATGAAGCATCAGGCTTTGGAACGGGTCAGCTTCCAGATAAGGAAGGACAAATGTACCACATTCAAAATGATGACCTTTATCTTATTCCAACGGCGGAAGTTCCCTTAACCAATCTTTACAGAGCCACCCTTTTAGAGGAAAAAGATTTGCCTATTTGCCTTACAGGATATACTCCCTGTTTTAGAAGAGAAGCAGGAAGTTATGGAGCTCATGTAAGAGGCTTGAACCGCCTACATCAATTTGATAAAGTAGAAATCGTTCGAATTGAAACGCCTCAAAACGCAATGCAAGCTCTAGATACAATGGTAGCCCATGTAAAAAACATCCTTAAAGAATTGGAATTGCCCTACCGTGTTTTAAGACTTTGTGGGGGAGACTTAGGGTTTACATCCGCATTGACCTATGACTTTGAAATTTATTCTACTGCACAAAAACGTTGGCTAGAAATCAGCTCAGTATCAACATTCAACAGCTTTCAGGCAGAGCGTTTGCAATTACGATACAAAACAAAAGAAGGTAAAAAACTAAATGTGCACACACTTAACGGAAGTTCTCTTGCGCTTCCAAGAGTGGTTGCTGGAATGTTGGAAAATTGTCAAACCGAAAATGGAATCATCATACCTAAGGCATTAGTCCCTTACACAGGTTTTGATAAAATCAACTGATCATGTTTATTTATAACGTTACTGCTCATGTAGAACCGTCTGTTGAAAACATATGGTTGGATTGGATGGAACAAAATCATATTCCAGAAATGATTGCCACCCAAAAGTTTACCCATAGCAAAATTTTCAAAATCATAACGGATCAAGACACAGGCGGGGTTAGTTATGCTGTACAATACTATTGTGAACATCGCCAAGACTACGAAGCTTATCTAGAAGAAGATGCAAATCGGCTTAGACAAAAAACACAAGCCAAATTTGGAGAACGAATTTTATTTTTTAGAACCGAACTGCAACTAATTCAAGAGTACTCATGAAAAATGTTCGCCCAAAGAAAAAATTAGGGCAACACTTTTTAACAGATCTGAACATCGCAGAAAAAATTGCTGATTTACTTGAGTTTGAAAACTACCAAAAGGTTTTGGAAATTGGTCCTGGAACAGGTGTTTTGACTCAATTTTTAATCCCAAAAACAAACACTTTACATCTTGTAGAAATCGATCAAGAATCCATTCAGTTTTTACAAACAAATTACTCCTCAGAAGAAATTCATTTAATTGAAGCAGACTTTTTGAAATTGGATCTAAACCGTATTTTTAGCTCCGAACCTTTTGCCATAATTGGAAATTTTCCTTACAATATTTCCTCGCAAATTGTTTTCAAAGTACTTGAAAATAGAATTCAAATTCCTTTTTTTGCAGGAATGTTTCAGAAAGAAGTCGCTGAACGTATTTGTGAGCCTCCTGGGTCAAAAAAATACGGCATCCTGTCTGTACTCTCACAATTGTATTATGAGACTGAATATCTTTTTACTGTTCCTCCCACAGTATTCAACCCTCCTCCAAAAGTAGATTCTGCTGTAATTCGATTGACAAGAAAACAAAACATCGACTTAGATTGCGACGAAGCCCTACTAAAAAAAGTAGTAAAATTAAGCTTTCAACAAAGACGAAAAACATTGCGAAATAGTTTAAAAACCTTGAATCTGCCTGATAATTTAAGAGAAGATAGTATCTTTGACCTAAGACCTGAGAAGCTCTCAGGGGATGATTTCATCCACCTTACTAAAAGGATTGGCCATGGCAACATTTCAAATTGATACCCCTTTTTTAGAAAATCTTAAAGATTTAATCCAAGAAAAAGAAGGTGCTAAACTAAAGAGAAAGTTCAAGCCCATGCATTACGCAGACATTGCTGAAATCATTCAGCTCTTGTCACAAGAAGAAGCCATCTACGTAGTAAAGTTGCTTGATAGTGAAACCACAGCAGATGCCCTAGCGGAAGTTGATCCCGATATTCGAGAATCCATCTTAGTAAATCTTTCAGCTAAAGAAATCGCATTAGAGGTAGCCGAACTCGACACCGATGATGCTGCAGATATCATTCTCGAACTTCCTGCAGAACGACAGGAAAAAGTCATGTCTCAAATTGAAGACGATGAACACGCTAAAGATATTCGAGACCTTCTTAAATACGATGAAAATACAGCTGGAGGATTGATGGCAAAGGAACTAGTAAAAGTGAAAGAAGACCTCAGTGTACTTAAATGTTTGAATGAAATGCGTGCCCAAGCAAAAGAAGTTACTCGGGTACACTCTATTTATGTCGTAGATCAAAAAAATAGACTCAAAGGGAGACTTTCTCTTAAAGATTTGATTACTGCTAACTCCAAAGACAAGGTCTTAGACATTTACATTCCTAAAGTGGATTTTGTAACCGTTGATCAGGATAAAGACGAGGTTGCAAAAATTATGTCCAAATATGATTTGGAAGCCATACCGGTTGTTAGCCAAAATAAAGAATTATTAGGTCGTATTACCATTGACGATATTGTAGATGTTATTAAAGAAGAAGCAGAAAAAGACTACCAACTTGCAGCAGGTATCTCAAACGATGTTGAGGCTGATGATACCATTTTCGAATTGGTCAAAGCTCGACTACCTTGGCTATTTTTGGGTTTATTAGGTGGCTTGGGCAGTGTTTTTATCTTACAAGACTTTGAGGATATCATGAGCGAACCAGAGCTAAGGAATTTATTCTTTTACACACCCCTAATTGCTGCAATGGCAGGGAATGTAGGAGTTCAATCTTCTGCTATTATTGTTCAGGGTTTGGCAAATGATGTAGTCAAAGGCTCCTTGTTTAGTCGATTGATCAAAGAGATTGGATTAAGTCTTATCAACGGTTTTGCATTGGCTTTGGTAATCATTCTATTCGGTTTTGTATCTCAACAAGAATTTTTAGTGAGCTTAACCATCGCCGGTTCTATGATGCTAGTCATTGTAGTAGCTGCATTGGTGGGAACTTTTGTTCCAATAATCCTTGATAAAAGAGGGATTGATCCAGCCATAGCTACAGGACCGTTTATCACTACTGCAAATGATATTTTTGGTATTTTTTTGTTTTTTTACATTGCTAAAATTGCATTAGGATTTTAAATGAGTTCAAAACTGATTCTTCATGTAGATGAAAACCACCCGCTTCTTGTCAAAGGACTTAAAGATTTTGGATTCAAAAACCACCTAGCCTACACCACCTCCTTAGAATCAATTTTAGAGGATTTACAAAACTATTACGGTGTCGTGATTCGAAGTCGTTTTCCAATCGACAAAAACTTCATAGATCATGGGCCTAACCTAAAATTTATTGCCCGAGTGGGTGCCGGGTTAGAAAATATTGATACGGTTTATGCTGATTCAAAAAACATTTCGCTAATAGCAGCTCCAGAAGGCAATAGAAATGCTGTAGGTGAACATACTTTAGGTATGCTTTTGAGTTTAATGAATAAACTTCGCCAAGCTCATTTGAATATTCAAGAAGGATTATGGCTAAGAGAAAAACATCGCGGTTGGGAACTTGAAGGGAAAACAGTTGGAATTATTGGTTATGGAAATACTGGTAAAAGCTTTGCGAAAAAGCTTAAAGGATTTGATGTGGAAGTATTATGTCACGACCTAAAAGCCAAAGTTGGAGACGAGAATGCAACCCAAGTGCCGCTTGAGGAAATACAAGATCGCGCTCAGATTTTGAGCCTCCACATTCCACAAACAAAGGAAACCAACGCAATGATTGATAAACAATTTATTGAGCGAATGAAAAATTCGTTTTGGTTTCTCAACAGTGCACGAGGCAAAGCTGTGGTTACCTCAGATTTAGTTGAAGGATTGATTTCTGAAAAAATTTTGGCCGCTGGACTAGATGTTTTGGAATTTGAATCCGCCTCTTTTCACTCTATTTTCGATGCTGAAAATCGTTCCAAAACCCTCGATTATCTGCTTACTTCAGATCGGGTATTGCTTAGCCCACACGTTGCAGGCTGGACTTATGAAAGCCATATTAAGCTTGCTCAAACCATACTGGATAAAATTATTTCCCTAGAAAAAAAAGAAAACTAGACTAACTCAATACGAACTGAGCTGTCTCTTCGGTTCGCTGCTCCAACAGTATTTGCTTACCATTAGCACGTATGGATTGAAGTGCTGTTTGATTGAAATGCCGAACCGTAAATAAATCAACATGTTCTTTCACCTCAACATTGAATCTTGATCTAAGTACCAAAATAAGTTCTTCAAGACGCTTGTATTTGTTGTTCACACAAACCGAAAAACTAATTGCAGAATTTTGAATCAACTCTACTGGCATCTGATATTCGTGTAATAAACCAAAAATATAACTGATGTTTTCTTCAACAATAAAAGAAAAATCGATAGAGGACAAACGAATTAAAACCTGATCCTTTTTAACAATAAAACAGGGAATCAAAGGGTCTAATGTTTTTCCTTTAGACACAGCAGTACCGTTTTGATCAGGGTTTTCAAATGATTTTACATACAATGGGATTTCCTTTCTTTGGAGGGGCTGTAATGTTTTTGGGTGAATCACAGAAGCACCATAGAAGGCTAATTCAATAGCCTCACGGTAAGAAATTTGATGTAGTAATTCCGTGTTTTTAAAAACTCGTGGATCACCATTTAAAACTCCTGGGACATCCTTCCAAATAGTAACAGATGAAGCATTCAGTGCATAAGCAAAAATAGCTGCGCTGTAATCTGATCCTTCCCGACCTAAAGTAGTGGTAAAGTTATTTGAATTACTTCCAATAAATCCTTGAGTGATGATTAATTGTCGATCTTTAGTATGAGATTTAATCAAATCTTGAGTCTGTTCCCAGTTTAAGTTTGCTGCTCGATAGTAATCGTCTGTTTTGATGCATTCTCTGGCGTCTAGCCAAAAACTTTTCCAGCCTTGGACTTCAAAATAATGATGAATAATTGAGGTAGAGAGTAATTCACCGTAACTCACCACTTGATCATAAACAAAACTGTAGTTAGGTGCTTTGTTAGTTTTTAAAAAAGAGTGTAATTCCTCAAAACAATCCTGTACTACTTTACTTACTTTCTGAGTTTGATCCTCAAAGAGTTCGTCAACTATTTTAATATGAAATTCTTTTAACATCAAAAGCTCTTGTGACAATTGAGCTGGCTGATCTTTAAAATAGATTTCAATGATTTTCTCAAGGGCGTTAGTTATTTTTCCCATGGCAGAGACCACCACTAGGGTATCTTGGTAACCTACTGTTTTGAGGACACGGATCAGATTTTTCACTCCAGCAGCATCTTTTACAGAAGCTCCTCCAAATTTAAATATTTTCATAAATCAAGGGTATTCAAATAGGCTTTCATTTCTGCCCGATGCATTTGAACACTAGACCAATCATGCAAAACTGTAGCACCACTTTTTTCATAAAAACCAATTGCGGGAGTATTCCAGTCCAAAACATTCCATTCGATGCGTTTAACACCACTTTCATATGCATTTTTAATAAATTCGGAGTACAATTGCGAACCAATGCCTTGCCCTTTTGATGATTCGGTTACAATCAAGTCTTCTAGATGAACCGTAGGTCCTTTCCAGGTTGAAAATCTTTGATAATAAAGGGCCATCCCGATGACTTTTTCTTCAAGTTCTGCAACTAAACATTGAAACAGCGGTTTTTGACCAAAGCCATAAAGCTCAATATCAGAAACATTTAACATCACGCTTTCAGGTTCTTTTTCATAAACAGCCAACTCTTGAATTAAATCTAGGATGGCACGGCTGTCAGAAATCTCGGCATGCCTAATTAATGCTTTCATGAGAATATTTTGATAGGCAAAAATAGTACAAGAATTTTGTACCGCCTCAAGTTCTATTAAATATCACGTTTTTTGATAAATTGTTAAAAATCAGCGATGGTTGGATAACCAACGGCTTACCGTTTCAAAAAATAGTTTTGGTTTTTCTGCATGCAACCAATGACCTGCATCTGGAATTGTAACAAGTTCAGCTTTTGGGAAATAATGTCTAAGAATCGGAAGGTCAGTATCTAAAATGTAATCAGATAAAGCTCCTTTCACAAAAAGACAAGGATGTTCAGACCGAGAGGTATTTGATAAGTTTTCTCCAATGGCTTCACTAGCATTTTTAAGCACGTCTATGTTGATTCTCAGTCCCAACTTCCCAGGGTCAACCCAATACAAATTTTTCAATAAAAACATTCGAACCCCAGGTTCAGGAACGTATTTTGATAAAAGCACATCAGCATCACCTCTTGATTTTATTTGATCAAAATCTAACTCAGACAATCCTTTTAGTATTTTTTGATGGTGGGGTTCGTATTTTTTAGGAGCGATGTCTGCCACCACAAGTGCTTTTAGAAGTTTGGGGTATTGGCAAGCAAAATAAAGTGCCGTTTTGCCCCCCATGGAATGTCCTAATAATAGGATGTTTTTAAGTCCATGAACTTCACAAAATCGAGCAAGATCATCCGCCATCAATTCATACGAAAAATCGTTACTCCAAAAACTCCTCCCGTGATTCCGTTGATCAATAAGGTGAACTCGATAACCCATTTTTGCCCAATTTTTTGCATGTATTTTCCAGTTGTCACTCATTCCTAGAAAACCGTGTAGGATTACCAAGTCTTGACCTGAATCGCCAATACTATTGCTGTGGAGTAAATTCAAAACTTTAAACGTTGAAGATACATGGGAATTACATTTTCAAATCCTAAATAAAGACTTTCACAGATCAAAGCATGACCAATGGAAACTTCCAGCAGATTGGGTATGTTCTTGGAGAAATAATGAATGTTTTCAAGGCTTAAATCATGACCTGCATTAATTCCTAGATTTAATTCTACTGCTTTTTCAGCTGCTTTTACAAAAGGTGTTATTGCTTTTTCAGGACTTTCTGGATAGTTTTTTGCGTAAGTCTCCGTGTACAATTCTATTCGATCAGTTCCCACTTCTTTTGCACCTTCTATCATTCGAACATCGGGGTCTACAAAAATTGAAGTACGAATTCCAGCTCCTCTAAGCTGATCGATTATTGACTTCAAATAATCCCCATGAGTGATAGTATCCCATCCTGCATTTGAGGTAAGTGCATCTTCAGCATCAGGCACTAGGGTTACTTGGGTTGGCTTTACAGTATTTACTAAATCTAAAAAATCTGGCATTGGATTTCCTTCAATATTATATTCGGTAGAGACAACTTCAGGAAGAGCACGGGCGTCCTCATAACGAATATGCCTTTGATCTGGTCGCGGATGAATTGTAATGCCTTGCGCTCCAAATTCTTGTAAATCTTTAGCTACTTGAAGTAAATTGGGCATATTCCCACCACGAGCATTTCTGAGTGTTGCCACTTTGTTTATATTAACACTTAGTGCTGTCATTTTTTTTTGTAAATGTATTCGCTTCTGTGCAAATGAGAAATAAATAAGGTCGCTTTTTATGCTACTTACTATTTTCCAACTCTAAACAAGCACTTTCTCGGGAGTTTCGTACCTTTGAACCAAGATTGTTTATCATGCACATAGCTCTATACAGTGCTTTTTTTTCAGAGGAAACGCTTCGATATGAAAAAGCTACGGTCACTTTTTTAGAATCGCATGGGCACCGTATCATTTTAGTTCAACGACTTAAAAAGCATCTTGGTGAACAGGGAAACAATTACTCCTACTTTGATGAAGAGTTAAAACTAGACCTAAAAGTTGATTTTTTGTTTTCAATTGGTGGTGATGGTACCATTCTCAGAGCAGTTACTTTAATTCAAGATTCTAAAATTCCAATTCTTGGAATCAATACTGGGCGTTTGGGCTTTCTCACCTCATTGCATCGTGATGCACTAAACGAAGGGTTGGATCTGTTTTTTAGTGGAAAATTTACCTACATATCTCGCTCTCTACTTCAAGTTAAAACCAGAGAAACAACACCTCTATTGGAAGAATGTGGATTTGCACTCAATGAAGTAAGTGTCAATCGAAAGAATACTACCTCTATGTTAAGTATTCACACCGAATTAGATGGTCAACCTCTAACCACCTATTGGTCAGATGGACTTATAATTTCTACTCCTACGGGTTCAACGGGATATTCTTTAAGTAGCGGAGGCCCCATAGTCTCGCCAAATGCTCAATGTTGGGTACTAAATCCTATTGCCCCACACAACATCAACATGCGGCCCCTAATTGTTCCCGACAGCACCGAAATTAAAATCTCTGTTCAAGGGAGAAGTAAAAATCATTTGCTATCGCTGGATTCGCGAATTCTCACTCTAGAGAATGGAAATGATATTTATCTCAAAAAAGCACCATTTACAGTTCGAACCGTTCAACTTGAGGGCTCGGACTTCTTTAGTACATTGAGAGAAAAACTTTTTTGGGGTCAAGACAAGCGCAATACACAATAAATAGAGGGTTTTTGGGTTAATATTCAAGACTATCGAACCCGATCATTTTGAAATTTATCCATTCCAAGTTTTTAAAATACATCCTCCTGCTTTTTTGCCTCTTTGCAGTAAGTGCACGTGCTCAATTCCATGAGATTGGAATTTTTTTAGGGGGTAGTAATTATATCGGGGATATTGGAACACATCGATACATTGATCCAAACTCCCCAGCATTGGGAATAATCTACAAATGGAATGTTACCGATCGTTATTCTTTAAGAGGTGGATTTACCTTCACTAAACTTACAGAAAACGAATACCGAAATACGGATTTAAATCGCTTTAGCAGATCTTACAAAGTAGACAACAACATTCAAGAAGCGACTGTGGGAGTAGAATTTAATTTTAAAGAATTTAATCTACACGATGCGGATTTTAACTTCACACCTTATCTTTTTTATGGCTTAAGTTATTTTCGCTACGACCAGTTCTACTTAACGCCAAATGGTCCATTCAATCCTCCTAAATATAACAATTATGGAAAAGATCAAGAATTTGCCATTCCATTCATCCTTGGCATGAAATTTAATCCAAACCCCCTTTTTTTAATTGGCTTTGAAATGGGAGCGCGTTATGCCTTGACAGATAACCTTGACGGTAGCAATCCACAAAATCAATTTGCCAATCAAATGGAATACAAATTTGGAAATATTTCGAATAATGACTGGTATATTTTTATGGGTTTCACAATTTCATTTACCTTTGGCGATCTTCCGTGTTATTGTAAGGAATAAATGAATAAACTACCCAAACATGTCGCTATCATTATGGACGGAAACGGCCGGTGGGCTCGCTTACAGGGTAAAAACCGTGTAAAAGGGCACCAGCAGGGCGCTCGTAGCGTAAGAGAGGTAGTTGAAGAAGCAACAAAAAAGAAAATAGAGTTCTTAACCCTCTACGCTTTTTCTACCGATAACTGGAGCCGACCTAAAGACGAAGTAAGTCTATTAATGAAATTACTAGTAAGCTCTTTAAAAAAAGAATTTAATCGATTGATAACCAATGACATTCGCTTGAAAGCAATTGGTGATCTAAACGGTCTCCCCAATGGGGTAAAAGAAGAATTGATCTATGTGATTGAAAAAACAAAGGAAAATAAAGGAATGGTACTAACATTAGCTCTTAACTATGGTGGTAAAGAGGAGTTAACCAGGGCAATGAAAGACATTGCAATTAAAGTTAAAAATAGCATAATTTCACCCGAAAATGTTGACCAATCCACCATAATTGAGCATCTTTACACCCAAAATTTACCCGCTGTAGATTTACTGATTAGAACCAGTGGTGAAGAACGAATAAGTAATTTTTTGCTATGGCATATTGCCTATGCAGAATTGTATTTCACTAAAACGCTATGGCCTGATTTTAAAAAAGAAGACTTGCAAAAAGCACTTGTGGACTACACTAAACGAGAAAGAAGATTTGGAAAAACGAGCGAACAACTCACATCATAAGCCGTATTATAGCTATTTTCTTTTAGGACTATTTCTTCTCTTGGGGTATTCCAACTACGCTCAGACCAATGAGTTTGTAAAGGGAAGAACCTATGTAATTGACACCATAAAGGTTACAGGACTTAAAAGTTTCAATGCTCAGACGGTAATCTCATACAGTGGCCTTCGGAAGGGCCAAAAAATAAGTTTGCCAGGTGAAGAGGTTAGTACCATCATTAATAAACTCTGGGGTCTCGATTTATTTAGCGATATCAACTTTTTTGTTACAAAAGTAGAAAGAGGAGCTATCGATCTCGAAATAGAAATTGAAGAACTACCAACCTTAACGGATGTAAAAATAAACGGACTCAAGAAGGGGAAAATTGAAGGTATTATTAAGGACACTGAACTAACCTCTGGAAAAAAACTATCCGAAAGTTTTCTAACAAATACTAAAAACTACATTGAAAACAAATATAAAAAAGACGGCTTTTTAAACACCAAAGTTGTACTCAACACCATACTAGATACAGTAGGTAAAAACACCTATAAAATGGTGGTAAATGTAGATAAGGGACCTAGAGTAAAGATTGATGAAATTAATTTTGAGGGCAACGAAATCTTTAAAACTGCAAAACTTCAGTCCAAACTAAAAAATACCAAGCATAAAAAATCAATTCGTTTTTGGAAAAAATCAAAATTTATTGAAAAAGATTTTAAAGAAGATCTTGTGAAACTCATTGATTTCTACAAAGAGGAAGGGTATCGAGATGCACGAATACTCTCCGATACTTTAATTAAAGACGAGAACGATCCCAAATCAGTTTCATTAAATCTGAAAGTTGAAGAAGGTCAAAAATATTATTTTGGAGACATAAAATTTATTGGAAATACCGTCTACGGAAACAATACCATTCAACAAATTTTAGGACTTAAAAAAGGGGATACCTACAATGGAGTACTCCTTAAGGAAAGAATTGCTGATACTTCCAAACCCGATGGAAATGACATAACCAACCTCTACCAAAATAGTGGCTATCTCTTTTCTAACATTAATGCCGTTGAAGTAAGTGCTGTAAATGATACCATTAATTTTGAAATACGTATCACCGAAGGAAAACAAGCAAACTTCAATAAAATTTATGTAGAAGGGAATACCAAAACCAATGATCATGTCATTTACAGAGAATTGCGGACTAAACCAGGAGAATTGTACAGTAAAGACCGACTGGTAAGAACCATTCGTGAATTGGGCCAGTTGGGATTTTTTGATGCTGAACAAATCAATCCAGAACTTGAAAATGTTAATCCCAATGATGGAACAATTGACGTAAAATTTGACTTGGTAGAATCAGGTGCAAGTCAGATTGAACTTCAGGGAGGATACGGACAAGGCGGGTTTATTGGAACTTTAGGACTTTCCTTCAATAATTTTTCCATGCGAAATATTTTTGATATAAAGTCTTACAAACCCCTTCCAATGGGAGACGGACAAACACTTGCCCTAAGACTTCAAGCAAGCCAATTCTACAATACCTATAGTTTTAACTTTTCGGAGCCTTGGTTAGGTGGTGAGCAACCAGTTCAATTTTCCACTTCTTTACAACACACCATACAATACCGATATGACTATTTTACTGGTCTAGCAGACCGAAGTCAATCTTTCCAAATTAGTGGATTAACAGTAGGCTTAGCCAAGCGACTTCAGGTACCAGATGATTTTTTCCAGCTTTCTCAAGCCTTATCCTACCAATATTACAACTTACAAAATTACTACACAGGACTTTTTACTTTTGGCGATGGGGAAGCAAATAACCTAGCTTACACCATCAGTCTGGCTAGAAATAACACAAGAGTAAATCCTATTTTCCCAACTGGAGGTTCTACTTTTAATATCAGTGCTAAATTTACTCCACCTTACTCTCTTATCACAGGAAAAGATTACGCTGACCTAGAAAACCAGCCTGAGTTTCAGGATGAAGATGGAAATCCACTTGTAGATAAAATAGACCAAGAACGTTTCCGATGGTTAGAATTTTATAAAATTAAATTTAATGGAACCTGGTACACTCGTGTATTCGACGATTTAATTCTAAAAACTCAAGCCGATTTTGGATTTATCGGATCCTACAATAAAGATCGTGGAAATATTCCTTTTGAACGTTTTTTCCTAGGGGGAGATGGAATGGTAAGCTATGCTTTAGACGGTAGAGAAACCATTGCACTAAGAGGATATCCAAATCAATCTTTATCAGGTAACGACGGCTCAGTCATTTACAATAAGTTTTCACTGGAATTGCGTTACCCAATTACACTTAAACCTAGTGCTTCCATCTATGCATTAACTTTTTTAGAAGCTGGAAACGGATACAACAGTTTTAGAGAATTTGATCCATTTAACTCCAAACGCTCTGCTGGTGCTGGAGTACGGATCTTTATGCCCGCTTTTGGATTGCTAGGAATAGATTTTGGATATGGTTTTGACAATACGAACCCTAACGCAACCACTCCGAATGGATGGGAAACACACTTTATCATAGGTCAACGTTTTTAACAAAATTTAGGGATATTTTATCTTTATTAAGCATACTAATACTGGGTTTCTCTCGTTATTAAAATAATGAAATACAAACTACACTTAGCCTCTTTTGTATCTCTTGCAATCCTCTACTGCTCCTTGGCTTTTGGTCAACGAGGGACCAGAGTAGGGTACATAGATATGTCCTACATTTTAGAAACAGTTGACGAATACAACAAAGCCAATACCCTTTTAGACAAGACCATAGAGAATTGGAAAAAAGAAATTGAACTGAAAAAATTACAACTCCAGCAGTATGAAGATCAACTCAATGCTGAACGGATTATCTTGACTCCAGAATTAATAAACGACCGAGAGTTAGAAATTCAAGACTTCGCCTCCGATATCATTCGTCTTCAGGAAAAACGATTTGGACCTAATGGTGACATGATTATTCAACGATCTAAATTGATACAACCACTTCAAGATCAAGTGATGACGATTGTAAAGCAAGTTGCTGAAGAAAAAAAATATGATTTTATTTTTGATAGATCTTCCACCGCTACCATGTTGTATTCCGCAAAAAATTACGATATTAGCGAACTGGTTATCAAAAGAATCAATCGACAACAGAAAATTCAAAACAGAAAAGAACAAATTGAAGCTTTAAAATCAAAAACTTCTAGACTTAATAACTAAAACCCAACCATTTATGAAATTTCTATCTACACTAATTGTTAGCTTAACACTCTTACTTGCGCCATTAACTCTTCAGGCTCAATCCAAGGTGGCTCATATCAATACCCAACAACTCATCAGTGAAATGCCTGAGGTAATTGCAGCACAAGGTGAATTGAAAAAATTGGAAGAGCAATATGCCAAAGAAATGGAGAATTCTGTAAAAGAATTCCAAACCAAAGCACAAACTTATCAGGGTGATGCTGAAAACCAAACGGATTTAATCAATCAGCAAAGACAAGTTGAACTTCAAGAAATGCAACAGCGTATTCAGGAGTTTAGAGAAACTGCTGCACAAGAGCTTCAAAAACGTTCTGCTGACATGATGCGTCCTTTGTACGATAAAGCTAGAGCATCAATAGAAAAAGTTGCTGCTGCGCAAGGTTTTGATTATGTTTTAGATTCAAGCCCTGGAGGTAGTGTAATCATGGCTTCTGGAAAAGATCTTATCGCAGACGTTAAAACTGACTTAGGTTTTTAAAAACCATATTTTTAAAAAAGTTAAAACCATCTTCGGATGGTTTTTTTATTCTCCATTTTTAAACCAGGAAGCATAAAGTACATAGTTTTTTGCAATACGCTCTAGTTCATTTTTTTGAAGATCCTCTGTCAAACTTTTGATCTTTTTAGCGGGAATCCCTG
>JAQWSN010000013.1 GCA_029243165.1 Flavobacteriaceae bacterium
CTTTGATTCAACATATTGATGATCGTGTAGGAGATTTAATCAAGCGGTTAAAAGACCACGATTTGTATGAAAATACCATAATTATTTACGCTGCTGATAACGGTCTGGCACTGGGCAGTCACGGCTTGCTAGGCAAACAAAACCTCTACGAACACAGCACCAAGGTCCCGCTAATAATTAGTGGTCCAGGGATACCTAAAGAGCTCACTTCAAAAGCTTTTGTCTATTTATTTGATCTCTTCCCTACCCTGGTGGACTATCTCAAATTTGAAACTCCAGAAGGTATGGATGGAAAGTCTTTGGTAAAGGTGATCACCCAAAAAGAAAAACAGGTCCGTTCCAGTTTATATACCGCCTATAGAAATACCGTAAGAGCTGTCCGTAATGAGGACTGGAAACTCATCCGCTATCCCCAAATAAATGTAACGCAACTCTATCATTTAGAAGAAGATCCGCAAGAATTAAATGATCTTTCTCAAGATCCTGCCTACCAAACCAAAATAGACGAAATGATGGAACTGCTTAAGCTTCATAAAGAAGCTACTGACGATACGATCAATTTAAACCCTACTCAAATTCAATCCAAAACCTACGATTATAAATCACTGGTCCAAAAGCTGGATCCATGGCAACCCTCCTACATAATCGAAAAGTATTTTCCCAAAGGGACACAACGAAAATAAATTCTTATTCAAAACTATTTTTTGTTTGGTTCATGACTTCAAAAAAAATCGCAAACCGAATCGCACTGGAGGGTTTTTCTTTTACATCTTTTCTCTGTAACTTTCATGTATAGGATTGTTTTAGTGGAAAAAAATATATTTGGCGAACCTCTGGAAATTTGTTGTACAAGCCCAATGACAGGATATTTCAGAGATGGTTTATGTAGAACCGTATCACAAGATACAGGGACTCATACTGTATGTGCA
The DNA here is from genome assembly GCA_029243165.1 of Flavobacteriaceae bacterium. Lineage (GTDB taxonomy): Bacteria > Bacteroidota > Bacteroidia > Flavobacteriales > Flavobacteriaceae > MS024-2A. The sequence goes on from JAQWSN010000013.1 coordinate 930, forward strand.
GTCATGACAGATGAATTTCTGAAGTTTTCTGCTTCAATAGGTAATGACTTAATTACTCCAATGCCCTACTATCAGTTTCCTGGACTTAAAGCTGGTGATAAATGGTGCTTGTGTGTTAATAGATGGATTCAGGCATATAAAGCAGGTAAAGCGCCTATGCTTATACTTGAGGCTACACATGAGAAAACTCTTAATTATACTGAGCTTAGTACTCTTGTGAAATATGCATTTAAATATGAATAATAATTCTGCATGCCCTCATAAGGAAGATAATTTCTTTTACACCAATGGACATAATCCAAATCCTATCTAATCCATAGATATCATTGCCTTAACATAAGATTCCTGTGATGTGGTTTTAGGGGGTAGTTGTTTGGGGAAAGTGTGGATACGTGTAGGGGTTAATCATGTCTCACACACCATCCGTAGGGGTTGGGACAACGGGATACATAAGACGCTGAAAATTCTCAAGCACTACTATCGCAAACACAGTGGGTTGTGATTTGATACGTAAACTGTTTTCTTAAGACTTATGCATTTAAGAATCTAAAAGTTTTATCAATTAGTTAGTTCCCTAAATCTTGTTTTTAGTCGCGTAATGGTTTCTTCATCCAATATTACTTGACAACCATTATTAAATCCAAATAATGTTAATAAGCGTTCTTTCTCGTTAAGCTTAGAATTGTCATTTAAAATTTGATCCACTAGCTTTTTAAATATATTACAACCATCATCTCTATATTCTTTTGTTAGAAATGAAGTTCCTATCCAAAAAAATAATTTCTGTACAATTATTTTTTCACTGTTTAGTCTATTAGGGTCTAATCCCAAATTTTTGAAACGAGCAATTGCCTCATCGTGTTTTCCTGAACTTGAAAGAGAGCCTGTCTCTCCGCTTTTTAAATCCCTATTCAATTGTTTTAAAATAGTTTAGGGGTTTTTTTATAGCCCAAAGTGTACTTCAAATTGCATCAAAAATACATGACCCTATGTGATGGTTTTCAGCCTTTCCAAGCGGAGAGCTTTTTCTTTTTCACCAACTCCTTAATCCTATTGCTTTTCTGAGCCTTAATTATTTATGAAAGAATGGATGTAATTTTTGAGGTGATTGTTTTGTGAAAGTATGAATCATTGATAAAGATCATTTTATGTCGAAAAACGTTAAAAATTGATCAAAAAGTCTCAAAAATAAGCCAAAACTGATCAAAAATGAGCTAAAATTGCTTAAAGTTAGTTTACTGTATTTTCAACTTTTGTAAGTATCTTGTAGTTAAATAAATTGTATGCATTCAAAAAAACAGTTGTTGTTATTGCTCATCCTGATCCTTACCTTAGGATCATGCTCGTCTGAAGAGACTAAACGTCCCAATATTTTATTCATCATGTCAGATGATCATACTTCTCAGGCATGGGGAATTTACGGTGGGGTATTAGCTTCTTATGTAAAGAACACTGGAATTAAACGTTTAGCTTCTGAGGGGGTTACCTTGGATAATATGTTTTGTACAAACTCCATTTGTGTTCCTTCACGAGCAGCAATTCTCACGGGTGTGATGAGTCATAAAAATGGAGTGTATACTTTAGGCGATGCATTGGCTCCTGATACACTCAACATTGCTAAGCTTTTATCAGGAGCTGGATACAAAACTGCTATTATTGGAAAATGGCACCTCAAGGAAGAACCCACAGGATTTGACTATTACAAAGTTCTGCCAGGTCAGGGGCGCTATTTTAATCCTGTTTTTAAAACGGCTGAAAATTGGGAATACGGATGGAAAGGAGGGAAGGAGCAAAAGGGATTTTCATCTGATATTATTGGTGATGAATCCTTAGAATGGATTACACAACAAGATCCTGACAAACCCTTTTTCTTGATGACTCACTTTAAAGCAACCCACGAGCCTTTTCATTATCCTGCACGCCATGCTAAACTTCTTGAAGAAGTAGAGGTTCCTGAACCCTCATCCTTGCTTGAGCCTTATCCAACAAAAAAGGGAAGAACTTTTAAAGGACAATTGCTCGAAAATTTGACCGAAAGATGGTTGAGGTATCAAGCAGAACCAGATAAGTTTTGGACGGATTATCCAGGAATGCCCTTTGATGTTAAAGGTTTAGACAGTGTTGGAATTAGAAAAAAGTCCTATCAAAAATTTGTTAAAGATTTTATTCGCTGTGGTGCCGCAATCGATGACAATATTGAAAAAATTTTAGAAGGACTTGAGAAGAGCGGTCAGTTGGATAACACCCTCATTATTTATACTTCTGATCAGGGATACTTTTTAGGAGAACACGGTTTTTTTGACAAACGAATGATGCTTGAAGAATCTTCCCGCATGCCCTTTGTAATTCGCTATCCTAAAGAATTACCAAAGAACAAAAGAAATAATGCATTATTAATGAATATTGATATTCCTGCCTTACTTTTAGATTTTGCCCAGGTTCAATTGCCAAAACACATTCAGGGAAAAAGCTTTAGGGAATTACTGATAGACGATGAACTACAAGGCAGAAAATACACCTACTATCGTTATTGGGAGCACAGTCCTAAACGTCCTGCTCATTTTGGGGTTCGCAGCAAACGCTACAAGTTGATTCATTATTATGGAAAACCCTTAGGGATGAAAAGTGCCGACAAACAAGTCACCGTACCCAGTTGGGAATTTTACGATTTGGAAAAAGATCCAGAGGAACGCAGTAATCTTTTTAATGATCCGAATTACAAAAAAGAGATTACATTGATGCATGCCGCATTAGTCAAAGAAAAGGCATACTATGAGGATCATCTTGAGCCAGTTCCAGACTTGTAGAAAAGAGACTAGATTTTTTTATAAAAATTTTAATTAAAAAAAGAGAAATTTCGATAAAGTCGAGATTTTTAAATAAACATTTTAATTGAATACGAATCAACAGGGAATTAATATTTCAGCTTTTCTTTTTATATTTAACCTAATTAAAACCATAAATCAATTAAAATGAAAAAAACTTTTTTATTATTTACACTACTAATTTCCTCTTTTGTCATAGGGCAAGAGATCACAGGAGTTACGACCACAGGAGATAAATATTCGAAAGCTATTGCAAAAATGACCTCTGAGTATGAGTCTAATAATTACACCACTTTTGATGAAGTCTACACAGATGAGACCGTTTTTATGATCAATGGTCAAAATTTCACAAAAGAACAGGTAAGGCAAGCTTATATGGCACATCATGCCTTGTTGTATAATGATATTGCGCTTCCTTGGAGTTTTACTGAAACCACAGTCTATGATGAAAATAACAACAATCAAGTTTGGAGTCATTTTTATACAAATTGGACAGGTACGGTTAAGAGAAACGGTGAAAAAGTTCAAATTCCAGTTTTTGCTTCTTTCAAATGGATAGATGGTAAAGTAGCGATCTCAAGTTGGATCTATGATCCTACAGTTGAGATGACTGAAATGAAAAAAGCAGGTTTACTTAAATAATTTGTGCCAGTTTAAGTCTACTGTTTCGATATGGATTTTCAGAACAATATGCCCTCCTTTTTGGAGGGTTTTTTATTTAAAATAGATCTTTAATTTCTTGTCATGTAGATGGAACTGCCTATCTTGAAGGAATTAAAAATTAAGTAAATGAAAAAACTATTATTCATACTCTTTATTCCCTTTCTTTTAATGGGTCAAACGGATTCCAATTCTTTCCTAATAGGAGATCCATTACCTGATGCTCCAAAACTAGCAGCTAGAGGCGAGCATAGGGTAGGGGTTAAAACCATACAGGTAGTTAATCCAGATCAAATAGATATTTTAAATAGTAGTAAAGAAAATACGGAATTATACGATCGACCTTTAACTCTCGAAGTATGGTATCCTGCAAGTTTAGATCAAAAAGAAACAGAAGAGGTCATTTACGATCAAGTCATGGGTAATTTTTCGGATCCAAAACGTCCCCTAATTCCTTTTAAATTTAAGGGCAGAGCAAGTCGTGATGCTGCTTCAGATTCATCTGAAGGTCCGTATCCCTTAATCATCGTATCTCATGGGTATACTGGCTCAAGATTGTTGTTTACTTATCTCACTGAAAATTTAGCTTCCAAAGGATATGTGGTAGTTTCGATTGACCATACCGATTCAACATTTCAGGACGCAAATGCCTTTAATAGCACTCTTTTAAACCGTTCTTTAGACGATATTTTTGTGTTAAATGAAATCGCACGCCTCAGTAAAGATTCTTCCTCTTTTCTGAACGGTCTTGTGGATACCGAACAAGCTGGACTTATCGGATACTCCATGGGCGGCTATGGAGCTGTCAATGTTGCAGGAGGAGGGTACAGTGAGCAGGCAGTCAATTTTTTTGCAAGTTCTTCAAAAGGGAATGATGCCCTCAGAAAAAGAAAAATGGGAAATCCTGATTTCATCAATTCGTTTGATAATCGATTTAAAGCAATAGTGGCTATGGCTCCATGGGGAATGGGTTACGGTGTATGGGATGCAGAGGGACTCAAAGGAATTAAAATTCCAACGCTATTTATTGCTGGGAGTGAAGATGATATTTCTGGCTATGAGCAAGGAGTAAAAGCAATTTATGAGGGTGCTGTAAATTGTGAAAGGTACTTACTAACTTACATTAACGCCCGTCACAATATTGCCCCCAATCCTCCTACCCAAGAAGTTATGGCTCCAGGACTTCATATCGATGAATATTTACGCTATGCTGACTCGGTCTGGGATCAACGAAGAATTAATAATATTAACCAGCATTTTATCACTGCTTTTCTTGGACTTAAGCTGAAAAATAAGAAAGATTATTTACCTTATTTGGATGCAAAGGGCTTTGCTGAACAAGAACCTTGGGAAGGATTTCTTCCAAGAACATCCGTAGGCCTTGAATTTAGAATGGATAAGCCCAGTGAATAGCTTTTTAAAGGTCAAGTAAAACTTAGTAGGATTAGAAATAGACCCTCAATCGTTAACTATTAAAATAGGTTTTATGAAAAAGATAGGAATAAAAATTTTGACGCTATTGGGTTTTGCCCAAATGGTTACAATCAATTCACTGGCCAACATACTCCCAATTAACGGAATGACAACAGGCGATCTTTCGGATCAGTTAAAGAATTTATTTACACCACAGGGAGCTACTTTTGCAATCTGGGGGGTCATTTATTCTCTGTTGTTTGTTTTTACTCTTAGGATTCTAATTCGACCAATGGAACAAAAAACGGAAACATTGAGCAAGCTTTTTATTGTAAATACAATTTTTAATAGCGCATGGATTTTTGCCTGGCATTATGAGTTTTTAATCCTTTCGCTAGTCTTAATGATAGGACTTTTGATTAATCTAGTTCAGATTAATTTACTCCTAAAAACTACTGCTAATTGGTCAAATAAAATCACTCTTCAACTCCCTTTTACAGTTTATTTTGGATGGATATCTATTGCTACAATTGCAAATGTAACGGCCGTTCTGGTAGGGTATCAGTGGGAAGCTTTAGGAATTTCTGAAGAGCTTTGGACACTAACAATTTTAGTAGTTGGAATTTTGGTTGCCTTAAGCCAAGTATTTTTTTTCAAGCAAATCGCATATGTATTGGTCATTCTTTGGGCGTACTATGGTATCTACGGTAAGCATACAAGCGCATCAGGATTTGACAATCAATACCCAAATATTGTAACGGTGTTAATCATTGCCATGAGTGTCATGCTTTTAGCAGGTTTGCGACTTAGTTATTTTTCATTGAAAAAAAAGGCTAAGTGGTCTAATTCATGATCTTTTAAAAAAGCTACTCAAGAGGTAATTCGTTTGCTGGTCTGAATTCGGACAATCCTTTTTCCTTAATTACTTTTTCAATTTCTGAAATTGAAGAAGGTACAAAGGCACTTAAATTACGCGCACCAGTTTCAGTAATCACAACGATGTCCTCAATTCTAATGTAAAGTCTTTCCTCAGGGATCCAAATCATGGGGTCTATGGTAAATACCATTCCTGGTTTTAGAGGAACATTTCGTAACTGCCCTACATCATGTACTGCCATACCAACTGGATGCTGAAAATGCCCTCTAAATTTCAGCCCTTCCTCAACCGCTTTTTGATGTGCGGGTTTTTCAAAACGTTTCCCAACAAGATAACGCTTCATGTCAGCTGCTGCATTATCCAAAACTTCATTTGAAGTTACACCAGGTTTTAGGTGTCTAAACAGAGCATTTCTGTATTCCTCAATGTAGTTGTAAAGTGCCGTTTGGGCTTTGTCAAACGTTCCATTGACAGGCCACATTCTAGTGACATCACTCGTGTAATAGCGATAATCTGGAGCATAGTCCATGAGAACCAAATCCCCATCTTTTAAGACATCGGTCTTTCTAAAATAATGGCCCATAAAGGCATTTTGCCCCCCTCCAATGATGGATGGATATCCGTCTCCTTGAGCCCCGTGCTGATAAAAAATATATTTTGCAGCCGCATCGAGCTGATATTCATAAACTCCGGGTTTAGTAGATCGCATAGCTTCCATAATTCCCAGACCTGCAATATCGGTTGCTTTGGAAATAAGATTGATTTCTTTTTGACTTTTTACCAATCGCATAGAATCCAATAATGGAGAGAGGTCTTGTATCTGAAATTCAGGAAAACGTTCATTCAGCAATGCTTTAAATTTGGCTTCACGCGTTGTATCAGAATCCCAAGGATCTGCTGCAGCTCGAGCATGGCCGCTGAGAATTTCATCTCGACTATCATTACCCATTTCAGCGGGGCTTAAAGGAGTGTACAATACAGGAGTCTTACCCTTTATTAAACCTGATCGAACAAGATCAATACCAAGAAATTCAACCGCTCGCACTTGATTTACTCCCGTTAGTTTTTTAACTAAATCAGCATCTTCCGAGGAGAAAATTTTCCCCTGATTACTCTCCCTAGCTTCCTCTCTGTGAGGTAAATAAATTGTAGTGGTTTTATTTTTTCCATTGAGAAGTAAATAGGCATGTCCTTCTTCTAACCCACACAGATAATAGAAGGTGTTGGTTTGTCGAAATACTTTAAAACCAGCTACTGTTGGAGCACTTTGAATTATTGCGATTCCATTCACACCAATTTCATCGAATATTTTAGATCTCCGTGTTTCAAATTCTGAGGGAGGAAAATCGGTTTGATAATAATGTTTCTCTTGCCCAAATAGGTATGGTGTTTTTAAACTCAGAAGCAGAAAAATGAAAAAAATTTTATTCATAATACAGTATGTTTTTTGCAATGATTTATCGGAACCAATTTAGGAATAATTTAAGGTTCTATTAAAAATCAATACATTAGAGATTAATTCGTGATTCAATGAAAAGAAATAATCTTACTTTAAATAAGATAAAAATTAGTGAAATTTTCGAGATGAGACTCTTCTACTTTATCGCTTTAATAATACTTTCAATAGGGAGTAATACTGTTTACGCAAGTACAGACCCGTATCCTAAAAACCCTAAAATTGACGTGCTCAATTATATTTTTGACATTACGCTTTCCGATGCTTCAGATGAGATTAATTGCTTAGTTACTGTTGACTTTAGGGCCCTTGATACCGGTGTTGAAAAAATAAGATTGGACTTGGTTAATGTTTCAGAAAAATTAGAGAATAAAGGGATGACAGTTCAAGACGTAAAGTCAGAAAATGGATCGCTAAAGTTCTTACATGAAAAAGATGAACTTTGGATTTACCTCAATGAGCCTCTTTTAAAAAATGAACGAAAAAAGTTTACAATTAGCTATTCAGGAATTCCCTCAGAGGGGCTTCATATTGGAGAAAATAAATACGGTGACCGAACTTTTTTTAGTGACAATTGGCCCAATAGGGGGAGGCATTGGCTTGCAACAGTAGATCATCCTTATGACAAAGCCAAGTGCGAATTTATTGTCACTGCACCAAACCATTATCAGGTCGTATCAAACGGCTTAAAAATTGAAGAAACAAATTTAGATAAGAATCAAAAACGTACACATTGGAAACAATCCATTCCCATAGCATCTTGGCTTTATGTTTTAGGTGTAGCGGAATTCGCAGTCCAGTACGTTGATGAATTTGAAGGCAAATCAATTCAAACATGGGTTTTTAAGCAAGATCGGGAGGCAGGTTTTTATGATTTTGCTGTGCCTACAAAAAAAGCCCTCGAATTTTACAGTGATTATGTAGGTCCCTTTTCCTACGAAAAACTTGCAAATATTCAGTCGAACAGCGTTAGCGGAGGAATGGAGGCAGCCTCAGCCATTCTTTACAGTGCCAACTCGGTTAAAGGTGATCGAAATACACGATGGAGAAATGTTGTAATACACGAGATTGCGCACCAATGGTTTGGAAATGCAGTTACAGAATACGACTGGGATGACATTTGGTTAAGCGAAGGTTTTGCAACCTATTTTACCTTATTATTTATTGAACATTACTACGGTAAAGAGGCCTTTATTGAGGGTCTAATATCTAGTAAAAAAAGAGTTGAATCGTTTCATGAAAAGAACCCAGACTACACCATTATTCATCATAATTTAAAAAACATGAAAGATGTCACAAGCTCTCAAACCTATCAAAAAGGCAGTTGGGTTTTACATATGTTAAGGGGGGTATTGGGAACGGAGATCTTTTGGAAAGGAATCAGAAGTTATTACTCAAAGTTTAAAGATTTAAACGCAACAACAGAAGATTTTAGACAAGTGATGGAGGAGGTTTCTGGATTGAATTTAAATCCTTTCTTTCAACAGTGGTTGTACAAACCAGGAACTCTAGAATTAGACGGTCAATGGTTTTACGATAAACAAAACAAAGAACTAGTTTTAGAGATGAATCAAATTCAAAAAGGGGGAGGACTGATTCAAATGCCGATTGAAATTGGAATCGATTTCCCAAACCATACAAAAATTGTAAAAATCCAACTCAAAGATAAGCAGGGTGTTTACAAAATTAAGGTAGATCAAAAACCCCTTAAAATCATTTTGGATCCCAATCTGTGGGTTTTAATGAATTCAAATTTTGAACTGCCTTACCAATCTAAGAAATAGGTGGGTGGCACTTGATTTTTAAAATTTAAACAATGCGTTAAATCTAATACAGTTTCACCAAAAACATCATTTAATTTTCCTTTCAACGATTTGGTTGTCTTTTTTTTAAGAACCAATTAAGTTTTCGAAAAAAACAAAATAATCTACTTGGTTACCTTTTCGATCAGATTTTTGGTCATAACAGCACCTTGATTTCTAGTGATTTCGTTTCCAAAAAATTCTACCCCAGCAAACTCTAATTGGGGTGCTTTTTGAAGAACATTAAACATGCGTTGATAATCGATTGTAGTTTCCTGTCCTTCTCTATCGAACTGTTCAGATTTGGCACTCACAGCCCTGATGTAGGGGCTAAGCAACTCAATGCCTCGGTAGGGATCTGGATAAAAAGTGTCAGGATTACGTTCCAAAGTCCAATTAGTAAAATCTCCTAAAATCCCAACGTTTTTGAGATTTACTTTCTCCATGAGTTCAATCATCCATTCTGGATTTGAGGAATAGCCATTATGATTTTCAATTAATAAATCCAATCCTTTGCTGCCCGCGTAGTCTCCTAGTTCTTTAACTCCCTCAAGGGCGTAGGTTAGTTTTTCTGGGTGTGAGATAGTAATGTATTCCCCACACACATTTCGCATTGCTTTGCATCCTAATTTTTGTGCCACATCTACCCAGTATTTAAAGAGGGTGATGGCTTGTTTTCGTTTTTGTGCATCGGCATCACCAATATCTCCAACACCTCCGGTAAGTAGAACAGCACTTTGAACTCCAGCTTCGGCACATCGCTGATTCATTCGATCAATATCTTTCTCTTTTAAATTTTTAGGAAAGTGAAACATTTCATGATCGATAAAGTCAAAACCAAGGGACTTGGCAACAGCAGGATAATCAAAGACATCAATCCCTAACGGATCATTAGTTCCGTAGCTGGTTCGCATTAAAGACCAAGGGGTCAGTGAAATTTTAAGTTTTTCAAAAGGTTTATGTCCAAGCCTAAAGGAAGGTAAGGTATTGATGGCCAAGGTGCCAAGAGCAGCTGTTTTTAGAAACGATTGTCGATCCATTTTTTTCTTTTTTTAAAAATACCGAATTCAAAATGAATTCTAAAGCGAATGAGGTTAAAAGCAAATGGACTGTCACGGATTTTTGAATTTAGAAAACAAATAATTGTTTATATTTAATCCAAGGTTGATCCTTTTTTAAATCCAAATAATCAAATCAAATGGATACAAACACACCCCTAGAGAGTCTAGACGATTGGGAAGACGATTTGTTAAAACGCTATCCAGAACCCAATAAAAAACAAAAAGAAGACTACAGAAATTACACAGATTCTCCCAGAGATGCATTGGTGAGAAATTTTTATAAAATCAATCATCAATTTCAAACGTATGATTTTGTAGTTGCCAAACAAGAAGAATTTCTCGAATTGAAAAAACAAAAAATGTCTGTTTGGGAAGCATTGGATTACTTAAATACATTAGTGGATGATAGTGATCCCGATATTGAATTGGATCAGTTACAACATTTACTCCAAACTGCTGAAGCCATTCGGCAAGATGGACATCCGGATTGGTTTGTCCTCACAGGACTTTTACATGATTTAGGCAAAGTATTGTGTTTGTATGGCGAACCTCAATGGGCAGTAGTGGGGGATACTTATCCTGTGGGTTGTCAGTTTTCAGATAAAATTGTTTATCCTGAATTTTTTGCCGAAAATACAGATTACTCAGACGAACGCTACAATACAAAATTTGGAGTGTACTCAAAACATTGCGGTCTGGATCAGGTTAAAATGAGTTGGGGGCACGACGAGTACCTTTACCATGTAATGAAAGATTACCTTCCCAAACCTGCACTTTACATTATCCGATACCATTCCTTTTATGCCCAACATAGAGAAGGAGCCTATTCGCACTTGATGAACGAAGAAGATCACAAAAATTTTGAGTGGGTTAAAAAATTTAACCCTTATGATTTGTATTCCAAAATACCGGTACCACCTGATGCAAAAGCACTAAAACCGTATTATGAAAAACTAATTGCCAAATACCTTCCTAACAAACTTGCGTTTTAACAGAATAGATGAAAACATCCTAATGATTAAAATTGGTATTGTTGGTCTTGGAAGAATTGGAAAAGTACACTTACACAACATCCAACACCACATAGTGGAGGCTCAAGTTGTAGCAGCTTGTAGCAGAAGTGAACAAAGCTTAGACTATGCCAAACAGTTCGGTATTGAAAAGCTTTTTACTTCTTATGAAAAAATGTTAAGTGAAGGTGGAATTGATGCGGTAGTTGTAGCATCACCTACAGCACTTCATTTTGAACATTTGAAACTGGCGATAGCTGCTCAAAAACACATTTTTTGTGAAAAACCAATTGATCTTTCTATCGAAAATATCCTTGAAATAAAAAGACACCTTAGTGCCAGTCAGATTAAATTCATGCTGGGTTTTAATCGAAGATTTGACCCCAATATTTTAAAAATTAAAAAAGAATTAAAGGATGGACGTCTTGGACGGACTCAATCGGTAAAATTGATTAGTAGAGACCCAGGACCACCTCCGATGGAATTTATTAAAACATCAGGAGGCCTCTTTTTGGATATGGCCATTCATGATTTTGATTTGGCACGACACCTTATGGGTAGTGAAGTTACTCAAGTTTTCACTACCGCTGGTATTTTTGGTCAGTTGCCCCTTGAAACCGTTGGGGATGTTGATACTGCTGTGAGTGTCTTAAAATTTGAGGATAATAGTTTTGCAACTATTGAAAATAGCAGAAACAGTTCTTACGGATATGATCAGAGGGTAGAGGTTTTTGGTGACAAGGGATTAGTATCCTCTCAAAATAAGTCTGATGACACGGTCTCTTTTGCAGATCAAAAGGGTTTTCTACACCCAAAACCCATGAAATTTTTCATAGAACGCTACAAGGAGTCTTATTTAAACATTTTAAACTCTTTTGTTCAATGTCTTGTAAACGATACTGTGCCAGAACTTAGTTTTGAAGATGGACTTCGTTCAATGGCAATCAGTCTTGCAGCTAAAAAGTCAAGTGAAGAAAATCGTGTTGTTTTACTATCCGAAATCGTTTAAGTCATGTTTACATTCGTCACATTTTTAGCCTACACTTTATTTGTGGCTGCTTATGCGTGGTTCCGCTTAAGAAAGGAAAAATTAAGTTCTGAAGAGGGTTATTTTCTTGGTGGAAGAAGTTTGACAGGAGTAGTCATTGCAGGTTCCATGTTGTTGACAAATATTTCAACCGAACATCTCATTGGTATGAACGGTTCTTCCTACAAAAATGGCTTTATTGTTATTGGTTGGGAGGTTACATCTGCTTTGGCCTTAATTGCTGCTGCCGTTTATTTTATTCCCAAATATTTAAAAATGGGATTGACAACCATTCCACAGTATTTGGAAAATCGATTTGATGGAATGCTCCGGTCTTACGTAGCTTTTTTTCTGATGATTTCATTTGTAGTGACTCTTTTACCGATTGTTCTTTACACTGGAGCAATTAATTTGGAGAGTATTTTTAATATTTCAGAAATACTGGAGGTTTCTCAAGAGGATGGGTTATTGATTACGGTCGTGGTTATTGGATTGATAGGTTCTTTGTATGCCATTTTGGGGGGATTAAAAGCAGTTGCCGTTTCCGATACTCTGAATGGTTATGGACTGCTCTTGGGAGGCTTGGCCGTTCCGCTTTTAGCTCTTTTGAGTATTGGTGAGGGAAATCCAATGGAAGGTTTAGAGAAAGTTTTTAACCATGCTCCTCAGAAGTTTAATGTCATTGGAAGTCCAGACTCAGTTTTACCTTTTGAAGTTTTATTTACGGGTCTAATTGTCAATCAAATTTATTTTTGGTGTATGAATCAAACGATTATTCAACGAGCATTGGGAGCTAAAAATTTAAAAGAAGCTCAAAAGGGGTTACTTTTTACAGGCTTGCTTAAAATTTTCATTCCTTTAGTAATTATTTTACCTGGAGTAATTGGATTTTACTACTTCGGAGATTCGCTCTACACAAATCAGGATATGGTGTATCCCGAGATCATCAAAAAAGTATTGCCAGCGAGTTTTGTGGGTATTTTTGCAGCCATAGTGATGGGTGCAGTGCTGAGTACTTTTAACAGCGTCCTCAACAGTTCAGCTACGATTTTTAGTTTGGATTTGTATAAAAGGCATTTGAATCCCAAGGCTTCCGACCAAAAACTGGTTTACATTGGAAAATTGACTTCCTCTGTCTTGGCAATTTTTGCAATCGCAGTAGCCCCATTTGTTGCTAAAGCTCCTGACGGTTTGTATCAATTGCTTCAACAGCTTAATGGTATTTTTTTCATTCCCATTGCATCCATCATGTTGGTTGGATTTTTCACAAAAAACATTTCAGCTTTAGCTGCAAAAGTAGCATTGTTTGTAGGGCTTTTCTTTTACCTATTGACCACTTTTGTTTTTGATACAGGAATCCATTTTGTTCATATTTGGGGTATTGAATTTCTCCTAAATTTGATAGTCATGTTCCTGATTTCTCATTTCTATCCTAATAAAAATAAATTTGTAATTAGCGATTTAAAGCTGGTTAAAATGGAGCAATGGAAATACACCAAAGTGTTTTCCATTTTTCTTTGCTTAATTACCCTGCTAATTTACATTGCTTTGGGGTCAATAAATACCCAATAAAGCAGGTGTAAATAAAAGAGTATTTAAGGATCTTTATTTTTGGTAAATAGCAGGTAGGTGTGGGTGCAAATTCGATTAACTTTTTTATTTTTACGTATGCCATTAGTTGTAATTACCCTCGGAATTCTCCTATTATTTATTTTAATCCTAGTCTTTCGTTTAAATGCTTTTATTGCATTTATTCTTGTGGGTCTTGCCATAGGGATGGGTCAAGGAATGGAGCTCAATGCCATTGTTCAATCCATCGAAAAAGGAATTGGTAACACCCTAGGTTTTTTAGTCATGATTCTTGGACTTGGAGCCATGTTGGGAAAACTTGTAGCTGAAAGTGGAGCTGCACAAAAAATTACCAATGGGTTGATTCAACTTTTTGGAGTAAAAAATACGAGAATTGCAGTCATGCTTACAGGATTTATTGTAGGTGTAACCATGTTTTATTCGGTAGGCTTTGTGATTTTAGTTCCCTTAGTTTTTACCGTTGCTGCTGCAACAGGGCTTTCTCTGATTTCTATTGCATTACCAATGTTGGCTGCACTATCCGTTACTCACGGATTTTTGCCTCCGCACCCGGCTCCAACAGCATTGTCTGTAATGTTTGAAGCCGATATTGGAAAAACCTTGATCTACGGGGTCATTATTGCTATTCCTGCTATTCTTATCTCAGGCCCTCTGTTAACTAAGTTTATTCCTAAGGTAGAAGCAAAACCCTTAAAAGAATTTATGACCACAAAAGTGTTTTCCGACGAAGAACTTCCTAGTTTTTCAAACAGTATTCTTACAGCACTTTTCCCTGTTATCTTAATCGCAATTTCAACCTTGATCCTTAATTTTTTTGAAATTGAGGGATTGTGGTTCTCCATCATAAAATTTATTGGAAATCCTGTCATTGCATTGTTGCTAACGGTTTTAGTTGGAACCTATTCTTTGGGAATTTCGCGAGGTTTGAAAATGGATGAAGTAATGAAAATTTTCGCCAAAGCAGTATCAGGAATTACCATGGTATTACTCATCATAGCTGGAGCAGGGTCACTCAAGCAAATCTTAATTGACAGTGGCGTCAGTGAATACATCGGAAATCTTTTGCAAATTACGTCCATGTCTCCTTTAATCATTGGATGGCTGATCGCTACATTAATTCGTTTTTCTGTAGGTTCAGCTACAGTAGCTGGATTGACAACTGCCGGGATTGTTCTTCCATTGGTTCAGACTACAGGAGTTAGTCCCGAGTTAATGGTTTTAGCCATAGGCTCTGGAAGTTTAATGCTGTCCCACGTCAATGACAGTGGGTTTTGGTTATTCAAAGAGTACTTTAATCTCAACGTTAAAGATACCTTATCTACCTGGACAGTAATGGAAACATCCATCGGTATTAGTGGCTTAATAGGAGTTTTAATTTTAAATCAATTTGTAAACTAATGAGTAAAGAACTTAAAGAACGAATTCAAGAATTGGGTTTAGAATTACCCCCAGCACCAGAACCCTTGGGTGTGTATCGACCCCTTTTGGTGGTAGGGAGCTATCTTTATGTATCAGGTCAAGGACCCATACTCAATAATCGCGGTTTAATCCAAGGAAAAGTTGGAGGAAGTCTAGATCGAGAACAGGGGAAATTAGCTGCACGCCAGGTAGGACTTACCATGCTTTCTACTCTAGTAACTCACATGGATGATGATCTTCAAATCCAGCGCGTAGTAAAAGTTTTGGGTATGGTCAATGCAACTCCTGAGTTTGAAGAACACCCTTATGTAATCAATGGTTTTAGTGAATTGATGGCTAAGGTTTTTGGTGAAGAAAACGGAATAGGCGTTCGGAGTGCTGTTGGGATGTCGCTTCCTCAAAACATAGCAGTGGAAATTGAAGCGCACTTTTTATTAAAATGATAAATAAGTTAACCATGCTAGAAAATTTTGAGGTTCAGGATAAAGATAAATTACTAACTCCAGGGCTCTTGGTATTTCCTGATCGTGTGCAGCACAACATTGATGCTATGATTGAGTTAGCAGGTGGAACGAATCGACTGATGCCCCATGTAAAAACTCATAAAATGTCATCCGTGATCAAACTTCAGATGGCTGCAGGAATTCGTCAGTTTAAGTGTGCGACTCTAGCTGAAACAAAACTTTTAATAAAATGTAAGGTAAATCGGATACTCTTGGCGCACCAACCAACGAAGGAAAAATTAATACCCTTTTTAAATTGGCAAATAAAATACCCAGAGATTGGCTTTGCTACTTTAGTGGATAATTTAGATTCCCTAAAATTATTTTCTGATTTGGCTAAAGAGAAAGGAGTGAAAATCAAACTATGGATTGATCTTAACAATGGCATGAATCGGACAGGAATTGTACCTGAAAAGGCAATGGAATTACATCGTGCCATTGAACAAGAAAGTCAAGTTGAATTTCAAGGACTGCATGTGTACGATGGGCACATTCGTCCATTGGATCTGCAAGAGCGCATCTCCAAATGTGACGCAGCATTTGATTCCGTATCGGTTTTGATAAATCAAATAGAATCGTCAGGAGGGAGCATACCTGAAATTATTACAGGTGGCTCTCCAAGCTTTTATCCTCATGCATTGAGAAAGAATTCATTACTCAGTCCAGGAACTACTTTGCTTTGGGATTTAGGATACAAAAAAATTTGGAAAGAGTCTCCATTTTTAAACGCTGCAGTTCTGATTACCCGCTTGATTAGCAAACCTAATGCCAATACTCTTTGTTTTGATTTGGGTCACAAAGCAGTTGCCTCTGAAATGCCCTTACCACGTGTTGAAATACTGGGCTTGGAAAATGCCATCCACAAAGGACAAAGCGAAGAGCATCTTATGCTAACCTACGAGCATGAAAACGATTTTAAAGTTGGGGATTTGTTTTATGCAATACCCTATCATATTTGCCCTACTGTTGCTAAATACAATAGAGCATATGCCATTGAGAAGGGAATTCATACCGGTTTTTGGGATATTGAAGCTCGTGATTATCAAATTGATTTGGAAGGATGAAATTTATTTTCGATGCTCATTTAGATTTATCCATGAATGCTTTGGAGTGGAATCGTGATTTGAGACAAGACGTATCCCAAATCCGTGCTTTAGAAGCTGGAATGACCGACTTGCCTGATAGAGAAAAAGGAGTGGTATCTTTTCCCTCCATGCGAAAAGGGAACATTGGCTTATGTACGGCTACTTTGATAGCACGTTACGTAAAACCTAAAAATAAACTCCCAGGATGGAATTCTCCTGAGCAAGCTTGGGCACAAACCCAAGGGCAGTTGGCTTGGTATCGTGCCATGGAAAATGACAAACAATTGATCCAAATCCAAACAAAAAAGCAGTTAGAAGCGCACCTCCTTGCCTGGAAACAAAATGCAGAAAAAAATCCCATAGGGTATGTCCTATCTCTTGAAGGGGCAGATTCCATTCTTTCTATGGAACATTTACACAGGATGCATCACGAAGGATTGCGAGCAATCGGCCCCGCTCATTATGGACCAGGTACTTACGCTTTTGGGACCGATTCTTCAGGAGGTATCGGAGTAAAGGGAAAAACATTGTTAAAAGAAATTGCTCAGTTAAAACTGATATTGGATGCTACACATTTATGCGATCAAAGCTTTTGGGAAACCCTAGAGGCTTACGAAGGTCCTTTGTGGGCAAGTCATAGTAATGTAAGAAAATGGGTGCCTAACAAAAGGCAGTTTGATGACGAGCAAATCAAAGTTTTACTAGAACGAAATGCAGTCATTGGAATGGCTTTTGATGCCTGGATGATGCTTCCCAATTGGAAACGTGGAAGTACTGACCCAAAAACTAGCGGATTGAATTTGGAAACCATAGTGAACCACATGGATCATATCTGTCAGTTGGCTGGAAACTCAAATCATGTGATGATTGGTTCGGATCTTGATGGAGGCTTTGGAAAAGAACAGTGTCCTTTTGATTTGGATACCATTGCCGATCTTCAAAAATTGGATCAAATTCTTACAAAGAGAGGGTACAGTCAAAACGATGTAGAAAAAATACTGAGTAAAAATGGGATACGTTTTTTATCAGAAAACCTCCCTGACTAGCTTCATCTTCCCAAAAGATCAAATTGATGGCTGTATTTTATGGTAATGCTTTGATTGTTTAGTGCATCCAGATAGTCCGTGTCTTTAATTATGTTGATAACAACAAAAAGTCCTGTATTGGCATTTCGAAGCCAACCAAAACGAGCATTTACTGAAGTTATGTTAGAAACATTGTTGTATTGAACCAAGCTTTGCAAAAACATTCTAGGAGTAAAAGAGTAAGCTAGTCGAGCACCTGTAATAAAAACGTTTGCATCACCATTGGGAAGCTGAAGTCGATTGTAATTCAGAACCCCCTCCGTATTGAATTTATCTCCAAGTCTAAAGGTAGCCTTATTGGTACTTGAAATTCTGTTTCCTCCAAAATAACCACCAATTACGGTTCGGGTTTGAAAGTAAAATTTTCTGTTGGCATTACTCATCAGTACAAGCTGTAATTCTTGATGATTGTACTCTCCAGCAGAAACGCTAACCTTGGAAATTGGAAAAGGTGTAAGCACGGTTTCTTTAGTGAAATTGATCCCCGTATGAATTTCAAAACCACTTTCCCAAACCCAGTGATTGTCCACATGTAAAAATCCAGTTTCATGAGTATTTTGGAAATTCCAATACCCCCGATAGGAAACGTGGGGTCTAACTTCTAAGAGTTTCCCCGTGTTTTTGGGGCGCCATTGTTTAAAAATGAGAAATTCAGGTTTCTTAAATGCCGATCGAAGTAAAAAACCAACTTCAGGATTGAACCCTTCTCCAACTTCTGTGTAACCAGCTCTTAGGTTCCAACCATTCCAATTGTAAACGGCTAAGAAGTTAAACGCATGGTCGCTTTTTGTAATTCCAGGCGTATTACTTTTGGACACATAACCCGAAAGTTGTGCTTTTTTACCGATCCCTAATTTACCATCCATTGCAAAAACTCGATTGTAATCAAGATCATTTCCAATACCTGAACGATTTACAAAAACTCCCCCTATGGAGGAGCGTTTGGCTGCAAAATCATGATTTACTCGTGCCACAGAATAGTTATTCTTGATGATATCAACAGCACCCGTTTCTTCGTTGGGAACTTCATCGGTAAACATGCTTAGTAAGCCAACATTGGTCTGACCAATTTTACCAGAAACTCGGGAGCCACCAATTATTGGAACCAAACTTCCATTGGTCCCGATCCCAATACGCCGGCTAAAAAAAAGATCAACTTCTCCTGGACTCCCTACACTGAATTGCCCAGCATTTTCCAAGAAAAAAGGTCTTTTTTCAGGGAAAAATAAATTAAATCGATCCAAATTCACTTGCTGTTCGTCAACCTCGACTTGAGCAAAATCAGTATTGTAAGTCATGTCTAAAGTCAATCCTGGAGTTAAGCTGTATTTGATGTCTCCTCCGATGGCTGTTTTACTGCTATTGTTTTTTGGCGGATGATTGTTTTGAATAGACTGGACCAAACCGTAAGGAATTACCTTCAAGTTTTTTGGGGATTTTAAATTCAGCCCATGCATTTTTCCCGCTAAAGAAAGTCTTTTAATATCAAATCCTAAAGGAAGATTAGCCCAATAAGCAGTTTCACTTCGCTTACTGATGTTGCGTTGAAAATTAATTCCCCATGTTTTGTTTTCACCTCCATTAAATCGGATGGATCTAAGAGGAATGGCAAATTCTGCACTCCATCCGTAGTCCCCCTTTTCTGTTTTTACTTCCCATGATGCATCCCAGTTAATATTTGTTCCACCTACAACACCCCCTTGCTGTCGGTTTGCACTAAAATTACCTTCTCCCTCATTATCAATCTGAGCGTCGTATTCCATGCCATCGGCATTGGTTCCAAAAAGAAATCCATTTTGCTGATCGTTGTACGTGTCAATTATGAATAAAAAACTATCGTCATCACTCAAGTCAGCATCTCTTCTTGAGTCTGAAACTACAATTTGGTCAGGAGCAGAGTCGTAGCAAACCACTGCCACATAAAGGGTTTTTAAAGTGTAAGCTACTCGAATTTCAGTTTTTTCGGAAGCCAATGCTCCGTAACTTGGCTTTATTTGTCTTAATTCTTTTATGGGATTGACGCTTTTCCAGAGTAATTCTCCCAACACATTCCCGTCCATAACTGGGGGCTCTTTTAGCGTTGAGATTTCAAAATTCAAATTTTGATTGGGATTGCTATTTTGTGAGTAGCTGACGGAAAGGCAAAGAAACAGAATTAAAGTGATGAAATTTTTCAATTTGTTTTTGTTTTAAAAGCAAATCAAAATAACGATAAATTTAGTTTTCTGAGAAAAATTACCTCATGGTTTTTTTATATTTGATCAATCGGTAACTAAACTAATCCAGTAATAATGAAAACTATCTTTTCTGTACTTTTTGTGTCACTACTAATGATTTTTACGCTAAAAGCACAGCGTGAATTTGAGCAACCCGCTAGAGCATTGGGTTTGGAGAGTATGGATGCATTCAAGGCGTTTCTTGCCTTGGCTAATGACGCTGCACTTCCAGAAGATATGGTGGGGAATATTGCTTGGGCGAAGTCTGCACTTGAAGAACTAAATTTCGATGTTACTACGTTGCAAACTTCGGCTTTACCTCTTTTGGTTGCAGAACAAGAATTTAAAAAAGGAAGCCCTACAATAGCATTTTACATGCATCTGGACGGGCAGGGGGTAGATCCAAACAAATGGAATCAAGAAAGTCCATACAAAGCCGTATTAAAAAAACCAATGGAGAATAGTTTTCAAGAAGTGAGTAGGGGAAAATTAAATGATACATCAATTGATGATTACCGAATTTTTGCTCGGTCCAGTTCAGATGACAAAGGGCCTTTTCTAATGCTTACTACTGCGCTGAAGTATCTTAAAAGTAAAAGGAAGAAGCCTGCTTTTAACATTAAAATTGTTTTGGATTTTGAAGAAGAAAAAAGTTCTCCGGGACTGCCAGAAGCAGTGAAAAAATACAAAGAAGAATTGAGCGCAGACATGCTTTTGATTTTAGACGGTCCGATGCATTCTTCGGGGAAACCGACTTTGGTATTTGGATTTCGAGGAATATCATCTTTGACACTAACCACGTATGGACCTTTACTGCCTCAACATAGCGGGCACTATGGAAATTACGTTTCCAATCCTGCATTGGATTTGGCCCAAATACTTGCCTCGATGAAAGATAAAGAGGGTAGGGTATTAATCCCTGGATTTTATGATGGAATTGTATTGGATGAAACGACCAAAAAAATCCTTCAAGGGGTACCTTCTGAGGAGCAAGCAATCAAACAACGAACTCAGACCAAAAGAAATGATCTAGTGGGTGATTCCTATCAAGAAGCCTTACAATTCCCTTCTTTAAATATTAGGGGGATGCAAAGTGGTTGGGTAGGAAAGCAAACCCGAACAATCATACCCGCAACTGCCACTGCAGAAATAGATATCCGACTGGTTCTGGAGAGTGATCCTAATAAATTGATTGATGGAGTAAAATCGCATTTAATTGCTCAAGGATTTACTGTTTTGGATCATCAACCTACCAAGGAGGAACGAATGAATTTTGATCGAATTGTTCGGATGAATTCCAAAATTGCTTATCCAGCTTTTAGAACTGATACAGAATCCAAAGAAGGTAAATGGTTGCGTACAATTTTATCCGATTATTATGACGAAAAACCGGTCATAATAAGAACAAGTGGCGGTTCTGTACCCATTTCACCTTTTGTTTCTGGATTGGGGATTCCCGCAATTGGAGTGCCTACTGTAAATTTAGATAATAACCAACACAGTCCAAACGAAAACCTTCGCATAGGCAATTATTTTAGGGGTATTGAAAGCTTTCTAGCGCTACTGACTACCCAATTTAAAAACAATTAATACTTACTTCCCGTTAAACCAAATCATTACAAAAACAACAACCAAGACAACAAAAAGTGAAACAGCAATGTCTTTCCAGTCAAAGGTGGCTCTTGATTTTTTCTTTTCTTCAGGAGTAACGGTTCCAAAAGTCAGATTCAATACTTTTTCCTCGGGTGGGTGAGCCGTTGCTAGACTGACTCCAATAATCGTTACGATACAGAAAACAAAAAACCAAGCACCAAAACTAAGGTAGTTTACAGTACCGATAAAGTGTAAAAAACTTCCTGAGGGTAAAGAATCACTTAGGATTTCAAGAAATATTCTTCCAAATCCAATTACAAATCCTAAAATCAAGGTAACGTATGCCCCTTGAGCATTGATGCGTTTGTGTAAAATTCCCATTAGGAAAACTGCCGCAATGGGTGGCGCAATGTACGTTTGAACCGACTGGAGGTATTCGTAAAGTACCCCAGAGATATTTGACATGATTGGAATCCATAAAATTCCAATAAACACAACAACCATAGTAGCAATTTGTCCCGTTCGAACTAATTTTTTTTCTGGCGTTTTTGGACGTAATTTCTTGTAAATATCCACTGTAAACAATGTAGAAACGGAATTGAAAACCGATGCTAAAGAACTCATCAGCGCTGCTAGTAGTCCGGCAGCAACCAATCCTCGAAGTCCTGTAGGTAACAAATTACTCATTAAAACAGGAAAGGCTTCATCCGCACTATTCCAGTCTAATTCTCCTCTCATTTTTAAGGTTAATGCGATGACTCCCGGAATTAAAAACAAAAAGACCGGAAGTAATTTCATGAGGGCACCAAAAATAGTTCCACGTCTTCCTTCTTTTATGTTTTTTGCCGTGAGCGTTCTTTGGACAATGTATTGATCTGTACACCAATACCAAATCCCAACAATGGTACTTGAAACAAATAGAGAAGGCCAGGGAAAATCAGGATCCGTAGCAGGTCTCCACATATTCAAATATTCAGGGGTTACGGTAGCTTTCATGCTTTCCCATCCACCTACACGATCCAGTCCGATGTAGGTCAGTACCCCAGCACCAACCACCAGTACCATAGCTTGCAAAGTCTCAGTGTAAACAACGGCTCGCATACCACCCAACACGGTGTAAAGTCCTGTTAAAATTACCGTTGCAATGGCACCTGTCCAAAAATCGATTCCCAATAGTGCAGATACCACAACACCTCCCGCATAAATGGTTACAGAAATCTTTGTTAAAACATAGGCAATTATTGAAAAAACAGAAAGAATCCAACGCATACGAGAGTCAAATCGTTTTTCTAGAAACTCGGGCATGGTAAATACTCCAGCACGTTGGTAAAAAGGCAAAAATACCCACCCCAAAATCAATACGATCCAGGCGTGAACCTCATAAATTAAAAGGGGAAGTTTGTCACTGGCACCCGCACCAGCAAGCCCAACCACATGTTCAGACCCGATATTGGAGGCAAAAATGGATGCACCCACTACAAACCAACCCACATTTCTTCCAGCGAGGAAATAATCTTCGGTATTTTCTTTTTTATTTCGAATGACCCAAATAGCAATGCCTGCGAGAATAGCGAAATAAATAATAATTGAGATCCAGTCTAATAATTCTAATGTTTGCATGATTTATTTTTGATCCAGTTTAGGATTTGAAAATTTAAATTGAGTTTGCGAAGTAAAAACCTCCTGAGGATTTAATACAACTATGGGAAAAGAAGCTTCGTTAGGAGCATTGGGATAATGTTGAGTTTCCAAGCACAAACCCGAACGATACGGGTAATATTCATCAGAATTTTTTTTGGGATTTGTTCCGTCTAAAAAGTTTCCTGAATAAAATTGAATTCCGGGCTGATCTGTAAAAACTTCCATTTGCCTTCCCGATTTAGGATCTGATAAAACTGCTGCCAGCCTTAATCCTATGTTTGGTTCGTTTAAAACCCAACAATGATCGTATCCTAGACCACGCTTTAGTTGGAGGTCCTCGTCATTAATTTCCCGACCTATTTTTTTAGGCTTCGTAAAATCAAAAGGAGTTTTGGCAACGTTTACAATTTCGCCAGTGGGGATCAGCGTTTCATCTACTGGAAGATAGGCGTCTGCATTGAGCATTAATTCATGATCCAGAATGCTGTTTGTCCCTGATAAATTAAAATAAGAATGCTGCGTGAGGTTTAAAATTGTAGTTTGATCCGTGACCGCTTTGTAATTAATTTTTAGAGTATTATCCTGGGTTAGGGTGTAAAGGACTTCCACACTGAGGTTTCCTGGATAACCTTCTTCCATATCTTTGCTTAAGTAAATTAATTTGAGACTTACTTCGTCCTTTTGAATTTGTTCAGATGCCTTCCAAACAACCTTATCAAATCCTTTTGTGCCTCCGTGTAGGTGATTTTCACCATCGTTTTGAGCCAAGGTGTATTCCTTTCCCTCCAAACGGAATTTCCCCTCTGCAATACGGTTTCCAAAACGACCGATCAATGCCCCAAAATAAGGGCTGCTTTCTTCATAATCACTTAGCTTGTCATATCCCAAAACAACATCTTGAAAAATTCCGTTGCGATCGGGAACCTCCATTGTGGTTATGATTCCCCCATAGGTTATGATTTGAACTCGCATACCTGCCGAATTAGACAGGGAGTAACGATCTACCGCTATTCCGTCTTTTGTTTTTCCAAAAAAATCTTTATTAATTGCCATTTTGTTTGTCTGTGTTTCTTTGCAACAGGTGAAACCGACTAAACTCAACAGGATCAAAACGATTTTTCTCATTTAATTAAATTAATTCCTAAACTAAAGAAAATTAAGTTTAAACGCTACGGTTTTTTGTAAAACTGGTTAGGGTAAATGCATCTATTTTTTGGAAGGAATTGGTTGGGACTTAAAAAATAAAGTTTGTTTTGGTACAATATTTAATAAAGAGAACTGAAGATTTTGAGGGAATTAATAAGCTAATAAAGGACTTTGAAAAGGCTATTTAGGAAATAAATAGCTTTTTACACTTTTTAAAAAATCCACTCTTTTTTTATAAATTAGAATTATATTTGCAACCGTTTTAAACAACATTTTTAATTTAAAACAAAAAACAATCCGGTCGCGTAGCTCAGCTGGATAGAGCATCTGCCTTCTAAGCAGATTACCCCTTGATTAATCACAACTTTTCATATTCAACTACACTCTCAAGACGCTTATTTATAGGGATGTCATAGCTAATTAATGAAATTACTGTATATAAATGTATATTCATAATTGTGATTTTTGTAATTTTGATTGTGATTATTAGAGGTAGGTATGTCAAGATTTTCATTTAATTTTTATCTGGATATTAGAAAGCCATTAAAGAGTGGGTTGTATTCTATTAAGGTTAATTTGTACGATTCTGATGAAAAGAAAACAATCAATTTTACCATTAAAAAAGTCAACGGAATTGAAATTTCAGCATCTAAAAAAGATTGGGAAGATATCTGGCTAAATAAGGACAAGAAAAATAACTTCGGTGAAGTAGTAGGCGAAACTACTGTTTATGGTCAGAAGTTAACAATCAGAACAATATTAAAAGCAAAAGATGACATTCTGAATGATATTATGGCTTTTGAAGGAAATCAATCGTTGTCAGCTATCAAAGATGCTTTCTACAATTACAAGCTGCCTACATCCTACATAGATGACATCTATATTGAGTTTGAAAGAAAAATAGAGGAGGAGGAAGCCAAAGAAAAATACAAGACCAGAGATGTTTACAGAAATACTCTTCATAATATATGTAAGCATAACAATCATTGGGACTACAATCAAAAAGCAAGGAATAGGAAGTTTACGCTCAGATTTTCAGATGTTACAAAGTTCTGGCTTGAACAATATGAATTATCTCGCTCCAAAATGGGAATAGCTACATCATCAATCAGCATTGATATGCGGAACATTAGAGCTATTTATAATAGGGTAAAAGAAAAGGATGCTAATCTGTCAAAAAATTATCCGTTTGGAAAGAAAACAGAAAGAAAATATACTGTTAAGAAAGGAAGGGGAAGGAATCAAGGTTTAAGAAAAGACGACCTTAAAAAAATCTATAATTACTCTTCAGAAAACTCTTACAGACAAAAGGCAAGAGATGTGTTCTTGTTTTCCTATTATGGTGGGGGGATGAACTATAAAGACATTATTCTATTGACCAAAAAGGATGTGCAACAAGGTTACTTCAAAAGAAAGAAAACAGAAGAAACATTAATTGAGGAAATACACATTCCATTGAATTTGACAGAAGAGCAAAAAGAAATTGCTGCTAGATATAAAGGAAAAGGGAAATACTTGTTTGAGTTTCTTCCAGATGATGCCACCGCATTACATATTTATGAGGAGCAGAAAAATGGAATTGGCAGATTAGATAAGCAGATTAAAGCAATGGCTAAAGAGTTAGGGCTAGAAGTTAAGCTATCCTATCAATGGGCTAGACATTCATTTGCCACAAATCTAGATTTGAATCCTAATGTAAGTATGAAGTCAATTCAAGAAGCTATGGGTCACGCAGATGAAAAAACAACTAGAAATTATATTGACTCATTATATAAAGAGCAAAGTAGTGATATTGCTGATGCATTAGATTTAAGCGATGATAGTGAAGATGATTGAAGCGGTTTGTGGTCATGCGAAGCATGATCCACTAAACCTAGATGTAAATAGTGTAAAGGGTTTACATATTGAAAGGGTCTCTATTGATTCATTACAATACACTATTGATGCAAATTTGACGTATTTAATGTTTTAGGGAGCTAACAAAGGGTTTTGAAGATAAGTAACTGAATATAAGTAATTTATAAAAGTTGAAAAAAGTGAGTAAAGTTGGTAAAATGGGTCACTTTGTTAAAAACAGGAGGAGTTTGTGGAAAAGTAACGCTTTGTATATCAAATGTAATGTGCAAACTTTGTCACAAACAGTTAAGGTAACTGCAAAAACCTAAAAAAGAGCAAATCGGTGAGGAAATGCCCTTAGTGTGATTTTAATTTTTTGACATTCAAAATCATTCCAAAGGTAAAATATTTTTTCATTCGGAAGAATTATTTCTTCATTGTGCTGCTCATTTTATTAATTAATAATTTTTAGTAGTATGAATGACAATAACTCATTTATCAATTACAGCCCAGAAAAACTTGGGCAAATCGTAGCAGCAGAAATCAAATCAGAGCTAGAAGCTACATTCAATCAAATTTTAGATTCTAAAGCTGAAGAGGATGAAAGACCTTTGACAATGTCACAAGCAGCAGATTTCTTGAAACTTTCTAGGACAACCTTTTCAAAGATTATAAATCGTGGAGAGATTGTTTTTAAGTCACTTAATCCTGACAATCCAAAAGCGAAGAAGCTATTCAAAAAGAAGGATTTAAGGGCTTATCTAGAGAGTAATAAGTCAATGACTATTGAGGAACTTAAAGCAGCGGCATATGGCACAGAGAAAAGCTAATTTCAAAAAGGAGAACCTTCTCAGAAAGGTAGAAGAACCAAAAGGGAAAAGCCCTAAAAAGAAGTTTGTGTATGACCCTAATAATGACCCGTTCATATTAAGAACAGCAAACGAAAGAACAGAGTATGCTAAAAACTTAGCAGTTCCTTCTATGCTTATGTCTGAATTGTTGTTTGAAAATACTGTGACTATGCTTTTTGCAGAAACAGGATTAGGTAAATCGCTGCTTGCAGTTCAGATTGTTGATGCCCTCAGTAGAGGTAAATCAATTTTAGGACTAGAAAACGAAGCAGAACCTTTAACCACACTATATGTTGATATGGAGAATGGTGAATCGGTTCATAGAGCTAGGTATTCAGATTTTGCAAAAGATGATAAAGGAAAGAAGTATTTTTTTGACGAATATCAATGGAGCGATAATTGTCACTTTCTTGATTTAGCTACTGCCGATAAGTATTCCGTTCCAAAAAAGGATGCTATTGATTGGTGGTTTGATTTAATCACATACAAA
>JAQWSN010000001.1 GCA_029243165.1 Flavobacteriaceae bacterium
TTGAGATTTATACAGCTTCAATAATTCTAATTTCCTATTTAAAATATTATCAGGTAATTTATCTGAGTCTTTTCCAAATACATAAAATTTATCAGATAGTTTTTTTATTGTTTCGAATAATCTTTTGTGTTTTGGGTGCCCGTATTCTCCTATTGGGTTGTGAGTTACAATTTTTTTCCATTTTTTGTTTAATAAATTTTTAAACACTTTTTGTTCATATGAAATATTTTCATCCAAAGTATGGATATAATCTTGTAATGAATCATTAAAATCCCACATCTCATAAGAGGAGACATTAAGCTGTGTCATAACATTTTCAAATTCCTTACTTCTAATTTTATTGTTTTTGTATGAGATGCAAACTACTTTATAAAGTGTTCCGAATTTAATTAGTTCTGCTCCACCAAATACTAATTCATCATCAGGATGAGCAACTATCATCAAGTTATTTACTTTTTTCATTTATTCTTTTGTTTCTTTTTTCGATAATAATAAAATTCAAAAATTAGTAATACTCCAGTTAAAACTCCAAGAAAAAAATACATTTATTTTCTGTTAAGTAAATTAATGCTAAAGTTCCAAACATTACAACACCACTAAATTCAGATTTGGTTCCCCATTTGTTCGTATAACTAATATACTTAAAGTCAATTGTAAATTAACGTATAACTCTTAATGAAAAACGAATAATTTGTGTTAATAATTCATGTGTTTTATTTTAGTCCAAACCGGACTATAACCACACCTAATTAAAAAAAGTGATTCAGCTGAATCACTTTTTGCTGGTACACAGAAGTGTACCACGTACAGGGTTATATGGCACACATTGTGTACCACCACTCTTTGTAAGTATTTGATTATCAGTATACTAATACGGCGGTTGTAGTACAGGTGGGACCACCAACGAAAAACCGTAATGTCTTTATAACTTAGAGGTTGCGGTTTTTTTATTGCTTTCCTAGCAACAGATTAGTAACAAATCATATCATTCTTCTAGAATAAAACTTAGAAATTTTTAAAGCAATCCTAATCCTTAAATAAGAATATGAGTTTTAGAAAAAGGATTATCTTTTCTATGGTCTTTTCGTATATTGATCTTTATTAACCATAAACTTTATGACAAAATGAAAAGATTTTTAACCATTACACTTTTATTTATTTCACTGGTCTCTTATGCACAAATAACCACCTACCATTTAGTGTACGTCAAAACGGCGGATCAACCAAAGTTTGAAACAGTAGAAAAAAAATACATGTCTCAGTTAGCTCAAGAAGCTGTAAAAAAGGGAACATTTAGATATTGGGCCTTAGAGAAATTTGTTCAACCTAGTGTTAACATAGGAGGTAAGCTAAATTCACAACTTGTTGGAAACTGGTACCAGTTTGTTATTGTTCATCCAGACATGAAGTCGTATTTGAACACAGGAAACTGGTGGGCTAATGCAGGAGAAAAAATGGGCGTTCCTCAAGAATTGCTATCTTACAGTGTTGAGCAAGGGGGAATGTATATTTGGAATATTGAAGACTCTGTTTGGGGTAATCAAGCTGCAAAATACAGCCTTTATAACTTTGGCTTTGCCCATGAGCCCCAATTATTTTTAGACAGTCAAAAACCGTTTAAAAAGAATTTTGAAGCACAAATGAAAAAAAACGAGAATGGAAGAGCGGGCTGGGTCTCAGGGACTAGAGTCTCTCCTAAAAATTGGGGAGAGCATAATGTAATGACATGGGATGGATTTACTACGCTTGAAGCAGCGATGAATCATTTGAATTACAAAGAGTCTCAAAAAGCCTATGCTGAACAAGGAATGCCCGAGGGCTTTAGTTTGAGAATTGTAGCAGAAAAAATTGCGGAAACAACAAACTAAGAGTCTTTTTTAAATGAATTAATACCCTCTCTCAGAGAGGGTTTTTTAGTTCTTTCTTTTTTCAGAATGCTTAACAAAAGAATCCAAGACAGTGTGGGCCTATTGAATTAAAAGAGAGCTCAGAATTGTTTTTTAAACCACTTTGTTTAACTTTAGTAAATAAATAATTAACAATTATGTCAGAAAGAAATAAAATTTCTCTCTATGATCGTCCTGCCAGAACCATACGATTCGACCGATATTCAAAATTTAAAACACTCCTTTGGTTTTACAAGTCGATGATGTTTTAATAAATCATATGCTGACTTGAGGTTGTACCAACAACGATTTCATAGAATTGGAATAAAGATGAACAACTGTTTGAATTAAAAATAATTTTATTCAACATTTGGCCTGAAACACTCTGTTTTTAAAAGAAAAATCAATGTTTATTGTACATTTATTTTAGTCGTCTAGAAATAATTTAAGCTTCAAAATGTTTAACATAAATGAAGCCTTTTTTCTTCTCAGCTAAACAAAAACGAAAATGTTGAAAACCTATTTTGATGATGGTCAACAAAAGACAGAAGGTCTTTTTGTTTCAGGCAAGAAGCACGGAGTTTGGAGACACTACTTTAATTCAGGATCAATAAGAACTATTTTAAATTTTGATCAAGGATTATTAGAAGGGAAATCGTATTGGTACCACCCTAATGGAAGTCTGGCTTGGGAAGAGAATTACTCCAAAGGGAAACCCAATGGAAAATTCCTGTATTTTGACGATGGAGGAGACTTAAGAATTGAAAAAATTTATAAAAACGGTAAGGAAATAAGCTATGTCTTTGATGGAAAAGAAATGAAAAAAAATTAGTTAGTTTTGAATAAAACAAACCATCATGAGAACTTTTCTTTGTTTACTTTTCTTTTCCACTTTACTTTTTGGGCAAAACTATTTTACCGAAAAATACCATCCATTTGTGGATGGGATTCAATCTCCGGAAAGTTTTTTGGGTTATGAAATAGGATCTCAGCACACACGTCATGACCAGATCGTGGCGTATTTAGAATATTTATCAAACACCTCTGAGCATGCCGAGATTTCGTATTATGGAAAAACTCATGAGGGAAGAAAACTCCCCATCCTAGCAATCAGCTCTAAGGCACATCTTTTAAATTCAGAAGGAATTAAAAAAGCACATGTTAATTTTGCTCTGGGCAATACCATAGAAGAACCCAAAATTCCATTAATCATCAATTTAGGATACAACGTTCATGGGAATGAACCTTCCAGTTCAGAAGCAGCATTATTAACAGCCTACACCTTAGTTGCTTCACAACAGAGTCAAATCAGAGATTTTAGAGATAAAGCACTCATATTTGTTGATCCGACTATTAATCCTGATGGCAGAGATCGACACACACAATGGGCAAATATGTACAAAGCATCACCTTTAGTTTCAGATCCTAGGGACGCAGAACACAATGAAGCCTGGCCACGAGGAAGAACCAATCATTATTGGTTTGATCTAAATCGTGATTGGCTATTGGCAATCAATCCAGAGAGTCAAGGAAAATTGGACTGGTACCACCAGTGGTATCCTAATGTGGTGACAGATTTTCACGAAATGGGAACCCAAAGCACCTATTTTTTTGAACCCATGAAGGCCAACGGTTCTCTCGATCCCATTATGCCAAAAGAAAATTACAAACAGCTTAACGATATTTTTGCAACCTACTTTTCAAAACAATTAGATAGTATTGGGTCGTTGTATTTTACCAAAGAGGTTTTTGACGGAACCTATCCAGGTTATGGATCCTCCTATCCTGATTTACAAGGAGGGCTGGCTTTACTTTTTGAACAAGCTAGTTCTAGGGGCTTAAAACAAAAAACACCTTCAGGAGAAATTACTTTTCCTTTTACGATTCGGAATCAATATATTTCAAGCCTTGCAACAGTTCAGGCAGCAGTTGAAAATAAAAGTACACTGAGGAAATATCAAAAAGCGTTTTTCAAAAGTGCTTTAGAGCGAAGTGGGAAGGATAAAATTAAAGCATACACTTTCAAAGATACGGACGCGAACAAAACAAAGGCTTTTGTTGATAAGCTACTACGACATAAAATTCAAGTACAGCAAACTTCAGAAAACAGTTTCTCTGTTCCAACGGAGCAACCACAATACCGCATGGTTCAGAGTTTTTTTGAAACCTATGAAACGTATCGAGATAGTGTTTATTACGATGCTTCTGCCTGGTCTGTAGCTCATTTTTACAACATTAAACACAAAGGGGTAGGGAAAGCTCCTGAAGGAAAAGAAATTAAAAGTGCAGCTGAATTGATTTCATTGAAACCGCTAATGAGATCAAACTATGCCTATGGAGTTGATGCGCAAGACTACAATGTGCCAGCGCTACTTCAGGAGTTACAAAATGAAAAATTTGTCGTGTCTTCAGCGTTTAAACCGTTTAAAACAAAAAAAGGATTTTCCTTTTCTTACGGATCGCTTGTGATTCCTGTTGCACTCCAAAATGAAACTAGTGAAGAGGTTCATCTACGGTTAGAGAAACTTCAAGAAAAACATCAAGTACAAATACATGCCTTATCCACAGGCTACAGTGTTCAGGGAGTTGATCTGGGTAGTGGGAATGTCCGTGTAGTAAAAAAACCAAAACCCTTGATGATCATTGGGCAAGGGATCCGTTCCTATGAAGCAGGAGAAGTCTGGCATTTATTGGATACACGTGTAGGGATGCCAATTACAAAAGTACACCAGCACCGTTTTAGTCAAATTGATTTAGAATCATACAATACCTTAGTTCTGGTTTCGGGAACGTATAATTGGGATAAAGAAACAATTCAGAAAATTCAAACTTGGGTCAACAAAGGCAATACAATTGTAGCCATAGGGACGGCAAACAATGCCCTTATTAAGCACAAAATCATCAATGAAAAAATTGTTGTAAAAAAGAAAGATTCTACGGCTGTAGTAGTTACTAAACCTTATGTTGATGCACCAGAAAATATAGGTCGCGAAAAACTGGGAGGAGTTTTTTTAAAAGGAAACTTAGATTTAACCCATCCACTTAATTTTGGATACACCAATAAAAATCTGACTTTATACAAGAATAATTTGGTTTGGGTATCCCCCAGCAAAAGCTCTTACGGAACACCAGTCACTTATGACACAGACCCTCATGTGGACGGTTACATTTCTAAAACGATCCGAAAGGCTTTTCTTCCAAAATCAGCGCCCGTTGTAGTTTCTGCACTTGGAAGGGGAAGGGTAATTATGTTTGCTGAAAACCCAAACTTTAGAGGAACGGCCTATGGCCCCAATAGAATGTTTTTAAATGCACTATTCTTAGGAAATCATATTCGAGTTCCAAAAGAGGGAGCCACAGTAACCCAAGACGAGCATTAAGGAGTCAATAAAGTTCTCTTGTAAAGATGACCCTCTATTTTTTCTCTCGAATAGTACACGGGAAAATAGATGTCTTTTGACCATGTTTCGTATAAGTTATTGTAAAAAGGGCTTGTTGGATTTCCAGATTGACCAGGGGCATTGGTCCCTAAAGAGGCATCCCAATCTCCAGTATTGACAATCATCCGAAAACTTGCTCCGCTACTTTGCCGTTTGTTATTTCCAGTTGACCCAGGAGTGTAGGCATTCCCTCCACGCGGATAGGGCCCCAGATTTAATTTGGATGCAGTATTTGATACTACAGCCGAACCTAAGGCATGAGTTAGCGAACTGTGTTTATAATTTGCCTGTCCGTACTGCCATCTTGAAAAATCATTTCCCAAACGACTTTTTAAACCAGCGATAGCATTTTGAAAAGTTTGCTTGAGAAATAAGTTGCGATCAAATTGAGTTTCAAATGGGCTTTGTTCAGGGGATACAATCCAATCTAAAATTCGCTTCAATTGAAGTTGGGGAAGGTATTCCTGAACCTTTTTTGGAACAAACTTTTCATGTCCAACCTTACGAATTTCATCCTCCCAAGCTACATAAATTCCGGCTTCAACAGAGTTAGCATCGAGTTCATAATTCCACTTCATCAGCTGGTTACTGAGTTTTCTTTCCAGGCTGTCTCCTAAGAGCCCTTCTAATAAGGGGACTAAAGTTCTTGCGGGTAAAGAGACAACATCGGTTTGAAGTTTTTTCATGTCTTCCAGAGTTAAACCATCCTTTTCATCCAAAAACTCATTTACACGGTCTCCCCGATATGGATCCGACCAAGAATAACCTATGGCATTCCAATGTTCGTAGCTCGGTGGAGTTACATTTTGATTTGCGGTAGCAATAAAGCCCTTTTCTGGATTGGAGCTGTTTGGCTTTTCAATGATTGGAAGGTAGCCCTCCCAGTCATATGTCCCATCACCAAGTACGGGCACCAAACCACTTGAACGATTCCTAATGGGAGCGATTCCTACTGCTTGCCAACCAATGTTACCCTCCTGATCTGCCCAAATCATATTTTCTCCAGGGATATGACTGTACGAACAAGCCGCTCTAAATTCTTCCCAATTTTGAGCCTGATCCATTCGTAATGAAGCCAGATAAGGGGACCCTCCAGGCTCGAGCCATGCACAACCCACCCCAAAGGCTTTGAGTTTTTTCTCGTTAATGTAGGTAATGGGTCCATGGATACTGTAATACAAGTTTACTTCTTCGTCAGGAGCACCTTTAACTTTGATTATTTCTGTAATGACTTTAAAATCTTTCCACTGTCCTTTGTACATGTATTGTAAGGGGTTTTTAGGATTGAGTTCGTATTGGTAAAGATCCTCACCATCGGTTCTAAAAACGGTCAATCCCCAAGCTCCAATTCCATTATGACCAATGGATATTCCAGGAATTTCCGGCTCACCTCCACCAATGACATTCCAACCGGGTGCAACTAAATGTGTCATATAGCGAAGCGATGGAACGGCAATTGTCCTATGAGGGTCATTGGCCATGTAAGTATTGCCATCAATGGTTTTTGATCCAGCAACAACCCAATTATTGCTCCCAATGGATAGCGAATCTTGAGAAAGATCGTTGAATCGATTTAAAACTGCAATTGAGTTTGCAGATCGGTAAGGTTCTTCTAGATCTTCAGCTTCAAAGCGCACGGGTTTTCGGAAAGCAAAATAAGGAGCTAGAAGTGGTTCAAAAAGAAGTGTTTGATCAATTTTTGGGTCTAAATCCAACTGAGGTTCTTTTGGATGAAACCAGAGTAATTCCTTTACTTTCTCGGCACCAATGAGCGAAACAGCACGACCTATTTGAAGCTCTTGTCCGATATTACCTAATAATCCTTGATGTCTTGAAATGACAACTTCGGGTGTCCATAATTGAGGTTTGATACCAAGAATTTTAAAAGTTATGGGCAATTGATCTGGAGTTTTTAAAACAGACTTGATGTAAGCATTTACTCCATCAACATAGGCTTCAATAATGGCCTTCCCTTGGGGATGATAGTGATTGAATTCAACAGTTAGGTCCCCTCTGTATTTAAAAAGGCGTGTGCCAATGTCTCGTTTTAATTCTTTGGGACCCAAAATTTCCGCAACGGTTCCAGTGGCTTGTCGTCTCCAAATTTCAAATTGAAATAAACGATCTTGAGCTGCGGCATAGCCTTGTGCAAAAAAAAGATCGTGTTGATTTTCCGCGTAAAGGTGATTGATACCCCACTGATCTCTAAGAATTTCGACAGAATCAATCAGCCCTGGAATATTTTTTGTTTCCTGGAGTGGCTGCTTATCTACTGAACAAGAGATAAGAAAAATAAAACTAAGTGAGAGGATAAATTTTTTCATAATGGTATTGTTTATTTGCTATCAGAAGAAGGAATCCAACGAGTTTTTAAATCAACCGAGGACATGTTTTTGTCTAGTGGGAATAAAGGACGTTGCACTCTTTTGTAGTCCAAACGCTCCAAATCTTGATCAACTCCACCTGGAGTTAGTGCCATGATCCAATCTCCTCTAAGATCATACAGCTCGGGAACCAGATATCCGATTTTTACTACTAGCACATCACTCTTTCTTGGGGCCAACCCCAAACGGGTAAAGTCCTTTTCGTAGTGGTAAGGCTTTCTTTTTTCAGTAACAATGACCCGCAGACTTCCTACCCGAACAACAACTTCAACCGCTGCATGGACATCTCCTTTGCGAATGGCCTCTACCACCCCATCCAAGAGCACCGGAGGAGCATAGCGATCATCTACTTGAGCACCGACTTTAGCCTTTACTTTTCCACCAATACCCACATTTAAGGCCGCTTCAATCATTTCTGGCCCTGGAATAGAAGCGTAAATTAGTACGGGTCCATCGGGAGTTTGAAACTCAGAACGGTTTAATAATTCTCTTAAAGTCCAGGTAACATCTCCCGCACCTCCCGCTGTAGGATTGTCTCCCATATCACTTATTACAAAGGGCTTTTTATTGGAGTTTAAAGCAAGAGCAAGACTCTTTTCTAGAGTAGCAGTAGGTGCTACAAATTCAAACGCTTCACGAACATCCCAAAAGTGATTTGCTAAGAGTTCTGCACTTTCACTAACGATTGTTTTATCATCTCCTGTAACCATTACCACGGCATGATTTCGAGGTTCATCAGCCCAAGCATAGCCGATCCAGATGGCTGCATCAATGACGCCCTCTTTTTCGGTAAGAGGTTGCACCTTTGCATAAAGACTTTTACCGGGTTCAATCCGCGTACTTGTTTTTTCCCCAGGGAGTAAAATAGGAACAGGAATCCATGCCTTGTAGGCAGGTTTCCTTTTTCCTGTTTTGAGACGCTCTAATAAATTATCTACTGCCCGCTGTTTTGATTCGATGGCATCTTCATGTGGAGCCATACGGTAACAAGTAATTAAATCGGTATATTTTGCTAATCGTTTGGAAACGTTCCCATGCAAATCCATTGAGGTGGAAATTAGGGTTTTGGTACCGATAAGTGTCCTAATTTTTTCAATAAAATCTCCTTCAGGATCATCAATCCCCTGCACACTCATGGCTCCGTGGATATCAAAAAACAAGCCGTCGTAGGGCATGTCTTTTTCAAGAAGCTTTAGAGTAACTCCAACCAATGAGTCGTAGGCTTTTCGGGTTACAATTCCTCCTGGAAGTGCGTGTCCTCGAAGCGTGGGTACCCATTCCGCAGCCTCTCGTTGAGGGCTCTCTTTGTCCAAGAAAGGATAATAGTCAAATACAGCTTCGCCTTCTCGAGCTAAAAAAGCAGAAGCATCTGAAGTTGCAGGTGAAAACGTACTCGATTCAATTGCAAGACCTGCGATGGCTATTTTAGGCTTGAAATCCTTAGAGCTAGTGGATTCAGAATGGCAATTCGTTAATAATAAAACGAGAACCCCGATGAAGTATTTTGTGAATCTCATAATAGAGGAATTTGAACTAAATATAATGACTTTAAGTATACTTATCGATAGTGATCAAGAATCAACCGATCAAATAATTTCTGCCGATACAAGGGGCATTGTCTTTAATTCTTTTAATTTTAAACGCAATATCTAAAGATAACGAACACGAATTAATCAAAGAATGAAGCAGGTTTTTTATTGGTCCTTTGTTGCCGCCTTGGCAGGACTTCTTTTTGGTTTTGATACGGTAGTCATTTCAGGAGCAGACAAAAAATTACAGAGTTTATGGAGCTCTTCTAACGGGTTCCATGGGATTGTTGTGATGGGCATGGCTCTTTGGGGAACAGTAGCGGGAGCATTATTAGGAGGGATACCCACACAACGTTTTGGAAGAAAAAAGACACTGCTGTGGGTGGGAGTTTTATATACTTTTTCCGCTTTGGGTTCCGCTTTAGCGAACGATCCTATCGTTTTTGCAATCTTCCGCTTTATTGGAGGGTTGGGAGTGGGAACATCAACGATTGCTGCACCAGCGTATATTTCAGAAATTGCACCAGCAAAAAATAGAGGGCGTTTAGTAGGGCTGTATCAATTCAGCATAGTATTAGGAATTTTATTGGCGTTTATCTCCAACTATTTTTTAAGTGGTTTAGGAGAGAATGACTGGCGGTGGATGATGGGTGTCGAGGCCTTCCCGGCTATTTTATACACCCTTTTGTGTTTGGGGATTCCTAAAAGCCCAAGGTGGTTAATCTCAAAAAATAGAATAGAAGAAGCCAAAGACATCTACAGCAGTATTGATCCAAAGGGTTCTTTTGAAAAATTGGTTTCTCAAATTAGAGACAAAGGCTCTGAGAAAAAAAAGAGCGAATCCATTTACCATTCCAAATATCGTTTTCCTCTTAAATTGGCTTTTTTAGTTGCTTTTTTCAATCAATTTTCAGGGATCAACGCCATTCTTTATTATGCTCCTAGAATTTTTGAATACGGAGGTTTAGGAGAAAGCACTTCACTCTTGAGTAGTATTGGAATTGGAGTGACGAATTTAATTTTTACGTTTGTTGGAATTTCATTAATTGATAAACTTGGAAGAAGACAGTTAATGTACATCGGATCTTTCGGCTACATTATTTCTCTTGGTTTAGTGGCTTGTGCCTTCTTTTTTCAATGGGGAGGAATATTAATCCCCATATTTTTATTTCTATTTATTGCATCACATGCTGTAGGTCAAGGCACAGTCATTTGGGTCTTTATTTCTGAAATTTTCCCAAATCACTTGAGAAATGCAGGACAGTCGTTTGGAACCAGTGTGCATTGGGTTTTGGCAGCAATTATTCCCTCTTTTGTTCCCCTATTATTTTCCAGTATTGGTGCAGGAGTTGTATTTTTAATCTTTATGTTGTTTATGGTTCTTCAACTGATTTTTGTCCACTTTATGATGCCAGAAACCAGGGGGATTTCTTTAGAAAAATTGAGCGAAAAATTAATTGATAAGAAGTAAGTGTAAAGATGAAGTCAGATCGTGTTTTTGTTTTAATTTTAATAACTATTCTTTTTTTTAATACTTGTTCAACCGATAAAAAAAACAATGACAAAGGGATGACAAATACCCAATCAGAGGAAGAAAAATACCGTCCAAGTTTTCACTTTACACCACAAAAAAATTGGATGAATGATCCCAATGGAATGTTTTTTTTAAACGGACAATTTCATCTTTATTTTCAATATCATCCCGAATCTAGTGTTTGGGGGCCCATGCATTGGGGTCATGCTACCAGCAAGGATCTAATCCGTTGGGAGGAACACCCCATTGCTTTATTTCCAGATGATTTGGGAACTATTTTTTCAGGGAGTGCTGTCGTTGATCATCTAAATACCACGGGATTTGGAAGTTTGGAAAACCCACCCATAGTGGCAATGTACACCAATCATGATGCAAAGGCAGAGCAAAAGGGCAGCGAATTATTTCAAACTCAAAGCATTGCCTATTCTTTGGATCAAGGATTTACTTGGACCAAGTTTGAAAACAACCCGGTCATCCAGAATCCTGGAATTCGAGACTTCAGAGACCCCAAGGTCTTTTGGATGGAATCGGATAAAAAATGGATCATGACATTAGCTGCTGGACAAGAAACTCAATTTTATGCCTCAACCAATTTAAAAGAATGGACTTTTTTGTCTGCTTTCGGAAAAGGAATTGGAAATCATGACGGTGTTTGGGAATGTCCAGATTTATTTCCGCTAAAAGTAAAAGGGACCGATACAACAAAATGGGTTCATTTGGTAAGCATCAATCCTGGAGGACCCAATGGAGGAAGTGCAACACAATATTTTGTTGGTGATTTTGACGGTTTCACTTTTACGGTTGATCCAAAATTTAAAAAGGATCTTCAAAAAGAACATCTTTTTTGGACGGACTTTGGTAAAGATAATTATGCAGGAGTTACCTTTTCCAATTGGAAAAGTATTGAAGGAAACCCTCTTTTTTTGGGCTGGATGTCCAACTGGCAGTATGCCAATAAGGTTCCCACCCATAGCTGGAGAAGTGCCATGACATTGGCGAGAACATTGGAACTCATCAAAACAGAATCCAGCTTTAGACTTCAATCTAGTCTTCCAATAGATTGGAATCCATTTGTTTCAAAGAAAAAGCAGATTGCCGACACAAAAATTGAGCAGGAACAAACAATTTTATCGACAAATACGATTGATCTTTCCTCTGCTAGAATTCGAGTTGACATTAAAAACGTAGATCCAAACAAGTACACTTTCACCCTTTCGAATCAAGTAGGGGATTCATTATTGTTCGGATACGATCATAAAAAGCAAGAATTTTTTATTGATAGGAGTTTGTCTGGAAAAGTAGATTTTTCCTCAGACTTTTCTAATAAACTTTCGATAGCTCCACGGTTTAGTAATCAAAAAACACTTTCCCTTGAGGTTATTTTGGACAAAACATCCATCGAACTTTTCTTTGATTTGGGAGAAACGGTCATGACAGAAATCTTTTTTCCAAACCAACCTTTTGAAACCTTAAGTTTGAGTTCGGAGGCACAGACAAAAGCCGTTTTTTCTGCTGAACTTTGGGAGCTCAATCCTTTAAAAGAGGAAGTGAAATAATTGTTGACAATACAGAGAGATTATGAAAATCACATTGCATAAAGTAAAACTTAAAAAACGCTTTCCTTTAGCCATAAGCAGAGGGATTCGTTACGACTCAGAGAACATTTTTTTACGTCTAGAAAAAGACGGTTACACAGCCTGGGGAGAGGCAGCTCCTGGAAGTACAGAAGGCGTCGAAACAGCGGAAGAAGTTCGACAAATTCTGGAAAAGTTTATCTCTCAAGGAATTGAAGAAGAATCCATTTATTCTCTTTACGACAGAGCCAAAGCCCAAAAAATTCCACCCTGTGCCTATGTTGCATTGGATACGGCTCTGTGGGATTACACAGCTAAAAAGGCGGGACTTCCTTTGTATCAAGTTTTGGGTTTTTCAAAGCCTCACACCCCTACCTCAGTTACCATTGGGATCAACCCTCCTGAGGTAGTAAAAGAAAGAGTACCGCTGCTTTTGGATGGAACAACAGTCAAATCTTTAAAAATAAAATTAGGATCGCCCGAAGGCCTTGATGTGGACAAAGCCATGTTTGAACAGGTAGTTGAAAGCACTCAAAATTACAAGGTTAAATTACGCGTAGATGCGAACGGAGGTTGGGACGTTCCTCAGGCAAAGTACATGATGAAGTGGCTTGCCGACCGAAAAGTAGATTACATTGAACAACCCTTAAAGGAAGGACAAGAATCGGAACTTAAGCATCTTTACAAAAACAGACCTTTACCAATTTATGTTGATGAGTCTTGTCGGTTTGCAGAAAATATTCCCAATTTTGCCTCTCATGTAGATGGTGTGAATATGAAGCTGATGAAGTGTGGAGGCATTACGGAAGCGTTGAGGATTATTGCCACAGCAAGAGCGCATGGGTTAAAAACAATGATTGGCTGTATGAGTGAATCTTCAGTGGCAATTGCAGCTGCTGCAGCAATTTCTGGAGGGATAGACCATGTTGATTTGGATTCACATTACAATTTGGATCCTGACCCAGCGGAAGGAGTATCTCTACTAGATGGAGTAACGATAAGTTCTGACAAACCGGGTCATGGAGCACAGTTAAAAAAAGATTTTTATGCTTAATTTAAGTCAAAAGGTAGCAGTTTACATGGACGGTCATGTTGACAGTGATTACGGTAAAATGGGAACTGGGGTGGTACGATATCTTCAAAACCCAATAGTTGGTATTATTGACAAAAAACTTGCAGGAAATCGGATTCAAGATTTTATGTTTACCGATAGAGACATCCCAATTTTAGCCAATCTAGATGAGGCAATAAAAAAGGGAGCTGAGGTATTGATTTTAGGGATTGCTCCTTCAGGAGGAAGAATACCCGAGAGTTGGAACCCGGTCATTGAGCAAGCACTCAGCGCAGGACTAAGCATTGTAAACGGATTACACGACTTGCTGAATCCGCTCTGGAGCAATCGGATTAAAAATCCAAACAAACAATGGATATGGGACGTTAGAGTCCCCCAGTTTACACCCGATATTGCAACAGCCAAGGCAGCATCACTGACGAACAAACGCATTCTTTTTATTGGAACCGATATGGCAGTAGGAAAAATGACTGCAGGACTGGAATTGTACTCTTACTACTTGAGTAAAGGAGCTAATATTGGATTTGTAGCAACCGGACAAATTGGAATTACAGTTACAGGTAAAGGAATTCCTTTGGATGCATTTAAAGTAGATCACGCTTGTGGAGCGGTTGAACAAATGGTTTTAGATCAGCAAGAAAAAGAATTGCTAATTATTGAAGGACAAGGGTCGCTTTTACACCCAGGGAGTACCGCAACACTTCCACTAATGAGAGGAAGTAGCCCAACGCATCTAATTTTGTGTTTACGAGCAGATAAAAAAACGTTGAGAAGTCCAGAAGAAATCAAAATTCCAGATTTGAAATCATTCATTGAACTCAATGAAAAACTTTGTAGTGTAGTCGGGACTTATCCTCAAGCTCAAGTAATAGGAATTGCGGCGAATACCAGTACCTTTTCAAAAGAGGAAGCTCAAATTTTTATTGACGATCTTGAAGAAAAGTTAGGGCTGCCTGTAACCGACCCAATTCGGTTTGGAATGGAAAGATTGGCAAATAAAATTAACGCTTCTTAATACATCTTTTTCCGATCTACCTCTTGAGGTAAGGGAAGTCCTTTTTTAACCCGATCAAAACAATCCAAAACCTGATAAACGCTTTGTTTTGGAAAAGTCAAACTTGCAATATGTGGGGTTATTTGAACTTCAGGATGAGACCACAATGGACTCTCTTTGGGAAGCGGTTCTTGTTCAAAAACATCCAAGAAGGCACCGTTAAGCAGCCCTTCATCTAAAGCCCTAAGAATATCTTTTTCAACTTGAATAGACCCTCTAGAAACATTAATTAAATAGGTAGGGTGGGCTAATTTTTTAAAAAGGCTGTAATTCAAAAGCCCTTTCGTTTTTGGGGTAAATGGAACCACACAAATCAAAACATTGATTTGAGAGAGAAATGCATCTAACTCATCTCCAGAGTAAGAAGGAAATGGAGTTTCCTTAGGGGTGTTGCTGTATCCGAGTACAGAAAATTCTAAAGCATGTAGTTTTTTGGCAACATCCATACCCAAAAATCCAACCCCCAGGACACCAATTTTTAAATCGCGTTCCACGATTTCAAACTGCGCCCAATGTTTTTTTTCTTTGGCACGTTGAAAATCATAAAAAGAACGGTGATGGTTTAGAACGGCAAGGGTAATGTAATTACTCATTGAAAAAGCCATTTGTGGGTCTACGACACGACAAATGGGAATGTGTTTGGGAATGCTAGGATCAAAAAGAACATGATCTACACCAGCTCCCATGGAAAAAATTAATTTCAAATTTTTGAATTGAGTCAAAATTCCAGGTTCTTGTTTCCAAACCATGGCGCAAACAACGTCTTCCGGACGATCTGTTTCAGGACCGATAATCAACGAAATCTCTGGGGCAATCAATTCAAACTCTTTTTTCCATTTCTCAGTAGGAATAGGAGGAGCAATTATGATGAAGCTCATACAATGTCTTTTTAAGATGATTTTAAAGATAGACAAATTGTGTACTTTAGAATAAATTTAAAAGCATGCGATTCGAAACCTTATTTTTTATTTTATCAATTCCTATTTTCTTGAGTTGTTCAAAGGATCTTGGGGATGAAGGATCCTTGGATGATTTAAGTTTAAATGAAGCCATAGCCGAAAAGATTTTATCCAAAACAAATGCAATTCGCAAAACACAAGGGCTAAGTGACCTAATTCAAGACGATGAAATGGACAAGCTGGCAACGATTCACAGCGAGAACATGATTCAATATGATTTTTTTGATCATGTAGATCATGAAGGAAAAAAACCTTCGGACCGAGCAAAGGATCTAAATTTTACCTATTCTAAATTGGCGGAAAACATAGGTTATGTGCCGTGGTTTGAAAATGTCTCAAATTGTGGCGATACGCGAAGTGCTGAGAGCATTGCTGAATGTGTAGTAGAGGGATGGAAAAATTCACCAGGACACTACACCAATATGATCGGAGATTATGTAGAGTTGGGGGTAGGAGTCGCTTTTACTCAAGACAGCATTGGGTATTTTACACAAGTTTTTAGAACACGCTAGCTATTTGCAATGGTAGTCAGCAGCGCGTGTAGCGATTTGGTTGTTGGGCTTGACATTCACTTTGTATCCTAAAGAATTTGCCCAGCCTTTAGCCGCTGAAATGAGTTTATGTGACTTAAAGTTTTCATCCCCATTGTAGTCCATGTCAATTTCTACTTT
The DNA here is from genome assembly GCA_029243165.1 of Flavobacteriaceae bacterium. Taxonomy (GTDB): domain Bacteria; phylum Bacteroidota; class Bacteroidia; order Flavobacteriales; family Flavobacteriaceae; genus MS024-2A. The sequence goes on from JAQWSN010000001.1 coordinate 16,104, forward strand.
AACACTTACTTTTTGAGTCAACCATTCTGCAGTATCAATGCTCATCTCTGCTTCTTTCCAAAGACGAGACCACATGTCTCGAATAATGTTGATATGGTTTTTGCTTAAAATGTAATGCACTCCCCGACTTCCCAACCGGTAGGCAATGACTGTGGTGTAACGGCTTTGTTTGTTGATGTTTTGAGAATCCGTACCGATATGAATTTCTGCATAAGGATAGTTTTTGATTACCTCTAGAGTATGTGCAACAGGATCAATAGCACGTCCATGAATGTCTTTAAAAAGCAACATACAGACTAAATTAAAAAGAGTATTTTGCTTAAAAGAATAATAACGGATTATTTATGACCAATTTAATTTTTAATGCGATCAACACCTTAATATTAGTGGCTTGGGGGGCCATTATTTTCTTTCCTAAACAAAAGTTTTCTCAAACCCTGATGTCATACCCTTGGATCCCATTAGGGGTAAGTATTTTTTACCTTTATTTTGTAATTCTTTCTGGAGGTTTATTAGAGGCAGATTTTAGCTCCTTAGAAGGAATTGTAAGCTTGTTTAAAAAAGCTTCACCAGAATCTGCTGCTGCAGGGTGGTTCCACTATTTAGCCTTTGATTTTTGGGTTGGGGTCTGGATTATTAAGCACAGTAGGATAAAGGGAATATCCCACAAAACAATAATTTTACCTCTCTTGTTTACCTTTATGTTAGGCCCCGTTGGTATTCTTACCTACAGTTTCATTCTTTTAGGACAAAAAATACTTAGACCGGCCAGTGAAAACTAATGGTTTGATTTAAATCGGGGTGCAAGGATTTAGCAACAGGACAGCTCTTTGCAGCACGCTCTAGAATTTGTTTGGTTTTTGATTCCAATGTTTGCGGGAAGTGAACTTCAACTTTGATTTCTACAATTCTTCTCGGATGGGTACCCATAATTTTTTGAACATCCGCATAGGTTCCTTCCAAATCTACATTGAGATCTCTTGCTTTGATTCCCATAATGGTAAGTAAACAAGAGGCCAATCCAGTAGCAACGGTGTCGGTGGGAGAAAAGGCTTCTCCTTTCCCTTGATTGTCCAAAGGGGCATCGGTAATAAGTGTTTTTGATGATGCTAAGTGAGTTCCCTCTGTTCGGAGTGATCCAAGATATTTTACAGTACTGGTCATGATTCAAAAAATTTAAAATAAATAAAATTGCCAAAAAATGATCCCAACCCTAAGATCATTGGATACAGAAAGAAAAGCCAAAGCCCATCTTTAATCGTAATCTCTGCCCAATATGCTTTTGAATCTGCCAATCCAAAAAGGAAGTCGTACCACGACTTGAGGTGTAACTTAGCAGCGAAAGCATTTGCCCCGATAGCAGTAAGCAAAATGAACAGTCCAATCAAATAGGTTCGAATCACAAACAAAAATAAACAAGTTTGCTTACTATTATGTAAATTAGAACCAAACAACACAGATGGTAGTAAGAAGAATCTTAAAAATTTTGTTTGGTCTAGGATTTGTACTTTGCAGTGTAGTTGTTGGAATCATGTACAATAAGCTTTCATTCATTGACTGGCCTTACGTTTTAGGCGGAGTCTTTTTTCTTTTGATTGCATTATTGATTTCAGTAAAAAAATAAATTCAAAGTTTATGAAAAGTATTGCGATGAAAAAAATAGTTTTAAGCATTCTAATGAGCTTGATGCTAGTACCCCTTTATGCACAAAACAGGAAGGTGCTTAAAAAAGAAGTGGTCGGTTCTGTAGAAACACAAAAGGAGGAATTAATTCGTATGAGCGATAAAATTTGGGCAGCTGCTGAGGTAGCGTTCCAAGAAAAAGTATCCTCACAAACATTGATAGATTATGCCAAGGCAAACGGTTTTGAAGTTGAAGTTGGGGTAGCAGAAACACCAACAGCCTTTGTGGCAACTTACGGCTCAGGGAAACCTGTCATTGGTATTTTAGGAGAATTTGACGCCTTACCAGGAATTTCTCAGAAAACCGTACCGGAAAAGACACCTTACCAAAAAGGTGCTGCTGGACACGGTTGTGGGCACAACCTATTTGGAACCGCAAGTCTGGGAGCTGCAGTGGCGATAAAGAATTTAATTGCTGAAGGGAAACTGCAAGGAACGGTAAAGTTCTTTGGAACTCCGGCAGAGGAAAAGTTTTTTGGAAAACTTTGGATGGCGCGCGCGGGCTTGTTTGACGATTTAGACGCCTGTATGGATTGGCATCCTGCAGATCACATTGAATCTGATGTTCAAAGTACCCTCGCCCTTGTAGATTTTAAAGTAGAATTCTTTGGACAAACGGCACATGCTTCCGCTGACCCATGGAATGGGAGAAGTGCTGCGGATGCTTTAGAACTTTATGCACACGGGATCAATTCTTTTAGAGAGCACGTAAAACCTACAGTTAGAATTCATTACCATATTCAAGATGGAGGACAGGTTGTAAATGTCGTTCCCGATTATTCAAGAATCTGGGTTAGGGTTCGTGACACCAAGAGGGAAGGAATGCAAGAAGTGTATGAACACGTAAGAAAAATGGCTGAAGGAGCTGCAATTATGGCGGGAGTAGATTACAAAATTAATTTGATTTCAGGAATACATGAAGTGCTTCCAAATAGAGTTGGTGGAGCGGCGGTTCAAAAAAATTTAGAAACTTTAGGAGGGTTAAGTTACACCAATGAAGAACTCGATTTTGCCTACAAAATTCAGGCAGCAACTGGCAAACCACAAATTGGGATCAATGGAAAAATTTCACCTTTGAAAGCCACGGCTGAACACCCCATGGGTGGGTCAACGGATGTTGGTGATGTGAGCTTTTTAGTTCCTGTAATTCGGCTTGGAGCTACGGTTGCTCCAGAAGGAACTCCTTGGCATTCTTGGGCAGTAGTGGCTTGTGGCGGAATGTCTATAGGGCACAAAGGAATGGTCTATGCCGCCAAGGCTTTAAGTATGTCAATGATCGATTTGTTTACCAACAAAACGCTCTTGCAAGAAGTAAAAGATGAGTTTAAAGAGCGAAAAGGTGATTATGTGTACGAGCCCATGTTGCCCCCAGGACCACCACCAATTGGTGAACAATAAAAAACAAATGCGGGGGTTAGCTGAGCCATTGGCGTTCTCGCATTTCTTTTTTCACTCCCTTTGCTAAATAAATCAAGGCAAGCATATTGGGAATACACATCAAGGCAAAAGCTAAATCAATAATACCGATCACAACTTCAACAGTTACAAGCGCAGAGAAAATAATACTACCTACATAAAAGTAATTGTAATAAGACCCCCATTTCTTTTTCGTTAGAAAACCAAAGCACTTTACTCCGTAATAAGAATAAGTAAAAAGAGTAGAGATCCCAAAAACAAAAACCATAATGAGTAAAAGTTGATCACCAAACCCAAAAAACAACCGTCTAAAGGCCTCGAGGGTCAAAACAATTCCATTGAGATTGGGGGTCTGATAAGCTCCACTAATGATGACAATAAGCCCCGTAATGGTGCAGACTAAAACGGTATCAAGTAAAGGGCCCAACATAGCAACCAAGCCTTCATCAGTTCCTTTAGAACTTTGTGATTGCCCGTGATACATTGGAGCATTTCCAACACCACTTTCATTAGAAAAAACCGCCCTGCGGACTCCTAAAATAACCAAGCCCCAAAATCCACCCGTGACCGCTGTTTCAAAATTAAAAGCTTCTTTAAAAATAAGTTCAAAGGTGGGGATTAGACTCGATCCGTTTGAAAAAAGAATAAACACACCCATCATAAAATAGAGCGATACCATAACAGGGACCAAATTTGAGGTGACTTTAACAATGGATTTAAGTCCACCAAATATGACAAACGAACTGGCAACAGACAACACGACTCCAACAAGCAGTTTCCACTGAAAATCACCTAAAGAGAGGAAGCGGTCGGGTTCCACTACATTTACAAATGTTTGGGTAAGTTGATTGGCTGTAAAAGCGGGAAGGACTCCAAACAGGCCTGCAATTGAAAACCAAACAGCTAGGGGTTTCCCCCATTTTTTAATCCCCAATTGCATGTAGTACATGGGCCCCCCTAAGGGTTCTCCATCAGATTCAAAAGCTCTAAGTTGAACCGCTAGGGTACAAGAGTAAAATTTGATGATCATCCCGATTAAAGCGGTAAGCCACATCCAGACTAGGACTCCTGGCCCTCCCATATGAATGGCGATAGCAACCCCTGAAATATTACCAAGACCTACCGTGGCAGCAAGTACCGCAGAGAGTGCTTGAAAGCGAGAGATTCCTTGATTTTTTTCCTTTTGAAAAAGTAATTTAAATGCAGGCTTGATTTTTAACAAGGGTACCCCTTTACTGTGAATGAATAAGTAGAGACCCCCACCAATAACTGCAATAAGCATAATCCATTCCAAAGGACTTATTAGGGCTTGTAAGGCATTTTCAATTACTGTAATCCAATTGCTCATGCAGTAAAGTAAAGATTTAATTTTGTTTTCATTAAAAAAAAAAAGAACTTTAAACAAAATCATAAAACATGCAATCAAGAAGAGACTGGCTTAGAGCCTCAATGGGAATAGGAGGATTGATTTTAACACCATCGACCCTATTAACCGCTCAAGAGAAACAAAATTTCCAACCTCGAAAATTAGAGTCGATCGTTCGGTTAAGCTCCAATGAAAATCCATACGGCCCGTCAAAAAGAGTTCAAGACAGAATAAAGAATTCATTTGTTCATGCATGTCGCTACCCTTATGCATATTCTGATGATCTAGCCGTTCAGTTGGCTAAAAAACACGGAGTAGCACCAGAGTCCATTATTGTGACTGGAGGATCTACAGAGGGATTGAAAGTCGCAGGAATTACCTTTGCTGCCAATGGAGGCGAAATAATTTCAGGGCAACCCACCTTTTTAGCCATGATGAATTATGCTGAACAATGGGGAGCAACAGTCAATTGGGTTCCAGTTGGGGAGGACAAGGGATATGATTTAGATGCTATTGAAAAGCAAATTTCTGCTAAAACAAAAATGGTTTTTCTCTGCAACCCGAATAATCCGACAGGAACTTTAGTTCCAGCACAAAAATTGGTAGATTTTTGTGATGTTGCCAGTAAGAAAACGATAGTCTTTTCAGACGAAGCGTATTATGACTTTATCGAGACTCCCAATTACCCAAGCATGGTTGAGGCAGTAAAACGCGGAGACAATGTAATTGTTTCTAAAACTTTTTCAAAAGTGTATGGGATGGCGGGATTGCGTGTAGGATATCTTATTGCTAAACCAGAAATTGCAAATAAAATTCGACAAAACCTCGTTGCAATGAGTAATGTCTTAGCAGTTGAAGCCGCAAAGGAAGCGTTACAAGATGAGGCCTTTTACAAATTTTCTTTAGCAAAAAATAAAGAAGCTAAAGAACGTATTTACAAACTATTGGATCATCTTAAGTTAGATTATGTGAAATCTCATACTAATTTTATTTTTTTCCATTCCAAAAGAGACATCCGCGAACTGGGCCCTCAGATGCTGGAAAAAGGAGTTCGAATTGGGCGGCCTTTTCCTCCCTTTTACGATTGGTGTAGAATTAGTACAGGAACCTTGGAGGAAGTTGACTTATTTATTAAAGGGATGTTAGAGATTTACGAAGCGTAACGTTTACTTTTCCTTTACAATAATGTAAGTGGCTTTAACTCCAGTTGCAAGATTCCATCGGTTTGCTCCCACAAGCTTTCCTTCATCGTCAAAAACACGAATCTCTGCTGTATTGGGTCCAGACTCCCCCTGATTCAATGCAACAAAATCTATTTTATTGAAACCGACAACTAAGTCTATCGAAATGCTTTTAAAACGTTCTTGCAAAAGAACTTGTGGAACTACCTCTTGGTCATTAAGCATGATTCGAATCAAATCTCCATCGGGAGACTCATGATCTCGTAGGGCAATTTGAACATACCTTCCATTATTTCTAAAATCACCTAGATATTGATCTACTTTGAATTGATTCGGATTTTTTTCTTTTTCAGGACGTCGATTTAATTTATTCAAGTATTGTTTTCCAGGGTCGAGAAATTGTTCGTTTTTCCCAAAGTTCATTGGCGGGTTATTTAGGCCATTTTTAGGATCCTTAAAATCGATTTTAGGATTAAAAAAATCTTCGGACAGAAACTGTTTTTGAGTCTTGGGAGCCAATAAGCTCGGGCTTTTGTTTTCAGGTGGTGGAAGAAGTAATTTAGTGGATTCTTTAGATTCACGAATAATTTGTCCCCGCACGAGATTAAGCCCGAAAACGAGTAAGCAAATTAAAAAGAAAACAATACTTTTCATAGTGGAACATAAAGACAATGACACAAACCTAGGATGAATTCGCTTGATTCTCAAAGCTTTTAACAACTATTTAAGCCAGAAGCGGTTTTTTAGTTATATTTAAATCAACCAAATAATTTAATCTTATGGAATTAGCAACACTTGATTGGCTAATTATTTTCCTGTTTTTTGCAATTTCTTTAGGTATTGGAATCTATGTTTCCAAAACTTCAGGAAAAAGTGCAAATGAATTTTTCCTTTCAGGGAGAAGCATGCCTTGGTGGTTGTTAGGCCTTTCAATGGTTGCCACCACATTTTCTACAGATACACCCAACTTGGTAACCGATATTGTCCGTTCGAATGGAGTTTCTGGGAATTGGGTCTGGTGGGCATTTTTGATTACGGGCTTGCTTACCGTATTTGTCTATGCTAAACTTTGGAGAAAATCCAACGTCAATACAGACTTAGAATTTTATGAACTCCGTTATGGAGGCAAGCCTGCTAGCTTTCTGAGAAAGTTTAGAGCCATTTATTTAGGGGTCATATTTAACGTAATTACAATGTCCGCTGTAACTCTTGCTGCCATCAAAATTGGCGGGATTATGCTGGGACTTCAACCCTGGGAAACGGTAATTACAGCGGGTTTAGTCACAGTTACCTTTAGTGCTATTGGAGGGTTTAAAGGAGTTGTTTATACGGACGTTATTCTCTTTTTTGTAGCAATGGGAGGTGCTATTGGCGCTGCGTACTATTTGGTTAATCTTCCTGAGGTTGGGGGTATGCAAGCTCTTTTGACTCATGAAAACGTGATAGACAAAATTTCAATCCTTCCCGATTTTGGAAACAGCGAAGCCTTAATTACACTTCTTATCATACCCTTGGCGGTTCAGTGGTGGAGTTCGTGGTATCCCGGTGCTGAACCTGGTGGTGGTGGATACATTGCCCAAAGAATGTTGGCAGCCAAAGATGAAAATCATGCGATTGGTGCAACTTTTTTCTTTAATATCATGCACTATGCGTTAAGACCATGGCCATGGATTTTAGTGGCTTTAGCTTCCTTAGTGGTATTCCCGGATTTACAAAGTATTCAATCTGCCTTTCCAAATATTACGGCAGATAAATTAGGAAATGATTTGGCCTACCCAGCCATGCTTACCAAATTACCTACGGGTCTTTTAGGCTTGGTTTTGGCTTCCCTCATTTCTGCATACATGAGTACCATTTCTTCACAATTAAATTGGGGATCTTCTTACATTGTCTATGATTTTTATAAAAGACAAATTAATCCTAAAGCTTCTCAAAAGAGGTTGGTTGCTGTTGGGCGACTATCAACAGTCCTACTGATGGTATTAAGCACATTGCTTGCATTGTTACTTCAAAATGCAATGCAATTGTTCAATTTGTTGTTAGTCTTTGGTGCAGGTACAGGACTAATCTTTATTTTGAGATGGTTTTGGTGGCGCATTAATGCGTGGAGTGAAATTGCGGCCATGGTGGTTTCTGGAGTCATTTCCTTGGCGTTAGCCATTCCCTCTTTTGGACTTAAAGAAGCTTTATTCGGTGTTGAAGGTGTGTTGCCGGCTTGGGCTGAATTTCCCTTTGTAGTAACGGTTACTACATCGGTATGGCTATTGATTACCTTTTTGACTCCTTCTGAAAGTAAGGAGGTTTTAAGATCGTTTTACACTAAAATCCAACCTGGGGGTCCAGGATGGAAAAAAGTCATTAATGCAGCAAAAGACGAATCAATAGACCTAACTGAAGGAGATACAGGCTGGACGGTTCCTTCAGGAATAATCGCTATGCTACTGGGCTGTTTGATGATTTACAGTATCATGTTTGCTACGGGGTATTTCATTTATGGAGAATATCAACTGGCACTTCCGCTTTCAGCAATTGCAGTAGTTTCTGCCTTTTTTCTGATTAAAACCTGGAAAAAAATAAGGGTAAGAGTTCTGTAAGGGCTTATCCTAAAATAATTCCCGCAATGGTTGCAGACATTAACGAGACTAATGTCCCCGCAATCATTGCTTTAAAACCAAGTTCAGTAAGTGTTTTACGAATTTTAGGAGCAATGATTCCGATTCCACCCACTTGAATCCCAATAGAGGCAAAGTTTGCAAATCCGCATAGCATGTAGGTGGCCATTATTACGGATTTTTGATAGGTTAAGTGAATTGCACTAGAACTGTTTTTTAAATCCACTAATTGGGTGTAGCCAACAAATTCACTAGCCACCAATTTAATCCCGATCAGTTGACCCATCAAGGCCATATCTTCTTTGGCAACGCCAATAATCCACATAAGAGGAGCGAACAGATACCCTAAAATAAACTCTATGGAAAAGGTTTGGTAAATGGTATTTTCCTTAATCCAGGCATTGAGCCCAATGAATTCTCCGAAACTGGCAAGCATTCCACTCAACATGGCAATCAAAGCAATAAAAACCAACAGCATGGCACCAACGTTTACGGCCATTTTTACTCCTTCATTGGTTCCGATGGAAATTGCAGAAAGAAAGTTAGCCCCGATTTTATCTTTTGAAACTTGGACATCGGTCTGGATTTCCTCAGTTTGAGGATAAATAATTTTAGCAATTACTACAGCTCCTGGGGCAGCCATAACGGAAGCCGCTAAAAGACTTTTTGCAAATTCTAAACGTTGTACAGGATCGTTCCCTCCTAAAAAACCGATGTATGCCCCCAAGACACTCCCTGCAACTGTTGCCATTCCACCAACCATGACCAAGAAAATTTCAGAGCGATTCATTTTTTCTAAATACCCTTTTATCATCAACGGAGCTTCCGTTTGACCTAAAAAGATATTTCCCGCCACAGAAAGACTTTCCGTACCAGAAATTTTAAAAAGCTTAGTAAGCCCCCAAGCTAAAAAACCAACCACTTTTTGAATAACACCAAAATAATACAATATGGAACTTAGCGCAGAAAAAAAGATAATTACGGGTAAGGCTTGAAACACAAAGATAAAACCGTATTCATCTACATCGCCAAACTGCCCTAAAAGCATCTTAGCACCTTCTCCTGTGTATTCCAAAACGTTGATAAAAAAACCTCCCAAGCCCTCAAAGATTCCTTTAACCCAATCTATTTTCAGCACCCCAATTGCAATGATGACTTGTGTAAGTAGGCCCAAACCAACCGTCTTCCAAGCAATTTGTTTTCGATCATTACTAAACAAATAGGCAATAAACAAAAGTGCTATCATACCGATGGCTCCTCGAAGAAGCGAGGTCACGGTAAACCCGGAGTTGGGAATTAAATCCATAGTGTCTTAATCTGTGTAAAGATAGTAAAACCCTTACCTTTGAAAACAATTTAATTAGATGAAAACGGTCTTAAAATTGGTTTTGTTTTTACTCCTTTTCAGTTGTCAAAAAGACAGTGAAAAGGAAGATGCTTTTGAAGTAGAGGTTAATTTACCCTCTCCAGCTACTGAACCAGTACTTGAGAAACCACTTGAATTGGTTTGGTCGGATGAATTTGACGGTCCGGAACTTAATTTGGAGGATTGGAGCTTTGATTTGGGAGACGGCTGTCCAAATTTATGCGGTTGGGGAAACAACGAAAGACAAATCTACACGGATACGAATCATCGTCTTGAGGACGGTTTTTTAATTATTTCTGCAAAAAAAGAAGAAGAATACACATCTACTCGTATTTTGACTAAAGGAAAAAGAGAGTTTCAATATGGACGAATTGAAACAAGGTTAAAAGTCCCAACAGGAGCGGGGTTATGGCCCGCATTTTGGGCTTTGGGAAATGATATTGACACCAATCCGTGGCCCGATTGTGGTGAGATTGATATTATGGAATATGTTGGGAGAGCGCCAGGACAAATTTTTAATTCTGTTCATACCCGAAGTAGTTATGGAAATACCATAAATACAAGAATAACGCAAGCACCAAGCGTTGAAGATGATTTCCACGTCTTCGCAATCGAGTGGACAACCAGTACCATTGTGTTTTTTTATGATGAAAAAATAGTTTACAGTTACGCTGTTGTTTCGAAAACCCCAGATAATTGGCCCTTTAATAAGCCCTTTTTCCTGTTGTTTAATCTCGCAATTGGAGGAAATTTTGGAGGATCAATAGACGCCTCGCTTGAATTTCCAAGAGAATACATTATTGATTACGTCCGGGTGTATCAGTAAAAGGGTTATTTAAAATTCTTCGCCAAGTATTTTTTGAATCATTTCTTGGGTGGTAACCAGTTTTATTTTGTGAACACTGTCGGTAAAATTTCCAGTATTTATTTTTTGAGTAATATGATTTAAAAGCTCTTCAGCTGTGATTGTTTTATTTTTCATTAGTAGTGTATTGGTACTTCTAAAAGAAGTATTCTTGATTTTTTTTTGATGGTTAAAGAAAAAGAATCTGTATCCCAAACTCCTAAAGCGTCTCTTTTTCCTAATTCCTGCTCGTCAATTGTTGCTTTCCCGTCTATCATAAAAATGTAAACTCCATTTCCAGTTTTATTGATTGGGTAATTTACCTCCATGTCACGATCAAATTCACCGAGATGAAACCAAGCCTCTTGATGAATCCACATTCCAGGGCCTTTTGGATCTGGAGTAACAATGGGATAGAAAGCATTAATTGTTTTTAAGTCTTTAATGTTTTTTTGGTCGTAACGTGGAGTAACATTTTGCGTATGTGGGAACACCCAAAGTTGCAAAAGGCTGACGGGCTGATCTTTGCTTCTATTGTATTCACTGTGATAAACTCCTGTTCCAGCGCTCATGACTTGTATTTCGTCAGATTCAATTACACCTACATTATCCATACTGTCCTTGTGCTCTAGGGCACCTTCCAAAGGAATGGTAACGATTTCCATATTGTCATGGGGATGGGTGCCGAACCCCATTCCAGGAGCAATTATGTCATCGTTTAAAACTCTTAAAGCTCCGAATTGAATCCGCTCCGGATCATAAAAATTTGCAAAACTAAATGAATGTTTTGCCTGAAGCCAGCCATGATTTGCTTGTCCTCGAGATGAGGCAGGATGGTGCACTTTTTTCATAAACAAGTTTTTTAAAACAACTGTTGTAGGTACAAATGTAATGTTATTTTTTGGTTTTATCTTGTTTATTGGAATGGTTTAGTTTGACAACGGTATCGATAAGTTCCTTTTTGGTATTGAAGTATTTGATCAATGTTTTAATTTTTTCTTCGTTTTCTTTTTTCTCCTGATGTTTTTGTTTCTCTTCAGCAATGGTGTTTTTAATTTCCATGTAGGTAGATACCCCAAAGCCGATAACGATGGCAATGCAAACAACATAGGCAACAATTTCTTCAAGTTCTGTGAGGTACATATTCGTTATCTTAGTACAAATTTAAAAAATGCAGCTTAAGATTTTCTCTCGATTCAATAGAAATTGGACGAGTTTTACCTTAGGGGTACTAATACTACTTTCCTCAACATTGGTTGCTCAACAAGCTTCTCAAACTTCAACAATTACATTACAAGAAGTTGCATTAGAAGCTCCAAAGCTGAAAACCTCAGGATTTTTAATTCCTTCTTCGGTCAGTACATTAAATGTAGCTGCTTTAAAAGGAGGCCAACAACAGCGATCACTTCAAGAATATTTAAGTGGAGTACCGGGTCTATTTGCGCTTAATTCCAACAATTATGCTCAGGACTTAAGACTATCCATCAGAGGCTTTGGTTCACGTGCGGCATTTGGAATACGAGGGGTAAAAATTATTGTGGATGGAATTCCAGAAACAACACCAGACGGTCAAGGTCAAGTAGACAACCTACCCTTAGGGCTGATCAACCGATTGGAAGTCTTAAGAGGTCCTTCGGCAAGTTTGTATGGGAATGCAGCAGGAGGGGTTTTGTACTTAAATACACAAGACAGTTTGGAGGGAAAATCAATCCAATTCCGGACAAGTCTTGGATCTTACGCATACCAAAACCACCAACTTACCACTCAATTTAGAGGAAAGAAAACTACGGCTCTTTTTCATTTAAATAGGACAACCACAGCAGGGTTTCGAAATTTCAGTGGGTTAGAACAGCATGTGTTAAATGCCAAAATCAAACACAAAATAAATCCTCGCTCAGCTCTAAATTTTCAATTAAATTACACCAACAGCCCCAAAGCGGAAGATGCGGGAGGGTTAAAATTAGAGGAGACACAAACCGATTTTCGTCAGGCAAGACAGCGGAATTTGGATTACGATACCTTTGAGAAAATAGACCAGTTTAAAATTGGTCTGCGCTGGGATCAAAACTGGGGAACGCAATGGAATTTAGACAGTTACCTGTTTTACAGTTTTCGAGATTTTTATGGAAAACTTCCCTTTGAAAACGGGGGAATTGTTGATTTGTTTCGAAACTATTACGGCTTGGGCTCTAGTTTAACTTATGAAGAAACACAAAGTAAATTAAAACACAGATGGCAACTAGGTTTTGAAACCAATGCCCAACGTGACCAGCGAGATCGTTTTTTAAACCTTAAAGGGCTGCAGGGGAACAATGTATTTTCTCAATTAGAACGTTTTGGAAATTTGGGAGTATTCCTTTTGGATGACCTTCAATGGGAAAAACTTTTGTTAAGAACTGGACTTCGCTATGATTATCAAACTCTTGGAGCAGATACAGACGAAGAAATTCAAGAATACACGGTTCTAAATCCCAGTTTAGGGTTGAGTTACGCCATTGCAACTCAGTACCGACTATTTGCTCATTTTTCAACCAGTTTTGAAACACCTACCTTATCCGAGCTGTCCGCAAATCCTTCTGGAGGAACAGGCTTAAATTTAGATCTCAAGCCTTCTAAGGCCTTAAATTATGAGTTGGGATGGAAGATGAAAAGGACTTCAGGGCTCATAGAAGCAACTACTTTTTTTATTGAGACTTCTAACGAAATATTGCCTTACGAATTGGAGGATTTTCCAGGGCGGTCTTTTTATCGCAATACGGGAGCAACCAGACGCTACGGCTTGGAATTGGCTGCTGCTTATCAATGGAATCAATGGGCTTTTCAAGCCAGCGTGACACAAGCTCAATATCAATTTAATGGACTCAATTCAACGGATGATTTAAAAGGGAAAAGCCTCCCAGGGATTCCGAACAGTCAATTTTTTTTCCAATTAAAACACAGCTCAAAAACGAATTGGCAAGGGACACTTTCTCTAGAACATGTGGGAGCGATCTTTGCCAACAATAGTAACAGTGTAGAAATTAAGG
>JAQWSN010000002.1 GCA_029243165.1 Flavobacteriaceae bacterium
GTTTTACCCTTAGGATGTTTTTAGTATTAAAAAACAAAAAACCCCTCAAGAAGAGGGGTTTTAAGGGTGGTCCCACCTGTACTACAACCGCCGTATTAGTATACTGATAATCAAATACTTACAAAGAGTGGTGGTACACAATGTGTACCATATAACCCTGTACGTGGTACACTTCTGTGTACCAGCAAAAAGTGATTCAGCTGAATCACTTTTTTTAATTAGGTGTGGTTAGAGTCTGCCTTGGACTCGAACGTTATTACAAAATAAAAAGATTACAAACTAATTAAACATCACCCTTTAAACATCTGGTGAAAAAAGGAAAATCATCTGTAACAACATAGTAATAAATACCATCAGGGAATTCTGGGGTTACTCCAAATCTTCCATTGCATTGATCTAAATCTCCAAGACCATCAACATGTTCATAATCTTGTGTAAAAGCACCCATTGGTATTTCTGTATTTGGATTGGTTGTTCCCTGACCAGGACCTCCAGCCAAACTAGTTAAAACCGTAGGCCTATTGGAATCAGGCTCTGTCTTTAACCTGTAGCTAGGTTTTAAAGATTTGATTGAACTATTTGGATCATTAGGGTCGGAAAAACCATATCTAGCATAAACTGGAAACCCATCTGATGCCCATCCAACTATTGTCATCCCTTGATTATCTCCTAGAAAATCTACCAGCAGTTCTGGAATTCCGTGATAATGATATGCTCCATTGGGTTGGACATGAGCGTGGTTCATGTCATCTCCAAAATCAAAAGTATCATGACCTAGAGCTTCAATATTCCAGTTTCCTTGTCCTTGAGCTAAACTACATTCACCAGTATCATTACATCTCCCTGCTGTAGCAGGATCAAATTTGACACTATTTAAAGCATACGCAATTACTAAAGCAGGACCCGTAACCTCTAATCCATTTTCTGTAATTATTTCGGGACAAAGGGTAAATCTCTTATTAACATTTTGTTCTCTGATTGTATTTGGATTATCAGCATTTGGAAATGTTCCTACTTCGTGATTTGGGATTCCATTTCCACTTAAAATTCTCTGAGACCCATTAGATGTCCAAGAGTATCTGCTTATAGCATTAACTGATTCATCATTATTAAATGTTTCTGAATTTATATTTGTCAGAACATTTTCAGTTGAATAATCACCTACACAATTTGCTTCTTCTTCAATAATCTCATCAGTTGACTTACAAGAAAGAAAAATAATTATTATTGAGAAATAAAATATTTTTTTCATAATGATGTTTTAATCATAGACTAACAAAAACTAGAATAGTTTAATTTTTTTACCAAAAAGTGAGTTATCTAACTCACTTTTTATGATTAGGCATGGTTAGAGTCCGGCAGACATAAATCAAATTTAGTTTTATAAACTTTATTCACTAAAGCGTAAAACCACTTAAAATCAAATAAAATGGTACACATAGTACTAACTTTTGGAGCAACTGATAATAGTTTTGTGGTACACAGAATGGTACACAATTCCTTTTTTGATTAAGAAAAACAAAAAACCCCTCAATAAGAGGGGTTTTAAGGGTGGTCCCACCTGGGCTCGAACCAGGGACCAACTGATTATGAGTCAGCTACTCTAACCAACTGAGCTATAGGACCTTATTGACGGTTTATAAATTCTCCGAGTGTAAAAATAAAACTTTTATCAAAATTATGGCTCTCATTTAGCACTAATTAAAATACTGAATGCTCTTACTCAATTGTTTCTTCAAATAGAAAATTTTTATCGTTTTTAATTAAGTTATGACTATGGAATCGATGAGGTTTCTTTGTTTTTTGCTGTTATGTTCTTTATTAAACATTTAATTCATCCCAGGAAGGTGCTATTTATGATTAATTCTCTTAGATGTAAATATTTTTATTAAAAGGAGGGTTTTTAAAATTAAATATTATGAATAGCATAAAATCATCGGCATTTCCTCTTAATTAGTAAAACGTTTCAAAATCATTTAATAGATTTGACTTAATCATAAACTATTCTAAATGAGACTCTCATTATCCTTACTATTATCCTTTTTTTTTTGTTCTTGTTTCCGCTTGTTCTGCTGAGGAAGAAGACACTTCTGTTCCGCCAGCAACATCACAAACGCCTCTAAAAGAAGATGATTCTGATGGAGATGGTGTTATTGATTCACTGGACGAATATCCATTAAATTCAACCCTTACAACGGACTTATGGGGGCAAATTGTCGATCTTGAACCTGAACTGTTTTTTGCAAGTGATGTTTCAGCGTTTGCGCAACAAGAATTTAAAAATGATTTAAATTTAGGAATTGAGGAATGGGGAAACTATGGACCCCTAGAATATTGGATTTTAGGAAATGATATTGATGCAGCAATTGAACTTGCCCAATTGTACTGTGAAAGAAGAACCTCAAGAGGAGAGCTATGGTATTTTGAAGACGCATTGATAGATGGATTAACCCTTTCTGAATTACAATCAGTTTGTTTAACTCAACAAATGCATCCTCACGCAAGTCTAGACTGGAATAATAATGTTTCAAGTGGTGAAACTTTTTTCACGGGAGATTTAAATAATTACATTGGGGGTTTCGAATCGTATCGGTCTGTAAGTGACAATTTACCTTCAATGAATGCAGGACTAAATGGTGCTCGCGAATGGGGAATTCATTTTTTAAATCATTCACTTCCTTTCCAATACGAAGAAAATGAATTTTTTATTCCTAAAGAAGATAACTCAATTACAGTACTTCACGAATATTTTCACGTAGTTAATAGTGCAAATGTTTTTTCTAAAGTATATGTCGAAGATGAAGTCGGTAACAGTGTTAGGCCTGATTTTGGTCCAGCCGCAATGGTTGAGGGCTCAGCAGATTATTTAAGCAATTACACAATTCGAAAGTTAATAAATGAAGGAAAATACAATAAAAGTGATAATTGGAATATTTCATTACGAGAGGAAATGAGAAGTAGAATGAGTCATTTAAAAGAAATGCAAACGAATTGTCCCAATTTTAATCTTTCTAATTTGAACTATGGTAATGTTTGTGACCCTTATACTTTTGGTATGTGGGGTATTGCATATCTGTTAAATAAGGTAGATAATCAAAACGCATATCAAGAATTAATGTTTCCATTAATAAATGATTTAGGCTATTATGGTGCGTTTGAGGAAATATTCGGTATTTCTTTTAATACGTTCAATGAAGAGTTTTTAGAATTTCTGGAACTCCCAATTGAACAACAATTAGAAATAATACCTGATATTTAAATCATCGGTAGTTCAAACTACTTCAACACGAACCTTTACAGACGAGTGTCCCATGGCTTAAATAATCCCCATTAAATTCAATAGGGACATTGTAATAATATTGTTTTCCTTTTTGCTTACCTCCATTCACTTCTTTTAAATTGGGCGTAGCTAATGTCTTTTTCTTAAATCCAAAAACATTATCTTGATAGAGTGAAAAACAACTGTGAAAACTGCAATAACAGCTTGCTAGCGAAAAATGAAGTAGCCTATCATTGTTCCTACAGGTGTACTTTTTGCTACAATTGTGCCACAAATACGTTCAATTTTATTTGCCCAAATTGCTCTGGCGCACTTAAAAAACGTATCCCATAAAAACGCTTTGTTCAATGCATTTTGTAGTTTATTACAAACCAAAAGGCCATGAAAAAATTCTGGCTGTCTTACTTTTTGTTTCTGTATCTAGTGTCGTGATTACACCTTTATTGACTTCTGAAACCTCATAAGTCGTTCAATTAAATTAAAAATAAAGACGCTCATTGCTCCACCTACGCTATTCGAATCACAATCCGCAACCTTCATAAAACTTAATAAAAAAATCTCAAATACTTTTTTTAAATGTACTCGTGATTGCTTTGCAAAATTAGAAGAGTTCATTTCAGCTTCTATTCTAAATTGCAATTGTAGCCCTGAAAAACCTACACAAAGAAAAACCATTAATCCGTGAAAAATATGTTATGAAGGAGGGTGCTTACGCTATTTAAATGATCTGCATGGCTCTTTCGGCCTACCTTTGAAGGTAAATGAACCCTGATTTTATTTCTCCATCTCCTAAGTCAAGTTGATAAAAATACGTTCCGTTTGGCAGTGGAGCCCCATTGTAAGTACCGTTCCAATCGTTTTTGTAATTTTGACTTTCAAAAATTTGAACTCCCAATCGATTGAAAATGGACACACTTATCGCATTGCTATTATTCCCTAAACCTAGAATTTTAAAGTTGTCGTTTATTCCATCACCATTAGGAGAAATAGCATTCGGTATGGTAAGACTAGTGTACACTAATCTTAAACTATTTGAAATAAATTCAGAAGAACAAGAATAATTTAATTGATCAATCACCACCCGATAAAGGTTTCCTTCGTCACTCAGGCTGGGATTTAAATTCAGTTTATTGGATTGATTTATCGGTGTTAAATCAACATAGCGAACTCCCTGATTTGTACTCACTTGCCACCGGTAGTTTAGTTTCTGACCTCCGCTGGGCCCAATTGACAAAACAAGAGGTTCATTTAATTGAAAACGCACTTCCTCTGGTAACTGGTATTCCAAAGGATCAATTTCAATATTGTACTGAAGATAGTCTGCGTTGTTGTTTTCATCTAAATCTAGGGGAGGCTGGTATCCTCCTTGATTTTGAACCAAACCAAATGGATCTACCACAACAGGTGAAACTCCTAAAACACCATCTGAATCAGCATCTTCAAATCCTGCCTCAACTGAATCGAAGCAGCCGTCGCCGTCACTGTCCAAATCAAGTGCATTCGGAATACCATCATTATCAAAATCCTGTGGAGTTTCCACGTCATCTAGAATTCCGTCGTTGTCATCATCCAAATCAATCTCGTCAAAAATGCCATCCCCATCACTGTCTTTTTTTATGGTTTCTATGGGTTGCTCATCAATTGTTACACCCTCTTCTGGGCTGACCTCAAGTGCTGGAGAAGCTTGTTCACTAAAAAACGTTAAGTCTTCTTCGATCTCTGTTCTATCGATGACCTGTAATGCCATTTCTTCTATTTCATCTACTGAGGGAATGGATGCTTGTGAATCGTCTTGATTACCACTCGTTTCTTGGGCTTCCTCAATTAAAGGTTCCTCCACAGTTTCCTCTACAGTCTGTTGAAGAACGGTCAAGGTCATTGTCGATACCCCTTCATTGTAGTTTGTTGTAGCTGCCTGATTTAACGTAACCAAGGTTTCCCCTACGCCTTCAATCTGGACAGAAGATCCTGTTACGCTTGCTATGTTGTTATCGGAAATTGAATAAGACAATGTTCCTAGACTACTTGAAATCGCTGATAAGTTAAACGCTGCATCTCCGAACGTTTTGGTCAAGTCTTCAAATACAATTATCGGATCTAGTTTATTGACCGTTAGAGTCATGGTTGCAACCGCTGCATCAAAGGTATTTGTTGCGGCTTGCGTTACTGTGGCCAAAGTAACTCCTGCGCTAAGTAGGGTTGCCACAGAGCCCGAAACAGTGGCAATTGAAGCATCTAAGATGTTGAACATAAACGCGCCTGTGCTGCTTGACGTTGCGGTCAGGTTAAAGTTTGCATCACCATAAGTTTTCGTAACATCTTCAAATAAAATTAACGGAGTTTGCTTGTCGTAAATCGTGAGGGTCATCGTAGCCGTACCTGCATTAAAATTTGTTGTTGCGGCTTGGTTTACCCGAACTTCGGAAACTCCAGAAGCTACTAGTGAAACCGTAGTCCCAGAAACAGTGGCTAGGGAAGTGTCAGAGATTACATAGCTAAAAGACCCTGTGCTACTAGATGTTGCCGATAGACTGAAATCCGCTTGTCCTATTGTTTTGAAAAGGTCCTCAAAAACAATAATCGGGTCTAATTTGTTCACGGTCAAAGTCATTGTTGCTGTTCCAGCATTGTAAATATTTGTCGCCGCTTGATTTACCGTTACCTGTGTAATCCCCGCATTTTCGATGGTTGTACTTGTTCCCGAGACAGTCGCTATCGTAATATCGGATATGCTGAAAGAAAAAGCTCCCGTACTGCTAGATACTGCAGTTAAGTTAAAATCTGCATCAGCATATGTTTTAATAACATCTTCGAAAATAATAACGGGATCTAATTTGCTAACCGTAAGGGTTAAAGTTGCCACTCCGGCATTGTAATTTGTAGTTGCATCTTGATTCACGCGAATCTCTGTTACTCCTTCTTTTAAAAGAGTTACAGTGGACCCTGATACAGTTGCTATCGTAGTATCCGAGATGTTGTATGTCAAAACTCCTGTGCTATCTGAAATTCCAGACAGATCAAAATCTGGATCGCCACAATTTTTGGACAAATCAGAAAAAATAAGGGTTGGATCTAATTTTGCTACCGTTAGTGTCATCGTGGCTACTCCAGCATTGTAATTGACTGTCTCGGCTTGATTTGCCGTAACTTGTGTTACTCCAGCCTCGTTAATTGTAACGGTGTTTCCCGTTACGCTCGCTATTGGATTGTTTATGATATCAAATGTAACAGTACCTGAACTCGTGGAAGTTACAGAAAGATCAAAATCCGAATCTCCATAAATTTTACTTAAGTCCTCAAAAACAATTACAGGATCCTTTTTATTCACCGTTAAGGTCATCGTTGCGGTAGCTGCGTTGTATGTCGTTGTTGCGGCTTGGTTAACGGTAACCACTGAGATCCCTGCTCCACGAATACTTGCATTTGCTCCTGATAAGGAAGCTACGGAAGCATCCGCAATGCTAAAGGTAAATGCTCCTGAACTGTTCGATGTTGCGGAAAGGGAAAAGTCTGCATCACCAAAGGTTTTCACTACGTCACTAAAAGAAATCACCGGATCTTCTTTGTTTACCGTTATCATGATTTTTTGTTCGCAGCTTACTCCATTTTTTGTCACGGTTAACGAATAAGTCGTGGTTTGAGTGGGAGCTACGGTTAGTGTATTTGCTGTTGTTTCATCTTCCCATAAAAACGTAGCTCCCGTTTCATCGGAAGTTAATACCGCACTTTCACCAATCAATATTGTGCTTGCACTAGCATAGACTTGGGCTAATTCCTCACATTGAGTGTAGGTTTGACAGTATTCCAAAACTTCCGATTTATGCTCGTTTTTAGCTCCTCCTGTTGCCGCTGTAAATCCCCAATACACTGAAGGATTGTTGCTAAAAATAGTTGCTGCTATGTCAATTACAATTGAAAACTGTAACGTTCCATCGAAGGTTAATGAAAAAACCTGAGTGTCTGAGTCCCATTCAACAATCATTTCATGATCGTTCCCGTCTTCAATATTCCCCACATCTATCGGGGGTGTAAATGTAGAATGGTCAGACAGGCTAAAAGGATTGCCATTGGACACCAAGGCAATATGATCATTGGTGTAAGGGTCAGAACCTCCGTTGTAATAGGTGTCAAACTCAATCGCCAAGGAAGGGGTGATTCCTTGATATCCTATTCCTCCTCCAATACTTCC
Source organism: Flavobacteriaceae bacterium (assembly GCA_029243165.1). Taxonomy (GTDB): domain Bacteria; phylum Bacteroidota; class Bacteroidia; order Flavobacteriales; family Flavobacteriaceae; genus MS024-2A. Next base: position 7,470 of record JAQWSN010000002.1, read on the forward strand.
CTGATCATTAGATAATGGCTGAAGAACAAACGCAATCCCGTCAGCTCCTGCATCATTTGAACCAAAATTTAAGTTGGCTTTGACTCTAAAATCATTATTTAAACTAATTTCATTTTGAGACCAAATTGATCCGTTTTGATTGTTTTCATTTTCTGTTAAAACGCCCACTCCAGAATTTACAGAAGCGGATCCATTTAAATTAAAGTCAGTTGGCTCAAAATCACTACATGAAGACTGTCCAAAAATTAATTTTGTGACAAGAAAAAAAAATGAAAAAAGAATTCTAATCGAATGTGTCATCCGTTTTTCTGGAGAGATATTTTATAAATTTATTAAATAAAAATTATTTTCTTGGATTTCTCGCTAAACTTCGAACAAATTCCAGTCTAACCCCCTAATTTAAAAATCTCCCTGAGAACCCGTACCTTTGAAAAAAAAAATGAAAGAGAAAAAGCCAGATGCTGTTGTTTGGGACGAAACTCAAGAAGCTTACATTGCTAAACTATTGCCTTACGCTAGTAGTTTAAGCGGGCCTATTATTGACGTTCCAAATGTGGATGCCTTTAAAAAGAAAGGGGTAGACAGAGTGTCTAAGCAATTTCAAGCTGAACTCAAAGACCTTCAAGAACAGATTAAGTCTTTTGTAACTCTCGCTACTGAAACCCAAAAAGTTTACCAAGCCCATTTTAAATTTGAACCTATTGTTGGTGAAACCTACCACCTGTATGAAGGAAAAGAGCAAAATTTTCTTTCTTTAGTAGAGCCTTCCCAATGGACTAAAAAACACCTTGGCAGTTTTCGTTTAAATGGAGATTACAAATGGGAACGGCAATAAGCCCTTTTTTCTACGTAATTTAGTGCTATGGAAAAACAAGAAACTCCCAGACAACAAAAAATTAATACGGTTCTACAACAAGAAGTTGCTACCCTTCTTCAACAAGCCGTTCGTGAAGGATCAGTCAAAAATCTACTCTTGTCTGTAACCAAAGTTCGGGTTACTTCGGACTTGTCCATTGCCAAAATTTACTTAAGTGTTTTTCCTGTAAAAGATGCTAACACTTACGTCAAAACCCTACAAGAAAACAACTATCAGCTTCGCCATGACCTAGCGCAAAGGATGAAAAATCAATTGCGCAGAATACCAGAACTCCATTTTTATCTAGACGATTCATTGGATTACATTGAACAAATTGACAAAGAATTAAATTCTGGAGCCAATCCTTTGAACCATCCCGAGATTCTTGCCTCAAGGCAAAAAAAATAAGAATAAAGCCCCCCTGATTATGTATGCCTATTCTTTTAAAATAGCTTTAAGGTACTTCTTCTCAAAGAGCAGCCAAACCGTTATCAATCGAATCAACAGCTTTGCGTTATTTATGGTGATCATCGCTACGGCATCTTTATTCATTGTTCTCAGCGCTTTTGGTGGACTCAAAGATTTTGGATTGTCGTTTTCGGAATCCTTTGATCCCGATTATGAAATAAAACCTCAACAGGGAAAATATTTCATCGTTTCTGACAGCCTTTTGTCCCAAATTAATCGCCTTCCTGGTGTAGAAGCAGTTGCCCCTCAACTAGAGGAAAAAGTTTTTCTTTCTTATGATGAAAAAAATCAAGTTGCCTATTTAAAAGCCATTGATCCAAACTACACTAAAGTAGTTCCCGTAAACAACCTAATTACTCTTGGAGACTGGCTTTCTTTTAATGGAGCAGATGTTGTGTTAGGATTTGGCGTTGCTGGAAATCTCGGTGTTGGTGTGTATGATTACACAACATTTCTAAAGCTTACTGTCCCCAAGAAAAAAAAACAAACCCTCTTGGATCAAAACCCTTTTACTCAAACGTCAGCTCTTGTTGTAGGGCTCTATCAAATCAACGAAGATCTGGATAAAAAATACCTCTTCTCTCGGCTAGAGCTTGGACAAAACTTGCTGGGTCTAACCTCCAATCAGTATTCTTCAGTAGTTGTTAAAGCTTCAAATACCCTCTCACAAGAAGCGTTTTCGCATGAACTCAAGCCTCTGTTTAATTTTCCTGTGAACGTTGTCTCTAGAGCACAACAAAATGCTGCTTTGTATAAAATGTTGAATGTAGAGCATATTGCTATTTACTTTGTATTCACACTCGTAATGCTCATCGCGCTGTTCAATGTAGTCGGTGCTCTTATCATGATGATTTTAGATAAACAAGATCAAATGATGATACTACGCTCCTTAGGGGCTACCCCTTCAGGAATTCATCAAATCTTTTTTATCCTTGGACTGTTAATTTGTAGTATTGGTGGAGTTTTAGGGCTTTTATTGGGGAGCGCCTTGGTTTTAATTCAATCTTATTTTCCTTTTATTTATGTCCCAGGAACTCGCCTTTCCTATCCTGTTGTTTACGACATAAACAATCTCTTTATCGTGAGCGCCACACTACTAACATTAGGTGTCCTTAGCACGGCTTGGGCTACAAGAGGTCTTGGTAAAAAAATCAAAAATTATACGGTTTGATGCTCGGTAAACGTTCCCAAAATTTCATCTAAAACTTCAAAAACTGCTGCAGATTCATCTGTTGTTACCATCCGTGTTCTCAGAGGTTTAAAGTTTGGAATTCCTTTAAAATAGTTGGTGTAGTGCCTTCTTGTCTCTAATACCCCTAGGGTTTCTCCTTTCCAATCAATGGCCATTTGCAAATGGCGTCGAGCAGCGTTTACCTTTTCTTCCAAAGAGGGGGCCATTAAATGATTTCCTGTTTTTAAAAAGTGTTTTACCTGATTGAAAAACCATGGATTACCAATACTTGCCCTGCCAATCATAGCGCCATCTAGTCCATAATCATCACGCATTCTCTTCGCCTGCTCTGGAGTATTTACATCTCCGTTTCCAAAGACGGGTATTTGCATTCGTGGATTGTTTTTGACAGCTGCAATGGGACGCCAATCCGCGTCTCCTTTGTACATTTGAGCACGTGTCCTTCCGTGGATCGAAATTGCTGCACATCCCACGTCCTGTAATCGTTCGGCTACCTCAACAATATGAATCGAGTCATGATCCCAACCCAACCTTGTTTTAACGGTCACAGGAAGCTTGGTGTGTTCCACCATCGCTTTAGTAAGAGAAACCATCTTGGAAATATCCTTTAGAATTCCAGCGCCTGCACCCTTACACACAACTTTTTTGACGGGGCATCCAAAATTAATATCAATAATGTCGGGGTTCGATGCTTCAACAATTTCAACAGATCGCAACATCGAATCTAAATTTGCTCCGAAAATTTGAATTCCAACAGGGCGTTCTTTTTCATAAATATCAAGCTTCTGAACGCTTTTGGCAGCATCCCGTATCAAGCCCTCACTGGAAATAAATTCAGTGTACACAACGTCTGCCCCATTTTCTTTACACAAAGCTCTAAAAGGAGGGTCACTTACGTCTTCCATAGGAGCGAGTAAAAGAGGAAAAGCCGGTAATGTGATTGAACCTATTTTGACCAAAAGATTAATTTTTTACAAAAATAAGCAAAAAAGCCTCCCCCCAAACTCGTATATTTGTGGGCTATGAAAGAAGGCGCCGTATGAAACAGATTCGAAATTTTTGCATCATCGCCCATATTGACCATGGGAAAAGCACTTTAGCCGACCGTTTGTTGGATTTTACTGGAGCTGTCAGTGAACGCGAAAAACAAGACCAATTGCTAGATAATATGGACTTGGAGCGAGAAAGAGGGATTACCATTAAATCGCATGCCATCCAGATGGAGTACCAGCACCAAGGGGAAACCTATGTGCTGAATTTAATAGACACTCCCGGGCATGTTGACTTTTCATACGAGGTTTCAAGATCGATTGCTGCCTGCGAAGGTGCTTTATTAATTGTTGACGCAGCTCAAAGTATTCAAGCGCAAACCATTTCAAACCTCTATTTGGCCTTGGAAAATGACTTGGAAATCATCCCGGTGCTCAATAAAATTGATCTTCCCTCTGCAAACCAAGAAGAAGTTACAGATGATATTGTAGATCTCTTAGGTTGTGACCATGAGGATGTAATTCCTGCTTCTGCAAAAACAGGCATAGGAATTCAAGAGATTCTTACCGCCATAATAGATCGTGTTCCAGCCCCAAAAGGAAGCCCAGACGAACCCCTTCAGGCATTAATTTTTGATTCTGTTTACAATCCGTTTCGAGGAGTAGAGACCTATTTCCGTGTGCTAAACGGGAGAATCAGAAAGGGGCAAAAAATTCAATTCATTGCTACTCAAAAAACGTATTTTGCTGACGAGATCGGAACTCTCAAGCTAAAACAGGAGCCCAAAAAAGAAATTGGTGCTGGTGATGTTGGTTATTTAATCACGGGAATAAAAGAAGCCAAAGAAGTCAAGGTGGGTGACACCATTACCGATCCTTCCAACCCAACACAAAATGCCATAGAGGGCTTTGAAGAGGTAAAACCAATGGTATTTGCTGGTATTTATCCTGTTGATACAGAAGAATATGAAGAATTACGCGCTTCTATGGAAAAACTCCAGCTCAACGATGCTTCCTTGGTTTTTTTCCCGGAAAGTTCGGCGGCCCTTGGATTTGGGTTTCGCTGTGGCTTTCTAGGCATGTTGCATCTTGAAATTATTCAAGAACGCTTAGAGCGAGAATTTAACATGACCGTTATCACAACCGTACCCAATGTCTCATATCGTGCTTACACTAAAAAAGACCCTGACACTCCCTTGAGTGTTAACAACCCATCAGACCTGCCTGATCCCTCTACCCTCGAACGTGTTGAAGAGCCTTACATCAAAGCGTCCATTATTACTAAATCCGACTTTGTTGGAAATGTTATGTCGCTTTGTATCGAAAAAAGAGGAGAAATAACCAATCAAACCTATCTAACTCCAGAGCGAGTTGAATTAAACTTTGATCTGCCCTTGGCTGAAATTGTATTTGACTTTTACGACCGTCTTAAAACCGTCTCAAAAGGATATGCTTCTTTTGACTATTCTCCAATTGGAATGCGTGAGTCAAAGTTGGTCAAGGTAGATATTTTACTCAACAGTAATCAAGTTGATGCACTTTCTGCGCTTATTCACGCCGACAATGCGTATTCAATTGGTAAGAAAATTTGTGAAAAATTAAGATCTTTAATTCCTAGACAACAATTTGATATTCCCATACAAGCAGCTATCGGCGCAAAGATTATTTCTCGAGAAACAATAAAAGCACTTAGAAAAGATGTAACCGCCAAATGTTATGGAGGAGATATCAGTAGAAAAAGAAAACTGCTTGAAAAGCAGAAAAAAGGAAAAAAGAAAATGCGCCAAATTGGGAATGTTGAAATTCCCCAACAGGCATTTATGGCTGTTTTGAAGCTGAATGATTAGGATCAATTCAGTAAAAATTTGAATTTAGAAAAGCCCTTGTATCTTAATATTTTCAGTGTATATTTGAGAAATAACCAAGGCATCAATGGCATTTAAACCGTTTAAAAAACTTTTATTTGGGTTTGCTTTTTCTCCTTCATTGAAAGCAAATGTTTTTGAAGTTACCCGTTTGGCTTCTTTTTTAAACGCCTCTCTTGTTTTTGTTCACGTTGGAGAAAAAACTTCAGAAAATGAATCGCACTTTAAATCCATACTAGAAGAATGCCCTAATGTTCCTGAAAAGATCAATTTGTTCTGGAGGACAGGAAATCCAGTAAAAACCCTCACCTCCATTTGTCACGAACTTGATATTGATTTGCTCTTGTTGGGGGCGCTTAAACGGGAAAAAATGGTGAAATTTTACCTGGGCTCCATCGCTCGAGAACTCACGCGTAAAGCTCCTTGTTCTGTATTGCTTATGTTAAACCCTTCTATTGAGCGCCATCCGTGTAAACATATTGTCGTGAATGGCTTTGACAGTCCACAAACAAGAGACACCATTGAAGCTGCATTTGATGTTGGACAAGCGCTTCAATCTGAAAAAATAACTTTGGTAGAGGAAGTTAGCGAGGCTCGAGTAGCTGTTTCGGTAAACGATGATCGAAGCTTGAGAAAAGCAACCCTTAAAAAAGAAAAAATAAATCGTGAAGAAAAAATGCGTGTTATTGATCTTGTCCAGAAAATCTCCCAAGAAAAACTAGATGGCTTGAACTGGAACACACAAAGTATTTTTGGCAGAAGAGGGTACTCCATTGGACACTATGCCCGAGTAGTTCGAGCAGACCTTCTCGTTATGAATGCACAAGAGAAAAGCTCTTTTTTTAATCGGTTTTTTCCAAAAGACTTAGAACACATCCTCGCCGAATTGCCTACAGATGTTCTCATTGTTCAATCCCATCACGATGAATAAAAAAGGCTCTTTTTCAGATACATTGAAATCAATTCCTCAAAATATTTTTTCGGGCTTTGTCGTTTCTTTAATTGCATTGCCTTTGGGATTGGGGCTTGCAATTGCATCAGAGGCTCCGCCTTTGGCTGGAATCATTGCTGCAGTTGCTGGGGGTATCGTCGTGTCTCTATTTGGGGGTTCTCATGTTACCATCGCTGGACCTGGAAACGGTTTGGTAATTGTGCTTCTTGCCTCAATTACCACATTAGGAGAAGGCAACTTATTTGAAGGGTATTTATTTACCCTTGCGGCAATTATCCTCTCCGGTGTTTTACTCTTTCTTTTTGGAGTACTTCGATTGGGAGCTATGAGTGAATTTTTCCCTGCTACCGCATTGCAAGGAATGCTCGCAGCAATTGGGATAGGTATTTTGGCAAAACAATTCCACATCATGCTTGGAATCAGGAGCGTTAGTGGAGGAACCATAGAACAACTAATGGCAATTCCAGATTCTTTTTTAAACTTTCTGGCATTTCACCCATTTTCGGGAATACTTGGGTTTCTAAGCCTTGTCTTTCTATTTCTTTACGGCAGAATAAGAAATCCTTATTTTCACTTAATTCCTGCCCCTATGTGGGTTGTTGTAGCGTCTATCGGCATTGGCTATTATTACAATTTAGTTCTTAACCAACCCACCCCAATTGAATCGGAACTTTTGATCAAAATTCCAGATCAGCTTTTTACCAATTTGCCCCGACCAAATTTTAGTAAATGGTTAGATTTTGACTTTTTGGGAGTTGTTATTTCAATAACACTTGTTGCAAATATTGAGTCTTTACTCAGTATTAAGGCTGTTGATAAATTGGATCCGAAAAAACGGCGTTCCAATGTAAATAAAGATCTTCGAGCCCTTGGCTTAGCAAGTATTGTGAGTGGTTTTCTCGGAGGATTGAATGTCGTAACTGTGATTGCTCGAAGCTCAGTAAATGTCAATAATGGTGGAAGCAACCGATCTGCTAACTTTTTTCATGCTGCGTTTTTAGTCCTTTTCGTAGTCTTTCTTGGCGATCAAATTCAGCGAATTCCCCTCACAGCACTTGCAGCCATTCTCGTTTACACAGGGTATCGTTTGGCAACGCCAGAAAACTTGTTCAGCGTCTACAAAATTGGTCCTGAACAGGCTTTAATCTTTTTAGTCACCCTAGTTACAACACTGTTCACTAGTTTAATTTTAGGGATTCTGGTTGGGATTCTCTTCACTTTCGTTGTGCACCTTTTCTTGAGTAAAAATTTCTTTTTGTTTTCACTCAATATTTTCAAACCCAATGTACTTATGTACCTTGAAGAACAAAGTGGAAATTACTATGTAAGTGTAAAAAACTTCTGTAGTTTCTTAAACTTTTTTAGACTTAAAGCCAAATTGGATCAAATCCCTGAAACAGCGCATGCAATTGTTGATTTCTCTCTCTGTGATTTTGTTGATCATACCGTTATGGAAGGAATACACGATTACCAACGTTCTTTTATGAGAAAAGGGGGTAATTTTGAGACCATTGGCTTTGACATTCATGCAGCAGAGACTCAACACCCTTTTGCGGTGAGAAAAACGCTTCCTGTTAATGTGCTATTGGGGCTTCAAAACTACCTTTCTAATCGTCAAAAAAACCTAGAAGGGTTTGCAGAACAGCTACACTGGGACTACAACCCCAAGCTAAACAACAATCCGAAAGGTCTTGACTCGTTTTTGTTCTTCGATTCAAAAGTGATTAATTACAAAATCAATTCCATCCAGAAAAAAGATCGTTCCTTTTCAATATTTGATCTCTCCTTTTCTGAAGGGGCATTTATTACTAAAGAAGACTTGAAAGCAACTTTTCTGCTCTTTAAAACTCCAAAAAAACTACCCGTATTTGCTCTTGACAAAGAAGATTTGAAAACAACACTCTATCAATGGGCTGGATTTGACGATATCAACTTTACCCACTACCCTGACTTTTCTAAACGTTTTCATTTGAGCGGGAACAATGAATCTGCAATAAAGGAGCTCTTTACCTCCGAGCTTATTTACTTTTTTGAAAGTCATCCGTTCTTTCATATTGAGTCCAACGGAAATACGATCCTTATCAAAGGGAAGGATCGCTTATCAAGCCTTCAAGAGATAAAAATGATGCTGAGCTTTGCCGAGGATCTTTCGAGACTTTTAATCAAGCAAACAGCTTCAAAATAGAAATTGGTTTTGTACACATTTTGTACCTTAGAGCGAAAACGTTAAAACCATGAAGTACCTCTTAATTGGTCTATTGGGTCTGAATTCCGTCTTTTGTCAAGAGACCCTTGGTGAATTGGAATTTTTGGATAATAAAATGCATGACTTTTTTTCTTCGGATGCGAAGATTGAGGTTTTGGCGTCGGGTTTTAAGTGGGCAGAAGGCCCTGTTTGGGTACCCGAATTGAATGGGATTGTTTTCACAGATGTGCCAAACAACAAGGCCTTTTTATGGAAGGAAAACAATGGTGTAAAAGTCTTTCTTGACCCGAGCGGTATGACCAATCATGCTCCACATTCTACGAATGAAGGTGCCAACGGACTGGCTTTAGATTCAGAAGGAAACCTCATTCTTTGCCAACACGGTGATCGTGCTGTTTCTAGATTAAAAAAAGAATCCTTTAACATTCCAGAGTTTGAAATTCTTGTTGATCATTATCAAGGTAAGTGGCTTAATAGTCCAAATGATCTTGCTTTTAATCAAAACGGGGAGCTTTTTTTTACAGACCCACCTTATGGATTACAAAAACAAGACAATGATCCAATTAAAGAGCTCGGTTTTAATGGAATTTATATGTGGTCTCAAAAAGACGGTATTAAACTGCTAGACAGTACGCTTAGTCGTCCAAATGGGATTGCCCTGTCAAAAGATGAGAAAACCGTTTATGTGGGTAATTCGGATAGTAAAAAAAGTGTTATTTACTCTTTTGATCTGATTAATGGAATGCTTGAAAATAAGCAAATTTTCTTCGATGGGACTGAGCTTGGAAAATATCGAAAAGGTCTTTTTGATGGGCTTAAAGTTCATTCTTCTGGTATCATTTTTGCGACAGGCCCTGGAGGGGTTTTAGTAATAGATAAAACCGGTAAACACCTTGGAACGGTAATGCCGGGTAAGAGTACTGCTAATTGTACGTTTGACAGCCAAGAAAACTATCTTTATCTTACTGCTACCAATGTCTTGGCTCGAATCAAATTGAAGTAAAATGCAACTTTACCCTATTCATGCTGGAAATTTTAAACTAGACGGTGGCGCCATGTTTGGTGTAGTGCCCAAATCTCTTTGGGAACGCACCAACCCTGCAGATGAAAAAAATAGAATTGAAATGTCAACTCGATGTTTGCTTGTCGAGGAGGGCAACCGACTCATCCTTGTAGATACAGGAATGGGAAATAAACAAGGGGATTCTTTTTTTCGTCATTACGGTCTTTGGGGAGACCACTCTCTAGAACAATCTTTAGCCGCTGAAGGATTTCATCCGAATGACATTACAGATGTTTTCTTTACCCATTTACACTTTGATCATTGTGGTGGTGCAATCAAAAAAACAAACTCAGGAATCTTAGCGCCTGCATTCAAAAATGCATTGTTTTGGGTACACAAATCGCATTGGAATTGGGCTACTCAACCCAATGCGAGAGAAAAGGCTTCCTTTCTTCCTGAAAATATTCTTCCACTACAAAAAAGTGGACAGCTTCAATTTATTGAGGACCCTGGGCCTTTTATTGAGCACACCCCCTTTCCTTTTTCCATCCAGTTAATTGACGGGCACACCGAAAAACAAATGTTACCAGTTTTTAAATATAAAAAGAAGAAGCTCCTCTATGCTGCTGATTTAGTACCTACTGTGGGTCATTTGCCTGTCCCTTACATTATGGGGTATGACACGAGACCCTTGTTATCGTTAAAGGAAAAAGAGCGTATTCTTAAGAATGCTTTTGCTGAGGAAATGTTTTTGTTCCTACAACACGATCCATATCACGAAATGATTTCCCTTCAAAATACAGAGAAAGGCATACGAATGGAAAATCATTTTAAATTTAAATCTTATTTTGGTCCCTAAATAACTTAAAAAAACAAATTTTGAAAACGCTTTTCGCCGCCCTATCCCTTATTCTTTGTTCCAGTTTGTGTCATGCTCAATACTGGCAACAAAACGTTAACTACACTATGGAAGTCTCTTTAGATGTGGAAACTGCTAAGTATCGAGGAGAACAAAAATTGGTTTACACCAATAATTCTCCCGAAACCCTACACAAAGTTTTTTATCATTTATACTTCAATGCTTTTAAACCAGAAAGCGAAATGGCCATTCGTCTGAAAAATGCTGGTGATAAAAACAGACGCTTTAAGGTTGATTTAGATACGCTTTCACCCAAACAACAAGGATACTTAAAGATTGGCAAAATAACCCAAAACGGTGTTGCTGTTGAGGTTGTTGATTCTGAAACCATATTGGAGGTTACTTTAAATAAACCCTTGATGCCCGGTGATAGCACGACATTGGATCTAACTTTCGAAGGTCAAGTCCCTGACGTAATTCGCAGGGCGGGTAAAAATTCGTCTGAAGGGGTTGCTTTTTCTATGGCACAATGGTATCCTAAAATGGCAGAATACGATTTAGAAGGGTGGAATGCCGACCCGTATACTGGACGAGAATTCCATGGTGTGTGGGGAAATTTTGATGTAAAAATTACATTAGATAAGTCGTACACTGTTGCGGCTAGTGGCTATCTTCAAAATGCAGATGAAATTGGAAAAGGGTATTCAGACAGAAAACGACCAAAATCTAAGGGCAGTAATGTAACTTGGCATTTTATTGCTCCACAAGTGCACGATTTTACCTGGGCAGCAGACTCAGATTACATACACGACACTTATCCTGGCCCTCGGGGAGTAACTCTACACTTTTTCTACAAGAATGATCCAGAAATTGTAGAGAACTGGAAAAAGCTTCAGCCACACACAGCCAAGCTTATGGAATATTTCAACACGAAAATAGGTCCTTATCCTTATAAACAGTACAGCGTGGTACAGGGAGGCGACGGCGGTATGGAATATGCCATGCTAACCCTTATTACAGGGGGAAGAAAATACGGATCTTTATTTGGTGTTACCGCACATGAATTGGCGCACTCGTGGTTTCAACACGTGTTAGCAACCAACGAAACAAAACACGAATGGATGGATGAAGGTTTTACCTCGTTTATTTCGACATTAGCGAAAAATGAAATTTTGGAAGAAAACAAAGATTTTCCTTTAGAAGGGTCTTATGTTGGATATTTTAATTTGGCCTCTTCTGGCGTGGAAATGCCTCAAAGCACCAACGCTAATCGTTATGATCATAATTTCGCTTATGAAAGCACCGCCTACAGTAAAGGGGCTGTCTTTCTTGGTCAACTAGGTTATGTTGTAGGAAAAGAAAAGCTGTTTGAAATATTACAAGCCTACTACAAACAATGGCAGTTTAAACACCCTCAACCGAATGACTTCAGACGTGTGGCTGAACGTGTCTCTGGTCTTCAATTACAATGGTACTTAACAGACTGGACCCAAACCACAAATAAAATTAACTATGCAATTACGGATGTTAAAGAAGAGGGAGAAAAAAGTGTTGTTCACTTAGAGCGTAAAGAATTGATGCCCATGCCAATTGAGGTTTTAGTTGTTTACAAAGACGGAACCTCTGAGCTTCACTACATCCCAATTTCTTTAATGCGGGGAGAAAAAGAAAATCCATATTCAATTGAATGGACAGTCCACAAAGATTGGACTTGGGCAAATCCAAAATACACCCTGATCCTCGAGCATAAAATTGACAGTATTGAAACAATTATTTTGGATCCTAGTGGTTTGATGGCCGATGTAGATAAGAGTGATAACTATTATGTCGACAGCGAAAAAACTTCAAATTAAAAGATTAAAAGGTAAGACGTCTATTGATCGTCTGTTTGATGATGGTCAAATAGCACAAACAAAAACGCTTGTTCTTAAGTTCGTTAAAAACCCTTTGTCTGACACCTACTTTTCGGGTGTTAGTGTTCCTAAAAAATGTTTTAAAAAAGCCGTAGACAGAAACCGGATTAAGAGACAATTGCGCGTTGCTATTAGAGAGCAAAAGAAATCCTCTCTTTTTCCAGGGGCTGGAATGTTATTATTTAAAGGAAAAAAAGTTCCTGATACAGAGTTCTTAAAAGAGCAAATTCAAGCTCTATTTGAATCCGTAACTAATAAGTGATTTTTGCTATTTGGAAAGCAGCATAGCAACATGGGGGATACCGTCTTCTAAATATTCGCCCCCTATTTTTTCAAAGCCATACGTGTTATAAAATGATACCAAATGCGACTGGGCAGAGATTTTAATTGTAGTCTTTTTAAAATGTTCTTCTATTGTTTTAATGCAGTATTCAACCAACACGTGTCCAAAATTCTTTCCCCTAAAATCTTTGTGAACAACAACTCTACCAATAGAGGTGTGTGAAACATAAGATTCTCCTTTTGGTAATATTCTTGAATAAGCAACAAGTTTATTCGTTTCATCAAAACCAAGTATGTGTAAAGCATTAAAGTCTTTTTGATCAATGTCTTGATAAACACAATCTTGCTCAACGACAAAAACCTCAGAACGCAGAGCAAAGAGGTTGTGTAATTCCTCTAAAGAAAGAGATTTAAACGTTTTACACTCTAACCGTAGCATATTAATTACAAGGAATTTTCTCTATGCGAGCCTGGTGTCTCCCTCCTTCAAAATCTGTATTAATAAAAGTTTCAACCATATTGATGGCTTGTGGAGTTGATACATAGCGTGCAGGAATACTTAAAATATTTGCATCATTGTGCTGGCGAGCTAAACTTGCTATTTCAGCATTCCAACAAAGTGCTGCCCTTATTTGACGGTGTTTGTTTGCTGTCATTGCTGCACCGTTTCCACTGCCACAAATTATTATTCCAAAGTCAGCAACCCCTTTAGATACGTCCAAAGCTACAGGATGAATGAAATCCGCATAATCTACGCTTTGCTCCGAATCAGTACCATGATTGAATACCTCGAAACCTAAAGATTTTAATGTAGCAACAATCTTATTTTTGTGTGCAGGACCAGCATGATCGTTTCCGATGCTAATTTTCATTTTTTTTGTTTTGAGTAAAAGTAAGAAACCTTTATTTCTTGTTAATGAAGTGTGAAAAAGTTTATTCAATAGTTGTTTACAAAAAAGATAAGTTTTTCATGTAATTACGTATTCAATTCTGGTTGAAAAAAATATGAGAAACAAACGATTATTTTATTTTTTATTATTCTAAAAATGCTGACGAAAAAAAACGATTTATTAAAAAAATAAATCGCAAAAATGTAGATTTTTTATCTACATAAATGATTGTCAACAGTAAGTAAATAAAATGCTTAAAAAGATGATTTAAAGTAAATTATCATGTGAATAGTAAAATAATAACAGTGTATATTTTAAACGATTAAAAAAATCAAAGAAATCTCTCAAAAAAATATCATTACTATTCACAAACCATATAAAACAACATGATTTAAAAAAAAATTAAAAAAAGTATTTCTATTATGTTAATAGTGTTCATTATTCTAAGAAAATGAATGTTGTACCTTTGTAGTAAGTAATTCATTACATGTCCAAAAAGAAAAAGGATTTAAAAAATTTAGAAGCAAAAATTTTATCGCTTTTTAAAAATTCTCCCACTACTATTTTCAACTACAAACAAATTGCATCGAAACTGGATATTGGCGATACAAAAGGTAGGAACAACATAATAAGAGTTTTAAATCTGATGCACAGCAAAGATCTCCTTTTAGCTGAGCAACGTGGTAAATACAAGTACAATAAAAAGAAAGATAAGACAGAAGAAACAGTTTTACGTATTATTCCTTCCGGAAAAGGTGTCGTCTCCATAGATTCTTTCCCTGAAGAATTAATTGTACCAAGACGATACCTAAATAAAGCGCTTGATGGGGACCTTGTCGAAGTTAGTTTTCATAGAAAAAACAATTATTTTGAAGCTCATGTAGAAACCATTACAAAAAGAGCAGAAAAAGATTATGTAGGAATTTTAGAAAGACAAAAAGACTTTGGTTTTGTCAATTGTAAAAACAGTAAAATTTACACTGATTTTTTTATTGAGAAAGACGATCTTAAAAAATTCAATGATGGCGAAAAAGTTGTGGTTGTACTTAAATCTTGGGAGCAAAAGCAAGATGCACCTCACGGAAAAATAATAAAAAGTTTAGGAAAACCAGGAGAAACAGAAACAGAGATTCATGCAATCCTTCACGATTATGGACTACCTTATGATTTTCCTTCAAATGTTTTAGAAGAAGCATCAAACATTCCAACTCTGACCAGTGAAGAAGAATTTAAAAAAAGAAAGGATTTTAGAGAAACACTTACATTTACAATTGATCCAAAAAGTGCAAAAGATTTTGATGATGCTTTATCTTTCAAAGATTTAGGTAAAGGAAAATTTGAAGTAGGTATCCACATAGCTGACGTGTCCCATTTTGTTCTCCCAAATACAGAGTTAGATATTGAAGCTTACAACCGCGCTACTTCTGTTTATTTAGTTGATCGAGTTGTTCCAATGCTTCCTGAAGTTTTATCTAACGGTTTGTGTTCTCTTAGACCAAACGAAGAAAAACTTACTTTTTCAGCTGTATTTACCTTGGATGAGACAGGTAATGTTTTAGACGAATGGTATGGACGTACAGTCATTTTTTCTGACTTTCGTTTCGCTTATGAGGAAGTACAATGTATTATTGAAAAAAATAAGCCTGTTGTTTCAAAAAAGGTATCGCTTACCGGAGAAGAGTACACCGTGCCTAATAATGTTTACAATGCCATCTTAACCTTAAATAAACAGGCAAAATTATTGCGAAGAAAAAGGATGAAAATGGGTGCTATTTCTTTTGATCGAGTTGAAGTAAATTTTAATTTAAATAAAGAAAACAAACCAGATTCTGTTTTCTTTAAAACATCAAAAGATGCACACAAACTAATTGAAGAGTTTATGTTACTTGCTAATAGGAAAGTAGCTTCATTTATTGATACTAAGAAAAAATTTCCTTTCGTTTATCGTATTCATGACGATCCAGACGAGCAAAAATTAGAAAACTTAAAAAAGACCGTAAGTTCTTTTGGATATGCCTTTAATTTATCGGAAAAGAGAATAAGTAAAGAAATAAACAATCTATTAATTGCTTGCCAAGGGAAAAGAGAACAAAACTTAATAGATACCCTTACTTTAAGATGTATGTCAAAAGCGATTTACACAACACATAATATTGGTCATTATGGTTTAGCTTTCTCTCATTACACACATTTTACCTCTCCTATCCGAAGATATCCAGATATTTTAGTTCACAGGCTTTTACAATCGTATTTAGATCAAGGAAAACCAGTTTCTGCTCAGACCTTAGAAGAAGCTTGTGAACACAGTTCTCAAAGAGAACAACTCGCCACAAAAGCAGAGCGCGATTACATTAAACACATGCAGATGGTTTTTATGGAAGATAAAGTTGGAGAAGAATTTGAGGGAGTTATTTCTGGTGTAACCGAAAGAGGGCTGTACGTGGAACTCATTCAAAACAAATGCGAAGGAATGATTCGCACGATGGACCTAAAAGGAGATTTTTATCATTTTGACAAGGACAGGCATGCATTGATTGGTGAACGCACCCAAAAACTCTATCAACTAGGAGATCCAATTAAAATTAAAGTTAAAAAAGTGAACATTATTAAACGTTTCTTGGATTTTATACCTGTTAAATAATTTATAATTTTTTGCAATGAGGTTTAATAAAAACACTGGTTTAATATTACTAATTGTACTGCCTTTTTTTTCATTTCTGACAGCACAAGATTCTGAAAAGAAAACACTTACAACTTCACCTTTCATAGGAATTAAGATTTTATCTGGCCTTGAAGTTAATTTAATAAATTCAGATGTCAATAAAGCCGTTGTCTTTGGACCTCAGTCGGATGACGTAATTCTTTCCAGAAAAGGAGAAGTTTTACAAATAAAGGTCGCACTAGGAAGTATTTCTGACACTTTACCAACACGGGTTGACTTGTATCATAGCAAACTTTTAAACAAAATAATTGTCTCACAAGGAGCAAGGCTTAGTTCAAAAGAGCCTCTTCGCCAAACAAGTTTAAGTCTGATTTCAAACGGCGGAGCTGTTATTGATTTTGATATCTACACAAGCAGGCTGGATGTCTCAGCAAATACAGGCGGTAGAGTAGAACTTAAAGGTAAGGTATCAAACCTTAATCTTACGATCAACACAGGCGGAAGTTGTGAGGCAGAACAACTTGTAACGGAACAGGTTAAAACGAAGATGATGGGGGGTGGATATGCTTATGTGCTTGTTTCTGAATTGATTGATGCAAAAGTAATAGGGGGAAGTGTGTTGAGGGTTTTTGGTAATCCTTTAAAAAAAATTTACCAACAAAAATTGGGAGGCAAAATTTATTTTGAAAAATAAAGAGGCATCGAGCGGATTCGAACCGCTGTACAAGCTTTTGCAGAGCTCTGCCTAGCCACTCGGCCACGATGCCATGGTGCAAAAATACTAATTATTAATCGAATTCAGCACTAGATCTGTTGAGTTCTCTTTCCACAGCAACTTCCTCTACATTGCCACCGATCGGAGGATTCCTTTTGGCAACTTTAACATTGACGAGGACCACTTCCGGATGTTCTTTTAAAATTCTTTTCAGAATACGGTCAGCAACTTTTTCCAATAGTTTTGCCCGAATAGACATTTCTTTTTTTACGATGGCATGAAGCGCAACATAATCAACAGTGTCTTTCAAATCATCTGAAAGTGAAGAGCGACTAAGGTCTGTGTCTACAAACACATTCACAACATAATCACTTCCGATTTTTTCTTCCTCGTCCATACACCCATGAAAGGCATACAAACGAATATTTTTTAAATAAATTCTTCCCATTTTGATTGCAAATATAAAGACAGTTTTCACTTTTCTTTCCATGTTTGCATTCATTATCTTTGCTTCAAATAAAAATCATGGAGCGACCCCTACATTTTATAGAGCACATCATTGACGAAGATCTTAATAACAATTATTCGCCATCCGAATTACGTTTTCGTTTTCCACCAGAACCCAACGGTTATCTTCACATAGGCCATGTCAAGGCCATCTGCTTGAATTTCAATTTAGGAGAACGTTACCAAGCTCCTGTTAACCTTCGCTTTGACGATACCAACCCCGCCAAAGAAGAACAACAATTTGTGGATGCAATCAAAGAAAACATAGAATGGTTAGGATACCGGTGGAATTCAGAATGCTATGCCTCGGATTATTTTCAACAGCTGTACAATTGGGCTCTTGAATTAATAGATAAAAACCTCGCTTATGTAGATTCACAAAGTTCAGAGGAAATTGCAAAACAAAAAGGAACACCCACTCAATCTGGAACAGAAAGCCCTTACCGAAGCCGAACAGCTAAAGAAAATAGAATCCTTTTTGAAGAAATGAAAGCAGGTAAATACAAAGAAGGAACCCACGTATTACGAGCTAAAATAGACATGGGGTCACCTAACATGCTTTTGCGAGACCCCGTAATGTATCGCATTCTTTTTAAGTCGCATCATCGAACTGGAGGCGAATGGTGTATTTATCCCCTTTATGACTGGACACATGGTCAGTCGGATTACATCGAGCAGGTATCTCATTCACTTTGTTCTTTAGAGTTCAAACCCCACAGAGACCTGTACGATTGGTTTTTAGACGCGCTTCAACCTCTTAAAAAACTCAGACCCAAACAAAGAGAGTTTGCGCGAATGAACCTTTCTTACACGGTAACTAGTAAACGAAAATTAGCGGCTTTAATTGAAGAAGGACACGTTTCGGGTTGGGACGATCCAAGAATGCCCACCATTGCTGGTTTAAGGCGAAGAGGCTACACCCCCCAAGCGTTGCGAAACTTTGTTGATGCTGCGGGGGTTGCCAAACGGGATAATGTCATAGACATGTCTCTTCTAGAGCACGCGATTCGGGAAGATTTAAATCACACTGCGCCAAGGGTTATGTCCGTTTTAGACCCAATCAAACTTACTATTTCTAATTATCCAGAAAGTGAATCAGAAATGTTAGAAGGAGAAATTAATCCCGAGCAGCCTGATTTAGGAACAAGATCAATCCCCTTTTCAAAGCATCTCTACATTGAGAGAGAAGACTTTAAAGAATCAGCGAATCGTAAGTTTTTTAGATTGACATTAGGTAAAGAGGTTCGGCTTAAAAACGCTTACATAATTAAGGGAGAGTCAGTAGTTAAAGATGCCTCGGGAAATATCACTGAGATTCATTGTACTTATGACCCAAAAAGTAGAAGCGGTAGCGGCACTGAGGAAAGTCAGCGTAAAGTAAAAGGAACGCTACACTGGGTCAGTATTGAACATGCCTTTCCAATTAAAGTTCGTTTGTACGACCGTCTTTTTAAAGAGGCAGCCCCAGATCAAGATAAGGCTGTTGATTTCAAAACATACTTAAACCCGGATTCTTTGACCACCCTTACAGGATATGCAGAACCTAGTATTTCTGAAGCACAGTCAGGCGAACGATTTCAATTCCAACGGCTTGGCTATTTCGTGGTTGACCCTGACAGTACTCGAGAACAAATGATTTTCAACAAAACAGTAGGACTAAGAGACAATTGGTCTAAAAAGTCCTAATCGGATTTCTTGTTGTTTTTAATGTTTTGAGCTTTCATTGCCTCACCAATTTGGTTACTTGCGGTAAAAGAGGCAACCATGTTGTTGAGCATTTCACTTCCTGCTTGAGGAGAGTTGGGCAATAAAATTAAGTTGCTGTTGGTTTCTTCTCCAATAGATTGAAGGGTATCGTAATGCTGGGTCACAACAATCAATGCTGAGGCTTCTTGAGAATTAATTCCCACACCGTTCAAAACGTCAACGGACTCTTCCAGACCACGAGCAATTTCTCTTCTTTGGTCAGCAATTCCTTGCCCTTGCAAACGCTTGCTTTCTGCTTCAGCCTTTGCTTTTTCAACAATTAAAATTCGTTCTGCATCACCTTCGTACTGTGCAGCAACTTTTTTTCGTTCGGCAGCATTAATGCGATTCATTGCGGCTTTAACTTCACTATCGGGATCAATGTCTGTCACCAGCGCTTTAATAATGTCATAACCGTAATTGATCATGGCGTCGTTCAATTCTCCTTTAACGGCATTTGCTATTTCATCTTTTTTCTCGAAAACATCATCCAATTTCATTTTGGGCACCACAGCACGAACCACATCAAACACATAAGAAGTGATTTGATCTTGTGGATAATCCAATTTGTAAAAAGCGTCATAGACTTTTTCCTGTACAACTTTGTACTGGACGGACACTTTGAGTTTTACAAAAACATCATCTTTCGTTTTTGTTTCTACAATAACATCTAATTGCAATATGCGAAGGCTAATTCTCCCCGAAATCTTATCAATTAAAGGGATTTTAAAATGTAATCCAGACTGACGGATTTTCAAAAATTTACCAAATCGCTCAACGATCGCAGCTGTTTGCTGCTTAACAACAAAAAGGCCTGTTAACAAAAACAGGGCGAAAATTCCAATAATAATAAAAGGGATCATAGGGTCTAAGTTTTTAGGTTAAAAAATGTAATGGCGCGGTCAATGCGTTTTAAAGTTACGTCTTTACCCAATAGCATACAAATTTGAAATACGTCTGGTCCCGCAAGTTTTCCTACCAATGCAAGCCTTAATGACTGCATCATTAAACCCGTGTTTATTTCATTTTGTTTTGCCCATGGCATAAGAACCTCTTTTAGGTTGTTCAAATCCTGAATTTGTTGAATTTGATCGAAGATTTTTTGTAGGACTCCAGCCGGATCTCTCGGGGTTAATTTTTTCACCACTTTTTCATCATAATCTGTTGTATTATGTATCCACTCCATTTCATTTTTCAGATCCTCCAACGTAAATAATCGTTCTTTTAAAAGCTCTAACAACTTTAACTGTTTTGCTTCATCAATACCTTTCAGTTGATCATTTATGATTGGAATTTCTATCAATTCATGAGTCTCTAGTTTAATGATATGTTGATGATTGATCCATTTTGCCTTTTCAAAATCAAAGCGGGCACCTCCTTTTTGAATACCATCTAATCCAAAAGCATTTTCCAACTCTTGGAGTTCATAGACCTCGCGTTCGGTTCCACTATTCCATCCCAAAAGGGCCAAATAATTGATTAAACCTTTAGGAAGAAAACCGATTTCTTTAAAGCCAAAGGTTTCTTTGCCCCAAGCCAAAGGGAAAACAGGAAAGCCTTCTTTATCTCCATCCCTTTTGGATAATTTTCCTTTGCCCGAGGGCTTTAATATTAGGGGCAAATGCATGAATTTAGGTGACGTCCATTCAAAAGCGTCATAGATCAATTGGTGAATGGGTAAAGACGGGAGCCATTCCTCCCCACGGATAACACAAGTGATCTTCATCAATTGATCGTCTACAACATTAGCAAAATGGTATGTTGGCATACCATCACTTTTCATTAGGATTTTATCGTCTAGTAAAGAGCTGTCTAATTCTATTGTTCCTCTTATTTCATCAAAAACGGTTATTCTCACTCCAGGGTCTACCTTAAGCCGCACTACAAAGGATCCCTCTAGCCTTTTGTCAACATCCTCCTTGTCCAGAGTTAAGCTATTTAAAAATTGCATTCTGTTTTCTGCCCCATACCTAAAGGTTTCACCTTTATCTTCTGACTTTTTTCTTTCATCCTGAAGCGTTTCCGTTTTATCAAAAGCATAGTATGCTTTGCCTTTTTGTACAAGCTCGCTTATGTATTTTTGGTAGATATCCCTTCGTTCACTTTGCCTGTAGGGTCCATATTTCCCTCCGTTTGAAGGCCCTTCATCTGGAATCAGCCCAGACCATTCCAAAGCGTTTTGAATGTACGCTTCACTTCCTTTGACATATCGGTTTTGGTCTGTATCCTCAACCCGTAAAATAAAAACGCCATTATTTTTTCTAGCAAACAAATAATTAAACAAAGCTGTTCTCAGCCCGCCTATGTGTAAAGGGCCCGTTGGGCTTGGCGCAAAGCGTACGCGTGTCTCCATTTTTTTCTGCAAAGATAGTAGCTTATGTGCAGATAATTCCCATCACCTTTACAAATCAGCTATATTTGCAAAAAAGTTTTACTATTATTGAGTTTCACAACATACCCGACTATTTTTCTCTGGAAGGACTAGAACAACTTTTAGTGTCCTATGTTGACTCTTTTGGTTATTCGATAGATCAACTGGTTTACAATTTTGTTTCCAAAGAAAAAATGTTGTCATTAAATCAACAATTTCTAAATCACGATACGCATACTGATATTATTAGTTTTGATTACTCAAAAAACAAATCTCTCAGAGCAGAATTTTTCATATCTCCATGGGCAATAAGCCACTCAGCGAAGACACACTTACAAAGCGCTGAAAATGAGACAATTAGGGTTGTTATTCACGGCGTTTTACATTGTTTGGGCTACAAAGACGACACAGAAGCCAATAAATTGGAGATGAGAAAAAAGGAAGACGAATTTATCAAAATGTTCCACGTGAAACACAAAAGCCATGTTTGATACTTCTTATGATGTTATTGTTGTTGGAGCGGGTCATGCCGGATGTGAAGCCGCTGCTGCCTCTGCGAACCTCGGATCCAAGACGCTCTTAGTAACCATGAATTTGCAAAACATGGCTCAAATGTCATGTAACCCTGCTATGGGAGGGATAGCTAAAGGACAGATAGTTAGGGAGATAGATGCGTTAGGGGGCTATTCTGGAATTGTTTCCGACCGAAGTGCAATCCAGTTTAAAATGCTCAATCAATCCAAAGGTCCAGCCATGTGGAGCCCTAGAGTACAATCTGATCGAAGTCTGTTTACGCTAGAATGGAGGAACTTGCTAGAAAAAACCCAAAATTTGGATTTTTATCAAGATACCATAGTCGACTTAGTTACCGAAGGAGATCAAGTAACAGGTGTACTCACATCACTCGGAATTAAAATTTACAGTAAAACCGTAATACTCACAAATGGCACCTTTTTGAACGGATTGATTCATATTGGGGAAAAGAATTTTGGTGGTGGACGTGCAGGTGAAAAAGCATCAATGGGATTAACTGCAGCACTTGAAAATTTAGGATTTACCTCCGGTAGGATGAAAACCGGAACTCCTCCCCGTGTAGACGGACGATCATTGGATTATTCCCAAATGGAGGAACAGCCAGGAGATGTTAATCCCTCCAAATTCTCATTCACAGATCTCACTCAACCACTTTCCAATCAAATCAGTTGTCACATAACCCACACCAACGAATATGTTCATGACCTTCTTCGTGATGGCTTTGATCGCTCTCCCATGTTCAATGGTGCTATTAAAAGCACAGGACCACGATATTGCCCATCCATTGAGGACAAAATCAATCGATTTAGTGATAAATCCCAACATCAAATCTTTGTTGAGCCGGAAGGTTGGAATACAGTTGAAGTCTATGTAAACGGGTTCTCTACATCACTTCCTGACGACATACAGTACAACGCGCTCAAACAAGTACGAGGTTTTGAGAACGTCAAATTCTTCCGTCCTGGTTACGCTATTGAATATGATTATTTTCCTCCTACTCAATTGTTCCATAGTCTTGAAACAAAAGGGATTCAAAATCTTTTCTTTGCTGGACAAATCAATGGAACTACAGGTTATGAAGAAGCAGGGGCACAAGGAATCATGGCAGGTATCAATGCGCATCTAAAATGTCGAAACGAAACCCCCTTCGTATTAGGAAGAGAAGAGGCCTACATCGGAGTCTTGATAGATGACCTCATTTTAAAAGGCACTGAGGAGCCCTATCGCATGTTTACCTCTCGAGCGGAATACCGAACACTGTTACGCCAAGATAATGCCGACCAAAGACTGACGCCAAAATCATACAAGTTAGGACTTGCTTCGGAAGAACGTTTAAAAAAGGTAGAACAAAAAGAAACAAAAAGCAGATCTCTAGTTACCTATCTTAAAAAAACCAGCTACACTTTAGATCAAGCAAATGAGTTACTACGAAACAAAAAAGACGTAGAGGTCAAACAAACAGACAAATTTGCTAAGTTGCTTTCCAGACCGAACATCAAGCGAGATGACCTTATGAGTTTTAGTAGTCTTTCCGAATTTTTGAATAAATCGGAAATGGATGACACTATTTTCGAACAAGCAGAAATTGAAATCAAATACGCAGGATATATTGAAAAGGAAAAACGCACAGCAGATAAGTTGCAGCGCCTGGAAAACATCAAAATCCCAAAAGAATTCGATTACGATCGCTTGGCTTCTCTGTCACATGAAGCAAAGGAAAAACTCAATAAAATACAACCCGGCACTCTTGCCCAAGCGTCAAGGATTAGCGGAATCAATCCAAGTGATATCAGTGTTTTATTGGTCAGCATGGGTCGATAATAAGACAAGTTTCACGTGGAACATTTATGAAATTAAAAGCGAAAATATCAAAAGTTAGGGACCACCTTGTCTCAGGAGAAACATTCAAAATCCATTACCACGAGGATCTCGAGTACGCTTCCACAGAAATAGCCGAAGGGCTGGATTTGTCTCAATACTATCCCAAAACGAATTACGCTTCTCATCTACAAAAGCCCAAAGGGATTAAAGGAAAACTTTATGTTTTTGTCCAAAGCTTGATGTTGCGCTACAAACGCTCCATTATCAAGCAATACCAAACCGATATTCAACTGCTTGACGTGGGAGGAGGGATCGGTGTTTTTGCCCACTATTTAAAAGAACGTGGCGACCGGGTTCAACTTGTCGAGCCAAGCCGTTCTGCAAGGGAAATAGCAACCCACAAAGGACTTAAAACATACGGCTCTTTAAACGAAATTCCAAAAACCAGTGTCTTTTCTGTTATCTCGTTTTGGCATGTTTTAGAGCATGTCAAAAATTTAGAGGAATCATTGCAAAGCTATTCTGATTTGCTATGCAGTAAAGGATTAATTGTAATTGCAGTACCCAATTTAAACAGTTTTGATGCGCAATATTACGGATCCAATTGGGCTGCTTTGGATGTTCCTAGGCATCTTTGGCATTTTACCGAAAATGGAATTGTCCGAAAACTTGAAGAACAAGGCTTTTCTTTTATTAAAAGCTATCCTCTTTGGTTTGATGCATTTTACATTGCCTCTTTATCAGAGGGTTACGCTGGAAATAAATTTGCTTTTTTCAGAGGAATACTTATTGGATTGTTTTCAAATTTAAAAGCATTTTTCACGAAAGAATACTCTTCCAAAATTTATCTTTTTAGAAAAAAAGACTAGGGTTTTGGGGCATTAATAAGGCGGGTGAGTTGCAACGACATTTCTGCAAAGAGCATTTTAGAGTTTGCATTCCGTTGTACATAATAATGTTGTTTTTCAAACAAAGAGATCAGTTCAAGAATGTTTTCACTATGAACAAAAGGTGCTAATTTTTCCAAATCGAAACCGGTTTCAGATTTAAAATGAATCAAATCCGAGAGTTTGTAGTTTTTCAAAAAAGCATCTCTAAAAAACTGAATACCATATTCCAAAAAGGCTTTTTGCTTTTCCCTACCCAATACCGCAAGTTCATTAGACCACTGCATAAGATCAACTACAACCCCTTTATTACCCCTTGCTTTAAATGCAGAACGCAAACCTTGAACCAATAACGATTCGTATTCTTTATCCTGTCCTTCTGAAATTAGCAGTTGGAGTTTTCTAAAATCACCACCTGCTTGTTTCAGTATCTGAATTTTATTCGGTACGGATTCAGGAATATGTTGAGCTAGATTAGTTTCTTCAATAGGCCCCAATGTAAGTTGCTGACAACGAGACAGAACAGTAGGCAAAACGTTTTCTGTACTTTCACAAAGAAGAATAAAATAAGTGTTTTCAGGGGGCTCTTCTAATAATTTTAAAAAGGCGTTCGCAGCTTCCGCATTCATTTTTTCCAGTCCCCACAAAACACACACCTTATTTCCCCCACCAAAGGCTTTTAAATACAAGCTTTGATGAATTTTCTCAATTTCAGAGACTCCAATAATTCCTTGTTTATTTCCGACATCAATCCGATCAAACCAATCCGTGTAATTACTGTAGGGCTGTTCATCAAGCATGTCAAACCAATCCGAAGCATAATCACTAGAATACACAGCTTTTTCTGATCCTTTTTTTACCACAGGATAAATAAAGTGGAGGTTCGGATGTTGGCAGGATTGACTTAATGTTTTACCAGTTTGATCTGTTTCTTTGACCTCCAAAACCTTTAAAGAAAACTCCAATGCCAATAGGAGATTACCATAGCCACTAATTGACGTAACTAACTGTGCATGAGGAACTTGGCTCGAGTCCAAGAGATACTGTAAATGCTTTTTTGTTTGTTCTTGACCAATGAGATGTTTCCAAACCATAGGTAAAGATACTGTTCCTCACGCACTTATCAGTCGCAATGATTTAAGTTCTTTTAAAAATACTAGGGAAGCTTTAGCATTATCGTATTTTTGTCAAAAATTTAATAGTAATGCGCCTTTTAGAACAGCAAAATTTTCATGACCAACGCGCGATCGTACGTGTTGATTTTAATGTCCCTTTGAATGATGAACTTCAAGTGACTGACAAGACACGAATTCAAGCAGCCAAACCAACAATAGACCACATTCTGTCTCAGGGAGGGAGTTGCGTTTTAATTTCTCATTTGGGTCGTCCAGAGGGAAGAGATCCAAAGCATTCTTTGAAGTATATCGTGGATACGGTTTCTGAGATTTTGGGAGTTTCCGTTCTTTTTTGTGATCAAGTAGTGGGTGAAAAAGCGTTAAATGCGTCAGGCCAACTAATGCCAGGGGAAGTTTTGTTAATGGAAAATTTAAGATATCACAAAGAGGAAACCAAAGGAGACGAAGCTTTTGCTGAGCAATTGTCAAAGCTTGGCTCAGTTTATGTAAATGATGCCTTCGGTACTGCACATCGTGCTCATGCTTCTACTACAATTATGGCGAAGTATTTTTCCGAGAATAAATGTTTTGGAGCCCTTTTGGCAAAAGAAGTTAAAGCCATTGATAAAGTATTGAAGAACGGAGAATCTCCAATAGTGGCAATTTTAGGAGGAGCCAAAGTTTCTTCCAAAATTACGATCATAGAATCTCTTTTAGATAAAGTAGACCACTTAATTATTGGAGGTGGAATGGTGTACACCTTTACAAAGGCATTGGGAGGGACTGTTGGAAATTCCATTTGTGAACCGGATTATTGTGATTATGCCCTAGAGCTTTTAGATAAGGCAAAATCCAAAGGTGTTGTAATTCATTTGCCGGTCGATGTTGTCGCAGGAGATACATTCAGTAATGATGCGAATCAGAGGGTTTTTGAAAGTAATACCATTCCAGATGGATGGGAAGGACTAGATGCAGGTCCTAAAAGTTGCGAAAAATTTCACGAGTTGATCCTTCAGTGTAAAACGATATTGTGGAACGGTCCTTTAGGTGTTTTTGAATTTCCCAATTTTGCAAAAGGAACGATTACTGTAGGTGAATCCATTGCAGAAGCAACAAAAGCAGGCGCCTTCTCTCTCGTAGGAGGAGGAGATTCTGTAGCAGCGGTTAAGCAGTTTGGTTTGGCTCCTAAAATGAGTTACATTAGTACTGGAGGTGGAGCAATGCTGGAAAGTTTGGAAGGCAAAACACTCCCCGGAATTGCCGCTTTAGAGTCTTAAGACCTTTAAAAGCGTTGGTACCCTTTCAAAAATTAAATCAAACCTGATGAAAAAAATACTCGCTCTTACTCTCTACACGATTGTTTTTCTATCCTGTAAAAATGAGGTGAACCGAAAAGACGCATACGTTCCAGAATCAAGCGGAAACCTCAATCATGTGACTGTTGTAATGCCAGAAAAAGACTGGAATTCTAATTTAGGAAATACAGTCCGAGATGCCCTTCAGCAGGTTTATGAAGGATTACCCATTGACGAGCCGCAGTTTTCCTTAAATTATTTAAACCCCAAAACGTTTACGGGTTTTGCCCGTCAAGGACGCAATGTGGTTTGGTTTCAAAAAGACTCAACAGCTCGTTTTCAATTGGCACAAAATCAATTTGCGAGACCCCAAATTTTAGCCAGTATCACCGGTGAGGACGCTGAAATTCAACAATTTTTTTTTCAAGAAAACGCATCCCTTTTAAGACAAACAATTGCTGAAAATGAACGCAAAGAGAAAATGCGTAGGATTAGTAAATCCATTACTACAGAGAAAACCCTAGAAAACCGATTTGGGATTAAGATCAACTACCCATCTGCATATGAAACAGTAAAAGACACAACAAACTTTGTATGGATTCAAAAGCCAATACGAAAAGGACATTTAAATCTTATTGTTTACACCCTAAACGAAAAGGCTTTAGAGGGAAAATTTAGCAAACAAATTCTAGACATAAGAGATTCTATTGGAAAACTTCACGTCCCTGGAAGATTGAAAGGGAGCTATTTTATTACAGAAAGAGCGTTTCGACCCTATTTTTATCAGACAGAATTGGATGGAAAAAAAACCTATTTAACAAAAGGGACCTGGGAAGTAGCTAATGACTTCATGGCAGGGCCTTACGTAAATTATGCGATAAGGGATAGCCTCTCAAAAAGATGGATTGTAATAGAAGGGTTCGCTTTTGCACCCTCAGCAAGCAAAAGAGAGCATATGTTTGAACTAAACACAATTCTGACCTCTTTCAGGAGGCTGAACTAGCTCTTTTTTTCCTCTTCTACCTTAGGGTTTTCCTCTTCTTCTTTAGTAGCATTTTTAAATTCTTTAATACCACTACCCAAGCCTTTCATGAGTTCAGGGATTTTACGCCCACCAAAAAGGAGGAGCACTACCGCAATAATTAAAATAATTTGCGGCCCACCGATCATTCCTAAAAATGTTAAAGACAACATCATTGAATATTTATTTTAAACAAATGTACAGAAATATTTAGTTTCGCAAACACGAAAACCAAAAGAGGAATATTCCCCAGATAAAGGATTCCTTATCTTTGTAATTAATATGGAAAAAAAGGAAGTAAAAAAAGGGCGTTTTATTCAAAGGCTGATAATACCCTATCGAATGGTTATTATCAATGAAGAAACTTTTGAAGAACGGATTCAAATTCGAGTCACGAAGCTTTACTTGGCCTTAGTCTCTGTTTTTTCTTTGATTTTACTTGGAGGATTATTTTATGTAACCATAGCCTACACCCCATTAAAAGAAACGATTCCAGGGTATGATTCAACAGAACTCAGAAAGAAAGCGGTACAGAATTTATTTATTACCGATTCACTGATCACCCTTTACAACCAAAACATTCAGTATCTCAATGCTGTTAAATCGGTTTTGAGTGAAGATCATTTATTTGAAAACCCAGAGCTTTCAGATCAAGATCTTCAGGGAGAAAATCCAGAAGCCCCCTCTTTTATCTCTTCTATTCCTGAGGACTCTCTTCTAAGGGCATTTGTATCAAAGCAAGACAAATACAATCCAGACCTTAATACTGCTAAAGCAGTTATTGAAACCCTTCTTTTACCTCCTGCTTTAGGACCCATTTCACAAGAGTTTGATGCAGATGAAGGGCATTATGCTGTGGATATCGTACTGGAGGAAAACACCCCTATTAAGGCCATCTCCAACGGAAGAGTGGTATTTGCCGAATGGACGGCTCAAACAGGCTATGTGATTATTCTGGAACACAGCAAAGGCATTTTATCTGTTTACAAACACAATGCCGCACTGAGTAAACAACAAGGAGCTGTAGTTCAGGGAGGAGAAGTTATTGCTCTGGCAGGAAACACAGGTGAATTTTCTACGGGATTTCACTTACATTTTGAACTTTGGATAGAGGGGTATCCGATGGACCCTAAAAACTTTTTTAATTTTTCAGACGAATGATTAAAGAATTTGCAGCTAGGGTATTCGCAAGCTTAATCCACATAAAAAATCAGAAGTGGATTCACAATCCAAAGAAAGCACAAGAAGATGTTTTTAAAAAACTGATTTCAGAAGGGTCGAAAACAAAATTTGGAATCGACCATGAGTTTGATCAAATTGAAACGGCATACCTCTTTAGAGAAAAAGTACCGATACGGGATTATGAAGAATTAAGACCTTATTTGGATGAGGTTTTGAAAGGAGAACCAGACATTTTATGGCCCGGACGACCAATGTATTACGCCAAATCTAGCGGGACAACCTCTGGAGCAAAATTTATTCCGATTACAGCAGATTCCATGCCTGAGCACATTCGAGCTGCCCGGGAGGCCTTATTAAATTACATACACGAAACAGGGAATACAAATGTCATCAGAGGAAAGCATATTTTTTTACAAGGAAGTCCTGTTTTGGAAGATAAAAAAGGGGTAGCGTTGGGAAGACTCTCGGGAATTGTAGCCCATTATGTGCCTTCTTATCTTCAAAAAAACAGAATGCCAAGTTGGGAAACAAACTGTATTGAAGACTGGGAAACAAAAGTTGAGGCTATTGTAGATGAAACCTCAAAAGAAAACATGACGATTATTGGAGGGATTCCTTCTTGGGTTCAGATGTATTTTGAACGATTGAGTAATAAATTTGACAAACCTGTGGGTGATCTTTTTCCAAACTTTTCCCTCTTTGTGTATGGAGGGGTAAACTTTGAACCCTATCGAGGAATTTTTAAAAAACTGATTGGCCGTACACCAGACAGTATCGAATTTTATCCTGCTTCGGAGGGGTTTTTTGCCTACCAAGACAGTCAAAAAGACAAAGGACTTTTGTTACTCTTAAACCACGGAATTTATTACGAGTTCATTGTTGCGGAGACTTTTTTTGAAGAAAAAAAGACACTTCATACTTTAGAAGAAGTTCAATTAGGAACGAACTATGTCATGATCATTTCCACAACAGCAGGTCTTTGGAGATACAACATCGGAGATACGATTCAATTTACAAGCAAATCACCCTACAAGATAATTGTCAGTGGAAGAATAAAGCATTTCATCTCCGCTTTTGGAGAACATGTTATTGTTAGTGAAGTGGAACAGGCATTACAGCAAGCCGTTGAGTCCGCTAAAAATGAAGTCATGATTAGGGAATTTACTGTTGCACCTCAGGTAAAACCAGATTCAGGGCTTCCCTACCACGAGTGGTTTGTGGAGTTTGATGAAGAGCCTCAAAACATAGAAACATTTGCTTTGGAAATTGACCGAGCCATGCGGCAAAAAAACATTTATTATGAAGATCTGATTTCTGGCAATGTACTTCGCCCTTTGGTGATTCAAAAAGTTTCCAAGGACGGATTTCAAAATTACATGAAGAGCATTGGGAAATTAGGAGGACAAAATAAAGTTCCAAGGGTTTCCGATAACCGAAAAATTGCGAATGCACTCACCCCTTTTATTTCTTCTTTAAGCGAATTGAAATGATTCCAAAAAAAGTAACGCTAACCTTTAGTTTGAAGAACACTTTTGTTTTAAAAGACATTGCTTTATTGGAGAAAATGGGATACGATGTTCTAACGATTCAATCCCCGCCACACAGTGATTTTATCCGATTTTTTTGGAACAGAATTACAGAATTCATCTTAAGTTTTTTTTATGTAAAAAAGAGTCAAGTGGTTTTTAGTTGGTTTAATGATTATCATGCCACTGCCGCTGTATTTTGGGCAAAGCGATTTGACAAACCCTGTATCTTAATTGTGGGAGGCTATGATGCGGTTTCAAGTCCAGCTTTGAGCTATGGGATTTTTTTAAAACAAAATCTGAGACAATCGTTAGCTTGTTGGAACTTCAAACAGGCAGATCAAATATGGGTGGTTCATAAAAGCTTGGGAAACGGATGCCCTAAAGCAAAAAAACAGGATGGGACAATCTCAGGAATTCGAAATCTTGTAACCGATCTGGAGACTCCCATACGAGAAGTTCCTACAGCCTATGATTTCAACTTTTGGAGGAAAACAGGCACAAAAATTCCCAAGAGTATTTTAACCGTAGCCAATATTACGGACGAACGAACCTTTCGCAGGAAAGGAGTTCCTCTTTTTATCGATTTAGCAGAGGCTTTGCCTGATTTTCAGTTTACCATTGCGGGAATTAAGACTCTAGATAATGATACAAAAGAGCTTCCAAAAAACATAACTCTTCTGGGAACCGTTGATCGGGAGGTCTTAAGGCGATTGTACAGTGAACACCAATTTTACTTTCAAGGCTCCAAAATTGAAGGACTTCCTAATGTTTTGTGTGAAGCCATGTTGTGCGAATGCATTCCCTTAGGGACAAATGTTTTTGGAATACCAGATGCCATAGGGAAAACAGGGATTGTTTTTGATCCTTCAAAAGGTCTTGAAGCGATTATTTCTTTTGTAAAAGATAAAGAAGATTTGCAAAGAGCAGGGATGACGGCACGAGAACGAATAGTGCGTCAATTTCCGATTAGCAAAAGAGAAAACGCATTTAACAGTATTTTAAATCCGAAGCTGAATGCAAAGTAAACCCGCCGTATTAGCATACCCCAATTCAAATAATTTGGGAGACTTTATTCAGAGTATTGCTGCAACTCAGTGGATGCAGTATCAAACTCCCGTAGGCCTAGACCGAGATCAGTTGCACGTGTATCAAGGGGAAAAAGTAAAATTAGTAATGAACGGGTGGTTTATGGAAAAGCCAGCTCATTGGCCGCCCTCAGAGAATATTGATCCCTTGTTTATTTCTTTTCACCTGAACCCAACCGCTGAGAAAGGAATGCTTACCCCTGCGGGGGTTGCGTACTTTAAAAAACACCAACCGATAGGCTGTAGAGATCTGCATACCCAGAAAGTCTTAAAAGAGCATGGGATTCAAACCTATTTTTCGGCATGTCTAACCTTGAGCCTACAGAGAAAAAATTTTGTGGATACAGCTCAAAAGCGAAAAGGAGTTTTGGTGATCAGTCCAATGGAAAGACTTTTACCCCAACAAGAAATAGAGATAAAGCAAGGTCTTAGGGGCTTTGTTTTGAAAGGAATTCAAACGATAAAACAGCCCTTTAAAAATAAGAAATACAAAAAGGCATTCGCACATCTTGAAAATTATTTGAAACAGATAAAAGAAGAGGTAACCTACAGCACTCAACTGATGAACCCTGATAAGCATTCTGAAGCTGAACGAATGAGTGCAGCATTAGAGCAACTTCAGAAGATTGCTTCGGTAAGATTAGTCATTACATCTCGTATTCATTCTGCGTTGCCTGCCGTTGCGTTTGGGACTCCCGTTCTTTTTCTTTCGGACGGTTTGGAGCATCCCAATCAAAAGAGTCGATTGGAAGGAATGGAGTCGTTTTTTCGAATTTTAAAATCAGAGGATTTGAAAAATGAGACAATAAAAATTCCTAAAGCAAAACCAATTCCAAAACGAATTTTGAATCGATTTAAAGAAGAGTTATCCGAATTTTTAAAAGAATAGGAAAGGCGTTAAGCAGATTCAGATTAGTGGTTATCTTTGAAAAAAATTATTTAAAATGAATGTATTGGTTATTGGAGGAGGAGGTAGAGAACATACCCTTTGTTGGAAACTGAATCAAAGCAAACAATGTAAAAACCTTTTTGCGGCACCTGGAAATGCGGGAACGGCAACATGCGCAACCAATCTTCCATTGTCGGTAACTGATTTTGAAGGAATCAAAAAAGCGGTAATCCAACACCATATTGGGCTTGTAGTCGTTGGTCCAGAAGAGCCCTTAGTCAAAGGCATTCACGATTATTTTTTGAACGACAAATTGTTGGAAAAGGTGGGAGTCATTGGTCCCGAAAAAGCAGCGGCTACTTTGGAAGGGAGCAAAGCCTTTGCAAAGGAATTTATGATCCGGCATCAAATTCCAACAGCTGCTTACGCTGAATTTACAGCGGCAAACGTTTTGGAAGGGGAAGCCTATTTAGAAAAAACAGTCCCCCCCTTTGTATTAAAAGCGGATGGTTTAGCAGCAGGAAAGGGGGTCGTGATTCTCGATGATTTAAATGAAGCGAAAAAAGAATTGCGTCGGATGCTTCTTGAAAAAAAGTTTGGGAACGCTTCCAGTAAAGTGGTGATTGAAGAGTTTCTGTCAGGAATTGAACTTTCTTGTTTTGTTTTAACCGATGGAGCGTCTTATTTAACCTTGCCCATGGCAAAGGACTACAAGCGGATCGGAGAAGGCGATACAGGATTGAACACAGGAGGAATGGGTGCAATTTCACCAGTTCCATTCGTTACAGAAGCCTTTAAAGAAAAGATTGATCAAGAAATTGTAAAACCAACAATAGCGGGCCTTAAAAAGGACGGAATGCCCTTTAAGGGCTTTGTGTTTATTGGGCTGATAAAAGTTGGTGATACTCCTAAGGTAATCGAATACAATGTTCGTTTAGGCGATCCCGAAACCGAAGTTGTTTTGCCAAGGTTAAAAACAGATTTGCTAGAACTTTTTATTGCCGTACAAAAAGGGCGACTAGGAGAAGTAAAACTGGAGGTTGAAAACCAAGTTGCAGCAACCGTTATGGCGGTTTCAGGAGGATATCCGGAGGCTTATGAAAAAGGGAAACCAATCACGGGTTTAGATGAAACGGAAATGGTATTTCACGCAGGAACAAAAATGGAAGGTGAAAAAATAGTGACCAATGGGGGACGTGTCTTGGCAGCAACCTCTTTTGGAGAAGATTTTAATCAAGCCGTTTCTAAATCCTACAAAACTCTAGAAAAATTGAGCTTTGAAGGAATGTATTACAGAAAGGATATTGGATTTGATTTATAAAAAAGAATGTGCAGAGGGATCTTTATCCTCCTCACCATTTTTATCAAATAAATTGAGCTGAAGAACCCAATAAACCATTGCAGAAACCCCAACAATCATAAAAATCCAATTCACACTGTTTGCCAAGATCCAGCTGGTTTGTTCCAATTCTCTCAATACGGCATAGGGAAGAAATAAGATTTCTTCGAACAGCCATGCGATTCCTTCAAAAAAGTTTTTCATCAGTAGTAGTTTACTTACCTTGCAAATTTAAGAGAAACGAATATGGTAGCCAACCTTTTTCGCAAAACAAATTTGACTTCCGTACTTTTAAGTTTTGTCGGGATTTTTTTGATTTTCTTTTTTTTTCACACCGAACAAAAGACCTTAAGCGATTCACTATTTAAAAAGGGGGTTTCAGCTTTTGGGAATTCACTTTTATTGTTGCTAGCACTATTGATTTTACTGTACTCAAAAAATAGAGATCAATATTTAAAAATCTCCTCTTTTACAACGCTTAGCTTTCCCTTAGCATTGCTTTTCGTTCCAAGTCAATACTTTCGACTTGAAGGCTTGCTGGTCAACATTTTATTTGTACTTGCTTTTTTGAATCTATCCAAATCGGACCGATCAAATATTGTTTTGAAATCGGTTTTTAATACCGCACTTATTTTTGCGGTTTTGGCGTTTTTGGATTCCACTTTTTCAATTTTGTTTTTTTTACTCTTTTTATTGTCACAAAAAGCAGGAGCATTTAAACTTCTAGTGGCCATTACAAGTCCAATTTTGATCATTTTTTTTCTTAAAGAAACTTTAAATCTTGTTGGAAGCTCACTAGCTTGGCAGGCTCCATGGCAATTTGAGAACATGTACTACCAAATTTCTTCTGTTGAATGGATCAGTTTTTTGGGTGTTGCATTGCTTTTTCTCGCTCTAATTTTTTTTTCAAAAGGGAGTTTACGAAAAATAGGGTTCAGTTTTGGGTCAATTTTTCTTTTGGCGTTAATTGTTTTAGGAATCGTTTACGGCACTCTTGAAAAGGAAAACCCATTCAACGTCTTCGAAATACTATTTTTCCCTTTGGCGTATTTGATTGCAACTGTATTTGAGTCTCAGAGCAACGCGAAAATAAGTGTAATAGTTTTCCTTCTGATTTTGGTTAAAGGAGTCGGTTTTTTTTTGAATATGCACTAAACATCGTCATAATCTAAGTGGATGAAGTCTGATTGAGCAACAGCCTGACAACTTAAAACCAAACCTTCCTCTACTTCCGAGTCCGTCAGAATTTGATTGGTTAGCATGCTCGCTTTTCCTTCTTTCACCTTTGCGATACAGCTGCTGCAAACCCCTCCCTGACAAGAATACGGGATATCTAATTTTGCATTTAAAGCAATATCTAACAAAGTTTTTTCAGGGACTAAT
This sequence comes from Flavobacteriaceae bacterium, assembly GCA_029243165.1. Classification (GTDB taxonomy): domain Bacteria; phylum Bacteroidota; class Bacteroidia; order Flavobacteriales; family Flavobacteriaceae; genus MS024-2A. The sequence goes on from JAQWSN010000002.1 coordinate 43,026, forward strand.
TCCAGATCATGGGTGACTTCATCGCATGTTATGGTGAAACGACCTTTCTCAGCTTTATTTTGAATCTGTTCTTTATTGGCACTAGCCGTAAACAGTTCAAAATGGATGAATTCTTTGGAGACTCCTTTTTCCTCAAGCTCTTGGGTACTTGTCAAAATGAGAGGTTCGGGACCGCAAAGGAAGTAGTGTGCCGTAAGTGTTTTCTGTTGATTTAATACAAATTTGACTACGGAAGCATCAATTCTTCCGAAAAGACTTCCTTCTTCATTGGATTGGCTGAAGACCCAATAGATTTTTAGTTGATTCGCGTATTCTTGTTCTAGGGCTTTAAGTTCTTGGTAGAACATTGTTTGCTCGGGCGTTTTGTTTCCGTAAATTAAAGTAAACGACTGGGAGCTTTTTTTTGATAAAAAAGAATTTAAAATGGAAAAAATAGGTGTAATCCCACTTCCAGCTGCAATAGCGAATACAGGACTATTTTCTTTTTCAGAATCATAAACAAAACGTCCTTGGGGAGTGCTGACGTTTAGCAAATCGCCTACGGCAAGAGTATTATTTGCATAGGAAGAAAAAACACCGTTTGGGACCTCTTTTATTCCTACACTAAGGTTCTTTTGATCAGGAGTGGAACACAAAGAATAGGAACGTCTCAATAGCGCTCCATCAATTTCTGCTTCAAGGGAAATGTATTGCCCCGCAATAAATTGATAATCCGATTCTAAAGATGCGGGAATTTCGAATGACACAACAACTGAATCCTCAGTAACTGGATTTACAGCAGAAACCTGCAAAGAGTGAAATGATGACATAGCTTTTTTGCAAATGTAAAAAATATGCCTATACTTACGAAGCCATAAGAACTTATTAAGACCCTATGAAATCTTTTTCTCTTCTCGATTCGTTTTCCCTAACTAAAAAGAATTTTTTTCGTGCACCACAATGGGAATTGAAACTCGCAGTAAGGATTTTAATGGGTTTCTTAATTCTTTATTTCTTGACAGCATTTTTGTTTTTAGGAATTGGAGGATTTTATCTTCTGACTAAAGAAAACCCTGAATCGGATCCAATTTTATTGATCAACCCCTTACTTGGACTTTATTTTATTGTAGACATTGTTGTTCGCTATTTTTTTCAGTCCATCCCAGTAACGGAAGTCAAACCCTTATTAATTTTACCGATATCAAAAAAAGAGATTGTCAATGGGGTTTTATGGCGCTCCTTGATCTCCTTTTTTAATGTAATTCCTGTAGTAACTTTACTTCCTTTTTGCATTGTTTTTTCTGTAGAAAAAGGGCTAAATGCTTCTGTATGGATTTGGTTTTTGGGTCTAGTGTGTCTATCCCTTAGCTCCAATTATTTTTCCTTTCTAATCAATAAAAGTAAACGAACGGCATTGGTTTTTCTAGCTTTATTTTTGATAGGATACGGACTTCATAAATTCTCAAATGTATCTGTTCTTGATTTATTTGGAAAAGGACTGAATCAACTTTACCTAGAGCTTTACTGGATTTTAATCCCGATAGTGCTTCTTTATTTTTCTATTTCATTAACAAAAACGTATTTAAGAAAGCAGTTGTTTTTGGATAAAGGTTTGAGTAAGAAAAAAGAGCAAATCGTGGGAGGCAACCTTAATTTTTTTGATCGATGGGAAGGAATGGGCTTTTTTCTAAAAAATGATATTCGCCTAATTATTAGAAACATAAGAGCTCGGCAAGTTGTTTTAACAGGTGTTTTTTTCCTTTTTTATGGGTTGTTTTTCTTTACACAAGAACTGTATTTAGACAAGCCGTTTGTTCTTGTTTTTGCAGGAATATTTATCACGGGAGGATTCATGATCACATTTGGGCAGTATGTTCCCGCTTGGGACAGTGAGTATTACAGCTTTTTAATGTGTCAAAACTTACCCTACAGGAAGTACCTCAAATCCAAGCTGTACCTAATGATGTTTTCTGTTGTGGTTTGTTCGATACTTTCTTTACCCTATTTATTTTTTGGCTTTAATGTGATGCAGGTCATATGGGCAGCAGGGATTTTCAATTTTGGCTTTGGATCCATGATCACCTTATTTTCAGGAGTATACAATACCACCCCCATGAAATTGAACATCAAAGCGAAAGCTTTTGAAAACACTCAGAATTTTAGTCTTATTCAGATGGTATTTATTCTTCCAAAATTAGTATTGCCCGTACTGGTTTTTTATCTTCCATTTGCTTTTTTTGGATTTAATGCCGGATTGGTAGGGCTTGTAATAACGGGTTTATTGGGTCTTTTATTTCAAAAAAAATTGCTTTCCCTAATTGAGAATACGTATCAGAAAAAAAAATATAAAACTTTAAGTTCATTTAATAAATGAGTCACATGATTAGAGTAGAGAATCTTTCAAAGAAATATGCAGGACAACTTGTTTTAGATGTTCCTGAACTCCAGATCCCAGCGGGACAACGCTTTGGACTTGTTGGAAATAATGGTGCCGGTAAAACAACCCTTTTTAGTTTGATACTCGATCTGATAGAAGCAAGTAGTGGCAGTGTATTTAGTAAGGAAATAGACGTACAAAAGAGCGAAGCTTGGAAACCTTACACCGCTGCTTTTATTGACGAAAGTTATTTGATTGGCTACTTGACAGTGGAGGAATATTATGCTTTTTTAGCAAATTTAAGAGGAGTTACTAAGGAAGAAATTGAATCTTGGACTCAAGGCTTTGAATCTTTTTTTAATGGGGAAGTTTTAAATCAAAAAAAATATTTGAGAAATTTTTCAAAAGGAAACCAAAAAAAAGCAGGAATTGTTGGAGCCTTAATTGGAAAACCGGATCTGGTTGTTTTGGATGAACCGTTCTCTAATTTAGACCCAACCACTCAAATACGACTAAAAAACCTGATCCGAGAAGAAGCTGAAAAACACGGCACAACGTTTTTGATTTCTAGTCATGACCTAACTCATGTTACAGAAGTTTGTGATCGGATTGTTCTTTTGGAAAAAGGGGTTATTGTAAAAGACATTGAAACCACCCCAGAGACACTTAAAGAATTAGAGTCCTATTTTTCAAATTAGATGCAACAAACGCATACTAAACAAGCGGTTTTTTAGTTAATAACCTATCAGTGGTAGCTTATGTTTAAAAAAGACCTCCTTTTTTTACTTCTTTTATTTCTTATGGGAATAACCTTTTCTTGTAGCACAACGAAAAAGGGGCTACTTAATGAGAATTATCATGCGCTGACAACAAAGTACAATGTCTTGTTTAACGGAAAAGAAGCATACTCCATAGGAGAAATGATTTTATCTCAGGCTTTTGAAGAAAACTTTTACGAGCTTTTACCAGTAGAGCCGATTAATTTGAGGGGAGAAAATTTTGATGAAACCACCATTGTTCCTGGTTTTAATCGAGCAGAGGAAAAAGCAGTCAAGGCGATTCAAAAACACTCTATTAAAATTAATGATAGGCAATACAACAGCCAGATAGACGAGGCCTATTTACTTTTGGGTAAGGCACGTTATTTTGACCGCAGATTTTTTCCTGCCCTAGAGGCTTTCAATTTTCTTTTGGAAAGTGGAGCGAATCCAAGTGTTTTTATCGAAGGCAAAATTTGGAGAGAAAAAACCAACATCCGACTCAACAATGTTGAACTTGCCATAGAGAATCTGAGCCCTTTAGCCCAATCCGTAAGTCCTAGAAACAAGTTTTATCCCCTAGTCAATGCCACCTTAGCCCAGGCATTTATTCAAATTCAGGAGTTGGATTCCGCCTCAACTTACATCCAAAGGGCAGCAACTTACGAGCCCAAGAGAAAGAATAGAGCTCGTTATTTTTTTATTTCTGGACAGCTTTTAGAAGCTTTGAATCTTCAAGATAGCGCCCTTTTGGCCTACAAAGAAATTGGAGCCCTTAAGCGGAAAGCCCCTAGAAACATTATGATTCAAGCCAAGATTAAAGAAACCCTTTTAGAGCGTTCTTTAGATCCTGAAGAACAATTAACTCAGATTGAGCGCTTACTTAAAAACTATGAAAACGAACCTTTTAAACACAGTATTAATAGCGCTATTGCCAAGATGTATCTAGACCAAGGACAAGACAGCCTTGCACTAGTGTATTTTGATGAATCTCTTCAAGCCGCAAATATTGATTCGTACACTCAAATTCAAAACTATCAGGACTTAGCAACGTATTATTTTGATAAAGGCCTCTACATCGAAACGGGAGAGTATTTGGATAAATTACTTCCCTTTTTTGAAGAGTCTTCAACTCGATTCAAACAAATAAACCGTCAACGAGAAAATTTGTCTGATGTCATTCTTTACGAAGGAACAGTAAAGGAAACAGACAGTCTACTAGAAATTTTGGCGTTGACTAAGGCGGATCAACTCAGCTATTTCCAATCCTACATTGAAGAAAAACAGTTACGGTCTAGAAAAGAGATGGAAGCAGCTAGCCAGAAAAAAAGATTTCCAATTTTAGGGCGTTCAGAAGCGTCATTTTATTTTTACAATCCAAATTTAATTCTACTAGGAAGACAAAATTATTTGGCAAGGTGGGGAGATCGTCCCAATGTTGATAATTGGAGAAGCGCCCTTGCTTTAGAGAGTATTAGTCGAGAGGAAATAGTATCCTCCGATGCTTTAAAAACAAGTGCAGTTATTGTTCAAGAAACACCTGAAAATTTTGTAGCAGCGTTACCCCAGACCCTTGAAGAAAAGGATAGTATCACATTATTAAATCACAAAGCCTATTTACAATTGGGCATGATTTACAAAGAAAAATTCAATAATTTTCCTTTAGCACAAGACCGCTTGGAGCATATTTTATCATTAGAAACCCAGGATGAAATCAAAGTTCAGGCTCTGTATCATTTATACCGTATGGCAGTTGATGAAAATTCACCAAACCAATTGAAATTTAAAGAAGCACTTGTTGAAGGTTATCCAGAAACACCTTTTGCTCAGCTTATTTCCGATCCAGAAAATTTTGATAATTCAAAATTAGTGACCCCAGAGGTGCTTTATGAGAACATACTCAAATTATTTCAGCAACAACGTTTTGTTGAAGCCATAGAATCTATTGAGTCTCTTATGGTTTTGGCAAGTGGAAGTAATATTGAACCTAAAGCGGCGCTGTTAAAAGCGCATATCACGGGAAGACTTAATGGTGTTGAGGCATGGAAAAATGCTTTGGGAGATGTCATTTTAAATTACAGTGCAACTGATGAAGCTGAAAATGCTAAATTACTATTGGCTGAAATAAAGGCAAACAACGACTTAAAAGAATCAGGAGTAGTTTATAAAAATTACAAATGGATTTTTCCTTTTTTGGCGGGTGATGAAGAACGAACAAAAGCATTTTTCAAAGAGATTAAGGAAGTTTTACTCACTTCAAAAAGGCGATGGTCTGTAAGCCTAGACCCTTTTAGTGAAGACTACACATTTGTAGTTGTGCATGGAATTAGAGACCCAGAGGAAGTCAAAAGAATTCAAGGAAATGTTGGTATATCTGATTTAATCCTTGAAAATAATGAGAATTTTGTAGCTTTAGCTTCCCAATACAGAACCATTTTAAAGAATAAAAACTGGAAAACATTTCAAGATGAAAGGAATAGATAGTAATGGTCAGTACAGTAAAATAGACCAAAACACCTCACTCAAAGGTTCCCTGAAAGCAAAAACTGACATCCGAATAGATGGTAAGGTTGAAGGGAATGTTGAGACTTCAGGCAAAGTAATTTTAGGAAAGGAAGCTAAAGTTGTTGGAGAAGTTTCGTGTACGAATGCAGAAATAGAAGGTCTTTTTAAAGGCAAAATTAACGTATCTGGTATTTTGAGCTTGAAATCAACATGTAATGTAGAGGGCGAGGTAAGAACTCAAAAGCTAATCGTTGAGGCTGGTGCAACTTTCAATGCACAGTGCAAAATGCAATCTGCCGAAGAAGGAGTCAAAAAGCTAACGGACACTCATGAAAAAACAGCCTAATAAAGGGCTTATTTTTTCAAGTTTAGCCTTTCAAATCGCCATTATCATGTTCGGGGCTATTAAGCTAGGGTCTTATCTAGACAAGACATTTAATTTATCGAATAAAGCTGCAACTCTAGCCGTTTCTGCCTTTGGTTTAGTAGCAGTTGTTTGGCTCGTCTATCAGCAAAGCAAAAAATTCTGGGACAGTTGATGAAAAATCTATTCTTTTTTTTAGGACTACTCTTTGCCTTAATGGGCTTGGGTCTATTCCTTCACCTGCAAGTAAATCCAGTTGCCAAAATCTTTATTATCCAAAGCTATTGCATTAACACTTCATTAGCTTTAGCAGCATTGTTGTTGTTAGGATGGGGAATCAATAAAAAGAAATCCAATTTAGCGGTATTATACCTTGTCACAGTTGCATTAAAATTCTGCGCCTATTTTCTTTTTTTTTACCCAAAGTTTCACTGGGATGGGGAACTAAATCGTCAAGAGTTTTTTATCTTCTTTGCTCCCTATTCACTGGGGTTGCTAATGGAAATCATTTTTTTAGCAAGACGTTACAAGTAAAAGAAATTTTAAATCTGGAGAGTCTTTAGTAGGGCGTTTTCTAGACTTAGAAGCACCTCCTTTTTAAAAGAATTTCAAAAAACTATTTAATTGTTTCTTTATTTCTTTGAAAGCCTTACATTTGCAGCGCTGAAAAACACTATTTAGAAACACGTTTTATGCCATCAGTGCTTAACAAAATTTACTTCTTTTCTGTCCTCCTGACTGCATTATTCTCAGCACCCAATTTTCTGTATGCTAAAGAAGACAATCCCTCCAAAGATTTAAAAACGGAGATCAAAGAATACATTACTCATCACCTTGAGGACGCGTACGACTTTAGCTTATTTTCTTACACTAACAGTGAAGGAGAGCACATTTATGTCGGGATCCCATTACCTGTAATTTTATGGGATGAAGGGCTTCAGGTTTTTTCATCTTCCAAACTTCATCATGGAGAAGAGGTTGCTCAGGTAGGTTCAAATTACTACAAACTTGAACATGGAAAAATATACAAAACGAATGCTCAGGGAACGATTAACTACGATGAAACACATCACGCAACAAATGTTGCTCCACTAGATTTATCAATTACCAAAGGGGTCGTTAGTATGTTATTTATTGCCTCATTAATGTTTTGGTTGTTTCATTCGCTTGCTAAATCATACGCAGAGAATAAAGGTGTCCCCTCAGGAATAGGTCGCTTTTTTGAGCCAATCGTACTTTACATACGCGACGATATTGCAAGACCGAACATTGGAGAGAAAAAGTACATGAAGTACATGAATTTTTTACTTACGGTATTTTTCTTTGTTTGGTTTTTGAATCTTTTAGGACTTACGCCTCTTGGAGTAAACGTAACGGGAAATATTGCGATTACTTTTGGACTGGCTCTTTTGACCTTTTTGATTACAAATTTTACAGGAACAAAAGACTACTGGTTACACCTTTTCGATCCTTTAGGAAGTTCCATGAAATGGTATGCAAAAATTCCACTTTACGTCATTTTGATCCCGATTGAAGTGTTGGGGATCTTCATCAAGCCCTTTTCATTGCTCATACGGCTGTACGCAAACATGCAAGCAGGACATATCGTTTTGATGAGTTTGATCGGGTTAATGTTTATTTTTAAAAGTTGGTTGGGAAGCCCATTGTCCTTTGGATTGGCCTTCGCAATTTCATTGATAGAATTGTTAGTGGCTTTGTTACAAGCCTACATATTTACGATGCTTTCTGCTCTCTATTTTGGTTTTGCCGCAGAGGAACATGAGCATCATTAAAAGAACACACAATTATGTGTACAAAGAGAATGTTTAATTTAAATTTATAACTATGGAAATTCCAGTAATGGTAGGTGCCGGTTTAGTAGTAATCGGAGTAGGTATGGGAATCGGTAGAATCGGTGGTTCTGCAATGGAGGCAATTGGTCGCCAACCTGATGCTTACGGTAAAATTCAAACAGCAATGTTAATTGCTGCAGCTCTTGTAGAGGGAATTGGATTTGCTGCTTTATTTGCAGTGTAAACAAATCACTGCCGCTTTGAGGCAGTTTAACGCAAAGTTTTAAACGATGGAGAAATTAATTAGTGAATTTTCTGTAGGTCTGTTTTTTTGGCAAACAATGATTTTCGTAGGGCTGTTGTTTCTTTTAAGAAAATATGCCTGGGGACCCATTTTAGGAGCGGTCAACGAAAGAGAAACTTCAATCAAAGACGCTTTGGCTTCAGCAGAGGCTGCCCGTGCTGAGATGGAGACTCTACAATCGGATAACCAGCGAATCTTAAAGGAAGCTCGTGCAGAAAAAGAAGCCTTACTCAAGGAGGCACGAAATACTCGTGCTGATTTGATCAATACGGCAAAAGAAGAAGCACAAGAGGAAGCCCAAAAAATTCTTGCTCAGGCCCAAGAAGCCATCCAAAACGAGAAGCGTGCTGCGATTAGCGAGCTGAAAGAACAAGTTGGTTCCATTGCGATGGATATTGCTGAAAAAGTGCTTCAAAAGGAGTTAGAAAGTAAAGACAAACAAGTAGAATTGATCGATCAATTGTTGAAAGACTCTAATCTAAAATAATGAAAGGAACACGCGCTTCACTTCGTTACGCTAAGGCAGCTTTAGCATTTGCTGAAGAGGCAAAATCGTCCCATTTGGTTGCTAATGATATGCAGTCACTAATGGAGATGATAAAAGCGAACAGTGAATTGAGTTCTGTTCTCGAAAATCCAATGTTAGCAGCGGAAAAGAAAGAAGTAGTACTGAATGAAATCATGCCCAAGGCAAGTGAGCAGACCAAGCAGGTTTTTTCATTATTGGCTACCAACAACCGTATGGAAATTTTAGGTCCTACTTGCGAACATTACTTGAAGCTGTACGCTTTTCAAAACGGAGAAGTAAAAGCCACGGTTACAACCGCAATTCCACTAACTGCAGACTTAGAAAATCAAGTTTTGCACGAAGCGAAAAAACTTTCGGACAAGAAAGCAATTCTGGAGAATAAGATTGATCCTTCAATTATTGGAGGGTTTATTCTCAAAATAGGTGACATGCAGTATGATGCGAGTGTATCAAATCAGCTGAAAGCAATTAAAACATCATTAACAAAAACGAATTCGATCTAAATTACATTGATCATGGCAGACGTAAATCCCGCTGAAGTTTCAGCAATATTAAAAAAGCAATTAGCCGGCTACACTTCCGGAACCTCATTGGATGAGGTGGGCACTGTGTTAGAAGTAGGTGACGGTATTGCACGTGTATTTGGTCTTTCAAATGCACAATATGGAGAATTGGTTTCTTTTGACAATAACCTCGAAGGGATGGTTCTTAATTTAGAAGAAGACCACGTAGGGGTAGTACTTCTTGGAGCTTCCAAAGGAGTCAAAGAAGGAGACACTGTTAAACGTACTCAAAGGATTGCTTCAATTAATGTTGGAGAAGGTGTTGTGGGTCGTGTAGTGAATACTTTAGGCCACCCGATAGATGGCAAAGGGGGAATTGAAGGAGAAGTTTTTGAAATGCCATTAGAGCGAAAAGCTCCAGGTGTAATTTTCCGTCAACCTGTAAATGAACCTCTACAGACTGGAATCAAATCGATTGATGCGATGATTCCTGTGGGGCGTGGTCAAAGAGAATTGGTTATTGGTGACCGTCAAACGGGAAAAACTACGGTTTGTATCGATACCATTTTGAATCAAAAAGAATTTTACGATGCCGGAGAACCCGTTTACTGTGTTTATGTTGCCATAGGACAAAAAGCATCTACCGTTGCAGGAATCGCAAAAACACTGGAAGATAAAGGGGCAATGGCCTACACAACCATAGTTGCTGCAAACGCCTCAGATCCAGCTCCTATGCAAGTGTATGCTCCTTTTGCTGGGGCTGCTATCGGAGAATACTTTAGAGATACAGGACGACCCGCATTAATTATTTATGACGATTTGTCTAAGCAAGCTGTCGCTTATCGTGAGGTTTCACTATTGTTAAGAAGACCTCCAGGACGAGAAGCGTATCCAGGAGATGTTTTTTACTTGCATTCCCGTTTGTTAGAGCGTGCAGCTAAAGTAATTAACGACGACAACATCGCTAAAGAGATGAACGATCTTCCAACCTCCCTAAAAGATAAGGTTAAAGGAGGAGGATCACTTACGGCTTTGCCGATTATTGAAACCCAAGCCGGAGACGTTTCAGCTTACATTCCTACCAATGTGATTTCAATTACTGATGGACAGATTTTCTTAGAGTCAGATTTATTTAACTCAGGTGTACGTCCAGCAATTAACGTTGGGATATCAGTATCTCGTGTAGGAGGTTCTGCTCAGATTAAATCCATGAAAAAAGTAGCAGGAACACTGAAATTAGACCAGGCTCAGTTTCGTGAATTAGAAGCGTTTGCTAAATTTGGATCGGATCTAGATGCTGCGACTTTAAATGTGATCGAAAAAGGAAAGCGTAATGTGGAAATTTTAAAACAAGCGCAAAACGATCCCTTCACAGTGGAAGATCAAGTGGCAATTATTTATGCGGGGTCTAAAAACTTACTTAGATCCGTACCTGTAGAAAGTGTTAAAGCATTTGAGCAATCTTTTTTAGAAACCCTTCGCAAAAAGCACAGTGAAACGCTGGCAGAATTAAAAGCAGGAAAACTTACTGATCAGGTTCTGGATGTATTAAATGCAGTAGCCAAAGAAACCGCTAAACAATTCGCATAAAACATGGCAAACCTTAAGGAAATACGGAATAGAATAGCATCAGTTTCTTCAACGATGCAGATTACCAGTGCCATGAAAATGGTTTCTGCTGCTAAATTGAAGAAAGCTCAAGATGCCATTACGGCCATGCGTCCTTATGCAAATACACTAACAGAGCTCATTCAAAACTTGAGTAGTACTCTTGATGGAGACAGCCAAAACCCATTTACTCAGACCCGAAACAAACAGAAAGCACTTATCGTTGCCATAACCTCCAATCGAGGGCTATGTGGCGCGTTTAATGCAAATATTATTAAAAAAACCCGACAACTTATCGAGGAAGATTTTGCTCAGCAACAGGTTTCGTTGATTACCATCGGAAAAAAAGGGTCTGAAGTCCTAGAAAAAACAGGTAAAATTAGCGCAACTCACGATGCTGTTTTTGATGATTTGAACTATGAAAATGTAGGAAAAATCGCACAAGAAATCATGGATCAGTTTGCAGAAGCTACCTTTGATGAAGTTGTCATTGTGTACAATCGCTTTAAAAATGCAGCAACACAAATTGTTCAGGTAGAACCCTATTTACCAATCGTTGCTGAATCCAGTGAGACCCAGACCTCAAGTGCAGATTATATTTTTGAGCCCTCAAAATCCGAAATAGTTAATGATCTTCTCCCCAAGTCATTAAAAATGCAGCTTTACAAAGCCATCAGAGATTCTTTTGCCAGTGAACACGGAGCTCGAATGACTGCAATGCACAAGGCAACCGACAACGCCACGGAGTTACGAGATCAGTTGAAGCTAACTTACAACAAAGCGAGACAAGCTGCGATTACAAATGAAATTTTAGAGATTGTTGGAGGAGCAGAAGCCCTCAATAATTAATGATAAGCAAAGAGGAACCCTCCTAGAAGCTTTACTTGATGTTCGAAATTCCTGCTACGGAGTTATTTTTGTTAATTTATTTATCTTAACGCGATGTTTTTCTTAATGAAGAAAAGAGCCTATTTAATTTTTTTGTTTTATTTGCTGATTCAATGCAGTCAAGAAACCAACAGTGAAAATTCTTCAGACTCAATTAAGAATTCTAGCCTACAAAACAACACAACCTCAAGTACAATTGCCACGCAAGAGAATTCAGAGGGCGCGAATTCTAGCGAAACAACCCTAGGAGGCGGAGCCTTTGACTTGTCAAGCCCAGTAATACTGGCTTATTTTCCCTCATGGCTAGAAACGATTGCTTCCAAAGGACAAAACTCCAAGCTTAGAGAAATACCTTCTTTTGTAAATCACGTTTTCCTTGCCTTTGCAAAGCCCAATCTTCGATACACTAAAGGAAGTTATGATATTTCGCAAACGGGCATAGATGTCCCTTATGACGGCTGTACCCTAAAAGAAAGCATTTCTGCATTAAAGCAAAAAAATATTAATGTAGTTCTTTCACTAGGAGGAGAAACCTATTGGGGAGATCCTTCTTCTTATGAGATTGAATACCAACAAATCAAGGATTTGGTGGACGATTTAGGCTTTGTTGGAATTGATTGGGATTTTGAGCCAGAAGGCTCGTTTGCACAAATTGGATCTCAGCAAAATATTGATCAAATGATTACTTTTTTTGAAGAATCACGGAAACTTATGCCTAAAGAGGAGGGCTATCTTTTGGCCTGTGCACCCGGGGGTGTAGGCGCATTGGGCGGATCAGTAAATGATGATCCAGACTCTCCCTATCGTTATGCTAATAGAAACACCATAACTGGAGAAACAGATACATTTTTGTTTGAAGGAACAAGGCAGACGAATGGGATCAATCTCTTTGGTTTTGGTGCAACAGGACATATGATACCAGTTATCAAATCAGTAGGGAACCAAATTGATTTAATTGCTTTTCAAGGGTACAATACAGGAGGAAGTAGAAACCGAAAATTAATGTACGATGCCTATTCGCACTATGCTCAATCCTATGGTTTCTTAATTGCGGCAGGGATTCACTACCCGCCTGAACCTTGGGGTCCTTATTACAATTATACGCACGAAAATGTAGCGAGTTTGAGTTCTCATATTTTAAATCACCCCATCCGAAACGAACGGAATGATGGAATTATGATATGGCAATTACTGCTCAAAGGAAATGAAAGCTCCAGTTATTCATATCTAAATGTGGCTTCTCAGGTTTTAAATGGAAAGGCAGAGACTGATGCAATTGTACAGAGGAATTTTGATAGGGCACCTTACACGGGAGGTGCATCAAATTGTGAAACTCAATAATGCAAATTGCTAATAGTTAAGCCGATAGAAAAACATTGAGAGTGTCGATCTGTTAATTTTTCTGAGGGGTATTTCATCAACCGTTAAAAAGAGTATATTAGTGATGCTCTAATAAAGAATTTTAAAGTAAAAATGAAAAATTCAACATACTACCCCAAATTATTTTTTTCTTTTTGTGCAATCTTTTTTTATTCTTGCACGGAAGACCCCATTGAAGAACCAGTTGAAACAGAAGAGGTAATTACTAATGAGATCACCGACCCGTTTTATGCAGGACTAAACGAGAACAGTTCGTTAGAAGATTATTGGGAGCTTTTTGTTAAGGATGCGATACGCTCAGGAAAGCCAGACCCGGGAGCTGGACGTGTAGTTTCAGTGTTTTTTGGAACGGAGCCTGATTTTGCCTCTGGAGTTACAGCAGATCATGCTGGAAGGGCGTATAATGTATGCGATGACGGAACCGTGAGCTTTGAAATTATTAAGTCGTATTGGGAAGATTATTCCATTGTACAAAGACTCTACACTTTCTATCATGAGGCGGGACATGCTCGGTATAAATACAGACACCCTTGCGAGTCTAACGAATGTACAGCTGCACCTGATGACTATCCCATCATGTGGCTTTCAGTATTACCTGGGAATACCCCTTTTGAGGATTTTCTTTCAGACAAGGAAAATTTTTTCAAGCGCCGTTGGGACGGAATCCGATATTTCAACTGTGCCACAGATTAAAAAACGATTAAACCCCAATGATCATGCACCTACAAGATCTATTTCAAGACATTGTTTTATGTTGGCTTGCAACTGCAAACAAACAAGGGCAACCGAATGTTTCTCCTAAAGAAATGTTTTTAATCAAACCAAACAATGAACTTCTTATTCCAAATATCGCCTCTTCAAAAAGCCTTATGAACATAGTTGAAAACCCAAAAGTTTGTGTTTCAGGGATCAATATTTGGAAACAAAAAGGGATACAGTGCAAAGGAGAGGCAACGATTGTCAATCCCCAACAAACCAACTTTAAGGATTTAGAATCGGATTTCAAATCTTTAAATAAAGGGCGTTTTAGGATTCAGCACTTCTTTCAAATTAAAATTACATCAATAAAAGAAATCACGGCTCCGAGTTATTTTTTCTATCCCAATACAGAAGAGGAAGATCAAATTAAAGCAAGCCAAAAGCGCTATTTAAAAAGTGATTCTAAGTTCTTAATTATGCAAACAGATGGTTTTTGAATGGAATAATCCGCTGAGTCTAATTTTATCATCAACAGGGCTTATTTTTTATTTGGCAGGTTGGATACAGGGGAAATACCCCCCGAAAAAGAGGAATCATTTCTATGGATACAGGACCAAAATATCCATGAAAAATTTAGAAGTATGGAATTACGCGCAACAGTATTCGGCAGTTGAAATTAAAAAATTATCGAGGATTTTAATTTTATTGGCTGTACTTGCAGCCCTTTTTCCATTCAAGGGAATGTCGGCCATTTGGATTGGATTCACTGCAACACTACTTGCCCCTATTGGGATGGTTTTCAAGGTTGAAAAAGAACTTAAAAAACGATTCCCTTAAGCCTTAACGTTCCGTTAATAAAACAAAAAACATTTTAGTAAAGGGACTAAACTGCCCCCTAGGGATTTTGTATTTTAGAGGTCAAAATTTATTAAAATGATCGCTGTTCCTGTTCAAAATGAAAGCCATTACGATTTGCCCAGCTATGCTACGAAAGCTTCAGCAGGAGTAGATTTAAAGGCAAATTTAAAGCAACCCGTAACATTGGCTCCTCTAGAGCGTCAAATTGTTGGTACGGGCCTTAAAATAGCCCTACCCGAGGGGTATGAAGCGCAAGTAAGACCCAGAAGCGGACTGGCTGCAAAGCAGGGTATTACTGTTTTGAACGCTCCGGGTACCATTGATGCAGATTATCGTGGAGAAATTGGAGTAATCCTAGTCAACTTATCAAACGTCGCTTTTACGATCCAACCAGGAGAACGAATAGCACAATTGGTTGTTGCAAAGTTCGAGCAAATTGATTGGTTACCTACAGCACGTTTATCTGAGACAGATCGAGGAGCAGGAGGCTTTGGTAGTACTGGAAAAAAATAGCATATGAAAATTATTGTTCCTATGGCAGGAAGAGGATCCCGCCTAAGGCCACACAGCTTGACAACCCCAAAACCTCTAATCTCTGTTGCTGGAAGCCCAATTGTACACCAACTTGTATTAGAAATTGCTAAGGTTGTGGAAGAACCTATTTCAGATATTGGATTCATTTTGGGAGACCCTGCATTTTTCGGAAAGGAAGTTGAACAGTCTTTAATTTCTTTGGCTGAAGGGTTGGGTGCAAAGGGACATCTTTTTAGACAAGATCAACCACTAGGAACAGGTCATGCAATTATGTGTGCAGCAGAATTGTTAGAAGGTCCTGCTGTAGTGGCTTATGCAGATACCCTTATCAGAGCAAATCTGGAATTAGATTCCGAGGCAGATGCGGTCATTTGGGTAAAAGAAGTGGTTCAGCCTGAAGCTTTTGGAGTAGTAGAGCTAAATGATCAAGAGGAGATTGTTAATCTGGTGGAAAAACCGAAATCCTATGTTTCAAATCTAGCCGTTATCGGAATTTATTATTTCAAAGAAATAGAACGCCTTAAGAAGGCACTAGAAACGGTTGTTTCTCAAAAGTTAGAAGCAGGCAAAGAGTATCAAATTAATGAAGGCATCCTTACCATGATGAAAGAGGGAGCGGTTTTTAAACCTGGAACAGTTTCAAATTGGATGGATTGCGGGAACCCTGAAGTAACAATTCAAACCAATTCTGAGATGCTTTCAATCAAATCAGCAGAAGGGGAAGATCTTGTTGATCCTTCGGCAAAGGTTGTAAATAGCACCATAATTCCACCCTGCTTTATTGCAAGAAATGCGATTATCAAAGAGAGTACTATTGGTCCTGGAGTGACCATAGGTGAGGGAACAACGATTGAAAAATGTATTCTAAAAAATAGTTTGATTCAAAATAACAGCATAATTCAGGGGTTGAAGAGTGAAAATGCAATGATTGGAAATCATGTTCGTTATTATGGAAATCCTACCTTTGTCAGTATTGGAGATTATTCAGAATTAAAATGATACAACGAAAAAGAATTGTTTGGGTTTTTACTCTGGGAACAATTTTATTGCTCTCAGCCTGTAAAACAGTGGCTGTTCTTCCTACAAAAACACCAGTTAAAAAAGTTGATGTTGCTTCGCTCGCATCAAAAATTAAAGGGACTTACCCAAAGGTTGATAAGCTTCGTTCTAGAATTCGAGCGGTTTATGACGACGGAAAAAGGGCGCAACAAGTCATTATTCAATTGAGAATGCAAGCCCAACAAAAAATCTGGATGAGCGCTTCTATGGTCATCCCGATAGCTAAACTTTTGATAACAAAAGAGGGTGTTTCTTTTTATGAAAAATTTCAAAAAAATTATTTTGAAGGAGATTTTGAACTAATCAATGCTCAGTTTAACACCTCTTTTACATTCAACGATTTTGAAAATCTTTTACTGGGGAAACCCTTTTTAGACCCAAATCTGGGACGGTGGAAACAAATTTCAAATCCACAATATTACATTCTTATTCCCCAAGGGAGAAAAGCGGGATTACAACCCACCTTATTTTTTGACCCTACTACTTTTTTACTAAAAGAACAACGCTTTTTAATCCCCGGCACATTGCAAAACCTTACGATAAGGTACACCAATCATCAACGCATTCAAGGAGAAAATTTTCCGCAAAAAATCGAAATAACGTTAGTTGATGGACAAGAGACTCAAAAGGTTACGCTAGAGTTTACAAGAACCGATATCCCAAGCGCGATTTATTTTCCATTTGAAATACCTGAGGGATACAAACAAATTTCATTTTGATGAAACGAAGACTTGTCTTCTTGGCTCTTTTTTGGATTGGGATTGCATTGGGACAAACAACAACAAAACGACAGCAAGATCTTGAAGCACAAAGAATTCGATTAAAAAAGGAGATTAAACAGATTAATGCGCTTCTATTTTCCAGTACCAAAACACGAAAGAATGTAGTGACAGAAGTGGAAGATTTGCAAGTAAAAATGAAGGTCAGAGAGGAACTCATTAAGGTGACGAATGCTCAAGTCAATTTGCTAACACGTAAAATTACCCTTAACGAAAGAAACATCAGTACACAACGAAAAGAATTGGAAGCATTGAAGGCAGATTATGCCAAAATGATTCAAAACTCTTATGAAAGTAAATCCCTGCAAAACCGTTTGATGTTTTTATTTTCATCCGAAAACTTTTTACAAGCTTACAAGCGGATTCAATATTTGAAACAATACACCAAGTTTAGAAGAAAGCAAGGGATTGCAATCGGGGAAAAAACACAGTTGCTACAACAATTAAATAAGGTATTGATCGAGGAAAAGTCTAAAAAAGTATCCTTAGTTAATGAAAATAAGGCCGTTCAAAATCAATTAAAAAAAGAACGAGAAAATCAGGAGAAACTAATCCAAAGGCTAAAGCGAAAAGAGCGAAGCCTATCAGCTCAGATTTCAAAAAAAGAAAAGGAATCAAGAGCGATAGATAAAGAAATTGATCGCTTGATTAAGGAGGCAATTGCAGCCTCTAACAAAGCAGCAGGGAAATCTGGAAAAAAGAGTTTTGAACTTACCCCTGAGGCAAAATTAATTGCAGCAAATTTTGAAGCCAATCGAGGGCGTTTGCCCTGGCCCCTAGAAAAAGGAGTTGTTGTTCAAGGATTTGGCCGACAGCAACACCCAGTTGTCAAAACAACAACCATACAAAGCAATGGAGTTACCATAGCTACCGCTCCATCAGCACAAGTTCGTGCTGTTTTTGAAGGGGTAGTGATGTCTGTCGTTACTTTTAAAGGGAGCAATCCTTCCGTTTTAATTCGTCATGGAAACTACATTACTGTGTACAAAAACCTTGGAAAACTCTATGTAAAAAAAGGAGATAAGGTAAAGGCAAAACAATCCATAGGAGAGGTTTTTACAAATAAAAAGACAGGAAAAACCGAAATCCAATTCAGCCTTTTTAACAATGTAAAAGTACTCAACCCTAAAGGCTGGATTTATCAGATGTAGCTTATTTTTCTTCGAGGTACCACGCTTCTTCTTGAAGAGTGTATTTCAAAAAATAGAGCATATTGATCGCTTCTTTTTTGGAATTGTACCTCCCATAGGCCACTCGGTACAATCCATCAGGATTAACTTCTGCAAGTGCTGCAGGGTATCCTTCACCAACAAGTTGACTCACTTTTTTCTCAGCATTTTCAATTGAGCGAAAAGAACCCGCAATAACACTGTAATAAACCTGATCTAAAGGAATATTTTTCGGTGCTGCAGTTAAATTTACATTAATTGGATCAAGAATACCAAGATCAAAACTGGCTTGCTGTACATTTTTTTCAATTTGTTTTTGTGCTTGTTCTTGAGCTAAAACACGTTCTTTAGTAACATATTGATCACCAAAATAATAAGAGGCAGACAATAATGCAATGCCGATAATACCAATGGCTGCATATCGAAGTACTGGAGATTTTTTTGAAGAAGATTCTTTCTTTTCTGGAGTAAACATTAAATCTTCTTTGTTTGAATTTTCCATAAGTTTTAGTGTTGTGTTTGTCATTAAAGGATCTCTCTTAAATGGATGCAAACCAAATGCTTTGAGATCGTAATTAACTTTTCCCCAAGGGATAAATTCGATTTTTCGAGTTGAATTCAGTCGTATTTCTCCCACTCCAGGGAATCGTAAGGTTTGGGTTTGAAGACGTCGTTTCCAGCTGCTCACTTCTTTTTCAATAACACGAAGTGCTTGTTCGTAGGATACCGATTCTTTTTGGGCATAATAATGAGCTAAAACCCCGTCGTTAGCAGTTAATAATTGGTTGAAATTAACTTCTTTTCGAGGGGGTGAAAATTGACCTTGAGCACTGACTTTTGCTTGGAAAGATCGAGTCAAAAATGCACCAAAATGAGGGATCGTAACACATTCGTGCTGGTACAAAAGCTCTTGTATGTAGCGGTTAATTTGCATTTCCATAAAAGTAGTAAAATATTTAGTCTGAAGAAACAAATTTAGGATTTGTATCTTCGTGAGTGAACCCTGAGTCATGAATAGCCTTGAAGCTTGTCTAATTCTTCAATCCATTCCCGGTATGGGAATGCACCGCTGTGTCAAGTTAGTTTCTCATTTTGGTTCAGCCGAAGCTGTTTTTGAGTCGTCCTACAAAGACTGGGAGGCGGTCGAAGGTTTGGGACAACAGCTTTGTAATTCGCTGAAGAAATGGCAATTGCATCGCTCTAAAATAGAATCCCAAATCGAATTGCTTCAAAAGCATAAAGTTCAAACGCTCTTTTTTGGAACAACGGACTACCCCAAACCACTTTCTTTTTGTTCAGATGCCCCTTTGGTTCTCTTTTATCGAGGAAACGTAACATTTAAAAAAAGAAAGCTAATTAGCATCGTCGGCACAAGAAGAAACACCCCCCCAAGGAAAAGATTTTTGTAAACGCCTCGTAAAAGCATTAAAACCTTTTAACCCCATAGTATGCTCTGGCTTGGCAAAAGGGATTGACATTATTGCACACCGTACAGCTCTCGAAAACGGATTGGAAACAGTTGCGTGCTTGGCACATGGGATGGAACGAATTTATCCTACGAACCATATGCAGACAGCTAAATTGATCTGTACTAAAGGAGGTTTGGTATCGGATTTTCTCCCAAATGCCCCTTTTCGAAGAGAAAACTTTCCCAGACGAAATCGATTAATTGCGGGGATGGCTCATGCTACTGTGGTAGTTGAATCTGGAGTCGCTGGAGGAAGTATGAATACCGCCGACTTAGCGCACCGATATGGGCGAGAACTTTTCGCCGTTCCAGGACGACCAACAGACAAGAAGAGCGGAGGATGTCATCAACTGATTGTGCAACAGAAAGCTCAATTGCTTTCAGATCCTCATCAATTAATTGAGGCGTTAGGATGGGAAAAGACACCCTTAAAAGCAGGTGTTCAAAAAGTCCTTTTCCAATCGTTAAACGAACAAGAGCAGAAGGTATTTTCGGTCTTATCAAAAAAAGAAAAAGCAGCTTTAGATGAGATTGCACTCGAACTGGGCGGGCCCATAAGTGTTGCGGCATCAGAATTGATGCAGATGGAAATGAAAGGAATGGTTCGTGCTTTGCCTGGCAAGCATTTTGAATGGATTTAATACCCCACCTTATCGCGTACTCTAAGCAATACCTCACGAGCCACCATTCTTGCTTTTTCAGCTCCTTTGGCTAGAGCAATATGGACCTCTTCAGGATGTTGGTAATAATAATCGAATTGACTGCGTTCCTTTTCAAATCGTTCCAGCAGTAACTCAAACAAAAGCTGTTTTGCATACCCATAACCCATTCCACCAGCTAAATATTTTTCGCGAAGTGCTTGTACTGAGGAAGAGGGAGCAATAAGAGAATACAGCGCAAAAACATTACATTTTTCAGGATCCTTAGGCGCTTCAACGGGCGTACTGTTTGTTTGAATTCCCATGATTTGCTTTCGCAGTTTTTTTTCTGGCAAAAACACATTGATGGTATTGTTTCTAGACTTACTCATTTTTTGACCATCAGTACCAGGGATGTATTGAGTATGTTCTTGAATTTTGGCCTGAGGAATTACAAAAGTTTCACCCATCTGATGATTGAAACGTGAGGCAACATCGCGAGTAATTTCTAAATGCTGCAACTGATCTTTTCCTACCGGAACAATTTCAGCATCATAAAGCAAAATATCAGCAGCCATAAGCATGGGATAAGAAAACAGACCTGCATTGATATCAGATAATTGTTCAGACTTGTCTTTAAAAGAATGGGCTAAGGTCAATCTTTGATAAGGGAAAAAGCAATTGAGGTACCAAGCAAGTTCGGTTACTTCACTTACATCGCTTTGGCGATAAAAATGTGTTTTTTCGATATCTAATCCACAAGCCAACCAAGTAGCTGCTGTGGCAAAGGTGTTTTCTCGAAGAAGTTCACCGTTTTTGATTTGTGTTAACGAATGTAAGTCAGCGATAAAAAGAAAGGAATCTTCTTTACTTACCTTTGACATTTCAATCGCGGGAAGTACTGCACCCAATAAATTGCCTAAGTGGGGTGTACCAGTGGATTGTACTCCAGTTAAAATTCTAGCCATTCAAAACCATTTTCCACAAAGGTACGTTTCCTCAAATAGGAGCGCAAGATTGGACTAGCTATTTTTATTATTCATCTGTTTATTTATGTACAAACTAACTAAAACCAGAGCGATTCCTCCGAATAAAAATACTGAGGCAAAAAATCCAGTTTCCTCATCGTTAAAAATTTCAGCATTTTCAATGAATCCTCCTACGATCATTCCAAGAGCTACACCAATAGCAAGAGCACCGAACTTTAAACTAGAATAACCACCGACATTACGCCTTCTCTTCTCAGGGATGGGAATTCCATTTTTTATCATTTCTTGTTTTTGTTTATGATCAGAGACGATAGCAATAATGGCTATCGCGCCTCCTACTAAGATTCCAATTACAGGAATGTAAATTGCAACAATTTCAGGATTCATAATTGACAGGGGTTTTTATTGTTAATTTACTTTAGAGTCCCGACAGGATGTAAAAGTTACAAAAGAGAGTTTTTTTGTAACTTTTTTTAGCAAAGTGAATCTTAACTACCAGAAATGATCCCCAAATCGAATGGCATTTAATGAACAGGAACTGAATCGATTTAAAAGAGGAGAGACACCGATTTTTGAAAAAATCATAGAAGAACACAAAGACAAAATTTTCGGAAATGTGATCCGACTTGTCCGAAACAAAGCAGATGCAGAGGAGATCACACAAATTGTTTTTGTTAAGTGTTACACAGAACGCAAAAAATTTAGAGGAGATTCAAAACTGTCTGTATGGCTTTACCGAATTGCATTTAACGAAGCCTTGCTTTTTTTGCGACAGAACAAAAAATGGTTGAGATTGGAAGAACAAGCAAGAAAAAGCGTTCCGTGCAATCCCAAAGTAGAGCAGTTGTATGATGAGAAAAACAAAAAAGAATGGCTTAACAAAGCCTTGGACCAACTTCACCCTGATGAAAAGTGGGTGATCGGTTTATTTTATTATGAAGAATTGAGCTATCAAGAAATTAAAGAACGAACGGGTTTGACCCTTTCGAATGTATAGATTAAAATCCATAGAGGGAAAAAGAAGTTAAAAGAGCAATTGATCCCTTATCAAAACTTTTTTTATGAAAGATAAAATGTTAAAATCAATTCTGATTCGATTTCAGAGTAAGCACGAATTCCCCAAAGGATTAAAAGAGCACATTCTACAAAAAATTATTCAAGCTCAATATCAAGAACAGAGGGCGAAGCAATTTTCTCGTTCTTTCAGCTCGGGATTGTTGATGATTATTTACAGTCTTATTTGGCTGGGAATTTGTTTTATGAATTGGGGAACTTTTGCAGGGTTATCTTCTGAAAACTGGATTTCCCCCACAAGTATTCCGATGCTTTTTGCCACTTTTTTAGCCCTTCTTCTACTTAGTTTTTTATCCCCTTTTATTGAGAAAACAAGTGCGGTAAATCGGTTCTCAAAAGCGTAAATAGCTATCTTTAAGGCGTGAGAAAGGCAATACTTGTTTTGTGGCGAATTTGGTTTTATGTTTTAGCTGCTTTTCCTGTAATTTTTCTTTTTTTCCCGTTGGCATTTCTGCTGCTATTACCTAACGGTTATCGCTATGTTTTTTGGATAGCAAGAAATATTTGGGCTCCGATTGTATTATTTGGTTCAGGCTTTTGGATTAAAAAAATTAATAATCTTCCACCGGAAGGGAAAAGTTTTATGATCATAGCAAACCATAGCAGTTACATGGACATTATGTTGATGTTCCGAATGCGAAAAACACCGTTTGTTTTTGTAGGAAAAAAGGAATTAGTTAAAATTCCGTTTTTTGGCTATTTGTACAAACGCGCTGCCATTATGGTCGATCGCTCTTCATCCAAAAGTCGTTATCAGGTTTATCAAAGGGCACAAGAAGTGATCCGAAAAGGGTACAGTGTTTGTATTTTTCCAGAAAAAGAATATTTGGACGAAACCATTTTACTAAACCCTTTTAAAAAAGGAGCCTTTAAACTTGCCTCTGAACACCAGCTTCCCATATTGCCTATTGTATTTTTGGACTGTAAAAGAAAATTTCCATGGTACACAACCTACGGTTATCCGGGATCTCTCAGAGCAAAGGCTTTGGAGGTTATTCCCCAAGCGGACATCAATTCAAAGACAATGGAGTCACTTCAAGAGTATGCGTATCAAGAAATTAAGTCATCCTTAGAAAACGATCCAGAAAGGAAAGCTGTTGAAGCAACCGAACTCTGGAAGAAGATAACGGCTTAACTTAGTGATTTACCGCTTTGAGTGTTTCCATGATTTTTTGTTCCAATTCTTCCATTAACTCAGGATTGTCTAAAAGCAAGTTTTTGACCGCATCACGTCCTTGTCCAATTTTAGTTTCTCCGTAACTAAACCAGGATCCACTCTTTTTGATAATTTCGTAATTGACACCTAAATCAATGATTTCACCTATTTTGGAAATTCCAACTCCATACATGATATCAAACTCAGTAGTTCGGAAAGGAGGAGCTACTTTATTCTTGACTACTTTGACACGTGTTTTATTTCCCAATACTTCCGACTCAGTACTTTTAATTTGAGTAGATCGGCGAATATCCAACCGAACCGAAGCATAAAATTTTAACGCATTCCCTCCCGTAGTTGTTTCTGGATTTCCAAACATGACCCCAATTTTTTCACGGAGTTGATTAATGAAGAATACCGTACAGTTGGTTTTACTAATTGAAGCGGTCAGTTTTCGTAATGCTTGTGACATTAAACGAGCATGAAGACCCATTTTGGAATCTCCCATTTCGCCTTCAATTTCACTTTTTGGGGTAAGCGCAGCAACAGAGTCTATTACAACAATATCAATTGCACCTGAGCGGATGAGGTTGTCCGCAATTTCGAGAGCCTGTTCTCCATGGTCGGGTTGCGAAATTATTAATTCACCAACATCGACGCCTAATTTTTCTGCGTAAAATCGATCAAAAGCATGTTCTGCATCAATAAATGCAGCAATGCCTCCTTGTTTTTGACATTCAGCAATTGCGTGAAGGGTTAAGGTTGTTTTACCCGAAGATTCAGGACCGTAGATCTCGATTACCCGACCTCTAGGATAACCTCCAACCCCTAAGGCAATATCCAAACCAATGGAACCTGAGGGAATAGCCTCTACTTCTTCCACGGCTTCATCACCAAGTTTCATCACAGACCCTTTTCCGTAGGTCTTATCTAGTTTGTCTAGTGTAAGTTGTAGTGCTTTTAATTTTGCGTTTTTCTGATCTGCCATATCGCTCTTTTTGGCTAATTTACTGTTTCTTCTTTTCGCTTACAAGTCAGAAATCACCGCATTATTAACAATTTTTTGTAAGTTTAAAAAGATATTAAAGACTGCTATGAAAAACTATTTTTTACTTCTTTGCTTTTTTTCAATTTCCCTTTTTGGTCAACATATTTTACCGCTTCGTGAGCGCGCAGCCCTGATCGATGAAATTCAAAAAGAACGCATAGAAAAATTACTTCCAGATTTGATGCAAGAACAAAATTTGGACATGTGGGTTCTCATTACGCGAGAGTACAACGAAGATCCTGTGGTAAAAACCTTACTGCCTCCTACTTGGCTCAATGCAAGAAGAAGAACGATCTTAGTTTTTTCAAAAACCAAAGAGGGGGTAGATGCAGTTGCGATTACGCGATACAATTTTGGAAAAAACATTCGCTCCATCTGGAATAAAGAAGAACAACCCGATCAGTGGAAAGCTCTGGCGGACTACATTCAAAACCAGAATCCAAAACGCATTGGAGTTAATATTTCAGAACATTACGGATTGGCAGATGGGTTGGCTAAAACAGATCATGATGGGATGATGCAAGCACTCCCTGCCCGTTTTCAAAAACGGGTTGTTTCTGCAGAAACCTTGGCGGTAAGATGGATCGAAACTCGAACACCACGAGAAATGACACTTTTCAGCCAATTAGTTGAAATTACACATGACATCATATCGGAAGCCTTTTCTACTAAAGTCATTACGCCTGGGGTAACCACAACAGAGGATGTGGTATGGTGGATGAGAGAAAAAGTACTTTCCTTGGGACTAGAGACCTGGTTTCACCCAACGGTAGATGTTCAGCGAACGGGCAATAGTGATTTGTACGCTTTTGATGGAAAATCAAAGTTTGACGTCATTCTTCCGGGCGATCTTGTGCATTGTGATTTTGGGATTACCTACCTTACTTTGAATACGGATTGCCAAGAGCTCGCCTATGTTTTAAAACCCGAGGAGACGGAAGCTCCCGATTTTTTAAAGGAAGCTTTACAACAAGGAAATGCCGTTCAGGATCATTTGACGGATCATTTTAAAACGGGGAGAACTGGAAATGAAACCTTAGGTATGGCAATTGCCGAAAGTAAAGCAGCGGGACTACGCCCCCAGATTTACACCCATCCTCTGGGCTTGTACGGACATTCGGCAGGGACAACCTTTGGGATGTGGGATGCCCAAGAAGGAGTTCCTGGTTCAGGAGAGCACCCCTTGTATGAAAACACAGTTTATGCCATTGAACTCAATGCCAAAGTATTTTTACCCGAATGGGACAAAGACATTCGGGTGATGTTGGAGGAAGCAGGGTATTTCGGTCCAAATGGATTTAGATACGTAAATGGCCGTCAAACCCAACTGATGTTGATAGGGGATAAAACACCCCACTTAGAGTAAGGCTCGTTTGAAAATTTAACGGGGCTAAGGATTGCTATGGCATTGTTTTTGACCATCCGTGATTACTCAAAACAAAGCCATGCGAAGCCTTACTTTTTTAAACGGAATTATTTTTATTGGACTTCTAGCTTTTGGGTGTGCAAAAGACACTCTTCCAACGGAGGATGTT
The DNA here is from genome assembly GCA_029243165.1 of Flavobacteriaceae bacterium. Classification (GTDB taxonomy): domain Bacteria; phylum Bacteroidota; class Bacteroidia; order Flavobacteriales; family Flavobacteriaceae; genus MS024-2A. Next base: position 69,020 of record JAQWSN010000002.1, read on the forward strand.
TATCCCGATACCCTCATGGGACATTGGGATATTGAAGGAGGAGGAACAATCTTTTTTGAAGGTGAAAGTGTTTCTGCCTCAGCGGGATGTAATACCCTTTTTACTTCAGTAACGGTGGATGAAAACACCTTGAGTTTTTCAATGTTTGCTTCTACATTGATTGGCTGTCCAGAAGAAGAGGGTAATAGAGAACAAGAGTTGGCGGCTCTTTTGGACTCAGCAATATTTACCTATGAATTAGAGGAAAACAAAGCCCGTTTATTTAATTTAGAAGAAGTACTTGTTCTCACTTTGGTCCGACCCGTTAATGTAGATTTGGTTAATAATTGGGAACTGATCTCCATTCGAACCGAAAATGCGATTAGTTCCTCCATTTTAGACACAGACACAGGAATTACGTTTTCAGCTGATGAAACAATAAGTGTACAAACTGCATGCAACAGTGGGGGTGGAACCTACAGTACAAAAGACCAAACCGTGACCCTAAACAGTCTTGCTTTTACCGAAATGGGCTGTGAGCAAGAGCGCATGACTCGCGAAGAAGAATTTACTCAAGCATTGAATCAAATCAACAGTTTTACGATTCTTCGAAAAACCCTAACCCTTGAAAAAGACGGGACTGTGTATCTTACCCTTCAATTGGACGAATAAGCCTCCCCATTTTTTTTGTAACTTGCTTTAAGAATAACCCAAATTACCTCTCTTTATGAAATACCTACGTCTTTATTTTCAATTTAGGTTCAGCCACGTTTTTAGTTAAATAGGAGGTTATTGTTTTACGAATAACAGAGAGATAATGGAACGAAACGTATTGCGTTTGGCGTTCTCATTTGGGTGGATAAACAACAGATGATGGATATTCAATGGTTGTATGCTATTAAAAAAAATTAAATAATACATGGGAATATTAATAGTAGGAGCAAATGGTGCAACAGGAGTAAATTTGGTTAAACAAATTTTAAAAAATGGACGGCAAGTCAAAGTAATAGTCAGGCCTTCTTCGAAAATTCCTAATACTTGGAATAAAAATAATCAAGTATCTGTTATTAGAAGAAATATCAATGAAATTAGTTTGGAAGAAATGATTGAATACGTAAAAGATTGTCATGCAGTGGCTTCATGTCTCGGTCATAATTTGAGTTTCAAGGGGATTTATGGTAAACCACGAAAACTTGTTACGGAAGCAGTTAATTTGATTTGTGACGCCGTAATCAAGAACGCTCCTGAAGTACCCGTTAAATTTGTATTGATGAATACTGCTGGCAATCAGAATAGAGACTTAAATGAACCAATTACATTTAAAGAAAAAATGATCATTGGGGCGATTCGATTGCTATTACCACCTCATACAGATAATGAGGAAGCCGCGGATTATTTAAGAAAAAAAGTTGGCAAAAAAAATTCCTCAATTAGATGGGTAGTCGTTCGCCCGGACTCTCTTATTAATTTAGAGAAAGTGACCGAATACACCGTTCACAACTCTCCAACAAGAAGTGCAATTTTTAATCCAGGAAAAACAAGTCGTATTAATGTTGGAGATTTTATGGCTAAATTAATTGTAAGCAAGAATGAGTGGAACAAATGGGAAGGGGAAATGCCAGTTATTTACAATATGGAATAGAATGTTTTACAAGCATCTTGATCATCATTTAAAACAGTTTGGAGTCTAATTTCCTACCTTTGTAAACCGCTTAAACGTTTATGGCATGCAACTGTACAACAAATTAAGTGCGAAAGAGCGCGCACAGCTTATCGAAGAGGCTGGTGAAGACCGGCTTACGCTCTCCTTTTATCAATATGCCCAAATCGGAAACCCTCAATTTTTTCGTGACTATTTATTCATTCACTGGAACCCTTTGGAAGTACTCGGAAGGATTTATGTAGCCCAAGAAGGAATCAACGCTCAATTGTCTGTTCCTGCCAAAAATTTTGGTTTGTTCAAAGCACAAATTGACAGCATTTCTTTTTTAGAAAATGTTCGTCTGAATATTGCTGTAGAACAAGACAATAAATCCTTTTTAAAACTTACAATTAAAGTTCGGGATAAAATTGTAGCCGATGGACTGGAGGATCAATCTTTTGATGTAACCCAAAAAGGCAAACATGTCAATGCGGTTGAATTTAACAGCTTACTTGATGATGAAAACACGATTTGTGTAGACATGCGCAATCATTACGAAAGTGAGATTGGACATTTTCAAAAAGCAGTTACCCCAGACGTAGATACTTTTAGAGAATCGTTACCCATTATTGAAAAAGACCTAGGGGCACACAAAGAAGATAAAAATCTTTTGATGTATTGTACCGGAGGGATACGTTGCGAAAAAGCAAGTGCCTATTTTAAACACAAAGGATTCCAAAAGGTGTACCAGCTAGAAGGCGGTATCATAGAATACGCCCGTCAGGTAAAAACTCTAGGGATTGAAAACAAGTTCGTAGGAAAGAATTTTGTCTTTGACGAACGTCGTGGAGAACGTATTTCAGATGAAATCATAGCTCAATGTCATCAATGTGGTGCTCCCTGTGATACTCATGTGAATTGTATTAATGAGGCGTGTCATTTGTTGTTCATTCAATGTGAGTCTTGTCAAGAAAAAATGGATCAATGTTGTTCAGCGGACTGTCAGGAAGTCATAGGATTACCAGAGGAAATGCAGCGAGAACTCAGAAAAGGAACGCATAACAGCAATAAAATCTTTAAAAAGGGGCGCTCAGAAGTCTTAAAATTTAAACACTAATTTAAGATTTTATTATTCAGGGATTCATCCAAATCACTGTATCTTTAAGGTCAAATTAATTTGATGAGTTGTTCCAATTGCGCTAACGGAAGTAAGGGTACCCCAAGGGGGTGCAAAAGCAATGGAACTTGCGGAAGTGATAGCTGCAACAAACTTACGGTTTTCGATTGGCTGGAAAACATGCAACTTGCAGAGGATCAAGAGGAGTGTCCTTTTGTTGAGGTGCGATTTAAAAACAGCCGAAAAGAATTTTTTCGTATTCCAAAAGATTTAAAATTACAAGCAGGAAATTTGGTAATTACCAAAGCAGACTCAGGCTATGATTTGGGTAGGATTACATTAGCAGGGCCTTTGGTAGGGATCCAAATGAAACGAAAAAAAATAGAACGTAAAAGTGAAAAAATAGGAGTCCTACTTCGTATTGCAAACACTCAAGAAATTGATCGGTGGCATGAACTCAGAAACAAAGAAGCCGAGGTTCAAAAAGAAGCAAGAAAGTTGGCGATAGCCTTGCATTTAAATATGAAAATCTCGGATGTGGAGTATCAAGCTGATGGAAAAAAGGCAACGTTCTATTACACTGCAGAGCAACGCGTTGATTTTCGTCAACTGATTAAAGATATGGCGCAGGCGTTTTCTATTCGGATTGAAATGCGACAAATTGGTCTTCGACTAGAGGCCTCTCGTTTGGGAGGGATAGGATCATGCGGACGCGAACTGTGTTGTTCCACTTGGCTAACTGATTTTAGATCGGTCTCATCTGGAGCTGCACGTTACCAGCAGTTATCTTTAAACCCCCAGAAATTGTCAGGGCAATGTGGGCGGCTTAAGTGCTGCTTAAATTATGAGCTTGATGCCTATCGTTCTGAAATCAAAAAATTTCCAAGACCTGAGGTAAAATTACATACAGAAAAAGGAGTCGGGATTTTTCAGAAAATGGATATTTTTAAAGGAGTCCTGTGGTATGCATACAAAAATGAATGGATTACATGGCACAAGCTAAGCGTAGCAGCTGTTCATGAGATCATCAAAAAGAATAAGGAAAATAAACCGGTAGCTTCATTGGAAGATTTTGTTGAGCTTTCAACAAGCAATGAGCCCATTCTGCTTGACAGGGGTGTTGGGCAAGATAGTTTGTCTCGTTTTGATCAACCTAATAAAAAGAATTCGTTTAGGCGAAGAAAGAAAAAAAACAATCGTAATGGTCCAAAGAAAAAAGTGTAGTATTCTTCTTCTGGCTTTGCTTTTCATTGGGTTCAATTCATGCAACCAGGATCAGGAATATGTAAAATACCAAACAGTAGCAAAAGAAGGGATGCATTCAAAGCCGTATGTATTTGAACTGAAAGATCTATCCACCGATAGTATTCCTCAAAACCTTTTTGTTCGTTTACGAAATGATAACTCTTATGCGTTTTCAAATATTTTTTTGATTTGTACGTTAAAATCGGGAGATCAGATCGTACTTCAGGATACCTTAGAATATGCTATGGCTGCACCAGACGGTAGCTGGTTGGGATCCGGTTTTACTGAAGCTAAGGAAAGTAAACTTTGGTGGAAAGAAGCAGTGGTTTTGCCTAGCGATCCGCAGTTGACCGTTGAGATTTCTCAAGCCATGAGGAACAATGGAGAAGCTTTAGGAGTATCTTTGCTCAAGGGAATTGTATCCATAGGGGTTAGTATTGAAGCTCAACAGTAGGGTTTATGGTAAAAAACAAAAAAATAAAAAAAGAGCCTTTTAAAAAATACATCCAGTGGATGTGGCGCTTATTTTTCTTGGGAATTTTAGGAATAGGGATTCTTTTTGGGGGAGCAGCATTGGAATGGTATGGACCCATGCCGGATCTTCAACAACTCGAAAACCCGAGAACAAATTTAGCAACCCAAATTATTTCATCCGATGGGGTAATCCTTGGAAAGTATTATTTGGATGACAATAGAACTCCAATTACTTATGATGAACTTCCCCAAAACATGGTTCAGGCGTTAATTGCTACGGAGGACGAGCGTTTTTATGATCATGCAGGAATAGATTGGAAGGGAACGCTGAGAGCGTTTGCTTATTTGGGAAAACGCGGAGGTGCCAGTACGATTACGCAACAATTGGCTCGTCAAATTTTTGTTGGGGTACGTTCTCGTAATAAATTTAAAGCCGTGCTTCAGAAAGCTCAAGAATGGGTTATTGCTGTCCAGTTAGAGCAACGCTACACCAAAAATGAAATCCTGTCTTTGTACTTAAACAAGTATGATTTTGGCTATCAGGCTGACGGGGTCCGATCAGCGGCGAAAATCTTTTTTAATAAAACGCCTCAGCGCTTGAGCATAGAGGAATCTGCAACCTTAGTTGGAATGCTGAAAAACTCGTCTCTTTACAATCCCATTCGCAGGCCTGAAAGGGTAAAGGAAAGGCGAAATATTGTGTTTCAACAAATGGTTCGTAATGAATTAATTACTGAAAAAGAAAAAGACTCCCTTTCACAACTTCCAATACGCATTACCTACACTCCAGAGTCTCACAGAGAAGGATTAGCAACGTACTTTAGGGCGTATCTCAAAGAGTTTATGGACAACTGGATTGCAAAAAATCCAAAGCCCGATGGAACCAAGCATTCTCTTTACCGAGATGGGCTTCGAATTTTTACGACAATAGATTCTCGAATGCAAGCCATGGGAGAATCAGCCGTTGAGGCGCATATGAAAAATCTTCAAAAAGAGTTTTTCAAACAAAACAGCAAAAGAGCAAATCCTACAGCACCTTTTTTAGATTTGCGTTCGGGTGAAATTGATACACTTATGGAGCGGACGGCTTACCGAACCGAACGTTGGAGAAAAATGAAACTAGCAGGGATAGAAGAATCAGAAATTTTGGCTTCATTTTACGAAAAGGTGCCGATGCGAGTTTTTAGTTGGCAAGGAGAACGAGATACTATTATGACTCCAATGGATTCTATTCGGTATTACAAACACTTTCTTAGAGCTTCATTAATGTCTATGGAGCCTCAATCTGGACACGTAAAAACATGGGTTGGCGGATTCAATTACAAACATTTTCAATACGATCAGGTAAAACAAGGAAGACGACAAATTGGGTCTACATTTAAACCTTTTTTGTATGCAACTGCAATCGACCAACTTAAATTATCTCCTTGCGATTCACTTCCAGATGCACTTTATTGTATCGAACCCATGAAGCATGGAAATATGGATGCATGGTGTCCAAAAAACTCGGGAGACAAATACGGACGTACGCGAACCTTAAAAAATGCACTGGCCAATTCTGTAAATACAGTCAGTGCACGGATCATGGATTTGGTAGGCCCCCGTCCAGTGATCAATCTTGCCCGAAAAATGGGAATTACTTCCAATCTGCCGGCCGTTCCATCCATTGCTCTTGGGACTCCAGATATTAGTTTATTCGAAATGGTAGGGGCATACAGTACGTTTGCTAATCAAGGAATTTATGTAAAGCCAGTAGTGATTACCCGTATTGAGGACAAGAATGGGAGGGCTCTTTTTGAAGTAGTTCCTGAAACACAAGATGTATTGAGTGAAGAAGCGGCCTATGTTACGGTAAATCTTTTACAGGGTGTTACTAAGGCAGGTTCAGGAGCTCGGTTACGCCACGCAGGTCTTGAAAAAACCAGCTATGTCTATGAAAAAGTCATAACGGGATACCCTTATGTTTTTGAAAATCCGATTGCTGGAAAGACAGGAACAACGCAAAACCAAAGTGATGGATGGTTTATGGGGATGGTTCCTAATTTAGCTACGGGTGTTTGGGTTGGAGGTGAAGATCGCGCCGTTCATTTTAAAGATATTGCTTTTGGCCAAGGAGCTACAATGGCACTTCCGATTTGGGCAGTTTACATGAAGCAATTGTATGAAGATCCAAATTTGGGAATTTCATTGGAAGATTTCACTGCCCCTGAAACACTTACAATTGCAATCGAATGTGAGGAGTTGGATGAGGAAGGGGAGGTAAAAAAATCCAAGCCCAAAGCGGATTTAGATGCACTAGGGTTTTAGTTATTGATCAGAAGCGTACCATTCTGCATAGCAGGTTTCCGTTTCTCTAAGAATAAGGTGGTGTAACTGTAAGTGAGAAGGAAGGGCAGCACTTATTTTTTCGGCAAAATCAATCACCATCATTTCACTTGTCGGTTGGTAATTTACGCGGAGAATTTTGTGTCCTCTCTTTTCCATGCTATCGGCTAAATCTTTGTGGGGAGAATCTACATTTAATACCGTTGCATGATCAAAAGGTTTAACAACAAGTGTATTAACAATTTTTTTCAAATCACTGAAATCCATAACCATTCCATACTTTACATGAGATTGATCTTGAATGGGATGTCCAATTACAGTAACGGAAAGCTTGTAACTATGTCCATGAACATTTTTACACAAACCGTCATAACCGTAAAGAGCATGACCAGTTTCAAATTTAAATTCTTTAGTTATGCGAATTGTTTTTCCCATCAGTATTACAGTTTATTAAGAAGGTCTTGAGTTGCTTTTTCTAGGGCCAGTTTCGCTGTGATTTCTGCATTTTTTGGAAGTAAATCAACCCAATGATCGGTTTCTTTCCAATGGAGTTTTCTCAGTGTAGCATTTGCTTTTTCGGGATATTGTGCGAGGCGGCTTGCGATTTCATTGACTTTAAAGTTGAGTTCCTCCTCTGTTTTACAAAGTGTAGTAAATAATCCTTTTTGCTCTCCCCATTGGGCAGATTTCCATTCGTGAGCATTGAGCGATAATTGTGAGAAGGCAGTTGTCCCTATTTTACGTGATACAGCGGGTTCAATAACATAAGGCCCGATACCGATGGACAATTCAGAAAGCTTGATTAGGGCTTGATCAAGCGCAATGGCATAATCACAAGCGGCGACAAGACCCACGGCACCTCCAACCACCTTTCCCTGAACCCTAACAACTACGAATTTATTTAGTAAACGAATGCTGTTGATGAGGTTTGCGAAGCCCATGAAAAATTCTTTTGCCTGATCAAAACGTTTCAATTCTTTCATTTCAGAAAGCGAGGCTCCTCCACTGAAAGCTCGAGTTCCTGAACTTTGAATAACGATGGTTTTTACAGCATCGTTTTTTGACAACTTCCCTAGGCGAACATCTAATTCTTTTAAGAGGGCTGAAGGCAATGAATTGCCTGCTGGATGACTAAATTCAAGATATCCAATAGAATCTTTTTCAAAATGATTGACGGTTGCATTCATAGAAGGTGTAAAAATAGTGAACTAAATCCTTTTTAGTACTTTTTCAAAGCAGTGAAAGGGATCTTGACTTTGATTGACGAAATAAACATCACCCAGATTTTTGTATCCTCTGGCCTCATAAAAGCGAATATTTCTAGGATTTTGGCTGAAGGTATCAAGCCGAATGGACTCTATGTCATTCTGTAAAGCAAAGCGCTCGACAAAATCCATAAGCTTACGTGCAATTCCTTGTTTTTGACTCTCAGGATGTACAGCTAGACGATGAACATACAAATTTTGATCATCTTGAGTCAGCCACTCAATTTGATTGTACAAGGGGTCTTTTTCTTTTGAAAACATGATACACCCTAAAATTTCATTCTTTTTTTCATAGACGTACAAAGCCTCTTCTTCAATGTCTTTTTTAAAGACAGCAAGGCTTGGGTAATCTTGGTTCCACTGAAAAATTTCTTGCTCGATAAGATGTTGTGTACAAGCTTCTGTAATGTTTTTTATCAGAAGTAGATCATTTTTGAGTGCTTTTCGGATCATTTAATTTTTTCATCAAAAATAAGTGTTGTAATATTAGAGTTAGTAATTTTGTAAAAATAATTCGATGCGAAACATACTAGTCCCACTGGGTACCTCAAAACATGCAGAAAGCACTTTGGCTTATGCACTTGAATTTGCAAATCATTTTAAAAGTACCGTTTACGTAATTGATGCCTATCCTGCGCATTCGACCAAAGCCACGTTGACAAATGTTAATGCGCGTTTGGAAGAAGATAACATAAAACGAATCAAAGCTTTAGTGTCCCGGGTGTCTTCAAAAGAAAATCAGATTAAGATTGTCAGTAGCGAGCGTGATTTGATCGGTACAATAAAAAATTTAGATCAAAAAATTGGATTGGATTTAATTGTTACTGCGCCTGTAAATAATGAAATTAACGACGAAGTATTTCTTGGAAGGATTGCAGGGAGTGTAATCAAACGAACGGATACTCCTGTTTTGGTTGCTCCCTTGGAAAAATCATTCAGTCCACCTTTGCGAATGCTTTTGGCCTTTAAAACAGGAGAGGTTAAAGCATCTAGTACTTTAAAGCCGTTGATCAGGATACAAGATGAGTTTACTTCAAAATTGAAACTACTTTTAGTCAAAGTCCCTGGATTTGCAAATCGGAATCATCAGCTTAACGATGAACTTATGCAACGTTCGGAACAACTACTTTATTCTGAGAATGCAACCGTTTACCAAGGTGTTTTGGAACATTTTCAGGCGAATCAACCCGACTTACTTATTGCTTTTAAACGCGAAAGAGGATTTTTTGAAAAGCTCTGGGAGCCCGATTTGATTTATAAAAAAGATTTCTACTGTACTGTGCCCTTGCTAGTGCTGAAAAACAAGAATTAGGGAGGATTCAATTGATATCAAGAACACTTTATTTTGCCTGGATTGCGTTACTTAGTTTTTCTGCCCAAAGTCAACAGTATGCCACATTGAGTGTAGACAATGATCTTTATTTTGGAATCGATCGGTATTACAGCAGTGGCCTTTTTTTAAAATACGGCAAGCTGAAAAAAAAGCCAAAGGATTCACTTGACTCCTGGCAATACGTTTCACAGCATTGGACCCTTGGTCAAGAAATAAACACGCCTTCTTTTCGATTCACTTCTGACTTAAGTAGAATGGATTATCCCTACAATGGATGGCTTTTTTTGGGTTTTCAAAAAGAATATTTTAAGCATTTGGATTTTGGATACGGCTGGGGGGTTCAATTGGGGACTACCGGTGCAAATGAGAGCCTAGCAAAATTTTTTCAAAACACCTATCACATTTATGTTCTTAAATTAGAACCACTAACCTGGGCATACTCAATTCCGCAAGCAGTTCATTTTAACGTAGAGATTGCCTCTTTTTTGGGGAAAGAAGTAAAAGGAAGATTAAAATGGGTTCAGGAGAATAGAGCAGCTCTAGGAACCTTTCGGACTCAGCTGAGTACGCGTTTTGGATTGCAGTGGGGAACCCTTCCAGGACTTCCTTTTTTCGGTCAACGATTGGAGGATTTGACGGATGGAGTTGCTTTTTTTTTAGGAACTCAATTGACATTCAACATTAGCGATTATTCATTGAGCGGCAGTCTTTTCCGTTCAAATTCTCCTTTTGATTTTGAATTAGAACGTTTTCATGGGGTGTTGCAAGGAGGAATTATGCTTTACCGATCGAATTGGCGAACCAAGCTTATTTACAATTACTCATCAGCTTTGATTACAACTCAAAGAATAAAGTACCATCCTTATTTGAATATTAGTTTAAGTAGAGTATTTTAGTAAAAACAACAAATCATGAAAACTGCCCTTTTTTTGTGTTTGCTCTCCCTTCTTTTTAGCTCTTGTTTGGTTGTAAAGATTTATGAAAACCCTGAAACTTCTTCGAAGCCCTCAGAGGCTCCTAAAGAAGTTAAAAGAAAAATGATTGGATCAGGAAAAGTGATTGACTTAGGAAATAAAGGAACCCAAGAGATTCTTTTTTTTGGTAACGATGAGACTCCTAAAAAATTTCTTTTCAAAGAAGAAAGTATTGATGAGCAGGAAGAACCTCCCTTGCTTATTGTTGACGGAACTGCTAGTAAAACACTCCATTCAATTACTGACTTTAATACGGATGAAATAGAATCCATAAAAATATTGAAGGGAGAAGCAGCAATAAAAAAATACGGAGCAGAAGGGATCAATGGGGTTATTGAAATTGTGACCAAGAAAGACTGATCCATTAGGGGCTTAACTTGCTTTTCCAAATACGATAAACAATACCCAATTGAAAGCCATTAGTATTATTGGTTTGGGGCTGAGTAGGAGGGCTTGTTCTGCGAATCCACCTAAAATTTGCAAAAATATTGATGCGTCTATTTAGATGATAGACAGCTTGAACAACTCCTCCAAAACTGTCTTTAAAAATTTCTTCAGCGTAAGGCGTTGTTTCGGCATAATCTTCGATTTCCACCCTTTTTTCACCATTGATAAAAGCCTGATAGATTATCCCAAGCCCAAGGCTTACTTTGTCAGTAGGCTGTAAGCGCAATAATAAAGGGTAGGTGATGTATTTTAAACGATCTGTAGCAATGGAATCACCCTTTGGATAGGAATAATGGATTGGGGTAAATTGTGCACCACTCACAAGACCGACTGTCTTTGAAAGTCTGTATTCTAATTCTACAAGCCCACCTAGGGTAAGTGTTGGTGAAGTTGTGCCAAGATTGGTATTGATTCTATTAAGTTGAGGACCCAGTCTAATGGACCATTTGGAAAAATTTTGATCCAAACGAGGACCTTTGCTGTATTGTTGGATAAGAAGCTCACCTCCTTGAGCCAAACTATTTATGGAGTAAAATAGAAAGGAAAACAAAATGACTAATCCGAAATTTCGATTCATAGCCTACATGCTTTTAGATGAGTTCATAAAGATAGAAAGAGATTTTCTTTAAAAGATTAATGTGCTTTCTATGTTGTTATGATCCAAAATTGATGCCATACTTTCCCAAAAAAAGGGGGAACGGGTATCGAGGTCAAAATTTAAAATGGATGATTCAGCAAGATTGATAAAACCTCTAAGCTTACGACCTTTTTTTGCTAGTTTACGGAGCATCTCAACAGAGGAAGGATCTACATCATTTATCCAAGGGGAATAGGTTTTACATTTCAGTCTGTAGCGGATATCTTGACAGGATTATTAAAGTATGTACGCTGTCTTTGCAATTTTTGGCAGAGCTCTGTTTTTACACTTTAGTAAAAACTATTTATGTATTTTAACCTTGGTCATAAGGGTAAAACAAAACAAGGGTAGTTAATTTCTATTTTACCACAAAATCAAAAATCATCAAAAATTGAATGTGAAAATTTATTTCAAGGATGAGATCAAAGTATTAATTTAGAAATCAAAAAAACAATGGTAAAATTATTTAGAAATGAAAGAGGTCAAATAAAGGTTCTTGAAGGGGATGTTCAGTTAGTCAATGAAGATGGCTCTGAGGTAAGACACCATGCAACTAAATTTTCAATTTGTGGATGTGGAAGAAGTAAATCCATACTTTGCGATGGATCCCATAAAATGAGCGACGGAGAATTTCAGGCTAAAGAAAAAAAGGAGTAAACGTATCGAGGGGGATTATGTTTGGAGTTTTAAAAAAGTGGGGACTTTATAATGAAGATACTTCCATCATCAAAATCCTACTACATTACTTCATCCCCACCAGACATAAATAAAACTAAATAAAATAAACAACTGTTTATTAATCAAATACAAATATTGTAAGTTAATTAATTAAAATACAAGTATTTAGATATTGTTTTCAAATAGTTGGATAGTGAAAAATTATAGGGCTTATTTTTAAGGATACTTTTTAAAGGTTGATATTTTGAAGAAGAGCCGTAATTCCCGATGTTCCTTTGCTCGAATTACTAACTTAAATTACTTAAATTACTTAAATTTGTGAACCAGAACAGGGGATGTAGCTCAGCTGGCTAGAGCGCTTGACTGGCAGTCAAGAGGTCGTGGGTTCGAGTCCCATCTTCTCCACATATAACCAGTGAATTATACAAGTTAAATTTATGCAAAAAACATCAATTTACTGGCATAATTGACAGTTATATGACAGTAAAAAGTCAAAAAAATCAGTCCAAAAGTTTTATAAATCTAAGACCCCCGTCTAAATAAATCACTTTTCTTTTTAGGGATGGTCTTCGTATAATAGGGTATTACCTTAAGCTTCAGCATATCTAACTATTTAAAATAATTGACGTAATGAGTTTATACACTCTAAAAATGATATAACTAACTGTAAATAAGCAAGTTATATTATGTGTAATGACTATGTTTTGTTTAGGACTATAAAACTTCGTGTAGGGGTTACCCTTTGCCTCTTGGTGTAAGCTATTTTTTATCTTCATATTGAATCACATCAACTAAATCCCAGCCGTCTTTATATTCTTTTTTTTCAAGTAATTTAGAGACTTCTATACTAAATCCTTTATTATTTAATGCATCAGCGGTCTCCTTCCATTTGTTGTAACCTCCTTTATCTGGAAAAGCTGTGACATCTTTTCCTTTCAAAGGAGCTACATACTCATGCTTAAAACCCTGAAGTGAACCGGTAGACATCCAAGTATATTGAGGAAACTCTATGCTCATTATAACAGCTGTCTTCTCACCTTCTACTATAGCAACCTGTTTAATTGTGTCATTCAATAGATGAAGCCCAAACAAACATTGTTTAAGATTGTAGTTAGGTTTTTTTAATACGGAATGTACCCAGCTTATAAGGGGTTTACCATCATTAGCTTTTAGTCTTGTTCCTGTTGATGTATCATAAGCCATTATCTTTCCTGTACGAATATTACCTGTATCGTCCTTTTGCCAAAATATAGCAGCTCCGTTAAACATATTAGCGGTTCCTAAGTGATATTTCTCAATAGTGTTCTTAACTTCATCCTTACTATAATTACTATATAAATAGGTTACGAGAGGATTTATTTCATATTCAGTTAAAGTTTTTTGCAAGGTTTCCTTTTCTATATACGTTGGTTTTGCAGGTGGAGTAATTACATAGTCATAGCTTACTATTGAGTTA